>CAZVOD010000021.1:0-55947 GCA_964628385.1 uncultured Saprospiraceae bacterium
TTTGGTGCACAATGTTTTGTCTGCAAACATGAAACGACATTTTTAAACAACTTCAGTTATTAAAGCAAGAAAAAAATCAAACTTACTTAAGTTACAGTGTATTAAGATAGATTAAAATTGACTTTTTTTAAATTCCTAATTGTGAAAAACCACCATCAATATTCAGGTTGACCCCGTTGATAAATTTTGAGGCGGGCATTGCCAGGAAAGCAATAGTTCGGCCCACATCTTCTGGTTCACCAATATGTCCCAAAGGGGTACGCTCTAATACTTTGGCATATTTCTCCGGATCATTTATAACTTTGGCGACCCTCGGAGTTCTGATATACCATGGATGAACGATATTGCAACGTATCCCTTCTCTTCCCCAGGTGACGGCCAGGTAATTGGTCAGCTCAGCCATAGCCGCTTTTGACATCGAGTAAATAGCGGTAGTATTGGTTACTGTTTTTTGACTGGCTATGGACCCCACATTGATGATACTGGCATTATCACTTGCTTTTAGCCATTCATAACAATGCTGAGACAACTGGAAAGCAAGGGCAGCATTGACATTCATCACATGGGACATTTCTTCAAAACTCAGCTCCAGAATGGGCTTTTTTATGTTTGTTCCCACATTATTAACCAAAATATCCAGCGCATTCCAATGCTGTTTTACCCAATCCACAATTTTCAATCTGTCTTCTTCTTTTTTCAAGTCAGCAGACAGTCCGTATCCTTTCCAGCCATTTGAGGCACAAACTTCCAAAAAATCGTCTATGCCTTCCTGCCGTCTGGCGACTACGAGTACTTCGGCTCCCAGTGCCAGAAATTCTTCGGCAGCCGACCGTCCTATGCCTACAGTGCCTCCTGTAATTACAGCCTTATGGCCGTCTAATCTCCAATGATTCATAAATAAAGAATTGCTATTTTCTATAGTCAAGAGGTGGTTCCCGATCTCCCAATAAAGCTTCGTATTGAAAGTCTGCCCCTCTTCGTTTTAATAATTCGGCTTTTGCCTGTTTGAGAACTTCGGGGCGCTGAAATAATTCGGCTGCTGTAAGTGAAAGGGTTTTAGCAGCTACCATCATACCTTTGTGGCCGATAGAAGTACCCCCGGCAGCTACGGCCTGCCAGCTATGTGCAGGCGTGCCAGGTACCCATGTAGCCGTTCTGAGTCCCACTGTTGGCGCTACCCAGCTGATATCTCCGACATCGGTAGACCCTCCGCGGCCTTTCAAATAGACTTCAAATGGCTTTACCGACTGAGCAGTGCTAAGCGGCTGTGGATTGCCCAGCGTTGGGAATATTTTTTCGGCAAACGCTTTCTCTTCTTCGTTGTATTCGAAACCACCTATCTGATTAAGGTTTTTGTGCATTATTCGCCCCAGTGTTTCATTTGGTAGCAGGTTATAAATACCATGAATAACTTCATACTCCATTCTGGTACCCGTTCCTAAAGCAGCCCCCTGTGCGGCATTGACTACCCGCTGGAATAAATCGGCCACCACGGCCCTGTCAGGGTTTCTCACATAATAATATACTTCGGCAAATGCAGGCACGACGTTAGGCGCTTCACCCCCTCTGGTTATTACGTAGTGCATACGGGACTCCATAGGGATATGTTCCCGCATCATATTTACCATAAAATTCATAGCTTCCACAGCATCTAGGGCTGACCTCCCCTGCTCTGGCGCGGCGGCGGCATGTGAGGCTTTCCCATAAAACCGGAATTTTCCTGATTTATTAGCCAAAGAAGAGCCTGCATTGGCGGAATTGCTGCTGCTGGGATGCCAATGTAGAACCGCATCGACGTCATCAAATAAACCATCGCGAACCATATACACTTTTCCGGCACCTCCCTCTTCGGCAGGCGTTCCGTAAAGTCTTATAGTCCCTTGAATATTATTGGATTGTAGCCATTCTTTTACAGTAATAGCTGCTGCTGAGGAAGCTGTACCAAAAAGGTGATGCCCACAAGCATGACCTGCCTGTACCTCTGGCCTTTCTCTTTTCTCAGGAACGGCTGCCTGCGAAACCCCAGGCAGGGCATCATACTCAGCAAGAATACCAATTACTGGTTGGCCTGAACCGTAGCTGGCCACAAAAGCCGTGGGTATACCGGCAACGCCAGTTTGCACTTCAAAGCCGGCCGCCTTCAATTCGCTCTGAAGGAGTGCCGAAGATTTTTCTTCCTGATAACCTACTTCTGCCAAGGTCCATATTTCCTGAGCTATAGAAGCATAATGGCTAAATTTAGGTTCTAATTTTTCTTCTATGATTGTATTGATAGCTACTTGCCCTTGAGCAATTACGAAAACAGTGCTCCACAAGCTACATCCGATGAGAAGTAGTTTTTTCATATTTCAGTTTATCAGATTTATTAGTCCAGTATTGAATAAGTCTCGAAAGTATTACCGTTTGGATCGGACTACTCATCCTATTAGCCTTTGCTTTTTGATAAATTCTAAAAAATCTTTTTTATACAGGCCTCCTATTGGAATCTGTTGCTCCCCGATGAAGATATCATTTTTACCAATGCTATTGATACGTTGAGAAGAGATAATATAACTTTTATGAACCCTAAAAAAAGGAGGAGTTGGCAGTGCTTCCTCTATCTTTTTCAAATTTTGGAGGGTCATTATTCTATTTTCAGTAGTAAAAATACGGGAATAGTCTTTCATGCCCTCGATGTAAAGGATATCTCCCAGAAAGACTTTTTGTAATCGATACTCTGAGCGAACAAGAATATAAGGATTCTTTTCTTCTTTCGGCTGGCTACCAGTATTATTGCCCTGCTGACTCGTCAGGGCATTATATACTTTCTCTACGGCCATTAGGAATCTTTGAAAACTTATAGGTTTTAATAAGTAGTCAGATACATCAAGTTCGTATCCACGGATAGCATATTGGTCATAGGCAGTAGTAAGAATAATCTTAGGCCGCTGCGAAAGCACTTCTAGTAATTGTATACCGGTAAGCTCATCCATTTGAATATCTAAAAACATCAAATCGACTTCTTCCTGACGCAAGAAATTCATAGCGTCAAAGCCATTATCATAGGCTCCTTTCAATTCCAGGTATGGGATACGCTCAATGAAGTGCGTCATTTTTTCCAGTGCCAATGGCTCATCGTCTACTGCCATGCATTTTATTTTTATGCTCATTTTGCTTAATTTTTTCTCTTAACACAAGGAAGTTGTTTAAAAATATACATTCTACTCAAACAACTGCAGGATTTATTCTTCAGGCGTAGACGGCCTGATCAAACTATCCTTTTCCTGATTCCACCTAAAATCTCTGAAATAAGTTCCACCCCAATAATAATCATGAGTGGCATAAGACATAAAGTCAGCTTGATAGCTTTTTACTTTTTCCCCCAATTCATTAAGTTCCAGTTGTTCCCCCTCATTGAATAAGGGATAGAGGTTTTTCAAATAGGCAAAGTACTGTAAGTCTCCAAATCCATAAATTTGATCCTCCTTTAACATTTCTCCTACTACCTTTTTTTCTTTGGATACGCCAGAGTGTACAATTTCCAACATTCTACCTTCGATGGCATTCAAGCCATTTTCTACGGACGGGAATCTCTTCAAATGTGCTTTTACAGCCGCTTGTAAATACGGAAATTTTTTTTTGCGTGCAGCCGCAAGTTCAAGGAGTGGCAGGGGATTATCCGAACAAAAAAATTGCCAGAAATCAGCAGCAAATTTCAAATCATCTGCACAGAGTAACATTTTATCCTCGTAAAGCCTGGGGTAGTGATTGATATCAATTTCGCCTAAGCCTACTTTTTTATTATACCCTTCCTCTTCTCCAACACATACTAAATAGAGCTGGGTAAGACCCAGTTCTTGCGAAGCAAACCAAGAAAGCAAGGCCATTAGATTGAGCTGACAAAAGAGATCGTATTCAAACCATAGCGTTATTTCATCATAGGCCTGGAAGGACCTGACTTTTTCAAACTCTTCGGCAGTGGTCTCCAGATATATGTCTTCTTCAATCTCAAAGAAAGATTCAAAAAAAGAGGCTCGAACCGCAAAAAACTCTTCTGCCCCGACGCTGGCAGGAACGCGGCCTTCGGCAATCACCTCTCGCCAGACCATTCTTCTACCGGGAATGCTGGTTTTGTTGATCACCTCCAGGGTGGCGTCCCCGTTAAGTATCTGTAGTTGAGACATGAGCGCTGATTTTCCTGATAAACTAAGAAAATATTCTTAGACTTGTTTTGAAGGGGTAGAATTGTTGTAAAGTTGAATTCTTTTTACCACAAAAATGCTTCCTTGTAAGTAAGCGTAGGGGCTACTTCTTAGCTTCATAAGCGCTAAGCAGTGTTAATTCAGCAAGGCTTGCTCTTCCTGAACCTGCTCCAGGTTGACTTTTGATGGAATCTTGAGAAAAACCTTAAACTCTCCTTTCTTGCGTTCTATCTCAAAGGTGTGGTCTTTTCCATAAAGTAATTTGAGTCTTCTTTGTACATTACTTAACCCAATGCCACCCACGGCATCTTTTTTAAAGGTATTCTGGTTGTCGTAATAATTGAAAGCCTCAAAAGTGTAATAATTTTTAGAAATTTTAAGATTAAAAATTATTCCGGGAGAAATACCCGATTTTTTACCGTGTTTGTAAGCATTTTCAATAAAAGGCACCAATAGCATAGGAGGAATCTCCTTACCCCTGGCATCACCGTCAACTTTAAATTCTATGTAATCATTATCTTTCAGCCTCAAGCGTATCAAGTCTACCATGCTGGTCAGGTATTCAATCTCTCGCTCCAGTGGCACAATATCTGTATTGGCCTCGTAGATCATATACCGCATAATTTCTGACAACTGCAAAATGGCATCAGAGGCCTTATCTTGGTCAATATAGACCAATGAGTCAATGTTATTGAGTGTATTGAAAAGAAAGTGAGGATTGATCTGAGAACGCAGTAGTGCTAGCTCGCCGTTCAAGTTTTGGCGTTCCAAAGACTGCCGCCGCCGTTCATCTTCTCTCCAAACCTGAAAAACCTTTATTCCAGAAAATAAAAAGACATAGGAATACAAACTAATCGTGGAACTAAAAATATACGGAAAATAAAAAATGGGCTTTTCCAGTCCTTTTTCCCAAGTTTCGGGATAGATAATATAATATCTTGTCAATCGCCCTACTACGACAAAAATAGTTGCGGAGATAATTATACTTATAATAAAGTCTACATACTTTTTCTTTAATAAAAGCTTAGGAACCAAAAAGTAAGCTGTGAAATAAACAGCAATGATATCAATGGGAAGCAGCCACTTGGTATAGATCAGAAAGTCCTCAGCGTCATCTCTAATAATAAGGCTCTGATACATCAATCCCGTTCTAACCATCCAAAAGATTAGGTGAGGGATTATTATCTTGACGGTATTCAAGACCTTATCCGGCTTTTCAATATTTTTTTCAGTTACCGCTATGGGTCTTATCTGAGTATTCATCGATACTAAATTCTAAATGAACTGTATAGTACTAATTTATTTTCTGATATACCAACGCCTCCAGAGTGTAATCGAGCAATTGGGTATTTATAGATACCTATGCAAAGTGTGACCAGACTTTTTTCCTTCAGCAGCTCAATTTTTTTTAATCAAATGGAATTTGGATTTTCGGAGCATCATGTATGTAGAACAGAATAAAATTCTCCATTACCTAAAATACTATTTGACTAAACCCTATAAAGCTTTATAAAATTTGGCTGCGTAAATAAAAAAATAAGCTCGGGAGGGGGATTTAACAATTATTTAGCCTTATTCTAACTTGCAGGGACTGTCAATTGATGAAAAAGTGACTTATATTTATCCCGTATCTTTTTCGGTACGTTAAAAAAAAGCAGCGTTTTGAACAAAATATTTTTTTAGTCGTAAATTTTAATTAAAAGAAAAGGTTAAACCATCGACCGGCTAATTCCAGTTTAAAGATAGAGTTTTTTCATACTAATTCAATTTTGATGTCGCGCCACATTTGGCGCGACTTTTTTTTGCTTTTCAATGATCGTACGGTGAGGATACGGAAATTCTATACCTTCTTCTTTAAAACGTTTAAGCACTTGCTCGGAAAGGTCACATTTTAAATCCCAGGCATGGCCATTATCTTTCGTCCATACCCATGCTCTTACTTTTACGAAATATTCTTCTAGGCCTATCACTCTTACTTTTATGACTTCTTCGCCGGCAAAAATCTGTTCCGGTTTTCTGACATCAAGATGTAGCGGATGCTTCATGGCTTCTTCTCTTATAATCGCTTTTACCCTGTCAATATCACTTTCGTAGGAAATTCTCAATTCAAAAAACAAACAGATATTTTCATCGGCAAAGTCAGAGTTGATGATCACCTCGTCGCTGATAACTGCATTGGGAATGAGGATTCTCCGATTTTCAAAATCTCTGATTACTGTATGTCTGAGGGTAATATCTTCCACAATACCAAGAAGATCATTTCTCAACCTCAAGCGGTCGTTCACCCGAAAGGGCTTAAAAATGACAATAAAAAGCCCACTGATCACATTACTTAAAGCGTGCTGGGAAGCAAAACCAACTGCCACGGCCAAAATACCGGCACCAGCCAGCAGCGAATTGGCAACGGATTTTAGCTCTGGAACAGAGTAAATGGCCCAACTGAACCCCAGCACATATATGATGGCGCTAAGAATATGCCTCAAAAATTGGTAGTTGGTGGGGTCATTCTGCATAATCAAGCTAGACTTCTTGATGAAGCGCTTGAATAAGCGATTAAAAATGTAGGCGACAAGGAATGTGGCCAGAAATATCCCGATGAAAATACCAAAATCAAATAAAAATTCCTTTATGTCTAACTCCATTATTATTGAATTATCTGTAGTTTAAGTTGTTTATATTTGAGTACTTTTGAAAGTCTAAGTAAGTAATTTAACCAACAAATAAAATACTCGTTCGCCGATGGCTAAACAAAAGAAAAAAGGGAGTAAAAAGCCAAAGGAGCGCAAGTCTCTTGGCCGCCAATTGATCAACTTCTTTACGACCACTGTTGTGGGTGGTATTGTTGTGGTATTACCTATTACAATCATATTTTTGTTAGTCAATTTCCTTTTTCAATTTACGGCCAGAGTACTTGAACCGATTCGAAATCTTATCGAAATTCCTTTTATCCGAGCAGAATGGCTGATCAACCTGATTGCCCTGGCACTGATCGTTGTAGCTTTCTTTTTTATTGGCCTCATTGTTCAGACCAGTATTGGCAAGCAAGCTTTCAAAATGCTGGAAACCTGGTTGTTGGCTCAATTACCTTTTTATAATCTCATTAGAGAAACTATTAACCAATTTTTTGGACAGGATCATGTGCCCTTTAGTCAGGTAGTATCAGTAGATGTCTATGGGACGCCAACCCGCATGATTGGCTTCATTTCGGATGATCTTGAAGACGGAAATTTCTCTGTATTCGTTCCTACCGGCCCTAATCCTACCAATGGGTTTATTTTTATTGTAGACCAAAGTCAAATACAATATCTAAATGTAAGACCGGACGAAGCCATGCGAACGATCATTGGTGTAGGCACTTCGGCTTCAGAATTATTTGTAGGAAAAGAGAACGTTTTGAAAGATATAAGCCGAAAGGCTTCAGAAGAGAAAAGTTGATTTCTTGATAGACTGACATTTAAATACATTTGTAAAAATGAAAAAGTTCAGCAAAATTGAACTTTTTTAAAAATTAATCAGTTTATTAAGTGTAATAAAAAGCTAAAGCTGTTAAAGCTTGAGCATCCATGACGTGACGGTAAAGAGGGTCTTTAGGTATGAATCATAAAACGTTAAAGGCCCGTGGAAGTGAAAGGAGAGTTTAGCATTAATTACAATTTAAGTATTCAATATATTCCTATGCGATTTCAAAGTCGTAGAATGGTTACAGGATAAGAAAGAAACCATTTGTGGAATTCTGTGATTTGGTGCGTAATTCTTTCTGAATAGTCTTGTTTTAGTAAAGTCCTTTTTATTTAAAAGGCTTGATTGCTTCTCCGTAGTAATTCACACTTCTGTAAGCCCATAAATATGTTTACGATAAAGTCGTATCAGGGTTATTCATTCTGTGCTACACTTTATCATCTTATTGACAACAGGTTGAAATCTGAATCCTGTAATTTAAGAATCATGGATGCCTCTTGAAAGCGGCTATTTTAGCTCATTTTCTAATAAAACAAGAGGATATATGTTAATTATTGAGGTAAAGAAAGGAGAAAACATAGATAAGGCATTGAGACGTTACAAGAGAAAAGTAAGAAATACGAAGCTGATCAAAGAAGTACGGAAGAGAAAACAATACACTAAACCATCGGTAAGGAGACGTAACGAAGTACAAGACGCAGCATACAGAGAAAGAATTATCAGACAAAACGAAAGTTAATTTCTTCAATGGAAGAGACAGTAAATCAACTAAACATATTAACATTGACTAGGATCAGGAAAAAATTGCACAGCAATCCTGAAGTATCCGGTGCAGAAGCACAAACAGCCCAGTACATTATCGAGATACTTGAATCCTATGCACCGGATGCCATATACAAAAACCTTGGTGGGCATGGGGTAATGGCTGTATTTGGGAAGCCTGATTCCGGGTTAAAGTTATTGTTTAGAGCAGAATTAGACGCCCTGCCAATACAGGAAATCAATAATTTTGAGCATAAATCTACTCGAAAGGGAGTTAGTCATAAGTGCGGTCACGATGGTCACATGGCTATTCTGCTCGGATTGGTAGAGCGTTCGACTCAGGAATCTGAATTGAGGGGTCAATTTCTGTTTTTATTTCAACCTGCCGAAGAGACTGGTGAAGGTGCCCAAAAGGTGCTAAACGAAAACATTATTCAGGCCTATGAGCCTGATTATTGTTTTGCCCTACACAATTTACCGGGGTATCCGCTGGGTAACATTATAATAAAGGAAGGTGCTTTTACGGCTTCTGTCAAGAGCCTAATTATTAAGCTGGAAGGTAAAACAGCCCACGCTGCTGAGCCAGAGTTTGGTATCAACCCAGCTGTTGCTATGGCCGAAATTATCCAGTTGGCTCAAAGGTTTCACAATCCCAGGCCCAAGCAGGAGAATTTTTCATTAATTACTCCCGTACATATGATACTGGGAGAACCCGCCTACGGTCTTTCTGCGGGTTATGGGGAAGTACATCTTACCATACGCACCTGGTCACAGAAAAAAATGGATGAAATTACTAGACAACTGGTGCAATCTATTGAACATGTGGCTTCATTACATGATCTGGAAATCAGCTTCGACTGGACTAATGAATTTATCGCTAATAAAAATGATTCTTATGCTGTCGACCTGATCGAGAAGGCGGCACGAAAGCTGAATCTACCCATTATTCAGCGAAACATCCCCCTGAAGTGGGGAGAGGACTTCGGAGCCATATCTAATCAATGCAAAGGTGCTATGTTTGGGATTGGCGCTGGCGAAACGCAACCAGCTCTGCATAATCCAGATTACGACTTTCCAGACGATATTACTACGGTGGGGATAAATATGTTTAAGGAAATAGCTAACTGTCTTTTAGAAGAAAATGATAAACCTTAATTTATTTAAAATTTAATTGAAGGCAATTATAATCTTCAAGTTATGAAATGGTTAAAAAATTTATTTAGCGTAAGTAAAACAGAAGAAGCACAAAAAACTGGAAAAATCAAGTTTTTCAATAGGCAAAAAGGTTACGGTTTTATACAGTCAGAATCTACAACAAAAGACGTGTTTGTGCACGCCACCAACCTGAAAGATTTTGTGAAGCGAGGCGATCAGGTCTCTTTTGAACTAAAATACAGTTCAAAAGGCTTGGAAGCCAAGCAGGTAAAACTTATAAAATAATCTTCTTTTAATAATTAAAGTATTTAACTATGCGATCATCCAAGAATTTTTCTTACAGTAAAGGAAAATACTACTTTACCGTAAAAGGTACCCCCAACAATATTACGATTCACCGTAAATCATTAGAATCTGCCAGCGATGCTTACTTGCTTTACCTCAAGCAGGGTAAAGATTGTGAATGGCTGGGCCAATGGGATGGTAAGCGTTTTGTTGAAAACGTACCACCAGCAGCTACTGCATAGTTATTTTTAATAGCTACACCAAACCACTAATCTGATACCGGACTCTTCTCACAGCAGTGATAAAATAATAAGGTGGTAGAGAAGAGTCCAAAATGAAAAATTCTTCCACAGAAATTTATTCTACCCTGACCAACTATCACGATTAATTATTCCAATTTTGAGGATATTGTATAGCAAGTGATTGTTAATTTACAACATTGTAACATTTACTTTGTTATTAAATGAATCTCCAATTACAATACTAATCCAATTTTTTTGTGGAAAATATGTTATAATAATTCGTCTGTAGAACTTACTTTCTTTGTATAGCAAGCCTCTGATGGGTTAACTTTCAATTTTTATTTTCAGCAATTCATTTATTCCTAATGTGCCATTGGAAAAACCCATGGTATTAATAAATTTAAAGAATTATGGCAACGAGAAGTATCAAAGTCAAAATTATCAAAGAAACCAGCTCAACAGTGACTGTTCAATTCATAAGCCTTAACCGTAAAATGCCGGTACCTCGTCAAGATTTCGAAAAGCGAGTAGAACAAGGCGTTTATGAAGTGATTCAGCCTAAAGTAACAGAAGAAAAAGAGTAATTTTTCTGATATACATGAAGGTGGCTCATAGTTTTTAAGCTATGAGCCACGTGATTTTAACCAATAGTGACAATATAGTATACCTTTTCCACTATTCTACCCCTTCGAAATAAGTCTATTAATTTCCACTTTGAACTCTGTTTTGTTTCGCTTCGGTAGCTGTTTTTTTTCTTACCGGTTTTACTTCGTCATTACCAAAATTGTAAGAAAAGGTTAAGTTCCACCGTGAGTCTACCTCATAAATACCCCAAACTCCTTTAGAAAAATACGGCCCGGAAAGTTGTGCTGTGAATCCTTCCGCAATGCTAAAATTATAAGACATGTTTACAAAGTAAGATAACACTTCATTATCCACTGTACTATTGCCCTAAGGAATCTAATACGGCCCCTTTAACCAGAGTAGAGTCACTAACGTCAAGCAATAAGACATTGGCCAACTCCAGTGGCTATCCGTCCTCAGACACCATACGACCGCGTACTGTCGTAGATTGCGTAAAAGCACTTAGAGCTTGGATAATAATTTATCCATTTGACGTAAAGCCCCTGGAGCTGACCTTACAGCTAATAATCATCTTCCGGCCAATGCTATTATTTAATCGTTTAAGAAGTGATAAGCTCAGATGATAGGTCCAGGAAAAAACAAATCAAAGATGTTAAAAGCTATTTCAAGTGCTAAAATGGTTGTTGATAAGGAGAAAAAAATATCCGTCATCATTCCCACGCTGAATGAAGAAAAGATCATTGCCGATACCTTAAGAAACTTAAAATGCCTTCAGTTATCCGACGATATCATTGTGGTAGATGGTAATAGCCGGGATAGGACAATAGAAATTTGCAGGAAATTTGAGGGAGTCAGATGCCTGATTACTGATACAACAGGCCGGGCTGCACAAATGAACAAAGGGGCGCAAGAAGCTAAAAACGAATTTTTGTTATTCCTCCATGCTGACACTATGCTACCGGAAGGTACTGCAAAATTTATCCAAACTACCTTTAAAGACCCCAAAGTGGTAGCCGGTAGCTTCTATCTGAAATTTGATGCCCCCCATTTTATCTACAAGGTACTTTCGAGGCTTTCCAAGCTCAATTGTACGGTAGCCACCTTTGGCGACCAAACTCTATTCATCAGACGTACTACTTTTGAAGCAATCGGGCAATATAAAGAGATCAGTATACTGGAAGACCTAGAAATACAGACCAGAATCAGAAAGGCAGGTAGCTTTATTAAACTGGATCATGCTGTTATAACATCTGCTCGTAGATTTGAAAAAAATGGCCTGTTTTTTCAGCTTACATTAAATACCCTCATCCTTTTAGCTTGGTACCTAGGCACACCTACCGAAACCCTCCGACGATGGTATTGTTACTCCAGAAATAAAAGCCGCTAAAGCCTGCCAAAGGAATTAACCCCGTCTTTTGTAGATCACGAAAGAATAATCATGAGGGTTTTGATCATCTTTACTGTGATCTTCTCTTTCTACCTCCTCCCATATTTTAGGGTCAATTTCAGGAAAGAACGAGTCTCCTTCGAATTCTTCATGTATTTCTGTCATAACGATCTCACTTGCCAGATCCATGCTGGCTTCGTATACAGAAGTGCCACCAAGTATCCATAACAAGTCATGCCCTGTTGTTTTGGCATATTTTATCGCTTCTTCAATCGAATTTTTGACTACGGCCGGTGGAGCCTTATAGCCTTTGCGGCGAGATACAACGATCACCCTGGGGTTTTCTTTAAAGACGTCTTCTCCCATGGGTGATTCAAAAGACTTTCTACCGGTAAGTAACAAACCGGTAGAAATTTTTTGGGTGAAAAATGCATAGTCGGCCGGTAAGTCCCAAACCAGCGTATTATCTTTTCCAATAACGTTATTGTCTGATTTGGCAGCTAGTATTTTTATATCCATTTAAAAGAAGCAATTGTGAGAATTATCGGGTATTGATTCAGAACCGCCCTTGCGATGCTGTTCCTGTAATTTTAATACCACATAAACCCACTATATTTTCTTATGTTCAATACATGTTGGACTTAACTGGATTGTATAGCATTGTTAATCACTTGTAGGTTAATCATGTGATGTGAAGTATTGTAAGCAGCTTCTCCATCTTTAATAACAATAATCTGCGGAGACTGATGCAGTACACCAAACGCTTTCACCACTGCATTTGAGATATCTCTATGACGAATAAGATCCAGGTAATAAAAATCCAGCTCCCCTTCGTCGAAATTCCATTTATCTTCTAATTGGTATTTGGCCATCATGCTGATGCCACAGCTGGTACTGTGTTTAAAAATAACTACGGGCCGCTTGAATGAAGCCGTTTTTATCTCCTCCAGTTTATCAATTGAGTCAATATTTATCCAGCTGTCATGAATTTTTTCTTCCTTTGCCCCTAAAAAGCGATCCATGAATCCCATATCGTAGATTAGATTTTACCTTTTTGAAAATTTTCCGTGTAGCATATGTTACACAATTAGATAAGCTCATGAGGTAAAATTTAGTTTTCCTATGTCGGAATTTTTTAACAAAGTGTCCCGGCTGGAACTCTTAGAGCGAGTATATGGGATAAGAGTACTATACCAGGTTTAGGAATCCAGCAGCTCAATCAGTAAATAATAAAGCCGTTGTAGTTCATTTTGCCGCGAACCAAATATAGACCTCAATATTTTACCTTCCTCATCAATCAGCACCCAGTGCGGCGTCCCTTCTCCTTTGAAAGCTTCGAAGGTAGTCATCCCTTTATCTTTATACACCAGGTAGCTGATCTTATGAACCAGCTTTGTCTCCTCGATTTGCCTGTCACTGTATTCCGGCCCTTCGAATCGAGTATGTATGCCGGTGATAACGATTTCAGGAAAAGCTTTAGCAATTTGTAAGGTAAAAGGAATAGCCCTTGTTTTGCAGGCCAGACAACCATTATTAAAAAAGAGAATGAGATGAATTTTACCTTTTAGCGATTCCAGAGCCGGAGCCTTTGAGCCGTCAATAGTATCTATTGACCATTCTGGTGCTATTTCAAAATGTTCTTTCATGACCACTGCTTACAACCGTTGAGAAAATTGTGTTTTTTTGATACTTACAGCCCAGAAAGCATAAATAATCAACATGGTGTTAGCTGCCAGTAGTGATCCTATACCCAGGGCCACAATTGAAGTGACTATAATTTGGGAAGACAGCAACTCATCGTAAATCCACAGCGAACCTACAAAGCCACCAAGGGCGCACATACCTGCCGCTACATACAAGGCAACTAAAGCATTATTGATCAAACTCAACTGAGCGATCTTTCGCTTGAGGATTGCTCTATCGCATTCCCTTTTCTCCAGAAAGCTGTTAATCTCATTGGTCAATGCCACCGACCAATGCGTTGTCGACATAATGACCAGGCCTATCCCAGGTAAAATGGTCAATGGAAATATCCAGTTATCTACGCTCATAGCTCGATATTTGATGGTCAACCGGATACTTGTTTTACGGGATTTGCCTCCGCCGCAAAACAAGTCTTTTAATTACTACACTTATTCTGCTCCCCATAACCCGGCGTAGCTAATTCCGGTAAGTCTGTGCATATCCATATCAAAGGTACTCAAATCATTTTGATTGAACCCCTTTATATCGGCATGGCCGCAAGAGCGAGCAATTACTTTTATCAATTCATTAGTAGCAGTGAAGAAATTATTCAGTTGTTGAGCAGACTTATCAATCTCGAGGCGGGCTCTGAGATGATCTTTCATAGAAGCAATTCCTACCGGACAATTATTGGTATTGCAGGCACGCATTCCCAGACATCCAATAGCCTGTATAGCTGAATTGGCTACAGCAACGGCGTCGGCTCCCAGCATGAGGGCCTTGGCAAAATCTTCTGCCACTCGCAAACCACCGGTAATAACCAGTGTAATATCTCTGGCCCCTACCCGATCTAAATGCCTTCTGGCTCTGGCCAGGGCCGGAATAGTCGGCACATTGATATTATTTCGCAGTACGGTAGGCGCTGCTCCCGTTCCGCCACCTCTACCATCGAGGATGATATAATCAGCACTTGCTGCCAGGGCAAAGTCAATATCTGCTTCAATGTGGCTGGCCGCAATCTTAAAGCCTACAGGTATGCCACCCGTCTTTTCACGTACCTGATCAGCAAAATTTCTAAAGTCTTCAACTGTTTTCATGTCGGGAAAAGCAGCCGGTGATATAGCCGCCTGTCCCACTTCCAACCCTCTAACCTCGGCAATCTCCGAGGTGACCTTATGGCCCGGTAAGTGGCCTCCTGTACCTGTTTTGGCTCCCTGACCTCCCTTAAAATGAAAAGCTTGTGTTTTCATCACTTTTTCCCAGCTAAAACCAAATTTGCCGGAGGCTAATTCATAAAAATAGCGACTATTATTAGCTTGTTCATCACTGAGCATCCCGCCCTCTCCCGAGCAAATACCTGTTCCGGCCATTTCTGCGCCCTGAGCCAGCGCTATTTTAGCTTCTCTGGAAATGGCCCCGTAGGACATATCCGTTACGAAAAGGGGAATTTCTAAAACGAGTGGTTTCTTAGCCCTCGGCCCTATGACAACTCTGGTAGACACTTCCTCGTCATCCAATAAAGGACGCTTGGCCAATTGGGCAGGTAAAAACTGGATATCTTCCCATTTGGGTAATGTATTACGATCTACCCCCATTGCCGCAGAAGGACCATGATGGCCATATTCTTTCAATCCATTCTTTGCCAGTTCCTGGATGTAATTGGTGTACGGCTCTGTCGCCTCGGGATGCGTATCGGCATAAGTACCCAAATACTCGTCTCTTTTGAATGGCTGCGGATGAATTTCTTCAAACGCAATGACATCGGCCCGGTCCACATAGATTATATCGTCCTTGAGCGCTGCCCTAAACTTGTTTAGTACTTCTTCATTATTGTATTCACTGACCCCATTGTCCACTCTGTAATCCCAACCATGCAGGCCACAGATCAAATTATCATTTTCGTCCACATGCCCGTCCGCCATCATGGCACCGCGGTGCAAACAGCGGCCGTAGAGTACAGAAAAGTTATCATCAAATTTAGTAACTACTAGGTCTGTATTTTCTACCAGCGCATAAGCAGGCTTGCGATCTTCTAATTCACTGAAAATAGCTACCTCTACAGGATCCATCAAATCCTGATAAGTCAAAGCTTGTATTGTTTTGGACATATTGTTTGGTATTGAATTTTGGACTTAAGATTTGGAGTCAACGTGTTGGTAGCTACTACGATTCAGGTACTCGCTCCTTTACACGATGCTTTATGATTTATTATAAATTTTTATGACCGTCTCTCTCAACATGGAACCCGCATCAGACAGGATAAAATCAATAGTATCTGCCACTTTATCTGTAGGCACCCACTTACTGAAGTCTGCATCTGGCATTGAAGAACGAGTAGCCGGAGTATCAAGAGTACTGGGCACAATGACCGTACAGCTTATCCCTTTTTGATTTCCGTAATCATTGATCAGTTCAGCCATATGCATCACCATACTTTTACTCAGACTATAGGCGACCAGATTTTTGCCCTCATTGGCTTTGAATGCCGGGCGTGTGCCAATCAATATTATTTTTCCGCCCTGTGGCTGTTGCTCAAAAACTTCCAAAAGGGGGCGTACTACAAAGTAAGTCGTTTTGAAATTTAGGGCATACATTTTATCGAGTGCCGCTTCATCCGTCTGCTTAAAACCTCCGGGGGCAAAGCCTCCCACCAACAAAATTGCCGCTGTGAGTTCATCACAATTCTCAACAACTTTCCTGACGTATTCAGTAGCTTTTTGTTCATTTACCAAATCGACTTTCTCGGCAGTCAAGGCATTATGCTCTATAAAATCCAGTGAATCGTTAGGTCCAAGTGTGGCTTCTACAAAATAGCCATTGTCCAACATGCGTTGTGTAACTGTCTTTCCAAGGTTTCCGGCAGCACCAGTAATTATTAAACTTTTTTTCATTTAGGGTAAATTTATTTTTTTTTGAAAATCACAATCAGAAAGATAAAATTTACTAAAGGAGTCTCATTTGAGGCCCTGCTAATATTTTTGATCTTACACCATTTTTTCTTCCATCCCTTCTACTCTAGTCTGATAAAGGTAAATTGCAACTAAACCCACTGCCAGAGCGTACGAAAGAATTCGGCCAATGTAAAGTATTCATTCCAAAAACCTATTACGTTAAAACTCATACCCGTACTGGCCACTAATTATTCCGTAAAATCAGGATTCTGAAAAATATTGCTGCAGGATACATTACCAATGCAAGGCCCTGTAAGAAGGCACCAACACAAACAGCAATTATACTCGGAATTTTCCGGGTCATAATATTACTTTTTGAAGTACAGGAATAAGTGTTCCTATCGACCATGCTTGCTGAATAGTACCTCTACCAGCTCCTGGATTTAATCCATCAAATATTTCTGAAATACCGTAAATACAGTCTTCCTCATAGAAATGCTGCATCATTTGCTCCAGCTGCTTGTTAATAAACTCTCGGGAGCTATCATCAATGCCATTAACTTTGAGATGAGCCATTAAGTATTCTCCGTGCAGAAAGGCCCATACCGTCCCCTGATGATAGGCAGTATCCCGACTCCATGAGTTGCCTTCGTATTTTGCCTTAAATTCAGGATGCTCAGGATTTAAAGACCTCAAGCCCAGGGGCGTGCTCAGATGTGTTTCTACTGTTTTGAGTACGGCAATAGCCCGACCTTTTTCCAATAAACTGCAGGTCCTTATAAAAGCGGCTCAGCGGATCACCCGAATTGTCGTTGCCTGGTAATGCCGCTGCTGGATGCCCGGCTTTACCCATTTGATCAACCCCAGAGAATAGGTTGCCTCTCTGTCGTCAAGTCCTCTGTAGGTTTCCTTTTGGTAGGTCGTATTTTTTATCCAATAGCGATTTTCTTCAAATTCTCCATAGGAATACGTCATAAATAGCGGCCTTGATTCAAAGTGAGAATGGATCTTAAATTGCCGGTCCTGATGCTCAAAGTAATAGACTTGTTTCCAATATTTTCATATTCGACAATGGTAGTATTGGAGCCCTCGACCATGCTGATCGTCTTGACAACTTTTTTATTACCGATCTCAAAAACCATCCTTGGGGGCCGGCAAGCGCTCAAATTGCTTTAGATACTGCCAGCCTTTAGGATGATACACTTCGCTGTATTGATTACTTGAAAACTCAATAACACAATCCCTTTTTTCAGCAATACTCTCCTCAATTTTTGAGACTAGAACCTGCCGATCAGTAGGTGAGTTGAAGGAAGCCACCAAAAGGCCATGATATCGTCTGGTATTCATGCCAAAAATAGTGGACGAAGCATAGCCGCCAATACCATTAGTGACAAGCCACGCTTTAAATTGTAAATCCTCGATTTTGGGTTGATCAAATTTCAGCATACTATTTTTTGTTTGTTCGTTCATCAATCAGAGTGGCAACCAAGCCTGTCCAGCCCGCTTGATGTGATGCTCCCACTCCTCTGGCATTATCGCCGTGAAAATATTCGTAGAACAGGATCAAATCCCTGAAGTGCGGATCATGCTGATAAATACTGGCCTGCCCGTGTACAGGACGGCGGCCGTTCTCATCTTTTGTGAAAATACTAATCAATCGGTCGGCGATATCACTGGCCGCTTCCTCAAAGTTGATCTGCCGCTCTTCGTTGTACGGACAAGGAATAGTTACGCCGCCGTGAAAATATTTATCAAACTCTCGTAGTGATTCTATGATCAGATAATTCATAGGGAACCATACCGGACCGCGCCAGTTGGAATTGCCACCAAATAAGTCGGTTGAAGATTCTGCCGGGTCGTACTTCAGGTCAAGCTTCTTTCCGGCTACTTCTACTTGATAGGGGGTTTCATGAATTTTAGAGACGGAGCGTATACCTCCGGGACTAAAAAATTCATTTTCATCCATTAACGCCGACAGGAGCTTTTTTAATCGCTCTTTAGGAATTAGAGAAAGCAATAGGTCTTTTCCTTCTTCCACCTCATCAAGCACTAAACTCTTATTATTTCTTATACGGTAGTTCTTGAACCATTTTAGGCGCGTGCTGAAATCTTTGAGTTCTTCCAGCTTTTCTTTTTCCAATACCAAAGTAGCGAACAACGTAGTCAAGCCCACCAGCGAGCGAACCTTTAAAGGGATGTATTCATTATTGGGTAAGCCCAGAATATCAAAGAAAAAGCCTTCCTCTTCATCCCAAGAACCAGTCCAATCTTCTGAGATATGATTTAATGCTTCTGAAATATACACAAAATGTTCCAGAAATTTAGTGGTCATATCTTCGTATGTCGAATCTACACAGGCAATCTCCATAGATATTTTCAACATATTGAGGCAGTACATTCCCATCCAGGCCGTACCATCGGTTTGCTCCAAAAAACCACCCCCGGGTATCTCGCTACTGCGGTCAAACAAACCAATATTATCAAGCCCTAAAAAGCCGCCTTCAAATACATTGTTGTTGTTGTGGTCTTTGCGATTAACCCACCAGGTAAAATTGAGCAGTAACTTTTGGAAAATACGCTTTAGAAAATCTATATCTCCTTTCCCGGTCTTTTCTTTATCAATCTCGTAGACTTTCATCGCTGCCCAGGCCTGAACAGGCGGATTGACATCACTGAAGGCCCATTCGTAGGCCGGTATCTGACCATTGGGATGCATATACCACTCGCGGCAGATCAGTATTAATTGGTTTTTAGCAAATTCTGCATCCAGCTGGGCCAATGGAACACAGTGAAATGCCAAATCCCAGGCTGCATACCAGGGATACTCCCATTTGTCTGGCATAGAAATAATATCTTCATTATTCAGGGTCCGCCATTCTCTGTTGCGTCCATTCTTTCTGGACTCGGGAGGAGGAAACTTTCCTTTGTCGCCATCTAGCCAGCTCTCCATGTCAATATTATAATACTGCTTAGTCCAAAGCATTCCGGCAAAAGCCTGACGCTGAATATTTCTTAAATCTTCGTTATGCTGTTCTGTCCAAAATTGACTGTAAAATTCATCCGCCAAGGCCTTCTGCCGGGCAAAAGACTCCTGAAAATCTGCTCTGAGAGCGTTTTCAGCTTTAACATCCGTGGTCAGTCTTAGATGTACAGTGGTACTTTGTCCGGCATCAATTTTTACCTGGTATAAAGGTGCACATTTAGTACCTTCATTTTTACCCTCTAAAAAATCAAAATCCTGATTGACAACAGCCCTGTGGAAGGCATCTTTCACAAAAGGATGTGAATTGGGCTGATTAAACAAACGCTCAGTATTGGTTTCATTTTCCGTAAATAAAACCCTGGTCGGTTGTTCAAAGTACAAACGGTAAGCTCCCAGGTCAGGGTGCTGTGCTACGACTACACCGTGGTCCTGATGAGTTTGTTCCAGTGCAATAGTTGGTTTTTCATCAGTTAACCCGAAGCTCCAGCGGTTTCTGAACCACAGCGTAGGAAGGATAGCTATTGGAGCAGCCTCTGGACCTCTGTTAAAGACTTCTATCTTTATCAGTAAGTCTTCCTCCCCTTCCTTTGCATATTCTACAAATACATCAAAATACCTATTCTCATTAAAAACACCCGTATCGAGCAATTCGTATTCAAAGTCATCTTTTGATCGACTGCCGTTTGTCCCTACCAAATCTCCGTAAGGATAGGCGGCCTGTGGATATTTGTAGAGGTATTTCATGTAGGAATGTGTCGGGGTATTATCCAAATAGTAATACAATTCTTTCACATCTTCCCCGTGGTTGCCCTCAGGCCCTGTGAGGCCAAACAATCGCTCTTTCAGAATTGGGTCTTTCCCATTCCATAAAGCAACCGAAAAACAAAGGTTGCACATTTCATCACAAATTCCGGCAATACCATCTTCCCCCCACCGATAAGTTCTTGAGCGCGCATGATCATGAAGTAGATACTCCCAGGCTGTTCCGTCGGGACTGTAGTCTTCTCTTACCGTACCCCATTGACGTTCACTGAGATAGGGCCCCCATTTGAGCCAATTGCGTTTGCCGGAGTAATTCTCCTCTAACCTGATTTGTTCCTGAATGTTGTTATTGACTTTCATTGATCTTTTGTTTTTTTATGGAAAATAGGAAATCAGAAGTACATTTTGGGCATTTTTATCCATTGGTAGTAAATCCGGGATAAAGCGTCATACCTCCGTCTATATAATCCTATTAACGGGCCTTGTCAAATCAGGATGCTTCGTAAATCCACTATCAATAAAGCAAGTGGTCACGCCTTTATCCATAAAATTTGGATGCGTCATCATCCTGACGGGAACAGGTATTATAGGATATCCATTTACCTGTACGATTCCCTGCTGACTGGTCAATATTTGTGCCTGTTCAACCATTTGTTCGATCTGTACTTCGTCCAAACAACGGGTACCCCCCTTTTTCCGGCGTCCACATTTCCAATTTTGATTTGAGGTAATTAATCACCAATTCATCTTGTGGATTTTCGAATCGGTATACCAATTGGCTAGACTTTTGATGGCAAAAAGGACATTTCATATTTTAACAGATTAATTGTGTTGTAATCTTAAGCCTATCCCAAGTCTAATGTTGTCATAGGTAAGACATATAAAACGGCCATAAACAAGAACCCTCTCAAAGCGTGTGTTCAAAGACATTCTTGACTTTTTCTATAAAAAGTTTCAAAAAAAAGGGGGGCACTGTGCAAAGTCAAACTTTTTGTTTTATATTTGAAACAAATTGTTGAACTATGGTAGCATTCGAAACATTTCAAACAGTCCCGGTCGTTGCGTTGCGCAATATGGATCCCTATATGCAGATCCAGGAGCAAGGGCATTCTTTTCCTATTGCCGGAGAAGATTTTAATTTTGTAAGGCTCGATTTGACCAAGGCGTTGATCAAGAATCCCAACAACACTTTTTTTATCCAATTGACGGATGAAAGTATGGTTCAGGAAGGGCTTATGCCAGGTGATTTACTCATTATTGACAGAACCCGGCCGCCCAGGCATAAATCCATTGCTGTAGTTTATTTTGAGGGAGAATTTGTAGCCTGTCGCCTTTTGATTATGGAGGACAAATTGTGTCTGCAATTTTGCAATGAAGAACAGACTTTAATTGAGGTGGAACCGGATATGGAATTCAGCATTTGGGGGATACTCAGAGATGTCATTCATATGGATGGTAAAGTTTTGGAGTAGATCATGACGTTACACTTCAATTTAAGTGAGTTTTGAAGTACATTTACAGGAAAAAAAATGTACTTCAAATGCTTTTTCATTTTTGCAATGCTACTGGGTTTCCAGGCTTACGGTCAAAATTTTGATAGGCAACTATCCTATCTCCAGGATGACTTGGCACGCTTGCGGGATTCTCAGGCTGTAATAGAAAATAAGATTGAGGAGGTTAAACTTGCCAGGATACGGTATCAGCTAAAAAATACTGTTATTCCGGCGCTTATGCCCACAGAACAGCTAATAGAACACCAGGCTATGATGCTGGTATACGACGAAGAACATGAGCAGGCAAAATGGGTAGCGCACATCATCACTCCGGATATTATGAAAGGCGCCGTATCCAGAACCAATGATTTCAGGCCAGACCCTCTGATAGCAAGTGGCTCTTCCGTAGAGGAAGATTTTTTCCTAAAAACCTTAAAAGCAGATAGTAGTTATGAATATGACGGATATGGCTACGATAGAGGCCACCTTGCCCCATCGGCAGATTTCAGGTGGTCTGAGAAAGCGCTTTCGGAATCGTACTTTTATTCTAACATGTCACCACAATTACCGGAATTCAACAGAGAAAAGTGGGCCGAGCTGGAAAACGCCATAAGAGGCTATATCTATGAACATCCGGGTTCAGAATTATTAGTGGTAACCGGGCCATTACTTGAATCCGATTTGCCTAAATCAGAGCGTAGTGTAAATAATGTTAGCATTCCCCGGGCATTTTGGAAAGTAGCCGTAGATCTGAAGGAAGAAAAAGCTATTGGCTTTTTGATGAGCCATGAGTCACACGATGAACCGCTGTATAGCTTTGCCAGGTCAATTGATGAAATTGAGGCGCTAAGTGGTATTGATTTTTTTCATCAGCTGGAAGATCAACTAGAAAATAGACTGGAGGCTACCGCGGCTGTTGAAACCTGGTTTCCCAAAAATCAAAGAGCGGCCGTGCTTCCCGAGAATCCGACCCAGCTACCTCCTAATCATTTTAACACTATTCAGGCCGCCCGGTATATGGACCAAAATGAAGTGATAAATGTTTGTGGTTATGCCATCAGTACAAGAACGAGCAGGGCGGGCAATGCTTTGATCAATTTAGATAAGAAATTTCCCAATCAAATTTTTACTGTCTTCATTAGAAAGGAACATCTGATTAACTTTTCTTATGATCCAGTTGAAGTTTTAGATGGACAAGCGATCTGTATAGAAGGAAAAGTTGTTAACTTAGGAGGAGTTCCTGCTATGTTTATTGAAGAGGAGAATAAGCTGAAAATAAAATAGTTGCTAATTTTTTTTGGCCAAAAGAGAATTTAATATTCATAAAACAACAACCTATCCAACATTTATTTGGATTCTATCAAATGACCCTTGATAATCTGAGCAGAGTTTTATAGATTTATAATAATATGTTCATTCCTAATAGAACGCAGAAGATACTTCTCTCAAATACCCACAAATCCGATTCGAGTAAAAGAGTTTGATAGAACAAAAAAGCGGGATATCATGAGTGTTATTTTTCTAAACGGGATAGATGTTCTCTTCAACATAATTATACTAATTGGATTAGTATTTACATTATCGAGTTATTCGTTGCGAAAAAATTAGATCAAGTATCGAACCGTTCAATGAATATTCCCCACGAGAGACATCTTTTAGAGGCTACTAAGATCAGTTGGTTTTGGTAGCCTCTGCTATTTTTTTCATATTAAAAAGACTAACACAATTCCTTTACTGGAACAGTTGGAGCTTCCCTCCAAGCTACTGGAATACAGCTATTCCGGTTAGGATTTTAGCGTTGATAAAATTGCTACTGACAATAAGCTGTACGTAGAAAAGCTATTTTGGTAGCTGTTATTGCGGAGAGACGAGGATGGCTGATTGCTATTGCTGCCACTGATCTGGCTAAAGCTTGCCAAGGCCAATTTGTGGTTATACAGCACTGATAAGATCAGCATCTTATTCCAGCACTTTCATTATTTCTACTGGGGTGAGTAAGCCCATCAATTTATTTTTTTGCATAATGGCAATACACAATAATCGCTTCTTTTCAAAGATAGTCAAAGCTTCCTGAATGCTGGCATCGGGTGCCAGCTTAGGCACGTTAGTCGTCATGATCTGTTGAACAGTAGAAGCCTCCAGCGTTTCATCATCAACAAAAAAATGAGGCGTACTATGCTTTTGACCATGAAGGAAAAAAGTAAAGTCAGACTTGCTAACTAATCCTTTTAACTTCCCGCTTTCCAGCACCGGAAGATGTGATGCGTTAGAATCATCAAATATTTCCCGGACTACCTTTAGGTTAGTACTTAATTCTAATTCGGTGTAGTCAGTAGTCAGAATCGTCAATACCGCTGCCTGGATATCCATTTTTCAAAGTTTATGATCGAAGGAAAAGTCTTTAAAGCCTGTAAAGGCAGTATTTACTTTTTCTTAGGCCGAATTAATCCCTCCTGGACAACAGAAGCAATAAGCTTGCCATCCCGGGAAAATATATTTCCTCTTGTAAAACCTCTGGCGTTGGAAGCACTTGGACTATCAACAGCATAAAGTAGCCAATCATCCCAACGAAAGTCTCTGTGAAACCACATAGCATGATCCAGGCTAGCCAGTTGAATATTTCCAAAATTAGCTACATCGCCGTGTGGCAACAAAGCAGTAGTAAGCAAATTATAATCAGAGGTATACGCCAGTGCTATCTGGTGCAGGGCCGAGTTATCCTCGATAGTTCCTTTAGGTTTCATCCAGACATGCCGAAATGGCTTGCCCTTTTCAGGGTTAGCAGGGTTGGGCAGTTCTACTGGTTTGAAATGAATAGGCCGTTCGATATTCAAAAACTTCTTTATGGACCCCGGCAGGAAATCACCAAATTTTTGTGCTATGTCATCCCAACTCATAAGGTCTTCCGGCATAGCTACTATAGGCATTTCGATTTGATGATCGTAGCCTTGCTGCTTGAGCTGAAAAGAAGCGGCCATCAAAAAGATAGCCTCACCGTTTTGTATTGCCTTAACCCGGCGTGTGGTAAAGCTCCCCCCATCGCGAATTCTATCCACCTGAAAGATAATGGGCATTTTTATCATTCCTGGAAGAATAAAGTAAGCGTGCAGAGAGTGCACCATTCTACCTTCCGGAGTGGTCCGAACGGCTGCATTCAGGGCCTGTGCCAACACCTGACCACCAAATACCTGATCACTTCCTATGCTGGTACTTTGCCCCCGGTAGTAGTTTTCTTCTATTCTTTCCAGGTCTAATAAATCGATAAGGTCTCGTATATCTTTCATATTTGCTGCTCTTGATAGGCTGTTAATACTTACTTATTTTTTTATGAACATAACACCACAACCATTTTTCTCCGGGTTCAGCGGAAGCCACAACAGGGTGTCTATAGGTGTTAAAATGTGCAGTAGCGTGTTTGTTTGGCGATGAATCGCAGCACAACATAATACCACAACCCTAACAAGTGCTCAGGTGTACCCAAGAACTACCTATTTTTACAAATTCTTCACATACCAACTCAGCAGATTTTTTGACTTCTAAAGCAGCAATACTGAGCAAGTGTTCACATTTTTTGGTTTTGAAGCTCATATTAGATATTTTCTATGAATGAATCGCAAATTTGTCTAAAGCGGGCAATTTTTTATAATTTCCGACTGACTAATTTAAGATTATTAGCGGTATTTTTATTTTCATAAGTGCGGTTTTAACCCTTTGCAGCTTTACAATAAACCTGTTTTGAGGGGATTAGAAGAAAATTAAGTATAGAAAAAATAAGGTATGATATTTCTCAATAGTAGTAACACACTTAATAGTATGAAAAAAAATTACTTTACATTACTGATTTGCTCCATCTCTGTAATGGGACTATCACAGCCTGCCTTCATGAATATTTCTGAGGTTGCAGGAGTGGCAGATGAAGGTCATAACATCGGCATCTCTTTCTCAGACTTTGATAGAGACGGTGATCAGGATTTTTATGTGGCCACCAGAAGTGGCGCCAATAAATTATTTGAAAACCTGGGTAATAACACCTTCATGAATATCGCTCCGATGGTTGGCGTCAACTCCAGAGCCAGCTCCCGCTCCGGAATTTGGGTTGACATCAATAATGATGGATTCCAGGACTTGTACGTTTCCAATTTCTTAGAAGGCGATATTTTATATTTAAATAACGGCGACAAAACCTTTACCAACATTAGCCGATCAGCCGGGATAGATAATGAAAACCGGCCTTTTTCTGTCAATGTGGCGGATGTAAACCAAGATGGCTTTCTCGATATTTATATCAGCAATTTTCAGACAGAAAATATACTCTACAAAAATAATGGAGACCATACATTCACGAATATAGTAGAGCAGTCTGGTGCTACTGATCGGCTCAATGCCATGGGCTCCATATTTTTTGATTATGACAATGACAATGATTTGGATTTGTACCTTACCCACGATGGGCAGCCGTATATTTTGTATAAAAATATCGGTGGAGGCAACTTTATAGATGTCAGCGAAGAAGCAGGCATTAATTACGACGGGAACGGTATGGGTACTGATGTTGGTGATATCAATAATGATGGTTGGCTGGATATCTATGTCACGAATTTATACGAAAATACCTTGTTCCTTAATAATGGTGATGGAACCTTTACGGATATTTCTCAGGCATCCCGTTCTGATGATTATGGGATGGGTTGGGGTACCAACTTTTTGGACTACAACAATGATGGTTGGTTGGATATCTATGTGACCAATGATTCTTACTTTTCTCCCTACCCTAATGTTCTCTATCGCAACAACGGCGACAATACTTTCGGAATAGTCGAGGCTGCCGGATCAGTTTCTAGCATGCTGGGAGGCTATGGTAGCGCCTGTTCAGATATTGATATGGATGGACGTGTGGATTTGGTAATAGCTAATGCCGGACGTAGAGACCATGTAGAACTTTTCCATAATCAAGCGCCGCAGGCCAACTGGATAGGCTTCCAACTTGAAGGTGTAAGATCCAATAGGGATGCGGTAGGTGCCAGAATTGAAGTAACGGACAGTGACTCCATAATACGAATAGAAGAAGTAGCCTCAGGTAGTGGCTATGCTTCCCAGAATTCACTGATTCAGCATTTTGGACTGGGCAAAGCTTCCTCAGTGAGTAGTCTAAAGGTATCGTGGCCCAGTGGCAGGCGTCAGACTTTTGACAACCTCGACATTAATCAATATTACTACGTAAAAGAAGGTGAAGCACCTCAGCCGCTAGGCAACACTACTACCCCCGTCAATAACCTGGAGTTGCAGGAATACAACTACAATTTATATCCTAATCCTACAAGTGATGCATTTGCACTTGAACTTTACCTTCCCAAAGCTGTCCCCTTAAACGTCAGTATAGTGGACCAAATGGGACGATTAGCACAGCCATCACAGCAATTACAGGCAATAGCCGGACACAATAACTGGACCATCAGGCTCCAATCAGACTTACCCGCCGGTACCTATAGATTTCTCCTTCAGGGAGAAGGCATTAATTTCTCTGGCTCCCTCATCATTGAGTAAGCTTACGAAAGGTGGAAAGTGCATGATAAAAAATAATGCACTTTCCACTTTTATAAATTTTTTATAAAAAATTTGATCTCTTCTACTCTACCCTAAGCAACTGCACAGGACCATCATTTCTGGCCATTAGGATACCAACTTGCTCATCGGCCAAGTTGATCAGCGAAATTTTTTTGATATCGCCGGGGGCAAAAAAGCCGGATTTTACTGGACTCATGGGTTGATATTCCAGGTTGCCTATTCCTTTCAGGAATACCCCTACCGAAGCATCATTGCGAGTGGTTTCCACTTCTACTGGATACAAGTTACCGGCCACCAATAAATCCTTAATCCCATCTCCATCAAAATCAGCAGGAATTATTCCATTAATAGAGGATAGCTGTGCCCGGTTAGGGAGTTCCAGAGGCTCAAAGTCAATATTATCTTTATTATCAAAGATGGTACTGGCAAAAGTTCTGGCTTTATAATTGATGGCTTCTTTCAGCGCTTTTTCACCATAAATCTCACGAAGGGAAGCCTGACCAAATTCATGGTACGTTTCAAATTTTTCCTTAATAAAGGGCATCTGATCAGATGAACATTGACGACCACGCAGAGGGAAAAGTGTCCCTTCGTTGAAATAACCAAGAACAATATCACCGGTACCATTTTCGTCAAAATCATTGTAATAGACCTGGAATGGTTCAGAATCAGAAGCTTTATACTTGTAGTTTTTGCCCAGGTTGCCGGCAATCAGTTCAAGGTCTCCGTCGCCATCGAGATCACTGGCACTTATACTATACCACCAGCCGGTTTGATCAGCCAGGCCTAGTGCATCAGTAATTTCCTTAAACTTTCCCCCGTCGTATTCAAAAACACGTACCGGCATCCACTCTCCTACTATCGCTAGGTCGATCTTTTTATTAGCATTGACATCCGCCCAAACAGCATCTGTCACCATGCCCAAAGGAAGAAACTCAGAAGCCACCTTTTCGGTGACGTCTGTAAAGTACCCTTTGTCGTTCTCTAAAATGTAACTATTAGCTGGAGAAGGATATTTTTGTGGTAAAACCCTGCCACCAACAAAAAGATCCAAATCGCCATCCACATCAAAATCAAAAGGCTTAACAGCAGCTCCGCTGCTTCTCAAACCCGGCAAACGGCGAGTTGTCTTTCTAAATTTTCCATTTCCTCTATTCAAGTACAATCGGTCTTCTAGAAATTCACTGCCCTCCAAATATTCATTTCCACCGCTAGCGACATACAAGTCAAGATCACCATCCTGATCCGCATCAAAGAAAACAGCTCCTACATCTTCCATCTGGCTATCTTTCTCCCAGAACTGTTTCTGTGCTTCAGTGAAAGCTCCGCTTCCATTTTGAAGATATAACTTCCCGGCAGCCCCTATAGCAGCTCCCAAAAAGACATCTTCAAGGCCATCTCCGTTAACATCTCCTACAGCCATAGCCGGTCCAAATTGAGACATTTTATGTGGTAACAAAATTTCCTTACCAAAATCGTAGAAATTATTTTCTACATGCCTGTAATCCAGGCCTGCTTCATCAGTGATATCTCTAAAGACCGTTTGGCTGCTTTCATTATTGAATGATGCCCGCTGATCAGCATCTGCATAGTTGATTGTGAGTGCTTCTCCGGCTGGCACACTAGCCCTAGTCTCCATTTTACCATCGGGCCAGATGATGGTCAGTTCATCAATAGTTTCAACATTTCCCACCCCCATAAAAATTCTATCTTCCAGGCTAGACTGGTATCCGCGAGTCAAGTAGTGCTCCTTGTATATTTTTTGCGCGCCTACAGTGGCAATAATGCGGGCACCAATGCCAGATGGGTTCCCATCAGGGCCATTTAACCGGATCTTCAGGTTTTTTCCATTACTATTTTTATTTCTGAAAATATAGGCCGGAGCATCAATATTATTGATAACAATATCGAGATTCCCGTCATTATCCAGGTCAGCAACCGCCGCACCATTGCTGTAACTCAAAGAATCAAAGCCCCAATCTGCTGAGCGATCGGTAAACGTCAAATCGCCGTTATTTTCAAAAATATAATTGGCAATTTTTGTTTCCGGTAGTTTTTCGATCAGCTCTTTCATAGCCATCATTTTCATTTGTGGCCCTTCGTAGGCAACCATCTCGGTGATCTTCTCGCGGTATTTTACAAAGTCTTTATTAGAAAACTCTTTACGAAAGCCGTTGGTCACCATAAGGTCTTTGTATCCGTCGTTATTGAAATCCTCCAAAAGAGTAGCCCAGCTCCAGTCTGTATTAGAAACACCAGCCATCTGAGCCATATCGCTAAAAGTCATATTTTGATTGTTCAATTGAAGGGAGTTAAACATATACTGATAGTGAAACCCATTATTAACAGCCTTGTAAAACTTCTCAGGATTCATAGAACGCATATTGGTCTTTTGGCGGTAGTTATCTTCGGCGACCATATCGGCGACATAAATATCCGGCCATGCATCATTGTTGATATCTGCAATATCTACGCCCATGCTAAAGTTAGACGTGTGGAAAGTCGCTTCTTTGATCATTTCCCGAAAAGTACCATCCCCATTATTGAGATACATGTAATCTGTTTCCACATAGTCATTGGTCACATAAAGGTCCGGCCAGCCATCCTGATTAAGGTCGCCGGCGGCCACTCCTAACCCGTAGCCTAGTGGATTCTGGTTCAACCCGGCCTGAGCACTAACATCAATAAACCGACCGCCATCATTTCTGTATAGCTTATCACCGGCATTTTGATCCACAGAGGCTTTTAATTTCCTGGCACTTTGACCGGTAAAAAGGTCAATAGAATGGTTGAGCAGATACATATCCAGGTCGTTATCTCTGTCGTAGTCAAAGAAAAGAGCCTGAGTAGAGTAAGCAGCATCGGCCAGGCCATATTCCCTGGCCTTTTCTGTAAAGGTCATGTCTCCATTGTTAATGTATAACTCATTGAGACGATACTCGGGCTTTAAGCGACCGGATTTACAAACGTAGATATCCAAAAGCCCGTCTGCATTGACATCGGCCATAGCTACTCCGGTTGACCAGCCCGGGCTACCCTTCACACCGGCTTGCTCTGTAATATCTTCAAACTCAAAATTTCCTTTATTAAGATATAGTTTGTTGAATGACTGATTTCCGGTAAAATAGAGATCCGGCAGATCATCACCGTTGATATCGCCTACAGCCACACCACCACCGTTGTAAAAATATTCATATGTCAGAACATTGATGGAGGGAGAATCTTCAATTCGATTTTCAAAAGTTACTCCCGTTTGTTCAGGAGAAAGCCATTCAAATAATGGGCCTTCAACATTATTTAACTTCCCATCAGTAGCCTTCTCCTCTTTTTGGCAAGAAGAGCAATGGATAAGTAGAATAAAAATTAACCCCAAATATTTCTTCATAATGATTGATGGTTTTGGATTAGATCAAAATTGAAAAAGGACTATCCAGTTGATATGAATAGTCCTCTTTAACGAACAGTACGCAGGCCCTGAATCTAATCGTCAAAGCCCTGAACCGTTCCTGCTTTTATTTTATTCAAAAGAATAAGCCCCTGTATTAACGTTAAAGGTTACCGTATATGTGCCTGCAGGTACAGGAATATTCGGCCCATCTATTGTACCGGTACCCATTGGGAAGTCAGAAGCTCCCCAGTTCCAGGGCCAATCATTATTAGCACGGAACTTAGCTTCTCCGTCAACCAATTCAAGGGTCAACGTCAACTCTCCCGGACTAGTATTTTGATCAGAAGCAGTCATATCGGTATCAGAATCCCAACCAGATGGAGTAGCATCACCAATTATACCTACTGTGGTAGGTTCAATGCTGTACGCTGCTGTGCTAGGATTGAAAGTTATCAGGTAAATGCCCGCACTAACGATAATATTATTACCCTCGAGGTCACCGACGTTATCGCCGTCGTTGTCACCCCAGTTAGTAGCCCAATCATCATTGGTTCTGAACTTAACTTCACCATCCGTCAAACCCAAAACAATTTGGTAAGTACCATCACCATTATCACGCATATCCGTATCGGCATCCCAACCTCCCGGAGTTGCATTACCAATAATGCCTAACGACTCTAACCCAGGAGCAAAATCATACGCTGCCGTCTCGGGGTTGAAGGTTACGTTGTACAAACCAGCTGTGACCGGAATGTTTGGACCATCCAAAGTGGCTACACCAGAGGGGAAATCCGTTCCTCCCCAGTTGGTAGCCCAGTCATCGTTGGCACGGAACTTAGCTTCCCCATCGGTCAATTCAACCAAAAGACTGAATGTACCATCACCATTATCAGTCAAATCAGTATCAGTGTCCCAACCTCCCGGAGTTGCATCACCAATGATACCAATCGATGGGAAGCGGAGGAACTCAAAGTTATACCGTAGAGTTTGGTCATTGAATGTGATATTGTAAAAGGCGGTTTGTTCCGTAAACATAATATTAGGACCAAATGCTTCTGCACGTCCTTCTTCGCCGGAGTCTCCCCAGTTAGTCCCCATAAAGTCAGGACTTTCAGCGAATCTGAATTCTGTTCCATTTTCTATTTGTACATCTCTTAACTCCCAGGTATTATCAGCGGTCTGAGTAAACTCAAACTCATCCCCCTGGAAATTATTGAAAGTCCCTAATAAGAACAGGCCACTGGCATTTCCTTCAAAAGTCACTGCCGGCTCAGCCGTATAGATTAATGTCTGATCATTGAAGCGAATATTTACCAACCCGGCAGGTACACAACCTTCACCGGTATCACCATTTTCGCCGGGACTACTGATGTTACTAAACATCTGACCGGTACAGTTAGGGTCACCCCAGTCTTCATCGCTGAAGTCTTCTGTATTTTTGATTTTCCAGCCACCACCTTGCAAGTCTACTTCTTGAACTACCCAGGTGTTATCAGAGACTAGTGTCATCGCTGTAGAGCCCCAACCATTGAAAGAACCGGCAAGGTACATTTCATCGTGGTTAGCAGCAAATGGCAATAATGACACTTCAAAGTCAACCGTTCTATTGGTAGTCTGATTCTTGCTATCTGTAACCGCGATCTCGATAGTCAGATTCTGGCCTACCTCAAAAGCAGAAGCGTTAAACTCACTTCCTTCAATAACAATAGAATCCATCGTGCCCGAAAGGCTTTCAGTCTTGCTAAATACTTCTGACCCACCGTTCAATAATGTAACGGTAGCGCTAGACAATGGAGATACAGAACCATCGGCAAAAACGGCCCGAATGTTAAAATCTCCAACCAATTGTTTACCCTGTGGAGTAACGGATAAGATACCGGGAGGAAAATCTGTAGCCTCCAGCGTATCAAAGTCTAATGGGTCCTCACATGAGTACAACCCAATTAGTATAAAAAGTGATAAAATTAATCTAAGGTTTTTCATCATTCTTTAGTTTTGAAAAAACTGAACTGTTTAAAGTTAAGTATAAAAAACATCTAACCCTCTATCAGATAAGGAAGCCTCATCAGGAGCCTCCAATCTTTTCTTCTTAGTAATTTGGATTTTGAGTCAAGTTTGGATTCGCCAGTAACTCATTAGCCGGAATTGGAAGAATATTTCTGAAAGACTGCGTAGGCTGTCCATTCTGAACATTTCCTTTCCATGGCCATGTACCATTTTCAGTGAACAGGTTAAAGCGAATCAAATCGGTTCTTCTCTTGGCTTCCCAGTATAACTCTCTTGCTCTTTCATCCAGCAAAAAGTCCAGCGTTAGTTCAGAATCCATAAGGTTACCCAATTCAGAACCATAAGCTCTTTCTCTTATATCATTGATAAATCCAAGGGCAGTAGCTCTGTCGCCACCAGCTCCTCCTCTTAGTACCGCTTCAGCATACATCAAATAAACGTCTGCCAAGCGGAAAATTGGAAAGTCAGTATCGGTATGTGTAAGATCCTGGCCCGGTATTCCATCGGAGGTTACATTCTTATATTTGGTCACGGCAAAACCATCCTGGAAATTCATCAGGTCATTAATATCTTTACTTTGATTTTGGGTAAAGAACATAGCTCTTGAGTCAACAGCGCCAGTCTCATCCGGGAAAAGATCAACCAGTGCAGAAGTCGTTCTAAGACCACCCCAGCCCCCATTGATTCCAAAATCAGCAGGATCCATATCACCACCTACAGGAGCGTGAATGAGGAATGTTGTACCACCAAAAGTCTGAGTGGCCAGGCCATCGTAAGGAATCGCCCAGATAATTTCTTCTGATGTTTGATTATCAGCAAGGAAAAGATGCTCATAATTGTCATCCAGGCTGTAAGCTCCTGAATTGATAATCTTATTACACGCTTCCACACAATCAGAATAGCGATTCACACCGGCAAATACCTCTGCATTTAGGTATAACCTGGCTTGCAGCATCCATAAAGCAGCCCGATCAACTCTACCATACTGGGCCTCTCCCGGGCCAGGTAAAGTGGACTCTATTTGCGATAGTTCCTGATCGATAAAATTAAATACTACTTCGCGAGATACCTGCTGTGGTGGTTCAGAACCAACTGTAGCCTCTTCCGTATAGAAAGGAATATTAGCAAACAGGTCAATCCCGTGGAAATAACTCAAAGCACGTAAAAATCTGGCTTCTGCTCTGAACTGTTCAATTTCTGGACGTATACCCGCTCTGATACCACGTGCATCCAATCTGTCAGAAGTGGATTCCCGAAGGAATTCATTGGCCATCGATACCTGGAAGAAAATACGATAGTAAATCGCATTAACAAACTGGTTATCGGATGTCCATACCTGCACGTTCAAATCCTGAATACCGTCGTCTCCCCAGGCGATTACCGCTTCGTCGGTAGGAAGCTCCTGGAGCTGCCAGTATTGACGTATGTAGTCAGAGAACCCTTCGTCCAGACTCGAGATATCAGGCTGACCAGCAGGGCCTTCCTGACCAGTCAAAGCCAGGCCTGCATATACTTTTGCAATGAATCTTCTGTATGAATCCTCATCAGACAAAATAATCTCAGAGGTTGATGATGTCTTGGGCTCCAATTCCAGATCTGTACAAGCCGAAAACATCAAGACAAATAAGATAAATGTGAGATTTAATATCTTTTTCATTATTCCTAATTTTAACATTTGTAAAACAAATAGCGTTTAGAATCCAAGGGTTGCACCAAATACGAATCTTTTTTGTCTTGGATAAGCATTATTATCAATTCCATTTACAAATTCAGGATCCAAACCTCCGTACTCTGTCAACACAAACCAGTTTTCTGCTGTTCCGTATAATCTCAAAGATAATCCCTCTGGTAGGTTAGAAAAAGTATACCCTAATGTAATGTTATCCAATCTTACAAAAGAAGCATCTTCCAAATAAGCATCAGAAAAGAATTGTGGATCATTAAATCCGGTTTGCAGTACAGATACGTGTAAGTTATTCAGGTGACTTGGACGAATATCCAGTAGATTATAAAAACCAAGGGCAGAGGCATTGTTATTGTAAACAAAGTTACCAATATTAGCTCTCAACGTAAATGACAGGTCAAAGCTCTTATAATACATATTTGAAGTCAATCCCATGATCACATCAGGAAGTGGTTTTTCTACAGGCCTTCTATCCTGGTTATTTACTATCCCGTCCGCGTTAAGGTCTTCGTACATATCAGCCAAATCAACGACACCATCTTCATTGTGATCAATATTATCTACCAATGGATTACCATTAGCATCTAATTTATGATCAAACAATAAAAAAGATCTAAAGGGAAATCCTGCTCTAAGCACCTGAACGGTATTACCAACACCTCCCTGAATACCTCCTGTCAAAACTCCACCGGCAGAACCGTCTACAGATACAATCTCATTTTGGTTGTAGGAAGCATTAAAGCCAAGGTCCCATGTAAATTCACTATCCGTCAGGATGGTGGCATTTAAGGTCAATTCAACCCCTTTGTTTTCCAGCTCACCGATATTAGTCAAAACGCGGTCCGTCAGGTTAGTACCCGCAGGCACATTAACTGTGAACAAAAGGTTATCCGTTTTCTTGTAATAGTATTCAATAGTACCGTTAATACGCCCATTAGAGAAACCAAAATCCAAACCTGCATTAAACTGGGTCGTTTCTTCCCATTGCAACCCTGCATCATAACCGTTGGGACGAATGGTAGAAACAAACTGATCGCCAAACTGATATCTCGCTCTAAGGTCAGACACCTGATAAACCGGCAAAAACTGGAAGTCACCAATTTCTTGGTTACCAGTTACACCATATCCCACTCTCAGTTTAAGGTCAGAGAAGGTATTGGCCAGGCCGGCAGCAAAAGGCTCCTGAAGAATTCTCCAGCCCAATGCAGCAGAGGGGAAAGTACCCCAGCGATTTTCTTCCCCAAAACGAGAAGAACCATCTCTACGTACAGTAAGTGTCAGTAAGTATTTGTCTAACAAAGAATATTGTAAACGACCAAATACACCGATCAGGCGGTTATCTACCTCAAAACTTGTAGACTCAAACATTGTTGCAGGAGCAAGACTGTTAAAGCCGAAGATATCGGTATCGATATTAAAGGCATCAATGTTATTTCCGGTTGTTGTAAAGTCCTGATAAGAATAACCGGCTGTTATATCAAAGTTTTGGCTAGCTCCTACATCAAACTTATAGTTTAAATAGGCATCAAAAAGTAAGTTGACAAATCTACCGTCATTGAGGTTAATCGAACCATTACGGTTTCCAACCAGCAAGTTTGTGTAAGTAGTTGGAGAGAAAAACCTGTTGTTGTTGTTATCAATATCATATCCTAAATTTACCTTACCACTCAAACCGGGGATAAAGTCGGGAGTATACTCAAATTCCAGATTACTAATACTACCAAATTCCTGGAAAATTGAGTTTTGCTGCTCAATGGTAGACACTGGGTTTCTTGGTGTTAAAGCTTCACCATATTCGAAGTAACCACCAAAGGCTGTATTATTCAAATCGAGTACCGGCTGGGTTGGATCAAATGTCCAGGCATTGCCTATAGCTCCCAGGTCGTTGATACGCTCGTTGAAGTTAGCCTTCACGTTAGCAGCAATGTTCAACTGATCATTCAATAAAGAAAGGTCAAGTGCCAAACCAAAGCCGATACGTTCCGCTTCGTAAGGCCTAACAACACCTTCTATTTTTTGATAGTTGGTAGAAATGCGGTAAGCGAAGTTTTCGCCTCCTCCAGATACGGCCAAATCGTGGTTTTGTCCGAAAGTCGTCTCGCGAGAAATTTCCTCGAACCAATCTGTTCTCTCTGGCCCTATATCTTCAATACGGTTAGGAGCTACGAAGGTAACGACATTTCTAAATTCTGCTGGAGACAAAACAGGAAGGCTTTTGGTGGGGCTGGCAAAAGAAGCAAAACCATTGTAGGTAAACCTTGGCTTGCTATTTTTATTACCTCGCTTGGTTGTTACCATGATTACACCGTTGGCACCACGAGAACCATAAATAGCTGTCGCAGAAGCATCTTTCAAAACGGTAAAAGTTTCTACATCACTGGGGCTCACATAAAAGGCCAGGTTAGCACCGTTACCTACTGGTACTCCGTCAATAACGATAAGTGGAGCGTTGTTACCAGTGGTCGTACCCCCACGAATTCTGATGTTACCCCCACCCCCTGGAGTAGCACTAGGGGTGATCTGCACCCCGGCTACTTTACCAGTGATCAGGTTTTCGGCAGATACCAATGCCCCTTTGTTAAAATCCTTGTTACCAACAGCAGTAAGAGAACCTGTAGCGTCTTCCTTTTTTACAGAACCATAACCAATGACAACAACTTCATCCAGTACTTCACCGGCAGCCAGCGCTATATCGATAACCCCGGAAGTACCAATGGTTACCTTCTGAGCTTTATATCCGGTATAGGAAAACTCCAATTCGGAGTACCCTTCAGGAACATCTAGTGAGTAAGTACCGTCGAAATCAGTGATTGTACCCGAACTGGTGCCCACTACGAGAACGTTAGCGCCAATTAATGGCTCTCCGTTCTGCGCATCGGTTACCGTACCGGTAATAGTCCGTTGTGCAAAGGAAGCCGTGCACAGTAAAAGAGCAGCTACGAGAAGTAACCCCCTGCAGTAGAGATTGACTATAAGTTTCATAAATTACTAATTTTGGTTGTATTGTTGCTCGTTAATAAATCGCTAATAATTAATCTTTCCTTAACTCTGGTTTTTGGCTTTAGAAATTGAGTCAGTTAGATTTTCAATACTAAAATAAGCATCATTATTTTAACTGAAGAATGATCTGCCAAAATAAATTAACTCAACCTCTTCATAATTAGCAAAACATTCTCTTTCTAGCCTCCTCTGCTTTTCAATTGCCTAAATCTAGGAAGACTAAACCACTTTTTCGCAACAATATCCAATTAACCATTATTTAACAAATGATTTTAACAATTGTACCCATTTTTTTGATTATCGAGCTATTTGACGAACTTCTCAGTCAATTGCCCGCAACTTTACTATCTCTGTTGAATATAAATCGTATCGCTTTTTGTTACGCCACTCAACGGCCATTTTATTCGTATGCCGTAGACTCCCACCGGCAATTCCGGTAGGTTTATTCTGGTATTGTAAAAACCTATTTTCCTGGCTGCTACTACTCTTCCATCCATACTCAGCAACTGCAGTTGTGCAATCTCTCTTGAAAGCTGCTTTGGCATGTCAATTCCCAGAATGCTGCCGTTATTGAGCACATAAAAAGATGGATTAGCGTATTCTACAGTTGAGGTCGATGTGGTAAGCCCCTCATAGTCTACTTCCATCCACTCAATACCTCCTTCGCCCAATAAATTATTTTCAAAATCAAAAAAGGTAGCGTTCTCATAGTGTGAGCCTTCTCCCCACCTTGTTCCGCAAGAAGAAGACACCCAGGCCGGCTCCCAGTAAATTACGCCCAATCCTCCATTGTCAATGACCTGCTGCGTCAGGTTAACTAACCAGCGTTTTTGCATCTGCGGACTGGGAGGCGTAAAATCCGGATGGGTTTCATTATTGATATTATTGGCATTGTCATTGAATTCAAAAGTCCAGGGATAGCCCGTTTCTACTATCATAACTTCATATCCCGGATACTCATTTTTGAGGCGGGCAACAATCTGTCCAGTTTCTTCATTATCAGTGGGTTGATGCCAGGTCCAATAATAGGAGATTCCCATAATGTCAAAATCCGTCACCCCATTTTTCACAAATTCTCCCATCAACCCAACAGCATCACCCGGCCCGGCAGCATGCAAAACAATTTCAACTTCTACGCTTTTTTCGCTTTCCAGGTCTCTTACCGCCTGGATAGCCGTGTTGAATAGCTGGCTGTTGCGATCCCAATCCAGTACCCAACCAGCATTATTGACTTCTTTTGACAGAAGAATGCCCCGGTTGGTCTCATTACCAATCTGAACCATCTCCGGAAGTAAATCCTCGGCCTGCAAATTGGCTAAAGTCTTGTAGATGTAGTTATACAGCGAATCTTTTAGCACGGGGAGATCATCTACCACCGAAGCCCAGGCTTCCGGAATAATTTGTGCCCCGGGGTCAGCCCACGTATCTGAAAGATGAAAATCCAACAGCAGCTCCATCCCGCTTTCTCTGGCGCGTCGAATGCTTTTTTTAACATCAGCCAGATCGCTGTATCGCTTACCACTATTGATATTATCGTACCAAGAGGGAGTATGCCATAATCGCAGGCGGACTAAATTGGAATTGTGGTCGGCAAATATCTGGAAAGGATCTTTGGCTTCACTATTTTCAGTATAAACCACTCCGCAGTCTTCCATTTCGTTTATGTAAGATAGATCATTACCGAAATAAAACTCTTGCGCGGGCAAATATGGTGATATACCAAAAACTAGAAATAGAGGAAAAAGGAACTTCAAAGCCCAATGCATGTTGTTTGTTTTAATTCATTATTAAATATAATATAAGGAAAGATATCTATCAGACTGTATTGGCTTTTTGTCTATAATTTTACATTTGTAAAACGGAATGATATTTGGCAAATGGCCTATTTATTTAAAAGTTTACCTAGCTTAGGTAGCATAGCTATATTTTTGACCTGAAACTTTTCCAGGTCTGTCAAAATCCTGCTCAACAAACTGATGGCATCATTGATGTATACCCCTTTGTTCAGCATGACACATTCTGCCCTGAGCGAATAGGTCGCATCTGTAATTTCGGACCGAGAGGGCAATCCTTTTTTTGCAAGATTTTCAAGTACCTGAGTTGCCCAGACACTAGGAATATGAGCTGCATTACAGATCGCCAGAATTTCCTTTTGTACCCATCCTATATTATCCCAGCCAGTTTCTACGGCAAGGTCTCCTCTGGCGATCATTACACCTATATATTTAGTTTGCATGGCGGCCAGCAAAATCCTTGGTAGGTTATCGAAGGCTCTTTTTGTTTCTATTTTCAGGATAATATTCAGCTGATCCAGGGCATTCAGTTGCCGAAGTAAGTCTAGTAGTTCCCAGACATCTTCCGGGGTGTTAACGAAGCTAAAGTTGACGGCATCTGCATGTTTTACCACAAAATTGAGGTCTTCCCGGTCTTTGGCTGTCAAACCACTGATATGTAAATCAGTATCAGGAAAATTGATGCCTTTTTCAGCTTTTAGCCTGGCTCCCGTGAGCTTAGCTCTGGTGATGCGCACCCTGAATGAATCATCAAAAACCTCTTCAATCACACTAGCTATTTTACCATCATCAAAAAGAATGGGTTCTCCTGGTTTTACCGCTTCAAATACTTCGGGTAGCTGACAAGAAATATGAGCTTCCTGTATTAAATTTCCATCTTCATCAAACACAGCGGGCTCTCCCGGGATATTAGCCCGGTGAACGGTGATGTAATCATTGACTCTCAACTGTATAGATCGCTCCACAGGCGGAATCGCTCCTACCTCTATAGGCGATAGGCTTTCCTCTTCGGGGTAGAGCAATGTGCCTGTACCGATATAGGAAGAATCATAACAATGCAGGAGAATATCCTCCTCGTTGAAAGCCATTACCTTCAAACGCCGACTACTGCCACGAGTATCAGTAAACTTGAGTTGATCCCCTACTTTTAGGCTTTCCCAACTCTCAGGAGCGATGGGCAAAGAATTAGGATCAGACTCCTGGGTGAGTTTTTTGGTAAAAAATAAAATGGCGGGTTGGGTGACATTGCCCATTTCATCACGCTCCGGCGAAAACTTCCTGACCCTGGCACCGGGCTTGATCTCTCCGGTACGGATTTTGGGCCCTGCCAAATCCATTGTAATCTTCACTTTTCGGCCCAGCTCGGTAGCAGCTTGCTTGATATTTTTAATCATCAACTGCCAAACCTCTGGTCCATCGTGTGCACAATTGATACGGGCACAATTCATACCGTTCTCTATCATCTGGTACACCATATTATAATCGTAAGCAGCCTGGGTTGGCTGGGTCACCATAATGCGAACCCTCCGGCCCTTGGAGCGATACCCCAAAAGCTTTTTAGTATGCTCGTTCAGTAGTTTATCTGCATTTTTAATGGAAAGGCCCGGCTTCAATTTCAAATCTTTTTTTTCCAACACCTTATTAAGCATAAAGCGAATTAACTGCAGACTGGCCATAATGTGAGATTCCGCTCTGGCCAAACGAGACATTCCCAGGTAGCCCAATTGTTTTTGCAACCGAGTCAAATCATGTTGTCTGATTGCCAGGTAATGCGCCAGGTTCCTGGCACTCTTGTGATAGTCGTCGTTTATAGTCTTGAGCGTGGGCTTTAGCGCTTTTTCTGCCGCACCGGCATGCTCAATAAGTCCATCAATCTCCTCCAGCAGCTCTTCTATCTTTTCTTTTTTTATTTTCATTATCTCCTGATTATTGCGAAGGGGAAAATAAGGATTTTGCCAGGAATTTCAGTTGAAAAGCTGACCATTGTCAGTTTTCGATGACTTATTTTTTGCTATTTTGTAAAATGTGTTTTTGACTTTTTAGAAATCAATTTACAGCAATGGATAATATCATTTTTTACGAAGAACAACGATTTAATCAGCCCTGGATTTGGGTGTTGCTAGTTGGCTTGAATCTTTTGATAGGCTGGGGCGTCATCCAGCAGCTTGCTTTTGAAATTCCCTGGGGTACTAATCCAGCCCCCGATGCTGTTTTAATTAGCATTCAAGCTATGCCGATATTATTATTGATCCTGTTTATTGTTTTTCATTTAAAAACCATCATTTCACAGGATAAGATAAATATCATCTTTGTACCTTTTGTCAACAAAACCATTCGATGGAAAGAAGTTGAAAAAGCTTATATCAGGCAATACAAGCCATTGATGGAATACGGCGGCTGGGGCATTCGCAGGGGGCTCAGTGGCCGGGCCTACAACGTCAAAGGCAAAACAGGCCTGCAACTGCAACTCAAAAGTGGTAAAAAGATATTAATCGGCACCCAAAAAGGCGAGGAGCTAAAACGATTGTTGGACTTGCTAAACTAGAGTTGAATAAGCTGTAAGAATGCTATTGATTCTTACAGCTTATTTAGCTATTATTTTTTCACGAATCGTACTGTTTCTACAGTAGTCCCCAGATCCACCTGTAGGAAGTAGACGCCGGCATTCAGGCTGCTAACATCTATATTTTTAAAATCTACGGCGCTGAATCGCTTCATTACCTGCCCTGCGGCATTGAGAATAGCAAACTCAGCGTAGCCATCCATACGGACATTGAGCGCAGAAGCGGTAAGAGTTGGAAAAACATTCAGGCTATTACCTTCTGAAGTACTCACCACAGCTACCCTATGATATTCAAAAGCGCCATCAAAATCCACTTGTTTCAGGCGATAGTAATTGACCCCGCTGTAAGGCTGGCGATCCAAAAAGTTGTATTCCTGAGCTTCTACGGTTGTTCCCTGGCCCGCTACCCGGCCTATTTCCCTAAAGTTTTGTCCATCCCGACTTCGCTCAACCGCCATGTAGTCATTGTTGAGCTCGGAGGCAGTACGCCAACTCAGCATTACTCCCTGATCTGTTTTTTTAGCATCGAAGGCGGCTAGCTCTATGGGGAGATTGGTAACACCATTTAAACGAATAGCCACGTCATCGCCATTTGGTAATCCGTTTGAAATAACTAAGGCTTTGTCAGTCGCACCGGCGTCATGGCAGTATAATCGGAAATATATCGTCACATCACTAGTAATTGTTGCTTGACTCACCAAAGAGGCATCAAACATGAAGTCAGTGGCATTCGCTATTATTCCAACAGGAACTGGTAATTCCATTGCATTGGTTAAAAAATTCGAATTATCTGTAGCAGCTAAACAAAAGCAAGTATCAGGACCAAAAGTATTGGCATCGGAAGAGTCACGGCTCATACGAATTTCAAGTGTACCAAAAATGGTAGAATCTAAACTACCACTCTCTAAAGTAACTTCAAAACCTATGTATTTCCCGGCTGTCTTCGCATCTACCCTGTTACCAGTTACCCAATCACTCGTTCTAAAGCCGGTGCCCGTAGGCGTAGTCAAGCCTACGGCTAAAAGAGTGGTTGCATTGATTCCGGTAGAGAGGTTAACCGTATCTCCTGTCTCGTCCCAGGTAGCTAAAACATCATCACCTTGCCCATTCACGAGTAGGGGCAGTATAAGTAGGAGAGAGAATATCAATTTTTTTATCATGTTTTTTTGGATTATATGGTAGTTATAAAGTTAATGATCTAATTGTTAGAGAATTAGGTTAAAAATAGTCAGGCGTATAGGCCTGTTATGATTTGTTGGCAAAGATTTGGTGGTGTGGGTAGCAGTCAATGTTTTAGGGTATAATGAATTCATTATGGTAAAGTTAAACTCTTATTGTATAAAAGCGAAAAATATTGGAGTATAATCCAGTAAAATTCACTCAAGACATGACATGTCTAGACATGTCATGTCTTTTTTTGAAGCGCATATCATAGTAGTAAAAACCCTATTATTGGCTGCTTTTTGGGCATATTTGCAGACATGACATTTTTAGATATGACATCTCTGTTTTTTTTCCAGATGTCATATCTAAAAATGTCATGTCTGCCCGGTCTTTTTCTGCCCGGCCTCCCCCACCCAGGATTTTTTAGTAAGTTTGACACCGCTATAACGATTAAAACATTACAAGCGAAACAACAAACACATGAGCTTCTCCGCCAGGACTATCGGGCTTTGGCTACTCATCGCCACCATGACTACCCTGATTGTTATTCGATATAATGATCTGATACAATTTGACCCTACCCAGGTCATCGAACCATACGGAGATGGCTTTAAAGCTTACACCGTCATACAGTATCACGCCCAACATGATAGTACTTACTCCTGCTTTGAAGGAATGAACTACCCCTACGGTGATCATGCCGTTCCTGGAGCTACCCAACCGCTAATTTCCAATACGTTGAAGCTACTATCCCAACTCACTGGAGCAGATCTCGGGGTCTACACCATCCCGATCGTCAATTGGTCCATGTTGATTTCTATACTTCTGACTAGTTTATTCCTGTATCTGATTTTCACCCACCAGAACCTGCCCATTTGGCTCAGTATATCAGCCGCCATTACTATAACATTACTGGCCCCACAAATACACCGGATGGTCTCCCACTATGGCCTGACCCACCCGGAAGTCATCCCGGCCTTACTCTATTTTCTAGTTCGATTTTCAGAAACTAACCAGTTGAAGTGGAGCCTAGCTATTATGCTGCTGGTATTTATTTATCCGCTTCTGCATTTTTACTATTTTCCCATTACCATTTTCCTGATCTCTTTTTATTACCTGATCTCTTTCCTGGAGAAACTGAACCTGGAAAGTTTGAAAAATTACGCTCTACACTACAGTATTCAGGTGCTCATTCCGCTGGCCTTTTTTGTATGGTGGTTAATCCTGAATGATCCCATTGATGTTAGAAGTTCGCGGCCCTGGGGCTTTCTGTACTATACAGCCAAACTGGAAGGGACTTTCCTGTCTATTACCCAGCCTCATTTCAGGTGGCTCAATGATGGTATTATCAACCTCAGCTACATGAATATTGAAAATAGGTCTTACCTGGGCTTAGTAGGCATCGGTACCTTCCTGATCCTGTTAGTAGGTGGCACAAAGAACCTATTCAGGCGCAAAAATTTCTTCCCCAGCTTCCAAAACAGCGTCCACTTCACCCGTCTGTTTTGGGCCGCCCTGATCATTTATATCTTCTCGCTTGGGTTTCCCTTTTTCCTACCTGGCTTTGAACAATTGATCGACTATACAGGCCCGATTAAACAATTCCGGGGCATAGGGCGCTTTGCCTGGATCTTCTATTACGTCGTTAATATTTTGGGAATCATTCTGGTGTACGAGTGGAGTCAAAAGCAAGAAAAGCCATTATTCAAGTTTTTGCCACTACTTTGTATCCTGATCCTGTCCTTTGAAGCTTATCACTTCAATACGGCCAGAAATTTTGATACAGAAAATATAGAAACCCTCGAGAGAGGACAAAGATATACGGATACAGATATTGACTTTTCCCGCTACCAGGCTATTTTACCCATTCCTTACTACAATATTGGTTCCGGCAATTTTTGGTGGCCATACGATTATACGCTAAGCATGCAGCAGTCACTGATCCTGTCTCTACAAACTGGCCTTCCTACTACGGCCGCAATGCTCACCCGTACCTCCCCGTTACATGCCCTGAAGCAAATTCAGCTCATTCTGGAGCCCTACCGCAACCCCAGAATCTTGCAGGATTTTCCCAATCAAAAACCACTATTAATGCTCTGGGATCACACCCATAAGCAACGTGAAGAATACAAAGCCAAGTACCCTCACTTCGACGGCGTAGGCCGAACTATCCTGAATCATGACAATATCAGGCTGGCCGAACTTTCACTATCTAGTTTTGAAGAACGCATACAACAAAGAATCCAACGTATTGAAAAAGAAATAGAACAGGATAGCCTATATGCCATCAATGGCTTTCGGTCCAGTTCAGCTAAAGCAGATTTTATCTACCAGTCTTTTGATCGGCAAGCCTCCCAAAAGCCTTACCTAGGGAAAGGAGGAATCCAATTCGTGATGCATGACCGGTTTAGTATTTTTGATGAAAAAATCACGACTCTCAACCCCGGAGAAAATCACGAAATATTACTCTGGATGTTTATAGAACGCGATCTGAATACCAGATCAGATATCAGCTTCCAAGAGATTGATCAGGAGGGGAATATTGTACAATCTTTCACTACCCTCGTCTGGCGAACAGTAGAAGTGATGGATGATCAAGGCTGGGCCATGCTCAAAATCCCCTTCCAACCAGTGAGTAATGAAAACAGGTTATTGTTGTTTTTGGAAAATAAAAACCTGAATAACCAAACCTTCTACCTGGATGAATTACTCATTAAACCCACAAACACTCAATTGTACAAAAGAGAAGAAAATATTTTGTGGAAAAATAACCGCTGGTTTTAGAATAACCTTTTAAAGAAAACAACTTGAATAAAGCCATTAAAAGCCTGCTGCCTGCTCTTTTGCCGCCCTGAGTTCGGCCTCTGTCGGCTTGATCAGTCGCCGCTCCAGTTCTTCCAGAGATACTCCTTTCGTCTCGGGCATCATGAAGGCCACAAATAGCAGTTGCAGGACCATGAAAAAGGCAAAAAAGGCAAATACCGGCCATGGATTATCGCCAAATATCCCCTCGTCTGCATCTATAAAAACTGGCGTTAACAACGTGATCAGCGCCGCAAATACCCAGTGTGTTCCGGAGCCCCAGGACTGACCGAAGGCCCGCACATTGTTGGGAAAGATTTCAGAAATAAATACCCAAATTACCGCTCCCTGCCCGATGGCATGCGAAGCAATGAAAGTCAAAATAAAGACCAGTTTGAATGTGGAACCACCACCGCTATAAAAGCCATAGGCGATCATGGAAAGACTGACGATATAGCCAATCGAACCGATATACATCAGCTGCTTTCTTCCACCGGCTCTGTCGATCAGATACATTCCCAGTAGCGTAAAAAGTAGATTGACTACACCTATGGCGATAGAACTAAACAGCGAATCCGAAGCACCCAGGCCTGCTTTTTCCAATAATTCGGGGGCATAATAAAGTACAAAGTTAATACCGGAAAGCTGATTGAAAAAAGCCAGTAAAAATGCCAGTGTTAATGGTAGGCTATATTTACCAGAAAAAAACCGCGCCGTCGAAGCGCCAGAGAGTTTTCTGTCTGCTTTGATTTCTTCCAAAACTTCTTCTGCCTTGTCACCACTGGATTGACGCAGCACTTCCAGGGCAGCTGCTTCATCTCCTTTATGCATAACCAACCACCGAGGGCTATTAGGTACGCCCATGATGAAAATTGTATAAAGCAATGCCGGAATGGATTCTACCCCCAACATGTAGCGCCAATCATTTTCTCCTCCTACCCCACTCAGCAAATAGTTAGAAATGAATGCAATCAAAATACCAAATACTATATTAAACTGATAAAGCGCCACCAATCGACCCCGACGGTCAGAGGAAGCAATTTCGGAAATGTAAGTGGGGGCAGCTACTGAAGAGGCGCCCACTCCCAAGCCACCAACAAAGCGGAAAAAAGAAAAAGAATAAGGATCGGGAGCCATAGCCGAGCCCAGCGCCGAAATAAAGTAAAGAACGCCTATCCAAAACAGCGTTTTCTTCCGGCCCAACTTTTCACTGGGGATACCGGCAAACAAAGCCCCTATTACTGTTCCCCACAAAGCCATCGACATGATAAAGGTACCATGAAACCAGGGGCTCGTGTCCCACAATTCTCTTATGGGAAGGTTGGCCCCAGATATCACTATAGTGTCGAAGCCAAATAAAAACCCGGCTAGTGCAACGGTAATAGACCAATAGATGAGCTTGTTATTGTTCATAATCCAGTATTAATTTTTATCAAAGCTAATACAGCTTCTGGTTTTTATCTTTAAACTTGTTTTTAAAATTTACATTCCCTTTGAATATGCTTTTAATGGCGAAAATACATTTGGGCTGATGAAGCCAAAACATACCGCTATCATCGCTCTCCGTTCCACTCGGCGTAAAATTCCTTTAAATAGGCCTCCATAAAATCGTGGCGCTGCTCCGCCATGGCCCGGCCAGCGGCAGTGTTCATCCGATCTTTGAGCAATAGCAATTTTTCGTAAAAATGATTGATGGTAGTTCCTGTCTTTTTTTTGTATTCCGCTTTACTCATATTGAGCTTGGGCGGAACAGCGGGGTCATAAAAGGGCCGATTTTTAAAACCCCCAAAATTAAAAGCCCGGGCAATGCCAATAGCCCCAATGGCGTCCAGCCGGTCGGCGTCCTGAACGACATCCAGCTCGGGCGACCGGAATGTCTGCTCGGTATTGCCTCCTTTAAAGGAAATATAGCGGATAATATTTTCAACGTGTTGAATGATGCTTTCTTCTACCGCTAAAGACTCCAAAAAGTCCCGGGCCATCCGGGGACCAATCTCTTCATCACCGTCGTAAAATTTTGAATCCGCGATATCATGTAACAGGGCCCCCAGCTCTACCACAAAAGGATCTACCGCTTCCTGCTGTGCAATTTGCCCAGCCAACTTCCATACCCGATAAATATGCCACCAATCGTGCCCTCCTTCCGCATCAGCGAGGGTTTCCTGTACAAAGGTGACCGTCCGTGCAATGATTTGCTTTTCCTCCATTTTGAATATCAGAATTGTTTGAGGGTGTCCAGATCTTTTTAAACTTAGAAGCTATTTGAATTTGGTTTTTGAAACCTGTTAGGGTGGGTTTTGCGACTAATTGAGGCGCCAAAACCGGAGTTTAGCAGCGCTAAATAGCCTGTCCCGCAAAGTGGCGGGAAGGATTTTGGTAACGAAAAGTAGCCGCAAAAGACGCCTAACAGGATCGAAGAATTAAAATCAAATAGCTTCTTATTTTTGCAAAAAAAGAAAAATTGATGATATGGAGAAAGTGTTTCTACCCTGAATTAGCTTTTACAAAAGCCTTACCACCTTGATATTTCCAAGAAATAGTTATTTTCATCTCAAAATTCCTCTTAATCATGAAACGATTACCACTCCCTTTACCTTTTAACTTGCTGCTAATCAGTACTTTATTTGTGCAATCTTGTGCAGTCAACCCGGTGACCGGCAAAAAGGAGCTCATGTTTATCTCTGAGCAGGGCGAGCAACAAATGGGCGCACAAAATGACCCTCAGATTGTAGCGGCTTTTGGCCTGTACCCCAATGATCAACTGCAAAGCTTCATCAATAAACACGGCCAGGCTATGGCCGCCATATCTCATCGCCCCAATTTGAATTATGAATTTAAAGTACTTGACTCTCCGGTTGTCAATGCTTTTGCTGTACCCGGAGGATACGTCTACTTCACCCGGGGGATTTTAGCTCATTTTAACAACGAAGCCGAGTTTATCGGAGTTTTGGGCCATGAAATTGGCCACGTTACAGCGCGCCACAGTGCCCGGCAAATGACCAGTCAATACCTGATGCAAGGCGGCTTCATCGTCGGCATGCTGGCCTCCGAAGACTTTGCCCAGTACGGAGAGTTGGCCATGGTGGGTATCCAACTGCTGGGGCTGTCTTTTAGCAGAAGCCACGAAAGTGAATCCGATAAATTAGGAGTAGACTACTCCACGCAGATCGGCTATGATGCGCAGCAAATGGCTAATTTTTTCAGTACCATCAAGCGTTTACAGGATAATGCCGGCGGGCAAACCGTCCCCAATTTTATGTCTACGCACCCTGATCCGGAAGATCGATACAACAGAGTGGGTCGGCTGGCTAAAAAAGAGCAGACCAATTACCCCGATAAGTCTTTTAAAGTAGGCCGGGATTCTTACCTCAGGATGATTGACGGCCTGATCTACGGAGAAGATCCCCAGCAGGGCTATGTGGCGGACGGTAAATTCTTCCATCCAAAACTATTATTCGAATTCCCGGTGCCCAACAACTGGAATATAGCTAATAATCCCAGTCAGGTAGATATGATGCCCAAAGAACGACAGGATGCGCTTATGATCTTCACCTTTGGTCGGGGAAAAACCCTTGAAGCAGCAGCGAAAGCTTTTATCGAAGAGGCTCAGTTGTCTGATGCACAAGCTCAGCGCACTACCATCAATGGTTTTGAGGCACTCAAAGTAATTGCCAGACAAGCCAACCCTCAAGATCCAGACCCGAATAAAGAGGCCAGAATACAATCCTATTATGTCAATGATCAGGAAAAAGGCGTCATCTACGCTTTTCATGGTATGACCTATGCGCCTATGTACAATAGCTATCGCCCGATTTTTGATCAAAGTGCACGCGGCTTCCAACGCCTGACCGACCGCAGACGAATCGATGTTAAAGCGGAGCGAATTCGCATCAAGACGGTACCCCAAAATGGCACCTTTAGTCAGGTGATGAGCACCCTGGGCATGCCTCAAAGCAGGCACGAAGAACTCGCTTTACTGAATGGGATGGCTTTAGATAGCCCGGTAAAAAAAGGCATGTTAATCAAAGTAGTGGGACAATAAAAAGTAAAATGAACCTGGACAATTATATCTGTTGCTTTTAGGGCTATTTCTCTAAAATCTCATTAAATTTTAACAAATTTACCAAAACATAAGAAAATGGGGAATTAAAGCAGGTTTTCATCTCGCCTGGAGAGGCTAAGAAGCGCCTCCAGAGCTGACAAACCCCAAATATTACAGAATCTACTTGTTTAAACAATTATGTACACGCAAGAGGACTACAGAATAGCAAAAAAAAAACCCGGACGGTATGCTTGAGCCAATCAAAAAGACCGCCCGAGAGATGATAGGTGAAGGCCAGGTGGCGGAAGCTATCGAGTACCTGCTGGAAAATATACAGCCAGGCCGTGCTGTCTGTAATGACCTCATCCAACGGCAAGCTTCGCTTAAAGACTTGCAAAAACGTGAGCAAAAGAACTTAGTCTCCCCGGCTAATGCCAACCAGACCAGGGCTCAGGTGACTGAGGCTGTGCTGGCTTTCATCAATGAACTAGAAGCGGAAGACCTTCGATCCGCCAGGCCCAGTGCCGGGGAACTGCTCCACGACTGGCATCGGCTGACTTGCGATAGGACCGTACAGAATAATAATTTTCAAAAAATCAGACGCGAAAAGGAAAGCTCCCGGACGCGCTTTTTCTACCTCTATGGCCTGGACCGACATGCCCATGAGGCCCTGGTGGAGCGCTTTGCCTATGACCTACAGGGCGTCTTGCGCTCTCACCTGAACCCCGAGCTGGCGCCCGCTTGCAAAGTAGAGCAGGAGTTCAACTTCTCCCTCATCTACAATGACGATCCCGAAGAATACCAGACGGAAATCCTGGCCAACCTCTTTTCCGCTTTCGGACTTGTCCCGGATACTTACGGGCCATTGCTGGAGTCCAGCCTGAAAGACCTGTGGAAAAACAGCCCCCGCCTGCAGCAATTGACGGCCAGGGATTACGTCTGCTGCTATCTGAGTATTCCGGAAATGGATTGGGACAGCGAGATTACGCCGGCCGTCGTACGCTGGTTCATCGATACTTTTTGCGGGAATCACCTGCCGAAGGAAGCGCCGACCTTCTACTTCTTTTTTGGTATTGAATTCGAGGAGGAAGATACCGGCCTGAGAGAAGAGGTGGAAGCCGCCATTCGGGCCGGCGGCCGCATACAAATGCTGCCCGAATTGAATATAGTGGAAAAGCGCGACCTGAAGCGATGGTTCAACACCTATCGTAAATTCATGCCGGATCGCAGACAGCGGGATGAATTGTACCAGGAATACTTTGGCGAGCAGGAGGAAGCGTACATGGAAGACGTGATCCGCCACCTCCATCGCCTGATTGACAAACTAAACAATCCTTGATAATATGAGCATCATCAACAAAAAATCCATCCGTCGCGGTTTCGAACCGGAATCTTACATCCTCCAGGACGGCCTGCGCAATGCCCTGGAAGTGGCCATCGCACTGGGCCAACCGCTGCTATTAACCGGCGAACCGGGTACCGGCAAAACTCTGCTGGCCTGGAAAGCCGCCTACGAGCTGAGCCAAAAAGCCGACAGTCAATTTCGCTCGAAGCCTCTGGTTTTTGACACCAAAACGACCTCCATGGCTCGCGACCTGTTCTATACTTATGATGCGGTGTCCCACTTTCAGGTCGCCAATATTCGTCGGCAGGAAGGAGAAAAAACGCCCACCACGGCCGATTTCATTGAATTACAAGCCCTGGGTAAGGCCATCGCGCTGACCAATCCCGAAAGCATAGATACGAGCAAGCTATCAACAAAGTTGCCCGAATCGGCGTCCAGCTCTGTGGTGCTGATCGATGAGATCGACAAGGCGCCCCGCGATTTTACCAACGATATCTTAAGAGAGATCGAGAATTACAGCTTTCGCATCAAAGAGCAGGATAATTATCCGATCGAAGCTTCGGATGATCAGCAGGTAGTGATTGTGATGACCTCTAATTCGGAGAAAAACCTGCCGGATGCTTTCCTGAGGCGTTGCGTGTTTTATCACATTCCTTTCCCCGGGCCGGACTTGCTGCTGCAAATTGCGCAGTCCCAACTGGGCGGCAAAACCGAGTATACCGAAACGGCTCTGACGACCTTGATCAATGCCTTCGAGCAGATTCGGGAGCAGGCGGTTCGTAAGGCGCCGGCCACGGCTGAGCTTATTGCCTGGCTGCGTATTCTCGAGTTGCAGGGCTATCTGGAAAAAGGCGCGGACGAGCAAAAGGCATTGATGCTACAGAACCTGTCGGTGTTAGTCAAGACAAAGGATGATTTGGATGCGGTTAGCGCTTTTGTAAAAAATGCATTAAAATAACTTGAAAGAAAAGCTACCACATATCACCCCTTCCTTCCCACTCGATGGCTTTTTACAGCGCCTCGAACTGGCCGGCTTTTCCATCAGCACCCGCCAGCGGCTACAGCTATGGCAGGTGCTCAGTCAATTCGGGATGGAAGTCCTGGATCAGCCTGAGCAACTCAAGTACCGCCTTTGTCCCATCATCTCCACGGATGCGGCGGAGCAACAGCAGTTTTATGCTCTTTTTGACCGCTATCTCGAAGATATCCGACAATACTGGCCGGAAGAATCACCACCGCCTCCTCCGAATTGGTGGGAGAAAATACCAGGCTGGGCATGGGGAATTCTGCTCTTATTGATTCTGGGCGGCAGCGGCTTTGGTTTGTGGTTTTGGCGGAATGAAAAAGAGCCGGACCCCATCCTCCGGGCGGAGCTAGCCACGCCGACCGTAACGATTGGCGATTCTTTTACAGTATATAATCGCAGCATCGGCTATGACAGCAGCACCGCCCAATTTCGCTGGGAATTGCTGGATGCAGGGACCGGTAATCTGGAACAAAGCAATGATAACGACTTTCACTGGTCCACGGCCATTGATGCGCAGGGCGACAGCCCGGATAAGCTTATCCGGCTCATCGCCCTGGATGCCGAACCCAATGATACCTTTAGGCTCCGTTTGCGGCTGCGCTGTGCCACACTGCCTGATTATTCTGACATCATTGCTCCAAAAGACACTTCTTTGGGGGCATTGGTCGAGTTTCGCCTACCGGAAGTGGAGGAGGAAGACTTGACCTACGAATGGGCCCTTGGAGATGGCACCACTGCTGAGGGGTATGCAGTAACCCATGCCTACGAAGAAGCCGGCGGATATGAAGTGCGCCTTACCATCAGTCGGCCGGAGGCGGAAGGCTACTGCACGCAGGTGCTCACCCATCAGTTGTCGATTGAGGGGGAGCGCGTCTTTTTGACGTTCAAGTCCCTGGAAAAAGATACGCTGCCGCTGGTTGTGTATTTCGGTACCGGCGTTTGGCTGCTGCTATTGCTACTCCTTTTGCCGGCATTGTATTTCTGGTACCGCTGGCTCCGGCAGCCACCGCCCCCGGTTGATGAAGAACGCAAAGCCCAGGCTTTGGAACAACGCTTTTCCCATACCGACCGGCCGCCCTATCAGATTCCTTTTCGCCCCCATGATAAGGCCCTGCGGCCGGGCGCTGAGCTCTACCGGCTGGCCCAGGTGCTGCGCCTGCGCCAGGAAGGGCTGCGCAGCGAATTAGACCTGCCGACCACCATTAAAGAAACGATAGAGCGGGCCGGCTTCCCGAGCGTACATTTTCGCCGGACGACGGTGCCGCCCAACTACCTTTTCCTCATCGATGAGCAGGCGCCGCACTCGCATCAGGCGCAGTTGTACCGCTATTTGCTCGATTTCTTGCGCGAGCAGGACGTGCACCTGGAAGCTTTTTGGTACAAAAAAACGCCCAACTGCTTCTGGAATGCCCGCCATCCTAAAGGAGTGAGTCTGGATCAGCTACAGCGCCTGTATCCGCACTTCCGGCTAATCGTGCTGGGCGATGCGCATGCCCTGCTCGACCCTCTCGCCCGCGAGCGGCATCGGGTGCAGCCCGATCTGGCGGCAAGCTACCGGCGCTGGAAGAGCCGACTCCTCCTCACGCCACTGCCGGCCAACGATTGGACCTACCGGGAGGCGGCACTCTACGAGCTGCTGGCCGTTTTTCCTGGAGATACCGCCGGTGTGCAGGCGGCCATGGCTTATCTCGAAACGGAGCTGGAAGAAGAAGATGAAAAGGCCATGCCTAACTTTCGCAATTGGAAGGATGCACACAATCAACCGCCACAGGCACCAGAAACCAATTACCGGAAGTGGAACCGCCAGTCGACCTATGAGGCCTACTTCAGCGGCCGCCCGGAGCTATACCGCTGGTTTTGTGCCTTAATGGTCTATCCCACGCCTACCTGGCCCTTGACGCTGGCCATCGGGCAGGCGATCGGCGCGCCTGTGGATTTTGACAACCTGCTCTTGCTCTCCCGCATTCCCTACTTACAAGGACAGCCCATGCCGCCCCGCCTGCGACTGCGGCTGCTGGCTGAGCTGGATACCGAGACCGAACAAAAAGCCAGAGAAGCCTTATTAGAAGAGCTGGAAGCCGTGGCGCCGGCCGTCGAGAACAGCCACGCCAAGCGGGAACTGCAAACTCAGCTGGCCGTACAGCAGTTGCTGCTCGATCCCAGCAATGAAGAAAATCGGGCCGTACTGCGCCACCTGCTGGAGGCCGGAGCTTTGAACAGACGAGAACAAACTGTTTTAAAAGAGGCTTTAGAACGACAAAAAAATAAAGAAGTTAAGCTCGAAGTATTTTTGAGCGAAGAAGAAGAAAAAACTGCTTTTCGCCGGCCGCTCAACGCCGACTTTTATCGGGGGCTGCTAAGTACGGCCCTGGTGCTGCTGCTGGCTGTATTGCTGGGGACCTTCAACGGCAGCCCGCCCTTACAGGATCTCTTTAATGGAGACAAGCAGCCGAATGCTTTGTTCTTTGATAGCCGCACCGCACAAGACAGCGCCGTCTTTTACAATAACCGAGCCGTGACGGCCTGGGACAGCCTGCTGCAGCAGGAAAAAGCCTTGATCCCGGCAGACCTGGAGGCTATCGTCACGGACCTCAATCGGGCGCAGCAATTACGCAATAACGACTACCCCCTGGCCGCCGACAACGCCGCCGCCAATGATTACCATCGCGGACTGCTTTATTATCACGACTATCTCCAGACCAAAAATGATAATCAACTTGGTTTAGCCGAGAACTTCTTCCAGACTGCCCAGGCAAGTGACCGCCTGAGCGCCGATGCGCAGCACGCACTCGGCTTGATCGACTTCTACCGCTATGAGCTGGCGGAAGCCAGAGCAGCAGTTTACGAATTACAAAGGAAGGGCTATTTTGATACTTTACAGCTGCAACCCAATCTGCGCACCCTCGTCTTCCCCAGCGAAGGCCGGGCTATTTTGTCAGACTGTATTACCCCGCCTGCTGTAAGCCTGCTCAGCAAAGACACCCTTTGCCAGGGCGATAGCCTGCGCCTGCGCCTTGACCCGCGAGAGGAGGAGGTCGACTACTATCTCGTTCGCTGGGGAGACGGGCAAATTGATACCTTGCAGGAGGCCGGCAACATTGCCCATACTTATCGACTACCGGCCGAGACCATTAATGTAGCCATACTAGCGTTTGGCAATTGCGAAGCGGAAGGCGAAGTGTACAACATATCTAGTGTGCCGGTGGTGCTGGGGGCAGCTCCTCGCGCTCAAGTACGCCCCACGCAGGCGCGCGGCTGCCCGCCGCTGGAGGTCAGCTTTGCGGCACTTTCCTCCAATGCAGATACCTATTCCTGGGACTTTGGCAATGGACAACAAAGCACCGCAGCTAATCCAGTGATCAGCTACGAAGCGCCGGGCGTGTACGACGTACAGCTGATCGTCTCGAATGCCTGTGGCGCCGATACTCTATTGTTGTCTGGCGCCGTGCAGGTGCTAACCGAGGCGGAATGCCGGGAGGTGTTTACCCTAAGCGGAGCCGTAACAGCCGAGGGCAGTGGCCTGCCCGGAGCGACTATTTCCGCAGGAGCCGCCGATGCCTACGACGAAGCCCGGCTCCGCGGCGGAGAAGCCGCCTTTCAGGCCAATACGGATGCACAAGGTAACTTCCGGCTGGAAGCTATTCCAGCAGACGTTACCCAACTGCGTTGCTGGGTGCGCGCGGATGGGTACCGGGATAC
>CAZVOD010000022.1:0-55526 GCA_964628385.1 uncultured Saprospiraceae bacterium
CTAATCTACAATTTTTTCAAAGAACTATTTGGATGCTAACATAGCATCTCTAAAAGCTAATTGGCCTGTTAAAGCTTGCACAAATAAAAGGTTTGTATCGTTATATTCTTTGGTAAAGTCGTAAAAATGCTTTATGAATCCATACTATTATGAGAAAATTCTTTACACCTGCACTGATTTACTTTCTTTTTATTGCATCCATATCCGGGCAAGCTACTAACGACGAGTGCAACACGGCCATTCCCATCGTCTTGATCAATGGTTGTTCGGATGCAGCAGCATATACCAATGAAGAGGCAACGCCTTCTAATCTCGCTGCTCCTTTTTGCTTTACGGGCGGCCATAACGATGTATGGTTCAGTTTTGTTCCTGAAGCTACCGATGTGGCTATATCTGTTATTGGAGCCACGGGAGGAGGTGGCGCCGGAGGCTCTTTAGTAGCCCCGGAGGCAGCTCTGTATACCGGTAGTTGTGGGGGCGCTCTATTTGAAGAGGAATGTGAAAGTGCCGAGGAAGGCTCCAATGCGATAGAGTTATACAAAGGTGGCCTGGTAATAGGACAACAATACTTTATCCGCATACAGGGGCAAGACGGTGAGACTGGCACCTTTCAGTTGTGTATCAATAATTTCAATCCGCCGGTGGTACCCGGGAGTGATTGTTCTACCGCTTCTCTGCTGTGTAATAAAGAATCCTTTATCGTTCAGAGTGTGGTAGGAGCCGGAGCTGATCCAACAGAGGCGAATGGTGCGCCCTGCTTTGGCAGTGGTCAGGTGGAGTCGAATTCTACATGGTTTACCTGGACGGCAGCCAATGATGGAGACCTGACATTTACGCTTACGCCTACGGTCCTGGATGATGATCTTGATTTTGTAGTCTATGAGCTTCCTAATGGGGTTAATGATTGTTCTGAAAAGAGAATTTTGAGGTGTATGGCTTCCGGTGATTTTGACTTTCCCAGCCGCTGTATGGGCCCTACCGGCCTGAGAGCCGATGAGCCGGATGAAAGTGAGCCCGGAGGTTGTGGTATTGTTACTCAAAATAATTTTATAGCTCCTTTACAGATGCGACAGGGCCGAAGCTACGCCCTGATGATCAATAACTTTTCTTCCAGTGGCGTCGGCTTCTTGATAGAATTTGGAGGAACGGGTCAATTTCAAGGCCCGGAAGCAGACTTTGTGATCGGCCAGGAGGAAGTCTGTACCGGCCAACCAGTAAGATTTAACGATGCTTCTACTTTTTTACAGGGCGATATAGTAGGATGGCAATGGGATTTTGGACCGGATGCCACTCCCTCATCCACCAGCGGGCAGGGAGGGCATGAAGTCTCTTTTAATCGTCCGGGAGAAAAAACAGTGGTACTAACGGTGACATCGGAAGATAGTTGCCAGGTGACCGTTGTGAGGACACTTTCGGTGGTCTGTTGTCCGGATCAGTTTGGTCTCACCGCTGATATTGCTAATTCCAGTTGCCCTGACACTAATGATGGCAGAATTGACTTGACCATACAAAATAATTTTCCTCCACTTGCTTATCAGTGGTCTACCGGCGCTGATTCAGAAGACCTCCAGGACCTGGAGCCGGGCAATTACGAAGTGACGATCACAGATTTGGCGACCTGTGATACCAGTTTTAGTTTTACTATTTCAGGTCCTGAACCCTTTGAGTTTGATACGCTTATCACTAGGCCTACCTGCGGTGGCGCTATGGATGGCTCGCTGGAGTTAATTACCAGCGGCGGTAATGAGCCATATGAATATAGTTTGGATGGAGGCGCATTTAGTACCAATGGTCGCTTTGAAGGGCTGGCTTCTAATGTTTACTCAGTGATCATGAGGGATTCCAACAACTGTGAAGTAGCGTTTGAAATATCGGTAGTAGAGTTAGAATTGGAGTTGGATTCGTCCGTTGCCTCTACTTTTCCACCTTCTTGTAATGGCTTTTCAGATGGTCGTTTAGAGGCAGTTATTGGCAATGGGCGGGGGCCATACGAATACAACTGGGCTGATGGCAGAGGATTTACTACTGAGAATATACTCCAGGACCTGCCTGCCGGTACGTACCAACTAACGGCGAGAGATGCCGATCTTTGCCAGGGTACTTTTGAGTTTCAGCTAAATGACTTTCCGCCTGTAGTAGTAAGCTTTGACGTAATGGAAATTAGCTGCGCCGGTGCCGCCGATGGACGTATTGAGGCACTCGCAACCGGAGGAGTGGGAAAATATACTTATCGCTGGAGTAATGGCCAAAGTGCAGTAACTATTAGTGATCTGGATCCGGATCAATATACTTTGACACTCGCGGATGCCAATAACTGTCAGATAACAGGTTCCGTAGAACTTTTAGACCCGTCAATCATCGATCTGGAGGTTACTCAAACCATCGACATCATCTGCTTTGGAGATAATACCGGAACTATCGCTTTAAGAGGTACAGGTGGAACGCCCCCCTATCTTTTTAGCATTGATGGAGTGTCTTTTCAACAAGCAGATCGTTTTGACAATCTTCCCGCCGCTGATTTTGAAGTTTTCATACAGGACGCGGGAGGATGCTTGGACTCTGTGATGGTCACCTTAAATCAACCACCCCCGCTGTTGGTGGATGCCGGTGAAGACCAGATTATTGACCTTGGAGAGTTTACAGATTTGCGGGCAGAGGCTAACAATCCTGATGTCAGGTATGCGTGGATGGCCTCACCGGAAGACAGCCTGAGCTGCCGCAATTGCCCTGCCCCCCGGGTGGGCCCGGTACTGCCTACCTGGTATACCGTTACTGTGACGGATGCCTTTGACTGTACAGCTACTGATTCTGTTTTTGTTGATATTAGTGAAGATCGGCCGGTTTTTATTCCGAATGTATTTTCTCCTAACAGAGATGGGGTTAATGATTACTTTACTCTATACGGAGGCGCGGCAGTAGAGCAAATTGATAATCTCAAAATATTTGATCGCTGGGGAAATCTCGTTTTTGAGCGTTCTGATATGGCTTTTGGTTTTGAGCGTCAGGGTTGGAATGGAAGGTTTGATGGGGAGGCAATGCCAATGGGTACCTACGTTTACATGGCAGAAGTTCGGTTTATCAATGGTAGTGTTATAAGGTTCGAAGGGGATATTACACTGACTCGTTGATTAACTTTTGATGATTAGCATTGTTCACCATATCTGAATAATGCTCTTTTTTCCTCGCCAAGCGCTTTGGATAATTGTTGCAGCCCTGTAAATTGTGTATTGAAAAATATCGTATACCTATATGAATGTAAGAATTCAATGGTTCTGGCTCGGTATTGTACTGACAATGTCAGTGGCTTGCCAGAAAGAACAGCTGGAAGTAGAAAGGCCGGATATTGAGTTCGGAGTAGAACGCATGTCAGATGTTGATATCAAATACAGCGATTCGGCTATGATTCGGGTTATTGTAGAAGGGCCAACTATGCTTTCTTACCTGGACCGTCAGGAACCTAGGCAAACTTTTCCCGATGGTGTCAAAGTTATTTTTTTTGATGAACAGCAACAAAAAACGAGTATTTTAACAGCTAAATACGGCATACGATTAGAGAGTAAAGCGGAGGTTATTGTTCGAGACAGTGTGGTTTGGCAAAGTGTTGATAACCGAAGGCTGGAAACGGAAGAAATGATCTGGGATGAACGGCGGCAAAAGGTTTATACCAATAGATATGTAGCAGTTATTCTTCCACCGGCTGATACTTCTTTTCATTTGGGCTTTGAAGCTGATCAGGATTTTTCTAATGTCAAGTTCAAATCAACTACCGGTAATAAGGTGGTGAAAGATTTTTCTGAAGGATTTTAACCCAAGCTTATTTAATGGATATTGCACTCATTCTCTTGTTTTTGTTACTGTCAGCGCTGTTTTCAGGGTCTGAAATTGCTTTTATTTCGGCCAATAAGTTGAAAATAGAACTCAAAAAGAAAAAAGAGGCAAGGCGAGGCAAAATTCTTTCCCGTTTTTATGATGATCCATCGTCTTTTTTAGGTACTATGTTGGTGGGAAATAACATCGCGCTGGTCGTCTTCACCATTTTGACAACCACGCAGTTGGAAAATGCTTACAAAGCTTATATTCCCAATGAGTTTTTATTATTGCTAGTAAATACTCTACTAATTACCATCATTGTTTTGATCTTTGGAGAGTTTATTCCTAAGACGATCTTTCGACTTTACGCGGATGATATTCTTTATTTCCTGGCTTATCCGCTTCGTGGGCTCAAATTTCTACTTTATATACCATCTATATTAACCAACCGCTTATCGACTTTCATAATAGGAGTCCTATTCAAGCCTCCGCCGGAAGCTAATGATGCCGTTTTTACCAAAGTAGATCTGGAAAATTTTATTAATGATTCCCAAACGGATTCTGAAAAGGACATTGATAAAGAGTTATTTGGCAAAGCACTGAACCTCAAAGAAACAAGAGTCCGGGATAGTATGATCCCGAGAACAGAAATAGAAAGCATTGATGTGAGTGCTACAGTCAGTGAGCTGGAAGAGCTCTTCATTGAAACCAAACTATCAAGATTGATTGTAACGGATGATGACATTGACAATGTCCTGGGCTATGTCCATCACCAGCAATTACTGAATGAGCCGGAAAGTATTCGGCAGCTGATAATGGAGGTTCCCTTTGTTCCTGAAGTAACAAGAGTGTCAGACTTAATGAATAGACTGATCAAAGAACGGATTAGTATTTCTTGTGTGGTGGATGAATTCGGAGGTATTTCGGGAATGATTACCCTTGAAGATATCCTGGAGGAAATTTTTGGTGAAATAGAAGATGAACACGATGATGAAGATCACTTGGAAAAAGTCATATCAGAGGAAGAGTTTCTTTTTTCCGGAAGGCTAGAGATTGATTACCTGAATGATAAGTACGAGCAGCTGGATTTTCCCGAAGGTGATTATCATACCCTCTCCGGCTACCTAGTAATGACCACTGAAGAAATTCCTGAGAAAGGAGCTGAGCTGGAGTTGGATGGGTATAAATTTGTACTGGAAATGGTGAGTGAAACCAAGATTGAGACTGTACGGGTGATCAAGCTACCCGAAAAAGAGGAAGAGGACTAGATCATCAACCGTTGTGATAAAATATCAAATCATCGTAGGACTTCAGCTGAATAACTTCCCAGGATTCCAGGGTTTCATGTATGATGGGATAATTCCTGGCCGATAAGCCAATCCAGGCCTGGGTATGCTCAGCCGGTGAAAGGTTTTTATCGTGATAGTATTCTGCCTGTCTGCCTTTTCCCAGATTACTGGAATTAAGCTGGGCATTACTCCATACTTCAAAACCTATATCTTGCTTTTTACAGAGGTCTTCTAACGATTGAATATCTGCCTCGGAAGCATTGGGCAATACGCAGGAAGCAGTTTGGTAAACAGAATGTTTAAATATGCCAAGTTCGTCGTACACCGGTAGCTTGCGTTTAGATACCATATAATGACCGACGATCTGCCGATCATAGAGTACTATATCTTTGAAGCGATAATTGGAATTAGGAAAAGGAATACTAACAATCATAGCTCTGGCTGGATCAAGTATCTTGGCTGCTACCACTTCAAATTGATTGTCGACACGTAGTCGTAGAGAAGCAACTTCAGGTGTGTGTATGGGTTGGGCATTTAGTCCAAATTTACTCCAGACGTTTTTGGCGATTCGCCACCGTTTCAAGGCCGTAGCTGCGATGCCAAGGTCCCACCAGGCTTTCTGATTGGTAGGATTCAGCGCAACAGACTTTTTGATGTAATGCAGGGCAGCTTTCCAATCCTGTCGGTACTTATAAAGCGTCCCTAGCCTTTCGAAAGGAGGAGCCCAGTGCGGAGTGTGTTTGGCTACGCGTTTATAAAGTTTGATGGCATTATAGATATCTCCGGCTCTATCATAGTGTAGAGCTTGCTCAAAAAGTGCTTTCATATCAGGCGACGGAGATTCCATTTCTTTTTTTATTTCACAAAATTAATTAGCTCAATTTTTGGTATGATAAAGTTAAATAAGGAAAAAACAGGAAGGTATCCATCCATTTTCTGGCGATAGCTCTTTTTAGTGATTTTACCTTTTCAAAATACATACCGAATCTAAAGTTCGTAGTCACGATAGTGCCGATGCACCGAACAAATATAGGACTTAATCCAGCATCTAACAAGGTGGAGCCATGGGCACTAAAAGTTAAATCTTTACAATTCGGGTTGATTAGATGGTGTTAACTGCTGTATTTGATTCAATAATTCTCCAGGAGTGTCTACAATAAAGTTCGCTCCGGCAGCTTCCAGTGCCGTTCTGTCATTCAGCCCCCAGGTGACTCCAATGATGAGGATCCCTGCTTTTTTACAGGCTTCTACATCTCTAACTTCATCACCTACATAAATGATATCCCTAGGGCTGATGTGTTGCCTTTGAATCAGCTTTTTAAGGGTAAAATGCTTCCTGAAAGTGGGAATACCCGCAAAAACATCATCAAATACCTGTAGCTGATACTTGGTGAGTGCGTGTTCTACCGCCTTTTTGATATTGGAAGTCATAATGAACAGCCGGTAGTCATCAGACATACCTCGGATGAGCTCCGGAACACCATCAAATAGCTGTAATTCATCAATCTTGGGAATAAGCACTTTCTTAAGTGCCTGTACATAAAAGGGCAGTTGGTACCACTTCAGGTAGAGGTCTTCTTTAATGATACGCCTCATACCTTTGCTCCGGATATAGTCCGTATCAGTAATGGGTTGGTAATTATACTTTTCAGCCAGCAGATTGACGCCCTGCAAACCTAAGGTCAGAGAGTCTGCAATCGTGCCGTCAAAGTCAAAAACAATAGCTTTCATCTTTGCAGGAATTGGAAAAAATTAAGATCATCCAACAAAGATTGAACCATAGTCTGAAAATAAATAATATTCCGTAAGTTTTTTTTACACCCTTAATCGATAGAGACTCGATAAACAGGGTTGTGACACTCCTAAAGTAAATTCAGCCGATTCATCAACAACGGCTTGTTCGCTCTACTTATAGGAATAACTTTGCGGTCGATGACCAGTGTATTTTCCTGGATATCCTTGATCTTATTTAAATTGACAATGTAAGACCGATGGACTTTCAGGAAGTCAGGGTCATCAAGCTTGGCTTCTATGCCCTTCAGGGTACTATGAACGAGATGATGTCCTGTAATGGTTTTGACTTTTACATAGTCTCCAACATTTTCAAAGTATAGAATATCTTCGTACGATACCCTGATAAACTTTCCGCTTTCCTTTAAATACACTTCTTTCTTCGGCGCTATTTTAGAAGACTGATTTTGTTGAAGTGCAATATTAGCTTTTTCTATGGCCTGCTTAAAGCGAGGTAATAGAATAGGCTTCTTCAGGTAATCGGTAACATCATACTGAAATGCCGTAAATGCATACTCTTCCTTGGCCGTAGTAAGTATTACCTGAGGTACGTTGACGGCATGCTCCAGAAAATCAAACCCGGTAAGGCCTGGCATTTCTACATCTAGGAAGATCAGGTCCACTGTTTCTTTTACAAGATCATCCAAAGCCTGGCGGGCATTTTCACATACCGAAACTACTTCAAGGCCATCTACTTTTTGGCAGAGCCGCCCTAATGACTTCCTTGCTATGAGATCATCGTCAACAATCATGCATTTCATGGTCGAATTTTTTAGTTACAGCTAGAATTTTCTCGAAAAGTTACCTAGATTTTACTGCTACAAGTCAAAAGATAAAACCCGGATACGCTTCTAAAACAGCAAGGGTGATCTGCAGTCACCTTAACCCGAAATGGAGCATCAATTTCAGATTAAGGCAACTAACAAATTTTATAAATTAATATACTATACACTTTAGAATGATTTTTTCTAACGTAATGATGTTTTTTTTGATGAGTAAAAATAGTTATTTTGAACCAATCTAAATTAAGCTATAGCCCTCTGCATTTTTTGCAACTCCTCTTTGAGAATTGGCACAAATCGCTTCATGGAAAGCTCTGATTGCGCCAATTTTTTATTGATCATTGCGGCTCCTTTGTTTTTGGAGGCCAATTCTTCGATACCAGCCATTAATGTACCTAGCGATTTTAGTCCCACCATGGCAAATGAAGGCTTGAGCTTGTGCGCTAACTTTTTTACTTCACTCCATTTTTGGGTTTCTACCAGTGGGCGGAGATTGTAGAATTCTTTAGCTGTGTAAGTGAGAAAAGTTTCGAACATTTCTGCTGCGTAGTCAAGATCATCACTGTAGTAAAGGTTAAGTGTGTCTGTGTCTAAAGATTTGTTGAATTTGAATTTTTGACGAGCGTTCCTCATTGGAATTAGTTTTTGTGTAATATGTTTTTGAATTGTTTGTAGCAATTGAATGGGCTTGAAAGGTTTGGGCAGATAATCATCCATACCAATGGAAAAGGCATACTCTCTTTTATCTACCATAGCCGAAGCCGTCAATGCTATTATGGGGGTATTTTGGTTTGGGTTAACCGTATTCCTTATTTTGATAGTTGCTTCATATCCGTTCATAACGGGCATGGAAATATCCATGAATACCAGATCAAAATGTTGTTTTTGAGCCAACTCCACAGCCTCCTGACCATTGTGCGCGAATTGATAGGGTAAATTCCATTTTTTAAATAGTGAAGAAATATATTTTCTGTTCATCAAATTATCCTCGGCGATTAGCACATTATTCAGTGCTATTTCTATATCCAGTTCCTGAGACAGCTCTTCTGTCTTTTTTTCCAAAGGTATGCCAGTATCTTCATAGGGAAGAGTAAAAATAAAATGGGTGCCTTTGCCCACTTCACTTTCTACCTTAATATCCCCGCCTTGTAGTTCTACGAGCTGTTTGGTAATGGCCAACCCAAGTCCTGTACCCCCAAACTTGTGTTGGATTTCATTATCCACTTGCTTAAAACTTTCAAAAATTATGCCAAGTTTATCCTCCGCAATGCCTATCCCGGTATCAAATACCACAAATTCTACTTCCACAAAGTCCTGTCTCTGCTCCTTTATTTTTACTTCTATGCCTAGTTCTCCTTTTTCCGTAAATTTTGCAGAATTGCCCATCAGATTCAGAAGTATCTGATTGAGCAGCAAATCATCACCTACGAGCAAATTTTTGATGCTTGGGTCTACAGTGGCTACCACTTCAATAGGTTGCTTTTCAAGCTTGTGCTGGAAGGTCTTTTGAATAGACCTTACCAGGCCAGGGAGGTCAAACTCTTTAGCCTTGGCGGTGATCTCACCGGCGTGGATCTTTGATATTTCGAGAATATCAGAGATCAGTGCCTGAAGGATATCAGCAGAGCTTTTGATGATAGATAAAAACTCTTTTTGCTCCTCACTGGGATTAGTATCATACAATAAATGCGACATGCCGATGATAGCATTCAGGGGGGTACGTATTTCGTGGCTCATCCTGGCCAGGAATTGCTTTTCGGCTTCTTGTGCTTCCTCAGCCATTCGCTTCGCCTCTTTTAGGGCCAACTCCAGCTTTTTACGAGAGGTCATATCAAAATGAATTCCTATAGACCCGACATACTCCCGAGTGAAAGCATCATAAATAGGAGCTCCGCTAATCAAAACCCACATGAACTCCCCATTTTTCTTTTTGATCTGGACTTCATAAACGCCAGGCTGGCCAGTACTGCGGCTTATTTCCTCCTGCGAATTGAAAGCGTGATACTTTTCAGGTAAGAAGGTGTTTCTGGCATTCTTACCTATTAGCTCCTCTTGAGTATAACCGGTCATTTCACAAAATGAGTTGTTAGCCAAGCGAATAGTTTGATCCGGATCGACTTCCAAAAGCCCCAGGGCCATATTCTCGATTATCCCCCGGTATTTTTCCTCGCTTTGTGCCAGAGTTTCCTGAATCTGCTTGCGTTCAGTAATATCTCTAGCAACCGCCGATACTTCTTGAATTTCCCCTTCCGGATCAAAAAGCAGTTGTACATTTTGCCCCAACCAGTAGACCTGCCCAGCTCTGGATACTATAGGAAATTCGAAATAGCTACTTTCCTTCTTTTCTTTTATTACATTCCTGTAAAAAGATTTGGTTTCTTCCAGATAATCATCTTGCACAAAGCTGGAGAAATGACAGCCCAGAACCTCTTCTTTTTCGTTGCCCAGCATATATTTACCAACGGGGTTTACATAAGTGATGATCCCTTCAGGAGTAGCCCGGTAGATCAGGTCCGAGGCTGTATCAATAATCTGCTTATATCTTTTTTGTCCATCCTGTACCTGACGGGTTCGCTCCAGGACTTTTTGTTCTAGGCTCTCATTAAGTTTTTGAAGCCTTTCATTAGTATGATAGAGTTCAAGTGCTTTCTTTTCCAGAATAGCTTCAGCCTGCTTCCGCGCTTTTTTTTCTCGTTCTAACTTTCTTTTAAGCACTTGCAACTCATCCATACTGTCAGCCTATTTTTTGGTTAAAATAAACTTTACTTTAGAACCTTCAGCATTTAAAGGTGCCGTCTCAATATCTGCCGTTTCATCGTAGTAGAGCAAAGCTTTCTCTATCAAGCCCTCTGCTATAGCTCCCATTTTTCGTTCCGAAATATAAATCATCTCCAAGGTATGGTCATTGAGCCTCCTTGTTTGGAATTGTGGTAACTCCGCATCCGGATAAAGCTTTTTTACTTCTACGTGTATATATTTCTCAATGGATTCCAAAAAATCAAAAGCATTATCAGCAGCATTCATAAATTGCGGATAACTAGAGCTGAGGGTGTCAAAAAGAGCGCGCGCAAATATTTTGAGTAATTTTTGGCTGTCAATGCCAGAATGCTGACTCAAAGAATTTACCAGATAAACCATCTTCTGATGGTCGTAAGTACCAATGGCCGTATAGCTTCCGCCAGAATTCAGCCGCTCCTGATTTTCTATCAGAATCTTGTCCACTACTTCATAGCCGAATTGCTCTTCCACTACATCAAGAAACTCAGTGAAGACGATTCTTTTCATGGGAAATGATTTTATTGTATTAAATAATTTATCCTGGTTGCGGTTTTAGTAAGACCTGGATGGTAAAATAGCCGTAGCAAAGCCGTCTCTACATTACGCAAGACGGCTTTGACGCTTTTACCTTCCTAAAAAGGATTTATTACGAATCTTCTTGTATTATATTATCAAATAATAGTTGGGCTAAGCTCCGATTAACAGCCGTTCTAAAACTTGCTGAATAAGCTTATTAATCAAAGCTACGTCAAATCGGTTCTGAAAGTGAGAATGGGGGGAGTTTTAAACTCCGAGATCGGAAATTTTGGTATTACAATTTTTCTTTATTTAAAGAAAAATCCAACACTACAACAGCCATTTCATTGTGACCTAAAAAAATGACGCCTGAGATGGCTATCACTTACAGTCCATTTCTCTTTGATACCAACTCCCTATTCCTTTTTTATCAAGCTTTTTAATAATTCTTTTTCTGAGTAGAGCATGATAGCTGCAACAACCAGAAAGATGAGGGTATTGATAAGAATCAGAATAAAGTCTGAAACTTCTAAATAGGTACGCAGCAGAGAAGAACAGGTTACTCCAGTAATAGCCAATAAGAGGTAAAAAGTTATACTTTTAAGAGGGTAGGGTATAGGGCGATATCTCCTACCTATACTATAAGTAGCTATTATCATAAATGTGTAACAACCAAGAGCGGCAAAAGCAGGGCCAAAAATTCCAAAGGGAGGAATTAACAGCCAGTTAATCAATATAGTAAGTAGGGCACCACCCGCGGCAATATAACTACCAATATAAGTTTTGTCTTCTAATTTGTACCAGGCTGCAAAGTTGTAGAAAAGGCCAAGAAAGAGGTAGGCTAGAAGGAGGATAGGCAGAATGACCAGTCCTTCCCGGTATGCATCTCCAATAAAATACTGTATGATTTCTATAAAACAAATTACGCCCAGGTAAGCTAGGCTAGCTACCAGCGTAAAAATCTGGGCCACTTGTGCATAGATATTGTCGGCATCTTTACGGTCAGTATTTTTAAAGAAGAAAGGCTCGGCAGCATAGTTAAAAGCCTGCGTAAACAGGGTCATAATTACAGCGAGCCTGGCCCCTCCGCTGTAGATGCCGGCCATTTTCTTGCCCGATTCTCCTCCCCACCAATCGAGCGTAGGGTATCCTGATAGCTGGTTGATAATGCCGGCCAGGCCGACAATGACCAGTGGATAAGCATATTTCAGCATTTTGCCTAACAGTGGCCAGCTGAAAAAAGCACGGCTCACTGGTTGAGAAGAGGCGCTTTGCTCTAAAATCTCGTTTTCTAGCTTACTGCGATCCTCTTTAGAGAAAAGGTGCCGATATTGAGGGGATAATAAAAGTAAAATAGTGCCGCTAGCCAGTAGGTTAGCCAGAAAAATAAACTCCACATCATCAAAACGCCCGCGAAAAGCGGCAAGATCCCTCCATCCTTTATCGATAAGCCAGGGAATGATCAGCAGGAAGAAAAGAACAAAAAACAGATTGATCAATACATTGGCTATTTTGTAAATGGCAAAGCGGATGGGCCGATTCTCCAGCCGCAGTCTTGCAAACGGGATAGCAGCCAGAGCATCGAAGGCCAGTACTAATATTGGCCATTTCAAATATTGGGACTGCTCTATGTTTATAAGAGAAGCTAATAGTGGAGTGTTGAAGTACAAAAATAGCGTACCAACCAATGTAATGGCTATTACGGCTATAGAAGCTGTAGAAAAGCTGATATTTATCTGTCCGACTTTACTGCCAAAACGGAAAAAGGTAGTTTCCATCCTAAAGGTAAAAAGGACGGTAGTAAAAGCCAGATAGGAATACAAAATATTAACGATGCCAAATTCGGATTGATCTTCAAAGTAGTTGGTATAGAAAGGCGTAAGAATTACCCAGTTTAACAACCTCGGAAGCACATTGCCCATCCCATAAATGACCGTCTCACCGGCTAGTTTTCTTACTAATGACATAAAAAAACAGATGAATTAGAATAATAACCAATATATGAAGCAAAATAAACAATTATTAATGGGGGAAATGAAGTATTTTTTTACTTTTGCTAGCTTGATAGTATTTTTTCCTTAAAACCTCAGTTAAATTACTAATTTTAATAATTTAAAAACTCAACGCAAACATCTCTTTATTATTTAGATATGTTTTGTAGGTATTAAAAAAGGTTAGAATTGTTTTTGGCTAACACACGCGCTGCCGCGTTCTTTCGCTTGAATGCCCATGGGGCATTCATAAGGCTGGGCCGCTCAGTGATCCACACGGTGCCTTTCGTCAATCGCCTAGCGCGCCTGAAGCTCAGAAGGGAACCTGCCCTTTTTCGCGCAAAAGCTTTTGTGTGATAAGAATAATTCAATTTTACCACTATTCTATCCCTTCAAAACCAGTCTATTTGTGCTAATTTTTAATGAAATAAAATATGATTAACGTAGACTTACTGAAAAAGATTTGTGAAACACCTGGAGCCCCCGGTTTTGAACAACGAATCAGAGCAGTAGTCCTAGAAGAACTCAAAGGACTAACTGATGAGCTTTCTATAGATAATATGGGAAATGTTATAGCCGTAAAAAAAGGAAAGAGCGACAAGCGAGTAATGATCGCCGCACACATGGATGAAATTGGTTTCATTGTAAAACATATTGACGAAGATGGCTTTGTTCGCTTTCATCCACTGGGTGGTTTTGACCCCAAAACCCTCACTTCTCAGCGTGTTATTGTGCATGGTAAAGAGGATTTATACGGCGTACTCGGTTCGAAGCCCATCCACCTGATGAAGCCGGAAGAGCGCAATAAAATGATGCCCCTTTCTGAATACTTTATCGATCTGGGTATGGAAAAAGAAAAAGTAGATCAGTTGGTATCAATAGGAAACCCCATTACTCGTGACAGGGCGCTAATCGAAATGGGGGACTGCGTGAATAGCAAATCTTTAGACAACAGAGTGTCCGTTTTCATATTATTGGAAGTATTAAAAGCATTAAAAGGGAAAGAGGTACCTCACGATGTTTATGCTGTATTTACCGTTCAGGAAGAGGTAGGCCTGCGAGGAGCTATTTCGGCCACTCATCTGATTGATCCTGATTTTGGGTTTGGTCTGGATGTAACCATTGCCTTTGATGTTCCGGGGGCTCAACCACACGAAATGGTCACCAAACTGGGTAAAGGTACAGCTGTTAAGGTAATGGATGGTTCTGTTATCTCTGATTACAGAATGGTAGATTTCCTTTGTAAGCTTGCTACCAAATACGATATCCCTTATCAAAAGGAAGTATTGCCCGCCGGTGGTACTGATACTGCCGGTATTCAACGTTTTGGTAAGAAGGGAGCTATCACCGGTGCGATTTCAATTCCGTTGCGTCATATCCATCAAACCATTGAGATGGCGCACAAAAAAGATATAAAGGATAGTATTGATTTATTGACCCGGGCTTTGGAAGACCTTGATCAGTACAACTGGGCGTTTGATCAGCCGGGAGCTGCTTCATCTGCCTATGATAAGCTTTATTAAACATGAACGTTTGATGCTTATGGCTGTTGGGAAGATGCACAAAGGAGCAGAACCATCAGAACCTGGTGCTTATCCTGTTCCGGGAGATTCATCACATCCTAAAAGTTCATTTAATTATGTGGAAAGAAGAAAATAACAAATTGAATAGACAATTTCAGTTTAAAAACTTTATCGAAGCTTGGTCATTCATGACTGAGGTAGCTTTTCATGCCGAAAAGCATAATCATCATCCGGAGTGGAGCAATGTGTACAATAAAGTAGACATTACACTAACTACTCATGATGAGGGAAATACGGTGACAGACAAAGACAGAGTGCTGGCTTCCAGTATTGATGGCATTTACAAAAAATTCCAGTAAATCCGGAAAGCTTTGAGCAGAAAGATCCGTGAGCGCATACAGTGGCAACTCCTGACCATTTTTTTGATCACGGATCTGACCTCTTTTTTTCTGAATATGTGGCTGAGTTTATGGCGTATTTCACCGCTTTTCTTTCTCATTCCCGACGTTTTTCTCGTTCTCATGCTTTTGCTGAATGCGCTGGAAGAGCTAGGTAAAGCAGGTTTTTTCCTCTTTTTTTTCTGGTCTGCCCTCTTAGCTTTCGTAGCCGAATCTTATGCCATTCACTATCAGCCATTTGGAACTTATGAGTTTAACCTGACCAGCAGCCTGAGTGTAGGACCTATTCCTGTTTATGTACTATTGTCCTGGCCGTTTTTTATCTATGTTGGGTTCGTAGTAACTAATAATTTTTGGTTGTGGCGTAATAAAGAGCTACCTGATCGATATAATAAAAACCTGAAATCCATGCTACTGATGGTGATAATGGATGCGTACCTGGTAACAGCAATGGACCTTATTATTGATCCTATTCAACGCTACGAAAAGCTATGGGAATGGCCGGAAGGAGGCGCATTTTACGGCGTACCTGTAGGTAATTTTATAGGCTGGTTTGCAGTCACTGCCGGTTCTACGATAGTATATCGATTTTATCGCTATTTTTATCCTCGCCAGCGTAATGAATCAGCTACTCGACTTATTCCTGTTTTTATTTATCTCTTGATCGCGGGCTTTTACATGTATTCGGCCTACAAATTGGAAGGTTCGGACCTCGCACTGATCGGTGCCCTGGCAATGTTACCCGTTCCGGTACTTTGTTTGTGGTTTTGGATGATTAATAAAATGCGATTCTTGAAAAAGTTAAAAAAAAAGCCATAAGCAATATCCGACTTGTCACTAAAAAGCATCAGAGATATTGCTCATGGCTATGCACGAGAGAATAGCACCCGTGAAACAAGTTTACTTAATACGCCCGTACGTCTTTCTTCTCCATGTAGTTAATAAAAGCTCGGTTGATCACCCGATTGCCCCCGGGAGTGGGATAATTACCAGAAAAATACCAATCGCCGTTATTATTTGGACAAGCGTTTCTCAAGCCTTCTATAGTCTGGTAAATCACCTGTACTTCGGGTGCTATGCCTACCGGCTTGATGATCTCAGAAATTTTTCTGGATACTTCTTCGTAGGAAAAATGGTCATACAAAGAGGCTACTTCATTGGTCATTTCCTCCTTGGGCTTATCTGCCTGTGCCTTACATTTGTCATATGCTTCTTCCAAGAAGTATTCTTTGTTATTTTCTTCCAACAGTTCAACTAATGCCCGGAAAGCAACAAATTCTTTCATCTTGGACATATCGATACCATAACAATCCGGAAACCGGATCTGAGGGGCCGAAGAAACAATAATAATCTTTTTGGGCCGAAGCCTAGAGACAATCTTTAATATGCTGTCTTTTAATGTCGTACCTCGTACAATGGAATCATCCAGCAGCACCATCGTGTCAATCTCGTTGCGCACTATACCGTAGGTAACATCATAGACATAGGAAACTAACTTTCCTCTGGAAGAAGTATCGGCAATAAAAGTACGCTGCTTGTCATCCTTTACAACCAATTTTTCGACCCTCGCTTGTAGCGAAAGAATTTGCTCCAACTTTTGTGGATCAATCTCGGTACCCATGTCGAGAATCTTTTGCTTTTTTATTTCGTTAAGCCTTTCGTTCAATCCCTCAATAAGGCCAAAGAAAGCGGATTCTGCAGTGTTGGGTACAAATGAAAATACAGTATGCTCAAAATCATAGTCGACAGCTTCCAGCACTTGATCGGCCAACTGCCGGCCCAGCATTTTTCTTTCCAGATAAATATCCTGGTCAGTTCCCCGCGAAAAATAAATGCGTTCAAAAGAACAGGCCGTTCTTTCGTTTTGCTCAATAAAGGGCTCCTCAGAAATTCGGCCATCGTATTTGATCACCACAGCATGACCTCGCTTTAACTCTTTGACATCGTCGATGTGAACATCAAACGCGGTCTGAATAGCCGGCCTTTCGGAAGCTACTACTGCCACCTCTTCGTTGTGATAGTAAAAGGCAGGCCGTATTGCCGAGGGGTCTCTCATAACGAAAGCATCACCATGACCCAATAAGCCAGCCATCACATAACCCCCGTCAAACTTTTTGGAAGCCCTTCTCAATAAACGATGGACGTCAAGGTTTTCAAAGATCAGGTTATTGATTTCCCGGTTGGAGTACCCATCTGGCTTAAACCAGGTATGAAGGCGCTGTACTTCATCGTCTAGGAAATGACCCAGTTTCTCCAAAACAGTAACAGTATCCGATTTTTCCTTTGGATACTGGCCTATTTCTACTAATTCCTCAAAAAGTTCATCAACGTTAGTGAGGTTGAAGTTACCGGCCAGGATAAGATTACGGGTAATCCAGTTGTTCTGGCGCAAAAACGGATGGCAAGTCTCTATGGAATTATCACCATGCGTACCATAACGCAAGTGCCCCAGCAGTACTTCGCCGATGTAAGGACGGTTTTCTTTCATCCAAACCGGATCATTGAGGTACTCCGGGTCAAGATTTTTGAAATGCCTGTTGACTTGCCCAAACAAGTCATCCAGATAATTCGGGCCCTGGCTGCGCTTTCTGCTGATGTACCGCTGCCCCGGGTCGGCATTTATCTTGATAGTAGCTATCCCGGCACCATCCTGGCCTCTGTTGCGTTGCTTTTGCATCATCAATTGCAGCTTTTGGAGGCCATACAAAGAGGTACCGTACTTTTGCTGATAATACTCTAATGGCTTGAGAAGGCGGATAAGTGCAATACCGCATTCATGCTTTATAAAATCGCTCATGGCTGATTTTTGTTGAAGTAAAGAAACAAAGTTAACGGACTATAATCAGTGGTACAACACTTACCCTGACATAGTTGACATTCCTGGACTTGTTTGGTGGCTATTAGCCAGATTAAAATGATTGCTATCCTCGCAAAATGAGCTTTTTTCGGTCTTTGAGCACTTTCAGCGTTTAGAAGGTCTTTTACTTCTTTTGCCCTAAAGCCAATAGCAGGCCAAAAAGAACCAATTTGAGCTTATTCTAATACCATCGAAATAATCTTCCTTTGATTCAAAACAATTTAAATCTCGCGGTGGATTAAGAGCGAATCGTGGAGTGAACAGGAATTCTAATTTTTTTATACCAATACCACATATAAGAAAAAAGTATCAGATTATCGACTATCAGCATTGTAAAACCTGGTATGCAAGGATTCGGCTCACATTTCTTCGCTTGAAATAACTTGGGTTTTTTGGGTAAAATTTGTATTTTTTGGAAAATAGTTTTGGTATAAAAAATCGAAGGATGTGAATATAGCATCCTAATAAATAACTCCTGCGAAATTATAGTAGGATTTAGCATTTTTGCAATTAATTTAGAGTGTATGTAAGGGTTTTAGTAGTAAATTTCCAATATAGGCTCATCAATCATGGCTGTAAGTTGTTAACAAACCAACAAAAGAGTCGGATCATAAACAGAATAACATGGCATTATTAAGGTTTTTTAGGGTTCCCAAGCATCGTCAGTTTGAATACAAGCCAAGGCACTGGGATCCGGATAAAGAAGAAAAAGAAAAGAGATTACAGCGCGTAAGAGAGATACAGGAAAGCGGAGTGGAAGCCAGTAAGACGAGAATTTCCGGTAGCTTTAGAAAGGGGTATAAGGGAAATGAGAATTATCGGCGTTCACAAGTGGTCAGGTCCAATCTCATCTTAGTGGGGGTGATCATTGTATTATTGGTTTTGAGTTACTTTTTCCTGCAAGAATTTCTACCGACGCTATCCGGAACTTTGATGGTTGAATAAAATCCATCATATTTGAATATCGTTCAAAGAAAGAAACCTTAAATTTTAGTTGTTCATTTTGTATAAAACTGGATATTCAGGCTATTTTGAGCGCTTTCAATACCCATAACAAAAAGTAAAATTACATATGGCTGATATCATTCAGCAATTACCCGATGCAATAGCCAATCAAATTGCCGCCGGCGAGGTGGTACAGCGTCCTGCTTCAGTGGTTAAGGAATTGATGGAAAATTCTATAGATGCGGGAAGTACAAAAATACATTTGGTAATTAAAGATGCTGGTAGTACACTTATTCAGGTGATTGACAATGGTTGTGGCATGTCAGAAACAGATGCCCGTATGTCTTTTGAGCGTCACGCTACATCTAAGCTACGTAAATCAGAAGACCTTTTCACATTGCGGACCATGGGTTTTAGGGGAGAAGCACTGGCCTCCATTGCTGCGATTGCGCAGGTAGAGTTGCGTACGCGCAGAAATATCGATGAGTTAGGCGTTAAAATAGTGGTGGAAGGCAGTGAAGTCAAAACACAAGAAGCCTGCCAGCTGACGAGTTCCGGTACTAACATTGCTGTCAAAAATATATTTTTCAATACGCCGGCCAGAAGAGGATTCCTCAAGAGTAATGCGGTAGAGACCAAGCACATAATTGATGAATTTCAACGCATTGCCATTGCTAATCCAGATGTTTACTTTACGTTGGTTAGCAACAATGTAGAGCTCTTTCATTTGCCTCCGGGGAATCAGCGTCAACGGGTAGCAGCGGTTCTTGGTAGTAGTTCCAACAAAAAGCTGATCGAGGTAGAGGAAAAAACGGATGTACTTGAAATATCCGGTTACATAGGAATGCCGGAATACGCAAGAAAAACCAAGACGGATCAATACTTTTTTGTCAATAAAAGATTTATTAAGAGTCCATATCTGAATCACGCTGTTACTGCGGCTTACGAGAATATCATTGCCAGTGATACGCATCCTATTTATGTGATTTTTATAGAAGTGGACCCCCGTCATCTGGACGTAAATGTACATCCTACCAAACAAGAGGTAAAATTTGACGATTCCAAGCTAGTATATAATTATCTTAAAGTAGCTGTGAAGCATGCAATTGGACTGGCCAAGCCGACACTGGATTTTGATCAGGAGTTGAGCTTCAATATACGGCCTACCATTCCGGATTATTCCGGTAAAAGTAACGACCGATCCCGCTCTGACTTTAATGCGGGCTCTTCGGGGGCTTTTCGTGGAGATGGTGACTATTCGGAAGGCCTCGGGGCATCTGCTACGCAAAAAAATAACCTAAAACACTGGGAACAGCTCTATGAAGTCCTTGGCCAGAAGGACCTTATTCCGGAGGATCCTACTGATTCGGAGAGCGAAACAGTAACCCTGGAGAGCAGCGTCAATAAATCTTCAACGGAGGAAGACCTCCCGGGAGTCGGCATCGAAGAGTCAGCTAAAAGCACACCCTATCAGATACACAGGCAGTATATTGTCTCTCAGATTAAGTCGGGTTTTATGCTGATTGATCAGCAAGAAGCACATGAGCGAATTTTATACGAATATTTTAGAGATATCCTTCAGCAACAAAAAGTGCCCTCTCAAAAGCAGCTTTTTCCTCAGACAATGGAGTTATCAGCTGCTGACGCCTTATTATTTGAAGAGATAAAAGAAGAGGTGGAAGCATTGGGTTTTGATATTTCTTCGCTTGGCAATTGTACTTATGCTATCAATGGCATACCTTCAGAAAGCGTTGGTCATCAAAAGAATGACGTACAAGTCGTAGAGCAACTCATCGGACAATACAGGAGTAACCTCAAGCTCAATTTGGATACAAAAGACAATATTGCCAGGGCCATGGCCAAAAGTACCAGACTAAAGAAGGGCAAGCAATTGAGCCCCGAAGAGATGCAAGTGCTAATAGACCAGTTGTTTGCCTGTAATGAGCCGTTTCGAAGCCCCTCAGGCCGACAGTGTTTTATTACAATTGAATTAGAAGAGTTGGACAAACGATTTTCACATTGACTTGTTAAAGAATATGATTAGAAATCGTGTGCTCTAGGATATAGCCGTCTGTAATTCACTCTCTTTGATCGAATTTTTGCTGCTGTTGCCAGCATTCTGCTTTTTTTCTTGTTAAAATAGATGTATCGGAGAATAGCTTGAATAGAAAATAGTTGATTAAGGCAATAAGTGACTACTCAGGCTCTAATCTAATGAGAATTGTCTTGCAGGTTACTCCCAGCCGGGATTTCAAAAAAAAATATTTGAGGGCGATGGCAGCAGCTCCATTGCAATGCTTTGTCCTGATAGAAAAAATAATTCGATGTTATGTTGAGGCTTACAGGTGTAGTTAGAGATTTGCTCATTATCAATGTCCTGGTTTTTATTGCGGATAAAATATTCGGGGCTAATATGCTTGCGTTGTATTATCCGGAATCTGATAAGTTTTTACCACTACAGATAGTGACGCACTTTTTCATGCATGGTGGCTTATTCCACCTTTTCTTCAATATGTTCGCCCTGGTAATGTTTGGTAGTCAGTTGGAAGCATTGTGGGGGCCCAAAAAGTTCCTGTTCTTCTATTTCGTTTGTGCCTTCGGAGCAGCCCTGCTGCATACCGGATACACCTATTACGACATAAGCAGCATGCAGCAAATGCTGGCCAACTTTCAGGCCGATCCCAGCTACAGTAACCTAATCAAGTTTTTTGATGATGTGCCCCGGATCAATGAAGAAGCCCTTGCTGACCTGGGTAGTGCAGTTGCCGATGGCAGTGCTACAGCTATACAATCGGCAACAGAACAGATGAAAGAGGTGGTACAGGCAAAAATAAACATTCCTATTGTAGGGGCTTCCGGAGCGATATACGGACTTTTACTGGCCTTTGGTATGTATTATCCAAATGTGGAGTTGATGTTGATCTTTTTACCCATTCCTATAAAAGCAAAATATTTTATTCCTGTCCTGATGCTAGCAGAGTTGTACTTTGGCTTTAACCAGTTTTCTTGGGATAATATCGCACACTTTGCCCATTTGGGAGGCGCACTAACCGGATTATTATTAATTTTGTACTGGAGAAAATTTGGCTCAAGATTTGATTCATGACGTTGAATGGGAGTATTTTAGAAATATAAATCTAGGTAATTTTTGATAATTTAGCCCTGGTAATTTTAAAGGCTTAAAAAGGAATAAAGATGTTACGGTCAATCTGGGAAGAAGAAAAACAAAAATTTTTTAGCGGCAACATGGTGCGGCGCCTCATTGCTATCAATATAGCCGTTTTTATAATTATAAATTTTATTAACCTGGGCTTTTATATTGCTTTTCAGTTTAGCGCTCCAGCACCAGGTTCTGTATATGCCGGTTCATCTCATTACAATGCTTATATGGAAGTCGTCAAGTTCCTGAGCCTGTCCTCTGATTGGCTCTTTGTGCTTACGCATCCTTGGGTACTAATTACGTCCATGTTTTTGCATCAGTCTTTTTTTCATATTCTGTGGAATATGCTGTTGATGTACTGGTTTGGGCGAATCGTAGGTGACTTTATCGGCAATCAAAAAATATGGCCGATATACCTGCAAGCCGGCCTCGGTGGCGCTGTAGGGTATTTCATTTTCGCCAATCTGATTCCTTCTTTTTACGGAGTAGATGGTATCGCTTATGGTGCCTCTGGAGCCGTAATGGGAATTATCGTAGCCTCCGGGGTGATTGCACCGGAATATATAATGCGATTGTTGTTTTTGGGAGATGTCAAATTGAAGTATATCGTAGTAGCGTTGGTTCTGCTCGACATGTTCGCCATAGCCGGTGGCGTTAATACAGGCGGCCATTTTGCCCACCTTGGTGGTGCCTTTATAGGTTACCTATTTATTGTACAATTGAAGGAGGGAAACGACTGGTCTATTTGGGTAAATAAAGCTACTAATGCAATCGAAGGTTTCTTCTCCCGTATTTTCACCGGCGAACCCAGGAGAAAGCCCAAGGTAGTTTACCGCAATACCAGTAAGATCAAAAAGAAGCAAACAGCATCAATGGGGGCAAGAGGTCGAAGAGGCCAGGCAGCTTCTGACAGAGATCGCAACCACGAAGATCAGCTCAATCGAATCTTGGATAAAATTAAGGTTTCTGGTTATGAAAGCCTGACAGAAGAAGAAAAGGAATTCTTGTTCAATGCAAGCAAAAAATAACCTGTGAAGTACCTGGACTATCTGCTAAAGTGGCTCAATTTAGCTTGCATAACGGCTACTCTGTTGACCTATGTAGCCTCTTATGTGAATCCACAGCTGTTTTGGCCTATGGCAGTAGTCGGTCTTTTTTTTCCATTTCTGATACTTTCCAACCTCCTGTTTATGGCCTACTGGGCCATTCGATGGAATCGCTATTTCTTTTTTTCTCTCGTAACTGTGATTATAGGCTGGGGGCAAGTCAGAACGATAGTTGGGCTTACGCCACCGGAGCCTATTCCGGCTAAGGCACAATTTGTAAAGCTGACTACTTTTAATGCACATAATCTTATTATTGCAGACTCCAAAAAGGGTCAAAAGGGCAAGAATGCCTACAATGCATTTTATCATTTTCTAAAATCTGAAAAATCTGACCTTTACTGTTTTCAGGAGCTAACCTCCATTGCTATGGTAAAGCAGAAAGTTGCTGCTTTTAATAATGATCCATTTTTCAAACATTTTAAAACATATGAAGGGGGTGGGAATATCTTTTTGTACACTCGCCTGAAAGTGCTTGATCATAAGGTAAAGTATTTCGACAGTAAACGCACAAATGGTTATTTGCAGGCCGATATTCAAATGGCCGATAAGGTAGTTCGCGTAATCAACATACACTTGGAGTCTAATCAGATTTCTGAATATGCTAATAATTCGAAGAATAAGTTGAGGAATGATTTGAAGGGCGGGGTGAAAAATATTCTTTCCAGATTTAAAAGGGGAGCTCAAAAGCGTGCTACTCAGGCACAGCTCATTGCTGATCTGGTCCGGGAAAGTCCTTATCCTGTTATCGTCAGTGGGGACCTTAACGATGTTCCACAATCCTATTCCTACAGAACGATATCCGCTAATCTTGATGATCCTTTTCGTTATATGGGCTACGGCTGGGGCTTCACTTATGCCGGTTCTATTCCAGCCTTGCGAATTGATTATTTCTTTTGTGATCCGGCGCTGCAATATTGGCAAATCAAAGTTGGCGAGAGAAACTATTCCGATCACCGTCCCGTTTCTTGTATTATCAAGCTGTAAGCCTCAACAACTTTTTTATTTTTGCATTCGTAAAAAATACATTTCTAAATTCAGCTTTTCTACCATGCAAACAGAATTGAAAATTTATAACAGTACTAGCAGAGAAAAAGAGGTATTCAAGCCTTTAATTGACGGTTTTATTGGAATGTATGTATGTGGCCCCACCGTTTATAAGGACGTTCACCTAGGTAATTGCCGCACTTTTATAAGCTTTGATATCATTTATCGCTATTTGCTTCACTTGGGATACCGGGTAAGATATGTACGGAACATTACAGATGTAGGGCATTTACTGGATGATGGTGAAGACAGAATCGCACAGGGTGCAAAAGAGGAAAAGCTGGAGCCCATGGAAATTTCCCAAAAATATACCAATGGCTTTCACTCCATGATGCGCATATTCAATGCATTGCCACCGAGTATTGAGCCGAGAGCTACAGGACATATCCCGGAGCAGATCCAAATGGTGGAAGATATTATAGAAAGGGGGTATGGTTATGAGGTAAACGGCTCTGTTTATTTTGATACGGTAAAATTTAATGAGGATACCGGAATTTATGGAAAACTTTCGGGACGTAAGATGGATGAGTTGTTGAATGAAACCCGAACGTTGAAAAGCCAGAGTGAAAAGAGAAACCCTACAGATTTTGCTATATGGATGAAAGCTTCTGATGAACATATCATGAAGTGGAGAAGCCCGTGGGGCATGGGGTTTCCGGGGTGGCACCTGGAGTGCTCAGCGATGAGTACGAAATACCTGGGGCAGGTATTTGATCTGCACGGTGGAGGTAATGACCTAAAGTTTCCTCATCACGAAAACGAAGTGGCACAAAATATGGGGTCTTGTAACCATACGGGGGCGAGGTTTTGGCTACACACCAATATGCTGCTACTGAATGGCGCCAAAATGTCTAAAAGTATCGGTAATACTATCTCACCGGAGCAGTTATTTACCGGCAATAACGAGCATATTACCAAAGGTTATTCTCCTATGGTTGTTCGCTTTTTTATGCTGCAATCACACTACAGAAGTACAATGGACCTGACGGATGAGGCATTGCAAGCCGCAGAAAAAGGCTACCATCGTCTGATGAATGCGCTGGAAGTAGTAGATAAAATGGAACACCCCGGAGATGGCTCTGAAGGTGCTTTAGATAAAGAGATGAGACAATTAGTAGCGGATGTGACCAATGAAATGAATGACGATTTCAATACGCCAAAATCACTGGCCAAACTATTTGAAATTGTACCTAAAATCAACGGTCTGAAGGATGGCCATCTGTCTTTTAAGGAGATTACACCAGAGACTCTGGAGCTGGTAAAAAAGACCTTCAATGAGTTCGTCTTTGATGTGTATGGCCTGGCCAGAGAAAGCGAGGCCGCAAAAAGTGATGATGACACCACCGATAGTCTAATGCATTTGATTATTGAGTTGAGGCAAAATGCCAGAGCTAATAAAGATTATTCAACCTCTGACAAAATCAGAGATGCCCTGAAATCAGTTGGTATCGAACTGAAAGATTCCAAGGAAGGAACTCAATGGATGAAAAACTAATAATAAGATACTGCTCCGTTGCATCCGGGGTAGTACTTTCCTCGAATCAATTGCGCCCGGGCTGCATTCTATCCCCCCAAAATTAAGCCATTACTTCTCAGGGATGATCAGGTGCCTCTATTATGTGTACAAAAATATTATTCGGCATAGATGAAGATGAGACAATCCGGTTTATTTCCTGCAAAACAAGTCCTTCAGTAACTCAGTTTAGATGGATGAAGTGAGCAGGCAAATGAATACCTGTGGATTACCAAAAATTGTAAAAAATCTATGAAGAATATTGTATTGTTGGACGGAGGTCTGGGACAGGAAGTATATCGAAGATCAGGCCAACCTGCCCATCCGCTGTGGTCTACTAAAGTGATGATGGAGTCACCGGATATTGTTAAAGAAGTGCACCAGGATTTTATTCGCGCCGGAGCTAGGGTTATTACGCTGAATAGCTATACTTCTACGCCCAGTCGGCTAGCTCGTGACGGCCAGCCCGATTGGTTTGAAAGGTTACAACAGCAAGCTATTAAAGTAGCCCGACAGGCTAAAGAAGAATTGGGAACCGACGAGGTACAAATTGCCGGATGTTTACCACCCTTGATTGGAAGCTATACTTCTGATAAGCGCTCCGAAGAAGATATTCGTACTGAGTATGAACAGATAGTGGCTATACAAGCCCCTGAAGTAGATTTGTTTATTATAGAAACTATCTCCAATATCAGAGAGGCAGAAGCTGCCCTAAAAGCGGTGAGAAGTACGAAAAAACCAGTTTTGTTGAGTTTTACGCTTTCTGATAAAGAAGCGCTTCGATTGCGTTCTGGCGATACAGTCGAACAGGCACTAGAGAAAATAGCCGTTCAACAACCGGATGGCTTACTATTTAATTGTTCTTTTCCCGAAACGATCTCCTTTGGTATACAAGCGGTTAAGCATCTAAAAATACCGTTTGGAGGCTATGCCAATGGGTTTACCTCGGTAGATGCTCTAAAGCCCGGAGGAACTGTCGATGCCCTGACAGCCAGAGAAGATCTAAACGAAGAGCGGTATAGTGCACATGTTATGGATTGGGTTGGGCAAGGAGCTTCAATCGTAGGAGGTTGCTGTGAAGTTGGACCCTCTTACATATCGCATATCGCAGAAGAACTGCAGAAAGCGGGCTATACAGCTACAGCTATGCTTTAAAAAAACAAGCTGTCATAAAACCCCGTAAGGCCTTTTATGACAGCTTGTTCGTTCTTTTAAAGAAACAATTCTATTTATTCATGCCTTTAAGTAAAGCATTATACTTAGTAGTATCATTCAGGACGGCGATAGCTTCTTTAATCTCTTGATCCTTTCTTAATCCCATTTTTATTTCGCCTTCCGCATAGTAGTAGCGACTGATAATTTCTTTTTCAATAAGCTTGATCAGAGCTTCTTTATAATCTGTCAACTGCTCTTTCTTATTTTTTTGTAAATCACTTTTTACTTCTAAAAGAGATCGCTGTATGGAATAACCTTCTTCTTCAGCCTTGGCTTCCAGTTTTTTAATAAGTTTTTCACTTTCTGTCTCAAACTGGAAGTTCTCTCGCTCCAGGAAGTCCACAAAATCTCCAAAACCGGTAAATTCGAACTCATCAATACTAGCAATGCTGTCATTTTCCAGTGTAAATTCAGTGACGTACTTAAAGATATAATCCTGTTCAATCAAGGCTTTCACCAAATCAGATTCTGTAAGCTTAGGCGTTGTGATATCTGGCTTAACACCACCTCCGTCAAAGACCGTACGTCCGTTTCTGGTCTTGAATGGTGTTCTTTGATCTTCAGGTAGATCTACTGGTTCACCATCGTCGTACTCCACACTTTGAATGCATCTGCCACTGGGGATGTAATATTTTGCGGTGGTTAGCTTTACGCGAGCATTATAACCCACATCTTTGGTGTTTTGGACAAGGCCTTTACCATAAGAGCGCTGCCCCACTAGAACGCCGCGATCATAATCCTGCATAACGCCACAAACAATCTCAGAAGCAGAGGCAGAACGATCATTGATAACAACTACTAGTGGAATATCTTCATCAATAGAGCTATTCAATGTCTTAAAGCTTCTATCCCATTCTTTTACCTTACCCCGAGTGGAAGCTACCAATTCTCCTTTAGGAATAAAGACGTTGGATACATTTACAGCTTCTGAAAGCAACCCACCGCCGTTACCTCTAAGGTCAAATACGACACCCTTCAAGTTAGGATTGCGTTCTTTTAGTTCTCGTACTGCCTTAGCCACATTTTTACCGGCATTTCTGGTAAATGTTGTCAGCGTAACATAACCAATATCTCCATCGATGATATCATAAAAGGGGACATTGGGTACTTCAACGCTGGAGCGTAGCACTTCCACATCGAAGGGCTTGTCCGTCCCCGGCCGCTTGATAGTCAAATCTACTTTGCTGCTCGGTGCCCCTCTAAGTACCTCGTTCAGCTCAGCTGGTGTTTTTCCTTTGGTATCTTTTCCATCTACCCGGATAATTTGGTCTCCGGCTTTCAGGCCGGCTTTGTTGGCAGATTGGTCCTTATATATTTCGATGATGGTTACGTAATCATCTATTTTTTTACTGATGGCTCCGATACCATTATACTTGCCTTCGGTAGCCAGGCGATAACTTTCAATGTCATTTTCAGAAATATAATTGGTGTAGGGATCAAGAGAACCTACCATAGCATTGATACCTGTTTTCATCAACCTTCCCGGGTCAATATCGTCAACGTAGTAAGTATTGAGCTCCTTGTATAGGTTGGTGTAAATTTCTATATTCTTGGTGATTTCAAAATATCTACCATTGTCAGACCGGAAGGTAGCAGCAGATCCAAGTACAAAAAGAAATAATAGGAAAGTTAACTTTACCGTAGACTTCATAACGAATCAGTTTTAGAAAAGATGGATACGGAGATTTTATCTTAAAGTGCATCCGAAACGCCATTTTGGGTCAAAAATGTAAGAGAATTAGTTCTCATGAAGCTTTTTTTCAAGTAACCTACACTTACAAACCAAAGGGTCCATTCTTTGCACTTTTTCTCTTTTTGTATTAACGCAGGATTTGTTAATTGTGATTAACAAAACGATAAACAAAATACTGTTTTAACGTTTCTACAACAATTTGACATACCTCTTTAATAGTAAAATACAGATCTTTTTTGAGCATTACTTGCAAGATTTTGCTTAAATATCGCAACTGCCTATTTTATTGCCCAACGGCCAAAATTTAATGACCAACAAACCGGACTACTTCGTCGAATAGGGCGCGGGGAGCATCTGCATGCACCCAATGGCCGGCATCTGGTATACTTACTATCCGGGCATTGGGAAAATATTCCCTAATAGTGGCCTCATCTTCGTCTTTTATATACTTGGACAAGGCCCCTCTGATGAAAAGGCTGTCTCCTTCAAAGTGAATGTCTTTGTCAATATTTCCCAGTATTTTATCATAGTGCTCATGAATGGCTGGTAAATTCATTTTCCAGCGGTAGCTTCCACCTTTGCTGCGATTCAGGTTTTTCATTAGAAATAAACGTATGCCCGGTTCATCGATCTTTTCAGCTAAAGCAGCTTCTACTTCCATTCGGCTGCTTACTTTTTCAATGTTTACATTGAACAGGGCTTCAAAAATTTTTTGATGCCCACCTTTATATACTTTGGGAGCAATATCTACTACAATAAGCTTTCTGACCATTTCCGGGTAGTACGTGGCAAATTGCATGGCAGTCTTACCTCCCATGGAATGACCAAGAATAGTAGCGTTGGATAGATCATGTGACAGCAGAAAGTCATGTAGGTCATCGGCCATAGATTGATAATCGATGAGCGAGGCATGCGGTGACTTACCGTGGTTGCGTTGATCAACCAAAAAGACTTGATACTTTTCTGCAAATGAACGAGAGAGCGTCTGCCAGTTGTCTAGCATACCAAATAGGCCGTGGAGGATTATCATCGGCTGGCCTTCGCCAAATTTCTTAAAGTTGAGTTGCATTTTCGTGTGTATCACAAATATTTCAGTAAAGGGTTTTCACCATTCCAACTCCCTCTTGATGCAAAAGGATGAAAACGAGCAAACAACTCCTCTTTATACCAGCCCAACTCCCTTGTCTTCTTGATCACTTCCCGGTGATGCTCGCTTTTGTAAGCATACGCTTTCATGAGCTTGCTATTCTGCCAAAAACTAAAAGTGGCTTGTTGGAAAAGCGGCATTTCACCAACACCTACAGAAAATAATAAGCCTTCTTTATGTTCATCCATCGCTTTACTAACCGAAGGTACAAACTGCCAGAAGTTCCAAAGGTGTTTGGTGTATATCGTAGCGCGTGTTAAAACGCCGACCAGTCTGTTCTCATTGTATTCCTCGGTGACCTGAAAGGGATTATGAGCTTCCCACTGGCCATGAACGGTAGATACCCGCATTAGTGTGGTCCAGATTTCTTTAGCTTCATTAGATAAGTTATGGAAAAAGTCATGCCCGTCGAGAAATTGCTGGGCATATTCCTGGTTTTCCCAAATGCCCAGGAACCCATACACGCCGAAGTTAGGGCGTATGCTAAAGCCATTACCAGCACCGCTACCCAGCATCTTACCAAAGGTAAGTCCTTTTACGGAAGCGAGCTGACTGGTGGACAAACCCATAGCCTTAAGGGCCTTCCATTTGGACCGGCCACTTTCAAATCGAAAAAAGGTAATACTGACAATTTGCTGATCTAACATATCATTGGTAACAAAATGAAAATATGAATGTTTTGGATTGAAAAATGTTTGGACCAGGCGCTTCTAATTTGACTGATTTCAGGAAAGCGCTTACTCACCAGCCTTAATAAAGTACTACTAATCCCAGCGAAACAACCACAATCATAATTAAAAAATTCTATTCAAAAAGGGGATCAAAATTTGGAAAGAACACAAAAAGATGAAATTCATTAACTACTTTTGTATTGTAAAAAAACTAATAAGTGGAGATGAGATTTTTAATATTAATAGGAATAGTATTTACAACTATCTCACTTTCAGGTCAGAGTGCAGAGTCTTTGCTTAGAAAGCTGGAAGAGGCAGAGTCTAGAAAGGAAAAGACTATTCTAAACTACAAAATAGGGGAAGTGCTTCGGCGGCAGGGCTCCAGAAAAACAGATGAAGCCCGCAAATACGCTGAGGCTGCCTTTGAATTAGCTTCCCGAGAGCCCAGGGATTATCAGATGCTAGCACAAATTGCCATGTTAAAGGGGCAGTTATACGCTATGGAAAGAAGTGGTAGAGCTAAAGCACTAGCCGACCGGGAGTTTAAGAATGCAGGGCAGTATGCTCAAACGGCCAATGACTTGGGGATTTTCTCTGAGGCGACTAAGGAGCGAGCTGAATTAAAGAAAGATGCCCGTAACGACAGGGCAGTCTGGATGATTTATGAAGACGCTTTTGAAGTATTGGAAAAGAAGAGTATTTCCCGTCTGGGTAATGATTATGAAGAAGCTAAAGCCAGGCTGGGCCGGGAGCGTCGGGAGCTGGAGAAAGAGCGGGCCGCACTGGAAGCTGAGCTTAAAGCACTAAATGGCCAGATTGATCAAATCAAATCTGAGAAAGATAACCTGGAGCAGACCAATCAAAAGTTGGCTTTTTCTAACCAGCAGAAGAATCAGCAACTTTCCAGGATTAATGAGGAGTTGGATACTATTACGAAAGAAAAGGCCAAGGTAGAAGAAAAGGTAAAAACTACTCAGGAAGAGCTAGAGGCACAAGAAAAAAAGATCAATGAGATGACTGAGGCACAGGCTAAAGCGGCATTGGTTATAAGTGAAGAAAAGAATAAGCGAATGGAAATCGAGCAGGAGTCCCTGAAGATTAAAAACAGGAATCAGTTGTTGATAGGGGGAGTAGCAATCGCACTACTATTGGCTTTGCTGATTTACGGCCGCTACTGGGCAAGTAGAAGAGCCAAGAGGGTTTTGGAAGAAAAAAACCGACAAATTGAATACGAGCGGGAACGCTCCGATGATTTGTTGAGGAACATTCTTCCGGCGGCGATTGCCGAAGAACTCAAAGAGAAGGGAAAAGCCAGTGCTAGAAACTACAAGGAGGCTACCGTATTGTTTTCTGATTTCAAAAATTTCACTAAAATTTCAGAAAAACTGACCCCTTCTGAGCTCGTCCTGGAGCTAGACAAATGTTTTAAAGCATTTGATTTTATTATTGATCAGTATCCTGATATTGAAAAGATCAAAACGATCGGCGATGCCTACATGTGCGCCAGTGGTTTGAGTAAGCGTAAAACTTTACCGACCAATATGGTGAGGGCGGCATTAGAAATGCAGGAACACCTTGAGCAATACAAAAGAGATAGAATGCGGGCCGGAAAACCTTACTTTGAAGCTCGTATAGGTATCCATACCGGGCCTGTTACTGCTGGTGTGGTGGGGATGAAAAAGTTCGCCTATGATATTTGGGGGGACACTGTAAATATTGCTTCCCGTATGGAGAGTGAAAGTGAAGGCGGCCGCGTTAATATTTCCAATGATACATTCCGGTTGATCCAGTATCAATTTGATTGCGAGTATAGAGGAAAAATACCGGCAAAAAATAAGGGACATATAGATATGTATTTTGTAAAAAAAGAAAGAGAGGCCGTGGCTGTCTGATCTGAACAACCCTGCTTACTTATCAGTTGTTATGATTGTTTAATGCACTATATATGAGTTTCGAATTAGTTTCTTCCTTCAAACCCACCGGGGATCAGCCGCAGGCTATTGAACAACTGGTAAAAGGAGTTCATCAGAATGATCAGCACCAGGTATTACTGGGAGTTACCGGCTCTGGTAAGACATTTACCATGGCCAATGTTATTGCTCAACTGAACAGGCCGACTCTGATCCTCACGCACAATAAGACGCTTACTGCTCAGCTTTATGGGGAGTTCAAGTCTTTTTTTCCGGAAAATTCTGTAGAATACTTCGTCTCATATTATGACTACTACCAGCCGGAAGCTTACATTTCTTCTTCTGATACTTATATTGAAAAAGACCTCTCTATCAACGAGGAAGTTGATAAGCTAAGGTTAAGAGCTACCTCTTCTTTGCTGTCCGGCAGAAGAGATATCATTATCGTGGCTTCTGTATCCTGTATTTATGGTATGGGCAATCCGGAGGATTACAAGAGCGGTATCATAAGGATTAAAAAGGGGCAGGTTATCTCCAGAAATACTTTCCTTTATGATCTGGTGACCAGCTTATATTCCCGGACAGAAACCGATTTTCGCAGAGCTACCTTCAGAGTCAGAGGGGATACGGTAGACATCCACCTCCCATACGTGGATTATGGCTATCGGGTCACTTTCTTTGGCGATGAGATCGAAGAAATTGAACAAATAGAAATAGAAACCGGAAAGCGTATAGAACGCATGAACAATGCAGCTATCTTTCCTGCCAACTTATATCTGGCTCCTAGGGAACGAATTCACGGTATCATCAAGGAGATTGAGGATGAATTATATGACCACGAAAAGTTCTTTGAAAAGGAAGGGCGTTTTTTGGAAGCTAAAAGAATACGGGAACGGACAACTTTTGATCTGGAAATGATCAAAGAGTTGGGTTATTGTAATGGGGTAGAAAACTACTCCCGCTTTTTTGACGGCCGAAACCCTGGGACCAGACCCTTCTGCCTGTTGGATTATTTCCCGGACGATTATCTGATGATAATCGATGAGAGCCATGTGACGATTCCTCAAGTTAGAGGGATGTACGGTGGTGACCGGGCCAGAAAAATCAATTTGGTCAATTTTGGGTTTCGTTTACCATCTGCTATGGATAACCGCCCATTGAATTTTCCGGAGTTTGAAAGCCTGATTAATCAGGTTGTTTATGTGAGTGCTACTCCCGGTGATTATGAATTACAACAGACAGACGGGGTTATTGTCGAACAGCTCATTCGTCCTACCGGCTTATTAGATCCCCCCATAGAGGTGCGCCCTACTTTGAATCAGATTGATGATCTGATGGAGGAAATTAGTGAGCGTATTAAGATCAGTGAGCGTATTTTGGTCACTACATTGACCAAACGGATGGCCGAGGAGCTCACTAAATATCTAACCAAACTCAATATAAAAGTACGGTATATTCACTCAGAGGTTGATACCATGGAACGGGTAGAAATACTACGCGACCTTAGGCTGGGAGAGTTCGATGTATTGGTAGGGGTGAACCTACTGCGGGAAGGGTTAGACCTGCCGGAGGTATCGTTAGTAGCCGTAATTGATGCAGATAAAGAGGGTTTTTTAAGAAATAACCGATCGCTCACCCAGACAGCAGGACGTGCCGCGAGGAACTCCAACGGAAAGGTTATTTTCTATGCGGATAAGATAACTGATTCGATGCAAAGTACTATTGACGAAACCAACCGGCGCCGGGCCATCCAAATTGAATACAATGAAAAGTATGGTATAACACCAACTACGGTGCGAAAGTCCAGGGAAGAAATTATGAATCAGAGATCTATTCTGGATATTAGAGGTAAAAAGAAAGATGCTTACGTAGAACCGGAAGAGCCGAGTTTGGCTGCTGATCCTGTGTTGGAGTACATGTCTAGAGATAAGGTGGAGAAAATGATAACAGATACGGAGCGGAGGATGAAAAAAGCTGCCAAAGAACTGGACTTTATGTCGGCGGCACAGTACCGGGATGAGTTATTTGCTTTAAAGAAGAAGTTAAAAGAAGCTGTTTAGCAGTAGATTTGGTATTTAACCATAAAACGCCCAGACAAAATCACTCATAATGAAAGCAATGATCTTCGCTGCCGGTCTTGGTACGCGCTTACGCCCGATTACGAATGAAAAGCCAAAAGCACTGGTTGAAATCGATGGAATGCCCTTATTGGAAATAGTAATTAGACGTTTGAAATGGTTTGGCATCAAGGATATTATCATCAATATCCACCATTTTGGAGAGCAAGTCTTACATTTTCTGGATAAAAATAACCGCTTTGATATCAACATAAAAATCTCTGATGAGCGGGAGCTCTTACTGGACACTGGTGGCGGTCTAAAAAAAGCGCAGTGGTTTTTTACCGACGGTCCCTTTTTGATCTACAACACTGATGTTATTTCAAATATTGACCTTAGGGCTATGCTGCAGCAGCACCAGGAGTATAACGCCATGGCTACGCTCGCCATAAGAAAAAGAGCCACCTCCCGGTACTTTCTTTTTAATAAGAGCAATGAACTAGTGGGGTGGACTAACGAAAAGACCGATGAGGTAAAGATGTCAAAGCTGGTGGAGCAAACCTATCGTCGGGCTTTTAGTGGAGTGCATATTGCTACACCTCAGATTTTCGAATACATGCCGGAAGAAGAAGTATTTTCAATAGTGGAAGTTTACCTTAAAGCAGCTACGGAACAGTCCATTCTGGGTTATGCCCACGACAATGATTTTTGGTTAGATGTAGGTAAAATTCCGCAGTTGGAGTCTGCTTCTCGCTTTTTATCCCAAATAGAGTTGGCTTGAGAAAGGGGAGAATTTAAAAAATTATGGATATTGCGATTCATTTGAAAAAGACTTGTTTCGCAGGGTCAGAATAGTGGGAAAATTGAATTATTTTTTTACCACACGCAGGCTTTTTGAGGGAGCCTAGCAGCGCTAAGCGACTGATAAAAGGCACAGTGTGGGAGAAAAAGAACCAATTTTTACCTATTTTGATACCTGCGAAACAAGTCTAAAATTGATCTGCATGTCTACACCTCGGTACAGATTACCAATCGCTACTTTTGTCAACATGCTCACCATTATTGTGGGTAGTTTTATTGGCCTATTTTTACAACAGCTTTTTACCGAAGATATAGAGCTGATCATTTTTCAGGCCATAGGCCTGGGGTCTCTGGTGATCGGTATACAAATGGCTCTGAAAATCCCAGCCGGTTATCTGTTGATTTTTATTTTTAGCTTGATTATTGGAGGGGTGATCGGTGCCTTGATCGGGCTCGATGCCATGCTGGCGGCCCTGGGCGATAATATAAAAACTGTCATTAAATCAGATAATGAACGCTTTACTGAGGGGATGGTAACGGCCTTTTTGCTTTTTTGTATTGGCTCATTAGTAATTATCGGGGCCATAGAGGAAGGTCTGAAAGGAAAAAGAGAATTACTCTACATTAAAGCTACTCTTGATGGAGTTACTTCCATTGCTTTTGCTTCCACATATGGTATTGGTGTGATTGTCTCAATAGTACCTCTGCTGATCATACAGGGTGGTATCACAGTGCTGGCCAGCCGATTGCAATCTTTCTTCACAGAGACGCTCATCTCGGCACTAACAGGTGTAGGAGGAGCACTGGTTATTGGAATTGGAATTAACCTGATACCCATAGGTAAGGTTAATTTGGAAAATTTACTGCCCTCCCTTATCGTCATTGTTATTTTGACAAAAGTCAGAGTTTGGTGGAATGAAAGAAATGCTGGAAAAGTATAAAATCAGGATTCCTGATTTCATACTTTCAGGCCGTACCGGGAAGATGCTCTAAGAGACTTTGTGTAAAATAGCGTTCCCAATATTACAATGCGTGCATTTCTTCTGGTCGCAATAATTCGTTTTCAGCTGGATTAATGCCTGACTTTTAAAGGCGGAGTCCGGTGAGTACCCCAAAGACTTCCACCCTCTTATAATCGCATTAGATTCTGGTTTCATCTCCCTGAGCCAGTTCATAGTCTTAACCTTTGTTTCTTGATTCAGGCGTTCTTCTGCGTATAAAAAAATGTAGGGAATCACTGTATTAATAATCAGGGATTGTCTGGTAGCATGTCCTAGCCTCTTAAATTTTCCTTTTGAGACCTTATCAAATTTATAGTGATCATACCAATAGTTGGAAAGTGTAAGTTCAAACATATTTTCCAGCTCTTTCACATTGGCTGCCACCAGTGCTTTATTGAATAAGTGAAAAGTTTGATACAACATGGCAGCCAGTTGAGCAATTCGTATAGAAGGAAAGTTGGCCGGACGCAGGCGCAGAAAATTCCACTGCTGCCCAGTCATGGGAGTCAAATTGAATTTCTGACGAAGAAAAAGGTATTCTTTTTTTAGATTTCTGGGGTAAGGTTCTTCAAAATGCGGCGTAAGCATTCCTGCCTGGCCAAAGAATAACGCTTCGAGTTGGAATAAGCTGTTCCGGTGTTTTCTTACAATACTTAAGGGCGTGCGGCAAGCTAATTGATCCATTGCATCGGAGTTTTGCTTCATGCCAAGGCCCCGGGAAAGAAACTGGTAAAATGTTTCTTCCCAATCACCATTATTGTTCTCCAACCGCTGCTTTTGCATGGCTGTTTTAGCTTGAAGACGCTCGATAAGAATGCGCTCTAGCCATAGTTCCTTGGAGATATCGGGTACTTTTTCGAAATGATGCTGACAGGGAATCCAGTGCTCATTGTGTAGCAACTTACGATAAGTGCCCAGTAACTTTTTCGGAATTCTTTTCTTTATCTCTAGGCATGGTAGCCTGCACCCCTGTCTGTTACGGATAGGGGCATCTTCTTCTAGGACTACATGTAGAATCACGTTTTCGTATTCGTGCTTGTGCTTAAGCCAATCGCTGGAATAAACATGGATTTCTACGTGACCAAACCAGAGTGTATCTCCTATTCTTACCTGTGCATTTAGAAAATCAGGTCCTGCATTGGTATTATATTGTCCATAATTTAAAATGGTGAGCGATTCACCCTCCGTACTGTAAAGTTGGTGTACGTCAAATCTTTTCATTCTCCACACGTAATGAAGAAAGTCTTCAGGAATTTTCATTTGGTTTTTTTCTCATAAAATAATGGGAAAAAGAACAGCAATCAATAGTTGTTAAGTATTGATTATGAATCTATTATGTTGTTGGATTTGACTTTTGTATGATAGGGTTTTGAGAAGTAAAAACAAAAAATGAGACACTCGTGATAGCTCAAAAATGGGTGTAGACTTTCCCGGTTGGAAAGCTTGTGCCTGGTAAAAAAGGAATGAGTTCTGTATGGTCTAAGAAATCTAAGTGCCAGTTTAATCTACCCCCACTTAGGAGATGGGGGTAGATTACAACTGTAAGCAGGTGAGACGGAATAGTTAAAATCCTTCTACACCATTTACCGTCGTATACTTAAAGCTAACCTTCTTATTAGGATAGATGATATTGTGAGCCGAGTGAACCATGATAGCAGCTTCGTGAAAACCGCAAAGGATCAATTTCAGTTTGCCTGGATAAGTGTTAATATCTCCTACTGCATAGATACCCTTCACGTTAGTACTGTAATCTCTGGTATCTACTTCAATAGCATTTTTATTAATATTCAGGCCCCAGTTGCCTATTGGCCCCAATTTAGGAGAGAGACCGAATAACGGAATAAAGTAATCCGTTTGCTGATTAAATTTTCCCTTTTGTTTTTGCTTAACTACCACTTCATTTAAATGGCCATTGCCGCTCAGTCCGATAGCCTGAGCGTCTGTAATCAAGTTGATTTTTCCACCTTCAGCTAGTTTCATCGCTTTTTCTACAGAATCCGGCGCCGCTCTAAACTCCTTGCGACGGTGAATCAGTGTAACTTCCTCAGCTACATCGGAAAGAAACAGCGTCCAATCCAACGCAGAATCTCCACCACCGGCAATAATGACCTTTTTATCGCGGTATTTCTCAGGGTCGCGAATGATATAGTCCACGCCATTATCCTCAAATTGAGTGATATTACTGATCGGTGGCTTTCTAGGTTCAAAGCAACCTAACCCTCCGGCAATAACGATCACAGGAGCGGCTATACTCGTACCTCTATTTGTGGTAAGAGTAAATACACCTTCTTCGTCTTGCTCGATCGATTCTGCCCGTTCTCCTAGTGTAAAGCCTGGTTTGAATGGTGCTATTTGCTCCATCAGGTTGTCTACTAATTCTCCCGCCAGTATAGATGGGTATCCTGGAATATCGTAGATAGGCTTTTTGGGATATATCTCCGTCAATTGACCACCGGGTTGAGGCAATGCATCTACCAAGTGACATCTCAGTTTCAACAATCCGGCTTCAAAAACCGTAAAGAGGCCACAAGGCCCTGCTCCAATAATTATAATGTCTGTCTGGATCATGAACTATCTATTATTACATGCTCTGTACCTGAGCTAATTTTTTCCTAAAATAATCAGGGTGCAAACCACACTCCGTTTTTTGTTGTCCCTTCCAGCGCCCTTCGCGGCCTTTTCCTTTAGCCGTACAATGAGTACAACCAACTGAGCCAAAGCCATCGGCTTCCAAGGGATGCCTGGGAAGATCATAATCGTTTAAATATTGCTCGAAAGTTGCTTCCGCCACATCAATGTTGGGGTGGAACTTTAAAATATTTCCATCTAGTTCAAATACGTTTAACCCTGCCCTAAAGTTGGTTTGGTGCTTCATTAAGCCCGAAATCCATATCTTATGCTGTTGCTTTAGTGGCTCCAATGGTTTTACCTTATTAATGGCGCAGCACCCGTCAGGGTCGTTTTGCCACATCTTTTGTGTGCGTGTGCGCTGATTATCTTTTGCGTTGGGACAAACGTCAACAATATCTAAGTGAAAACGATTACTCAACAACTCTTTGTAGCTGATAGTTTCCGGAAAATGAAAGGTGGTATTTACAAAATGTACCTTTTGCTCCGGTTGAATCCGGTGTATGAGGTGCAGTAAAAAAACCGACTTGGTCCCGCAAGATGTAGTTACCAGCACATCTTCTTTATCAAAGTATTTGTATAGCAGTTCGAGGCGCCTTTTAAAAGACAATGGCGAGAAAATATCGTTCAACAGGTCGATACTTAATGAAGGCCAGTTAATTGCGCTTTCGGTGGTTTTTGTCATGAGTCTACGTTTTTTTACAGTTGATTTACAATAAAAGATGGCTTATGCCCGGTTGGTTTGAGAAAGCATAGCCACTTTGTTTTCAATTTCTACCGGCCATGCTTGGTGGAAGCGAACGCAATCACCAAGCACAATAATGCCGGGGGTACCTATTTTATGTTGTTTTGCTTTTTCCAAAATATCATCCACCTTCCCCAATGCTACCTTTTCAGTGGGTCTTGATCCATTTTGAATGATCATTACAGGTGTGTCGTCTTTTCCTTCTTTTTGATACAAATGCACAATGTCTGCTAATTTTTTTATTCCCATAAGCACAATTACTGTGGCATCAGACTGAGCGGCTAATTGCATATCGCGGGATAACTTACCCTCATGCGTTGTGCCCGTAATGACCCAAAAGCTATCGCTGACGTGACGAGTAGTCAGCGGAACTCGCTGTAAAGTTGCCAGGCCAATACTACTGGAGATACCAGGAATCACATTTACCGGAATATCAAAGCTGGCCAAGAATTCAATTTCCTCCTGTGCTCTTCCAAATATAAATGGGTCACCACCTTTTAGACGAACTACATGCCCGTAGGTAAGGGCATTTTGCACCAGTAAAAGATTGATCTCATCCTGCTTTTTATAATGCCTGCTGGCTCGTTTACCTACAAAAACTTTCCTGGCCTTATCTGAGGCAAAGTCTAATAATTCAGAATTGGCAAGGGCATCGTATAAAATGACATCTGCCTGCTGTATGGCCCTCATGCCTTTTATCGTAATCAGTTCTGCATCGCCGGGACCAGCGCCTACCATAGTTACTCTGGGTTGAATATTACTCATTAATCTAGGCTTTGTAGTAGTTATCAATTACCATTTTATCCATTCCTCCGTCATCTTTTAGTTGTTTTTCGCGAGTGGCAATGACCCACTTCACAAAATCCTTAGCCTGCTCCAAATAGCCATTAGCAAATGCCGTGGTAGGCTCGTTTTGATTGATCTGCAGCACGAGGTCAGAAAAAGTATTTTCCAAAATAAAATCCCCCGTGCTTACATAATGCTCCTGAAAATCCCTGATAATGCCGGAATGGGTATTGCACTTGATATCTTTACTTAACAATAACGCCTTGGCTCCAATTACAAAAGCAGTGTATGTATGGTATATGGCATTGGCTACTTCTGACTGATCCAGAGCCTCCCGGGCCAGGCTAATCTTTTGATTGGCATCATTGATAATCGTGCCGACTACATCCAGCATAACGCCAGCACATTCCCCCACGCCTATGGATTGTACGTAGTCACCCTGCTGCCCCCAATCCTGATAATCTTCTTCTGTTATGGATTCCAGATCAGCAAGTGGTTTGAGTAAGTTGTAAAAATAACGCTTGCCCTTATCCTGAAAATAATCGTTGAAATAATCGTATTCGCCAGCCTGACTGTGATAATCATCAAACAGAACACTCACCGCCTGCGGTATACGCCTGGTTGGTAACTTGATAACTTTATCTGCCACAAAGCCTTTGCCCTGGGGATCAACGCCTCCTCCTAATACCACCTGCATAGCCGGGATAACTTTTACGCCTCTCTTGATAGAGCTACCGTGCAGGCCAATCTGAGCCGCCATATGCTGGCCACAAGAGTTCATACAGCCGCTTATCTTGATCTTGAGATTGGATTCTTTTAGTAAGGAAGGGTATTGTGTCTTTACAAGGTTTTCCAGTTCATTAGCTAACTGTGTGCTGTTGGTTACACCCAAGGCACAGGTATCTGTACCAGGACAGGCCGTGATGTCGGCAGTAGAATCAAAGCCCGGAGCTGCCAGACCTAGCGCTTCCAGCTGGTTGAAGAGATAAGGAAGTGCCTGCGGGCTCACATATTTTAACAACATTCCTTGGTTGACTGTTAGCCGGATGTCATCTGCTGCTACCTGGCGTACTACTTTGGCTAGATCTCTGGCCCGCTCTGCATCAATATTGCCCAAACGAACTTTTAGATACACACCGTAGTAGCCTCTTTGCTTTTGCTCAAATACATTAGTAGAAAGCCAGGTGTCATATTTTTCAGGATTGACGGGCTGCTGATCCGTAATCTCCCCAGAAAGCTCTGGAACCTGAACATCCTCCTCCAGAATGGTAATGGGGTAACTGTGATAGGGTAAGGCTTTCCTTTCTGTTTCAACCAGCTCGAGAAATGCGACGAGCCCCAGCTTCTTGATCAAAAATTTCATTCTTGCTTTCATGCGTTTCTCGCGCTCGCCGTGGCGGTCAAATACTCGTATACAGGCTTCCATGAATGGAATAATCTGGTCTGTAGCCAGAAATTCATAAACGGTATGGGCCACAATAGACACGGCGCCAAGCCCCCCGCCGATTACTACTTTAAAGCCTCTGGTGGCTTGCCCATCGACTTCCTGAATTCTGGGAATGAAGCCAAAGTCATGAAAATAAGTAAAAGCAGAATCCTGCTCATTAGAGGAAAAAGCAGGTTTGATCTTTCTACCCATATCCTGGCAGATAGGGTTGCGCAGGAAATAGTCGAATGCAGCTTGAGCATAGGGGCTGACATCGAAAGGCTCTTTGGGGTCAACTCCCGCCTCTGCCGAAGCCGTGATGTTCCGAACCGTATTGCCGCAAGCTTCCCTGGCTGTCATACTGGCCTTGGAGAGGAATGTCCAGATCGCCGGAGAATCACTTAACTTCACATAGTGAAACTGGATATTCTGGCGAGTAGTGAGGTGTAGGTTTCCCGTTGCGTAACGCTCCGATATATCCGCCAGCGCTTCCAGTTGTTCTGTGGTAATTTTGCCAAAAGGCAGCTTTGTTCTGAACATCTGAACGCCTAATTGTCTCTGCCCGTAAACGCCGCGGGTCAAACGATAATGCTTGAAGCGCTCTTCGTCTTCCTTTCCTTTCTTGAAAGCTTCAATTCTGTTTTCCAGCTCTTGTATGTCTTTTTGGTCCTCCTGTCCTATTTCATTAAGATTATGCTTAGCGTTCATGGCTACTGGTTTTGTTTAATTGAAATACCTGATTGAAAACGTTCTATTTTGTTTAGATTTGATTGTTTTACTAAATGATCGGGGTTAAAGTAGCTTGTTTGCTACTTGCATGTTGGTTTTTCAGAGGCTTTAGAACTATGGATATACCAAAGTTTGTTTGTATGTTAGTCCTTTTTGCCTTTTATATGATGATTGAAGATGGCTTTTGCTTAGCTTTATATTGCAATAATAGCGAAATTATACCTTGAAAAGCAATTTTTGTTAAAAAAATTAATGAATTTTTAATAAATGAAAATCTGTTCATATTTTATTATTTAGTTTATTACTTGGCTTATAAAAGAAGCTTGCCTGCAGAAATGATCCTGTAAGTCCTTTTATCCTTGTAGGGATTTGTATAATTTTGGATCAAACAATGAGGCAGCAATGTACCCGGACTTATCTTATCTTTTTCACGACTTAGTTGGTACGCCATATGATAACTGGTTGTCCATCTTTAAGACATTTGGGTTATTCCTGGCCTTGTCTATTCTGGTAGCCGCCTATTTGCTCAGCCGAGAATTGAAAAGAAAAGCTGCGCAAGGTATTTTCCAACCCACCATTGAAAAGGAAGTAATCGGTAAACCGGCTTCTATAATAGACTTATCGGGTAGTTTCATTTTGGGATTTGCCTTTGGCTACAAATTGGGTTACGTCTTTCAGAACTTTGAAGCATTCAAAGTCAATCCTGCTTCTATTCTGATTTCCTTTCAAGGGACTTGGTTTTGGGCTGTTCTTCTGGGAGTATTCTGGTCTGTTCTAAATTATCTGGATAAGACCCGCCAGCGGCTACCTGAACCACGGGTGATCAGCAAAAGTATCTATCCTCATCATCGAATTTGGGATATTACCATTATTGCTGCACTGTCGGGTATTGTTGGTGCCAAGTTATTTGATTTAATTGAGCACCTGCCGGATTTTTTCAAAAACCCGTACGAAGTGTTTTTTTCTGGTGGTGGCCTAGCTATTTATGGAGGTTTAATTACTGGGTTTATGGCGGTGGTCCTTTATTTGCGAATTTTCAGGATTCCCGTTAGGCCTGTAATGGATGCTGTGGCTCCGGCCCTGATCTTTAGCTATGGTATTGGCCGCTTGGGATGTCATTTTTCGGGCGATGGTGACTGGGGGATTCCCAATCCCTATCCTTCCCCTGACTGGTGGTTCTTACCGGAGTGGCTTTGGGCTTACGATTACCCAAGAAATGTACTGAACTGGGGAGAGCAGATAGCCGGGTGTGATGGCATGTACTGCAAGGTATTGGAAACACCTGTTTATCCTACGCCTGTTTATGAGATTATCCTGTCTTTTGCTATTGGAGCCTTTCTTCTAGGCATTCGTAAAAACCTACCCGCTCATGGCGTACTATTTTTCATTTACCTCATTTTAAGTGGTTTAGAACGCTTTTTGATTGAATTTATCAGGATCAATGAAAAGTATCCGGAGTTTTTTAACTGGTCGCAAGCTCAATTGATTGCTTCAGCGCTTATCATGGTTGGCTGGCTGGGGTTATTTTTTTTGTGGGGAAAAGGTCGTAGTTGACCAAGTAGAATCTAAAAAATTGGAATCTGGATGTTGGGAAAGGGGAAGCAGGAAGAAGAGCTACTTTCTGGAAGCTTTTTGAATGGCCTGATAGCAGACTTTAGCTGCTCTATCCCAGGTAAACTTCTGCCTTTGTACTATGCCCTTTTGAATCATTATTTTTTGTAGCTGAGGCGTAGTGTAAACCCTGGCCATGGCTTCTGCAATTTCATGGATATTTCGAGGATCAACGGTGATGCCAGCATCGCCAACTACCTCTGGCATGGACGACACATCAGAGGTGATAACCGGCACTTCGCACTGAAGGGCTTCCAGCAGTGGGATGCCAAAGCCTTCAAAATTGGAGACATAAGTTAGTGCCAGGGCAGCGGCTATTAGTTGCATCAGTTGGTCTTCGCTGATATACCCCAAAAACTGAATATCCCGCTTGTAGGCTGCCTGGTCATACGCAGACTTGACAGCTCCTGTTTGCCAGGCAAAGCGTCCGGCGATGAGTAGTTTCAGGTTAGATGGAGTTTTTTTCTTAAACAAATCAAAGGCTTTGATCAGGCGATGTACGTTTTTCCGGGGATGCACCGCTCCGACGTAAAAGAAATAATCAGATCTATTGGTATATGCAGCTTTTACTTTTAGTTTTTCTTGTTCTGTTAATGGGCGGAACAGGTCTCTGGAGCCATTACAAGCTACAGAAATCTTATCTGCAGGAGTTTGGTAATGCTGTATAATATCTTTTTTTACAAATTCAGAAACAGTCACAACCTGATCAGCTTTTGCTAAAAATCTGGGAACAAAATAATTATAGTATTTGCCAACCCAGCCGGGAACCAACTCAGGATAATGAACATGTGCGATGTCATGTGTAACCATCGCAGTGGGTACTTTTGTGGATAAGGAGCAATAGGCGTCGGGAGAGAAAAAAACATCTACATTATGCCTTTTTAAAGCTGCCGGAACGGCCCATTCAAACCATAGGTACCACAAAATAGGATGCCGTGCCGGCGGTGGTAGTTGTAAAGGCCTTACATTGTCACCAAAAATAAAGGCTTGATCAAAGGGGCGGTCGAAGAAAAAGAGGAATTCATCATCTGGGTGTTCTCTGACCATCCTACTTACTACTTCGTAGCTGAACCATCCGATTCCTTCCAGTTTGTCTTTGATTAAAAAGCGAGTATTTACAGCGATACGCATGATCAGTATTGAATAGTTGCGAATGAGAAAAGAAGAAATCCAAATTAGCGCTATTAATTTTAAAGTCAAAAATGGATTTGACAGAAAGTTCTTTAATCTTTGGGCGCTCTTGATAAGTTATATGGTAATACAAGAAAACAAAAAATAGACTTGCATTACTTAATTTAATAGCATGACCAATACAGATGTACTTATAATTGGCTCGGGCGTGGGAGGATTGACCACGGCGATAAGGTTGGCTGAACAGCGTCCAGACCTAAATATTACTGTCTTAACAAAAACGGATGAAGGAGAAAGTAACACTTCTTACGCACAGGGTGGGGTAGCAGCAGTGTGGAATAACCAGGTTGATAATTTTGAAAAACACAAAGCGGATACATTAGATGCCGGTGCCGGGCTTTGTAATGAAGCTATTGTAGATATCGTTGTACAGGAAGGTCCAGAGCGGGTTCGTGAAATTATCGATTGGGGTGCTCGTTTTGATAAAGCACCGGGAGAAGACGAATACGATTTGGGGCGGGAAGGTGGTCATTCAGAAAATAGAATTCTTCATTATAAAGATTTGACAGGCTGGGAGATTCAGCGGACATTACTGGAAAAGGCTCATCAATTTTCCAACCTCAAAATACATCAGCATTACTTTGCCGCAGATTTAATCACTCAGCACCATCTTGGCTACACCGTCACACGGCTAATGCCTAATATCGAGTGTTATGGTGCTTATGCCCTAAATAAAGAAACCAACAAAATGGAGACTTTCCTGGCCAAGACAACTGTCGTGGCCACCGGTGGGGCCGGGCAGGTTTATCGAAATACCACTAATCCGGTGATAGCTTCTGGTGACGGTACAGCGATGGCGTACCGGGCCAAGGGCTGGATTGAAAATATGGAATTTGTCCAGTTTCATCCTACGGCATTATTCAACCCAGCCGGTGAAAATCCCGTGTTTTTGGTTTCAGAAGCCGTCCGTGGCTTCGGAGGTATACTAAAAAATGGGGAAGGAGAAACATTCATGGAGAAATACGACCATCGGGAATCTCTGGCACCAAGAGATATTGTAGCCCGTGCCATTGATAATGAGATCAAACTGAGGGGCGAAGATTGTATGTACCTGGATTGTACGCATTTGGATATGGATAAGTTTATTGCTCATTTTCCTACTATTTACGACAAGTGTAAAGATATCGGCGTAGACCCTGCCAAAGATATGATTCCGGTTGTACCAGCTTGTCACTATATGTGTGGAGGCATCAAAGTAGATGAATGGGGGAGAAGTTCTATTAATCATTTGTATGCTGCCGGGGAGTGCACCTGTACCGGCTTACATGGAGCCAATCGCCTGGCTTCCAATTCTTTGCTGGAAGCTATGGTATTCGGAAGGCGTATCGCGGATGATATTTTAGGGAAAATTGACCAACTGGAATGGAGAACGGACATCCCCAATTGGTCGGCCCACGGCACACAAGAGCCTCCGGAGATGGTTTTAATTACTCAGAGTCTCAAGGAGCTCAAAGAGATCATGAGTAGTTATGTGGGAATTGTACGCAGCAGTGTACGCCTGAAAAGGGCGATGGATCGACTGTGGTTGCTTTACAGCGAGACAGAAGATATTTACAGTTATACGGTAATTTCCCCTCAGTTGTGTGAATTGCGAAACCTGATAACCATAGGCTATTTAATTACCCGTTCGGCTTCTATGCGAAGGGAGAGTAGAGGTTTGCACTACAATACCGACTTTTCTGAGCGCCAGCAGTTTTTACAGGTGTCCATACTGTAAGTTGTAAAGCTTGTTGGCTTTTTTCGCCAGCCGATAATATTTTATAAGTGCTGATTTTTCAGGTGAAAATTTTCAATTTTCACCTGAAAAATCAGCACTTAGAGATGCTAACATAGCATTTCTTAATACCTGCGAAACAAATCTATTGATTACTTTTCAGAGTTCTTTTATTTTCTCCCAGACCAGGGCTGGTTCATAGCCTCTTCCGATGGCATAGCCAGCAACTTTGTTTTTCTTCTTATAGCTGTTTTCCTCCCGGACTTGCGCGGCTTTATTGGTAATGACTTCCTGTAGTTGTTCTTCGTAAGCCTCGGGTTTGATTTCTTCCATGCCCTTTCGGATACAGTAATCAGAGATTTCTCTTCTTTTTAGCTCTTGTTTGATGCGGATTTTTCCCCATTTATTGATCCTGAATTTTCCTCTCGTAAAAGACCTAGCAAAACGCTCTTCATCCAGAAAGCGTTCTTCTATCAGCTGAATGATGATATTTTCAAGGTCCTCTCCATAGATGCCAAGGTCCAGGAGTTTCTTCCGTACTTCCTGATGGCAACGATCGCGGTAGGCACAAAAATGTTGAAGTTTGGCCAGTGCATCATCTACAGAAATCCACTTTTCCATCAATAATTAATTTTTTTATCTGAATTTTTATAAAAGTAAGTGTCTTTTATCGATTTTTCCAGTCCAAAAAATAGTGATGCCCGGGCGGCGATATAATAGACTTATTTCTTGGCTCTGGGACAAGCAAACGTACAATTCAATTCTTTAACTAAGGCTGGTAGAGGTGGAAGAATCGATAAGAGAACGCATAAAATTAGTTATGTCAGTTTTATTTTGTTCCTATTCTTCCTATTGCATCACCAGTAAACCAACAAAACACTCAAAATGGAAGGTTATGTTCAACAACTCATCAGTATCGCAGTAGATTATGCACCGCAGGTACTTGGCGCATTATTGACCCTATTGATAGGTTTTAGGGTAATAGGTTTTTTGACAGATCGCATGAGACGATATTTTCAAAGAAGGAGTTTCGATAAAACGATAGAACCCTTCTTGGTGTCGTTGGTAAGTATTGGCTTGAAAATTATGCTATTACTGGCAGTAGCCGGAATGTTTGGTATTGAAACCACTTCATTTGTAGCGATCTTTAGTGCACTGGCATTTGCCATAGGCCTGGCCCTGCAGGGGAATCTGGCTCATATGGCTGCCGGAATTTTGATCTTGATCTTCCGTCCTTTTAAGGTGGGAGACTTTATTGTAGCTCAGGGATATTCCGGGACAGTGAAGGAAATCCAGATTTTTACGACTATTCTGACTACCCTTGATAATCGAATTATCATTATGCCCAATGGGGCTATCACGAGTGGGCCCATTGAAAACTTAACTGCGCCGGGAGAGCGAAAGGTGCCAATGGTTTTTGGGATCAGCTACACGGATGATATTGATAAGGCCCGTGAAGTCATTCAGCAGGTGGCAGATGCCTGTCCCTACATCAGCCATGATAAACCAGTTGATATTCTGGTCTCCGAGCTTGGAGATAGTTCTGTTAACTTTGCCGTTCGTCCATGGTGTAAGACTGCCGACTACTGGAACGTACACTTTTACATGCATGAACATATTAAAAAGGAGTTTGATAAAAACGGAGTTAGTATTCCCTTTCCTCAAATGGATGTCCACCTGGACCAACTAAAAGGGTAAACTGTAGCCGCCATTTCGTTATGACGACAATAGAGAGATTCGGCCGTTCTGGCTCGATTTCTCTATTGTCTTACAGCGAGTTCATTTTACTACTTCTAACTGCTCTTAAGCGCTGAATACCAATCGAAAGTTTTGAAGTATTAGCCCTGATTTTAACAAAAAACAGTTTTTGAGGAAGACAATACAACTCAAGTCAGGAGTTCATCGATGATATCTGCTATTTCGAGGCTTGGGTTATGTTGATGTGCGTGTACACCTGTTTGTTTGGCAGCCGATACATTGTCGGCACTATCGTCAATAAACAGCGTTTCTGTTGCGTACATACCGCTGTCATTCAGAACGGCTTCGTAAATGTCGATATTGGGTTTTCTCAGGTGTAGGTGATGAGAGTAATAAGCTTTTACAAATAGTTGCTCAAATTCCTGCAAGCTCATCAGATGCTCCCGGATCAAATGCTGATTGACCCATTCTATGTGAGTTGCATTAGTATTGCTGAGTAAATAGATATTGTAATCTTTTGCCAGGCGCTTAAGCATTTCCAGGCGGATGGCTTCGATTTTTACCAGCATGCTGTTCCAGGCCTTTATAATTTCTTCATATTTCACAGCATTGCTTCCTGCCTCCTGAATTTTGCTCACGAAGTGATCTTCTTCAAATTTCCCCAATTCATAATCCATGAAGTGCCCTTCTGCTTTCAGTTCAGTGTAAGCTTTATCGAAATGATCCCCCAGAATTGCCTTAAATTGCTGGTCAGCCCGTTCAAAGTCAAGGTCCAGGAGTACATTACCGAGGTCAAAAATGATATTCTTAGTTGTTGCCATTGCTGTTGTTTAGAAGAGTAACACTTTGAAATTCATTTGGTAGCTTTTTCGGATCAGAAAGTGGAGCGTAAAACTTCCAAAATCAAAAAGTATACCAAACGTCCAATTACTTTTCCCTAAAAATTAAACCATGGCTACTACCTGACATTCACATGGCAACATTACCAAATTATTGAGGTTACACTTTTAAATATTCTAACCTCATACAAATTTACTTAAATCTAAAAAGCATGAACTTTAATTGGAGAATCGTCCTTTGTATATTTTTGTCAGCTACCATTTTTCAGGCCTGTAGCAGTGATGAATTGCCAGATCCTGAGCCGATGGTAGAGCCGAATCCTGTTAATGGCATTATTTGGGATGGGCCATTAGTAGATTTTTCAAAGAGCAACGGAGCAGATCCTGCCCAAGAGGAAAACCAGGACCGCATCACTGACAATGCATGGATCACCCGGGGCAACAATGGAGGCCAAATTTTCAACGCCGCTGTTGAAAGTGCCGCTATAAAGAATAGCAGCCCCAGAGGTACACAGTGGGCACAAGGTACTCTGGATCAAATTGAAGAACTTAATTTCAGAGACTTCAGATCAGCCGTCGGCAAGCCTCAGAATGTAGTAGGAAAAGACCTGGTGATGTACATTGAAGAAGATAATATTTATTTAAGTGTAAAATTCACCGGCTGGTCACAGAGAAGAGGCGGCGGTTTTTCTTATACCAGATCTACGCCTAAGTAATAACCTAAACTGTCCCGGCTATCTGACATTTAGATTGCTCTGGCCAGTTTACGTATAAATGCTTATATTTAGAACAAAAGCAGGAAATGTAGTTTTAGGCCTGACTGAACTGCTCTCTACCGGGTATTTCAGTCGGGCATCTTGCTTTTTACAAGATTCGGGAAAATTCATACGCTGTTACTCCTGCAGGTATGATGGTACAAATACGTAAAATCAACCATAAAACATGCCCACTCCGGCAAAAGAAAATTATCTGAAAGCTATCTATTTTTTGGATCAACAACACAGTAAGATCAATATTACGGAGTTGAGTAAAAAAATGGGAGTAAGCAAACCAACGGCCAACAACATGGTCAAAAACCTCCAGGAAAGAGGGTGGGTTATTTATAAAAAATATAAACCTATTCAACTTACTGCAAAAGGAAGGCAGGCAGCAGTACTGATCATTAGAAAGCACAGACTAACCGAAATGTTCCTTCAACAAATCATGGGGTTTGGCTGGGAAGAAGTACACGCCATTGCGGAAGAGATTGAACATATTGACTCCCAAAAGCTTTTTGACCGGATGGATGAAATGCTCGATTACCCTTCTATTGATCCTCATGGTTCTCCTATTCCTGATCCTGATGGTAAGATCATTGAAAAGCAATACGCTAGCCTGACGGATATCCCGCCAGGTGTGGAAGTACAGCTTAAGGCACTTGGTGACAGCTCCAATCAATTGCTATTTTATCTGAACCGCCGATCGATCAGGTTGGGTACCCGAATTAAAGTGATTAAGGTGGAAAGTTTTGATCACAGTATGCTCATAAGTTGTAATGGTGAAGAGCCATTTACCATTACTCAAAAAGTGGGTAATTGTTTGTTGGTGGAAAAAATATGATATATAAAAGTGATACCAAACAGCATACCCGCTACTGTCACGATAGCGCCAGCTATAGAACCATCGATCAACACTGCCAGATAATATCCTAGTAAGCTACTGAGGAAGGATAATCCAACGGTGATCCACAACATATTTTTAAGTTTACTGGTCAATAGGTAGGCGGTAGCGGGTGGAACCACAAACAAAGCTACCACCAGAATAGCTCCTACAGATTCAAAAGCAGCTACTGTGGTGACAGAGACAGCACTCATAAGCAGGTAATGCCATAAGCTAACCGACACCCCTATAGTAGCAGCAAAATCAGGGTCAAAAGTCGTCAAATGTAGGGGGCGATATCCCCAGGCTAAAAATAGTAGTAGCAGGAAAAGAAGAATAGCTGAGATATACAGTGCTCTGGGGCCAAGAATGGTTCCGTTGCTCGATATCCACAGGTCTATGGGCACATACGCAATTTCGCCGTACAAGACGCATTCCTGATCTAGATCAACCTGGCCGGCGTACAAAGAAATCAGAATGATACCCAGTGCAAATAACCAAGTAAAGGTGACTCCGATGGAAGCATCCGTCTGTAGGCGGGCTTTTTTGTGAAAAAACTCAATAAGAAAGGTAGTAAGAATCCCCAAAAGGCCTGCGCCGATGATCATAATGAAGGGATCGCGCGAGCCTGAGATCAAAAAAGCCAGAACTATTCCCGGTAGTACAGCATGAGATATGGCATCGCCCACCATGGCCATTTTCCTCAAAATAAGAAAACAACCGATCAGGCCACAGGAGATGGAGAAAAGCGTTGCAGTTAGTATTATATAAAAAGCATCCATATTTAGAGTAACTTTTGAGGTGAATCAAGAAGGAATCCTGCCCTGATGCGGATCCAGATCAGGGTAATCTAGTAATTGTTCGAGCTGGGCTTCAAGCTCCGGTGTGATAATATGCTCAATGATCTCGGCATCTTCGTGAACGTGATCGGGAGCAATATTCAAATAAGTAGACAGGTAAAGTTCCCACAGGCAGTGTAGCTTCACAATCCTTTTTCCTTTTTCCCATCCTTTACCAGTAGCTTTCCATAACCCCTTATTTTCCTGCATCAAGCCTTTTTTTCTTAATCGGCGCAAGCCAGAATTGAGGAGCTGTTCAGGAAAATCCCGTTTGTTGATCAAGTCTGCTTTGGAATACCCCTGAAAGGCGATTCCCTTTTTTTCTTCCAGGCGAAAAAACTCTTTCAATAAATTTTCCTCCATGAGGGTGCGCTGTAGTCTTCGTTGCTCCAATTGCCTGGCCAGTATTCCTTTTTTTGGGGCCAGAAAAAACGATAAGACTGCAATGAAGGAAACAATAATAACGATCCAGGGCCCGGTGGGCATAGTAGGTGCGGTGTACGAGATATAAGTCCCGGCAAGGCCGGAAAAGGCACCGAATGCGGCGCTGAGCAGTGTCATTTTGAAGGTGTTATCTGTCCAGAAGCGAGCTGCTGCTGCTGGCGTGATGAGCATTGCGGCCATAAGAACTACACCAACGGCCTGAATGCCAGTGACTACGGCCAGTACAGTCAGCGTAGTCAATAAAAGGGTCAGGCTTTTTACCGGTAAGCCTATTGCTCTGGCAAAATTCTCATCAAAAGCTAACAACTTTAATTCTTTAAAAAACAAGCTTACTGTTAGCAGCAGCACAATAGCTACAAAGCTGAAAAGCCAAAGGTCATTTTCCACCAGGGCAGCCGCTTTTCCAAACAAAAAGGAGGATAGGCCCGTTTGCGCAGCGTTTCCGGAATGTTGAATATGCGTAAGTAGTAAAATGCCAAATCCAAAGAATACCGATAAAATAATAGCAATGGCGGTATCTTCTTTTAACTTGGATTTTGCCCTGATGAAATCGATAATGACCAGTGATAGCCAGCCAGTAATAAAAGCCCCGAGAAGAATGTACAGGGGGTTTTTGGTGCCGGAGAGCATAAAGGCCAGGCAAATTCCCGGAAGTACGGCATGTGCTACTGCATCTCCCACTAGTGCTTTTTTCTTCAGGAAAGTAAAAGTCCCTACAACTGCCGAGGAAGTATTTAGTATAATCACGCCCAGTGCCACCATCACGACGCTGGGGTCAGTAAATGAAAAAAAGGCTCTAAATGTCTCCATATCAATATTTTTCTCGGCTTGGTACCTTGCGCTTTTTAATCAATTCACTGATCTCTGAAAGTACAGTGAGGCGCCCTCCGTAGGTTTGCTGTAATGATTGTTGTGTAAAAACCTGCTCAATCGGACCAACAGCTATCAGGCGCATATTTAACAATACCACCCAGTCAAAAAATTCGGCGGCCGATTGCAGATCGTGGTGTACCACAATGACCGTTTTGCCATTAGCCGTGAGTGCCTGTAGTATCTCTAGTATTGCCGTTTCTGTAGCTGCATCAACACCGGCAAAAGGCTCGTCCATGAAATAAAGATCTGCCTCCTGGGCCAGGGCCCGGGCCAGAAATACCCGTTGTTGCTGACCGCCTGATAGTTGAGAAATCTGTCGATTGACGAATGCCTGCATCCCTACTTGTTCAAGGCAAGACATGGCCACGTTTTTGTCCTCTTTTCCGGGTCTTTTCAGCAAACCCAGGCGGGCGTATCTCCCCATCAAAACGACATCCAGTACAGAGGTGGGAAAATCCCAGTCTACGCTCTCGCGTTGTGGTACATAGCTGACTCTTTGACGAACCTTGTTCAGTTGTTGGTCAAACATCCTTACATAACCAGAGCCTAGTGGGAGCAATCCCATGGCTGCTTTTATCAGAGTGGACTTACCTGCGCCATTAGGACCTATTATGCCAGTAATGGCTCCCTGAGGCAATGTCATATCAATATTCCAAAGGACCGGCTTTTTGTCGTACGAAACGGTGAGATCGTGAAATTCTACCGCCGGCGTTTCTATTTTTACGTTCATAAATTAGTTAACCGTTTTTTAATCACTTAAACCTTCTACAATAGTTTTTACATTGGCACGAACCATCCCGATGTAGGTGCCTTCGGGCGTATCTTCTGCTCCCATAGCATCTGAGTATAAATTTCCTCCTATTCTGACTTCATGCCCTTTTTGCTTTACGCCCTCAACAATAGAGTTGATATTTTTCTCAGAAACAGAGGTTTCCACAAATACAGCTTGTATTTTTTTCTCTGTAATGAAGTTGACCAGGTCTACTCTGTCTCGCAGGCCAAATTCTGACAGGGTAGAGATGCCCTGCAGGCCTTTGACCTTGATGCCATAGGCTTTACCAAAATAATTAAAGGCATCATGAGCAGTGATCAAGATGCGCTTTTCAGGGGGTATACGTCTAATTTGCTGATGAACAAAGCTATCCAGTTCCAGCAGGCGGGAGCGGTATATTGCTGCATTCTCACGAAAATAGCCTGCACTTTCCGGGGCGGATTTTATCAGTGCCTCTACGACAACATCTATGGTTTTTGCCCAAAGCTCTACGTCAAACCAAATGTGTGGATCCGGTGCTCCCTCGTAGTTTGAGTCACTCAGTAGGGAATCTTCCGGAATGGCAGCAGCCACAGGAATGACATTTTTTACTTTTTGGAGCTTGTCAAAAACTTCTGCCATTTTTCCTTCCAGAAATAATCCATTGTAAAAAATGATATCAGCAGCTTGCAGGCTGGCCAGGTCTCCTTGTGTAGCCTTGTAAAGGTGAGGATCTACTCCAGGGCCCATCAAGGCTTTTACTACCACAGAATCTTTTCCAATATTTTTTACTAAATCAGCTACCATACCTGTTGTGGCTACTACTTCAATTTTTGATGAGCTGTTCTCATCCTGTTTGCTACATCCGGCTAGTGCTATCAGCAGCGCTAACGTCCAGATCAAATGTTTACTCATGATGATTGTTTAAGCACTCTAAAAAAATCATTTGGCTATATAAATTTAATTAGTTAGACTATACTAACAAACATCTTTTGATAGAAGTTTAGGGCCTAAAACAAGCGTTTGGACAAGAGTTGGATAAACTTCCAAACGCTTCAAATGGCTTTCGCAGGAGCTGTTTTTCTTTAACTTATTGATTTAAAATGTATGTACTTCATTGGATTGAAAAAAAACTTCTGGGCCGTTCTCTTGCTATCTCTGGTGTGCGGCGTATTGTTTCCGGTTTACAACGATATACTGATACAGTTTCTGGTTTCTGGCTTGATATTTATGCTATTTTTGGTGTTTTTAAAGACGGATATGCCGGCGGTGATACAACAAATAAAAGACTATCGATTAATGTTGTATTTGCTGGTCCTTTTTCTGGTGGTTATGCCGGTGGTTTTGTATTGGCCTTTAACATTATTGGATGATAGATGGGCAACGGCCGCTTTGTTATTGGCCTCGGCTCCGGATGGTTAATCGTTAAAGACCAGGCTCAGCCAGATGTTATAGCAATTGTAAATGGGCGGGCCTACATGAACAATGCTATCGCCATTGTGATTGCCGCTCAGTATTTCGATGCTTCTCTCTTGCTCGTCGTGACCCTTTCTAAGCTTCCATAGAATACCTTGCCTGTTTTTTACAAAGGGCAGCCCGGTATTTTTGAAAATTTG
>CAZVOD010000023.1:0-52337 GCA_964628385.1 uncultured Saprospiraceae bacterium
CTGCACAATGTTTTGTCTGCAAACATGAAACGACATTTTTAAACAACTTCATAATGAGTATTGGGTATTGAGTAGTGAGAAGAAGTTTTGTATTTCCATTTTCTCAATGCTCAGTACTCATTACTCAATATTAAAATTATGAAATTTTTATATCTTAAAAAAGCTGTTCTTTCCTTTTTAGTTTTCTTTTCCCTAAATATCAACGCACAGGATGTTTGTAGAGAGTTAGTATGGTCAGATGAATTTAACCGCAATGGGGCTCCATCTCCGGAAAACTGGACCTACGATCTGGGTACCGGCGATGGCGGCTGGGGCAATAGAGAAATTCAAATCTATACCAGTCAATCCGAAAATGTAAGGCAAGGAAATGGTAGTCTTATCATTGATGCCATTAAAGGCAGCAGTAATCAGTGGACTTCTGCCAGGGTCAAATCACAAGGACTACAAAGCTTCGCTTTTGGTGTTATTGAGTTTAGGGCAAAACTTCCGACCGGTAGTGGTACTTGGCCAGCTTTGTGGCTGTTAGGGGAAGATATTACCCAGGTGGGATGGCCCCGGTGTGGAGAAATTGACGTAATGGAACATGTAGGAAAAGATCCCGGAAGAATCCATGGTTCTTTACACTCGCCGTCAAGCTTCGGAAATACCGTCAATACAGGATCTACTTTAATCAATAACTTCGATTCTGAATTTCATATATACACTGCAGAGTGGACACCGAACAGGATTATCTTCAGTGTGGATGGAAAGGTTTATTATACCTATGCGCCATCTCCTAAAAATGCTGATAACTGGCCTTTTGACGATGAATTTTTTCTAATTATGAATATCGCTATGGGAGGTAATTTCGGTAGTGATCCGCAGTACGAGACTGGCGGCTTAAGAAATGGGGTAGACCCCAACCTCTCGCAGGCTAGAATGGAGGTTGACTACGTGCGCGTTTACCAGGAAATAGAAGGAGCCTTAACTATCTCCGGAGACTCTACCATCACGCCCGGTGAGCAAAATGTAATTTATACCGTCTCTGGGTTTAATGGAGAAATTACCTGGACAGTCCCTGAAGGTGCTACTATCGTATCGGGACAGGGAAGTAATCGTATTAGAGTAAACTGGGGGGAAGTTGCCGGGCCAATCACGGCAACGGCTGTAGGTAACTGCGGTGAATACGTCGGTACGCTAAATGTACAGCAAAGCATTATCCCCGAAGGTAATACCATCGTTTTTGACGATTTTGAAGATGGTGTTTATGATGATAAATGGTCTTTAGATGTTGGCAACGGAAATACTTACACACTGCGCGAAGAAAACGGAGAGCTCATGGTGGCTTACGAAGTTACTGATCCCGGAGAAAACCCCAGATTAATTCTCGACATGGGTCAGGCAGTGGACGTTGGAAACTTTCCGCTTATGCGTGTCAGGGCGAGAACCAGAAATACGAATAGAACGGTCGTTATGCGGGTAGATCTCAGGGATGCCAATGGGGTAGAGACCAATGAATCTCCTGTATTTAGGTTGGAGCCTATTATAGATGATGGCAAACACCACGATTACGAATTTGATTTTACTGGCCAGTATGTCTCTAGCTCACCAATTGCAGGAGCGCCAGTTGATTCTGAAGCTATTACCGGCCTAAGTTTGTATATCAATTATGGATTTTTTGGTACGCCAGGCGTAGATACTGTTTGGTTTGAATTTATTGAAATGATCAACCCTGATGCCACTGCTGTTGAAGAATTGCAAGCAGGTGATCCGGTTGAGGTATATCCTAATCCTTTTAGCGATGAACTGATTATCGAAAGAAAATTGGAGAATACTGTCTTTGGTATAGAGGTGTTTAATACTGCCGGACAGCGCTTAATTATTGATCAGCTTGGCAATTTTCAGAACCGCAAGGTAATAAATACAGAACAGCTTGTTCCGGGGATTTATTTTATGAAAATACGAGCGGGTAAACAGATTTATTCAAAAAGAATCATAAAGAGATAACAATAAAACAAGAGGTAGAAAAGTCAAATTTCTACCTCTTACAATCTGAAGATCTATGAATTTCAAGAGAAAACAAGCCACATGGTCATTTTGGACTTTGTTGCTTTTTATCTATCCATTTTTATTCCTTTTCAATACACCATCCAATGTAGACAAGGCCGATTATATTCCAGAAGACTACGAGCTGGTCTGGTCAGATGAATTTGAGAAATCCGGTGCGCCTTCGCCAGAAAACTGGACTTATGACCTGGGTAGTAAAAATAATGGATGGGGAAATTGGGAAGTTCAGGTATATACGAAGGAAAAGAAAAATGTGAGGGTGAAAAATGGTCGATTGATCATCAATGCCCGAAAAGATAAAAAAGGGCAGTGGACTTCTGCCAGGTTAAAATCAGAAGGCTTAAGACATTTTAAGTATGGACTAATTGAGTTCAAAGCTAAGCTAACAGAGGGGGAAGGTACCTGGCCTGCTTTATGGCTGCTTGGAGAAAATATCAAAACAAAAGGCTGGCCTGCCTGTGGCGAGATTGATGTCATGGAATTTGCCGGAAAGAAGCCCGGCATAGTACAAAGTGCTTTACATGACCCCGAAAGTCATGGCAATACCTTTAAGAAGAAGGAAGTTGAAATGGAAAACCTGTCGTCAGAATTGCACACCTACGCTATGTTATGGACAGAGGATAAAATTGAGTTTGTTTTTGATGGAAAAACAATTTACACCTATGCTCCTGCGGAGAAAAATACTGACAACTGGCCTTACGGCGATAAATATTTCATACTAATGAATATAGCTATGGGAGGAACATTTGGCAGCGACCCGCAGTACGAGTCTGATGGTCAAAAGAATGGCATTCACCCAGAGCTGCAATCGGCCACTATGGAGGTTGATTATGTGAGAGTTTATCAAAAAAAATCTTAAAAAATAAGGGTTTATGGTTGATTTTTACCAGGATAAAAGTTCATCATAAACTAAATTCACTGGTAGTCCCATAATATTGGAATAAGTGCCATCAATGCGGTTAATTTTACACATGCCTATCCATTCCTGAATAGCATAGGCACCTGCTTTATCGAATGGTTTGAAGTTTTCTACGTAAAATTCCATTTCCTGTGTAGAGAGGTGGTTCATATAGACATCGGAGGCCTCTGAAAATAATTTCTTTTTATTTAATGACTGTAGGCAAACCCCCGTATAAACCGTATGCATACTACCTGAGAGTTTTTTCAGCATCTCTAGCGCCTCCTCTTCATGTTGCGGTTTATTAAAAATTTCATTGTTGAGTACCACCACGCTATCGGCTGTCAGCAAAATATCTTTATCATCTTCAAGAAATATGCTGGCCGTTAGTGCTTTTTTTTCAGCTATGTAAGCTGCAACTTCAGACCTGGGCATATGTGCAGGAAAGCTTTCATCAATAGATTTTACTTTAACAACAAACGGAATATTTGCAGCTTTAAGTAATTCCTTTCGGCGTGGAGATTGGGATGCAAGGATTAATGGCTTTACCAGCTTTATCATTGATTACAATTTGAAGAATAACAGCAAAAATAAACCTAAAACCATAATTCCCTTCAAAAGTTGACTAATCAAATGATAATTGGATTTGTTTTGGGCCTTTACCAGTAACAACACAATTACACCGATACTAATTAATAGAATTATATTGATGATCAGGAGTGGTACTTGCTGATAGTCAGTCTGGAAGTTATAACCATGATAGGCTATAAAAAAGAAAAGGCCGCCCAGGAAGAGTAAGCAAATATACTTGCTATTTTTAATACCCCAGGCAATTGGCATTGTTTTAAGGCCGCCGGATTTGTCACCTTCCATATCCTGTAAGTCTTTAATAATTTCCCGGATGAGATTAGATAGGAAAGCAAAGATAACAAACCAGGAGACTACCGACCAGCCTCTATGATAAAGTTGTTTGTTTTGTAATTGCAGTAGATGCAGGTTGGGTTCCTCTGCCAACCATAATATTCCGGCCACTCCTCCACAAAAAAGAGCAACAATAAAATTTCCAATCAGGGGGCGAGCTTTTAACCAAAGGTTATAAAACAGGAGCCCCAGGATGGCTCCGGGATAAAGTAAGAGATAGGGAAGCCGTCTGGTATACATAGCCAGGTAAAAAGCCATTAGAAACCCCAAAAGATAAACGACTCCGGTTGCCCAGTAAGCAACCTGCAGGGTTATTCGCTCATTGATATAGACTTTGTCAGGTTTGTTGACAAGGTCTATAGCGTAGTCATTGATATCATTGATCATATAACTTCCCGCTGTAATGCAAATGGTAACAAAAACCAGTATAGCAAAATGAAAGTGATCAAAAACAGGACTTATACCTTCCATTTCTAATGCAGAGCGGATGATTCTATAGAAAAGAATGTATTGGGTAAGACCAACAATAAAAAGGTTAGGAAATCTTATTAATTTCAAAAAGGGCATTTTGCAGTAAGGATTTGTGGTGGGCGGTGGCTATGTTTCGTTAAACCATTTGTCGTTCAATTTGAGCACCTTTTCGATGACATCTCGGGCACAACCTTCACCGCCTTTGAAAGGAGAAATATATTTACTGACTTTAATGACCTCAGGAGCTGCATTAGCCGGGCAAGTTGGTAAGCCAACTTTCTCCATAACGGGGATGTCAGGTAGGTCATCTCCCATATAAAGAATGCCGGCAGGATCAAGCTCATAAATATCTAGAAGCTCCTCGAAAGCTTCCATTTTATATCTTTGCCCTAGATAAACATCCATAACGCCCAGTGCGGTTAGTCGCTTTTTGACGCCTTCAGATTTTCCCCCGGTAATGACAGCTACCTTAAAATCTTCATTTACTGCTTTTTTTATGGCTAACCCATCCCGGATATTCATTTTCCTTAATAACTTACCATCCTCAAGTATTAGAACTTCACTGTTGGTCAAAACACCGTCTACATCAAAAATAAAGGTATGGATATCTCTAAATTGCTCTAGTTGATTCATCAATAATTATATTTCTGAATTGAGATTAAATCTTGCTTTGAGGTATAATTATTGCCTCTCCCAATAACTTCCAGACAAATCAAATCGCTTTGAGATAACTGAAAGTCAGGAATAGTAAGTAAAATTACACAAAAGTAAGCTTATCTATAGTACTATAAAGTATTTCGTACTTTTTTTATGTTCAAGCAGCTTCATATGACAATTAGTCGGCAGGTGAAGGTAAAAGAAGTAAAGATGCTTATGGATAATGTCCAGATAGTCAGGGAAGTGTTCCACTCCTTCGATATAAGTTTATTATTTAAAAAGCCGGAGCGCTATTTTTTATAAAAAAATAACGCTCCGAATGCGACTTACCTTTATTTGGATAAGTTTATATTTTCAGAAGGTTGAAATTATTCTCTTCCTGTTCTGTTTACCATTGTCGCAGTGGCCTGCTGTGTACCAAAAAGTACAATATCCTGTACATTTACATGAGCCGGCTGAGAAGCGATAAAGTAAATAGATTGAGCCACATCTCTGGCGGTTAGTGGTTTGAAGTCTTCATAAATTTTGGCCTTCTCACTGTCACCATCAAATCTGACTAAAGCAAACTCTGTTTCTTCTACGTGGCCCGGAGATACCTGGCTAACCCTGATGTTGTGCTCGTGCAGATCAATTCTCATCGCCTTTGTCAAAGCTTCTACACCATGCTTGGTAGCGCAGTAAACATTTCCTTTAGGATAAACTTCTTTGCCGGCACTAGAGCTAATATTAATGATATGCCCTGTTTTTCTTCTTACCATATTAGGAGAAATAATTCTGGTTAAGTACAGAATTCCTTTCAGGTTAGTATCAATCATTTCCTCCCAGTGCTGCAGTTGTCCCTGATGAATAGGAGCTAATCCTTTTGCTTTTCCGGCATTATTGATTAGAATGTCTATATCGTGCCACTCTTCAGGTAGTGCACTAATACTTTGTTCTACTGATTGAATATCTCTCACATCAAAGGGACAGATAAATACATCAGAGTGATGCAATTCTTCAAGAGCGCGTTTCATATCCTGAAGACGCTCTTCACGGCGGCCATTCAAGATAACTCTGTGGCCGTGGGAAGCAAATAGTTCAGCAGTAGCTTTTCCAATACCAGAAGTAGCACCAGAAATAAAAACAGTCTTGATATCCACTTCAGGTAATGAAACTTTGCGTGGCTTTTCAGCTCTAGCATTCAGAATCTCTTCCAGCCTTTTGATGTTATCTCTCAGTGCTGCAATGGTATCTTGTTCTTCTTCCTCCTTTATAAAAGAGGTATTCAAAGGCAGAGAAGCCGAGGGAGCCGTTTCTTTAAATGCAAAGACCAGATCATTCTCTGGTGTCTTTAATTCAGGGTTTATGGTAATGGCCCTACTGTAAGCTTTATGAGCAGCAGGTTTGTTGCCGATTCTATGATAAAGTAAGGCAAGATCATAATTGGCAAAAGGATGATCTGGCTGTTCTGCTAATGCTCTTTTAAAATATTTGATTGCCTTATGCGGCTTATCCAACTTTTCATTCAATAACACCGCATATCTGTAAAGCGCATCAACATTGCTTGGATTCTTACGGGCAGCCATCTTGAAATACTTGGCCGCTTGCATATATTCCTGCTCAAAGTGATTGGACAGCACGTATCCCAAACGGTAGTACACATCCGGGTATTCTGGGTTGCTGGTCGCTACTCTTTCGTAATATCTTCTGGCATCAGCAAACTGACCATTCATTTCCGCTAACTCTCCCATAAGAAAGTTAGCATCATCGTTATTGGGTTGCCTAGTCAGGATTATGCTCAGTTGGCTTACTGCTCCCTGAATATCGCTACCATCTTGCGCTAAAAGTAGTGCATAACGATACCGTAAATCCGGATTGTCTGGATAATCATTTATGCCTTTTTCCAGTAAAGCAACACTATCCTTAAATTGACCCTGATCAATTAAATACATCGCTTGCGTAAGAATACCCCTGACAGCAGCCTCCGCAACTACCGGGTTTTCTAACTCCTCTTCATCGTCATCGTCATCGTCAAAATCGTCAAGGTCATCATCATCATCAAAAGATTCATGAAGGATATTGTTAGGCTGATCATCTTCATCGTCATCACCCTCTTCCTCTTCTTCATCAGACTCTACATTGGCCGTTATTAGCTCTTCTTTGTGTACTTTTAGGCTCTCCTCTGAAGGTGTTTCCGTTCCCTCATCATCATCGTCGTCCATCACCTCATTTTCTGTTTGAGCTGGAGTTGGGTGTACACTGTTGTCTTCTTCTGTAGAGCTTTCCTCTTCTCTCACCTCCCTGGAAGTAAGATCAGATGGCTGAGTTATTTCCTCTTCCGGTTGTTCTTCCGATTCTTTTTGAAGTTTTTTTTGCTCTAGTATCCTGGCAATATTGTCTTTCCCCTCTAGCAAATCCATCCCCGGAATGGCTCCCATGTCCGTATCTTCTTCTAACTCCTCTACCTCTTCCTGAGCAATTATTGTTTCTTCAGCGGGAGCTACTGGTGTGTTCTGTGGGGCAATGCGCTTAAAGGTATACCATTGGTCAAGGTCATCGGTAAATTCAAAGAGTACCTTAAAATGATCCTCAAATAAAGTCTCATGCGTAACGTAATTCATGTTGCGCAGCAGGCGCAAGAACTCACCAGCTTCACTGGATATTTCTCTCATAATCTTTAGGCGATCATTTAGATGTTGTTCTTCTGCATCTGACTGCACAGATCGCTTCTGGCGTCGCAGATCCAAATATTGATCCTGCCAGTAGTTTATATATTGAATAATATCACTAACGCGTTCGAAGTGAGTAGGAGCTTCCACCAATTCATTATTTTCTGGATCTCTGGTCTGCCCCGGCGCCACCACTGGAAGAATATCTGCACTTTTACTTTGTAATAAATCCAAACTGTCGTTCATGCACTGTGCAGACTTCAAAAAATTGTCGGTAATAATTAGCAATATAGGGCCAACAGTATTTTTTAGCTGCTCGGATAGAGAAGGGCTGGCAGTATCTTTCTTTCCATAGATATGCTTGAAGCGATAAAAGGAGTTCTCGAGTTTTTGGTCAATATCTTCGGCTAGATGGATATTATCAATGCAGTAAGCAAGTGATATAATTTTTTGGTTCATATGAAATTATTACTCGTTTGGAATGAAAACAAATGTTTTTCCTGCTCTTTTCTAAATATATTCCTTTTTTTATGCAGGACCACTATTTTTTCATACGGTACTATCATAGTAATAGTTCGGCTAAAAGCCCCTCAAATTCCTTTTTAAAAGAAGCAAACTGGCTGGTAGCCGGGCCGGAAAAGCCCGTATGTATGCTTTGGATCTTATCATTCTGGTCGATTATGATCATCGTAGGGAAAGCAATAACATCATTTAGCATCGGTAAAACCCTGGCCGCTTCTGATCTGCTGTAGTCTCCTGCCAATAAAATTTCATAAGGGACACTACCCATCTTTTCTTTCATTTTATCCAGAGCTGCAAAAGCTTTTTCTCTTTGTTGGTATCTTTCAAATGCCAGAGCAATGACTTCTAGCTCATCACTGGGTTTTTCTTTTAAATAATTGATTAAAAAATCAGTTTCGTCCCGACAGTTGGGACAAGAGGTGCTCATAATTTGTACAATCTTTACCTTATTGTCAAATTTATCATCCTTTAATGATACGGTTTGCCCCAAACTATTTTTAAAGCTAAATGATAGCTTATCATAACCCGGCTTCAAATAAGTTAGCGAATCGGGGTCTGATAATTCAAACTCGGTATTTTTTTGGGCCTTCCACACAGTTTGGTAGTGAATTCCTGATTTGAACCCACCAATTATAGTGCTGTCTTCCAGTATTTTAGCTTCAAACAGAAAAGCATGACTGCCATCAAAAGCAGAAAGATAGATTTTATCATCCTGTACTGTACCTTCCAAAAATCTGTAATCGCCCGTTTCTGTAAGAAAGGTTCCCGTTAGGTAATTGCCAGACTGCTCGAACTCCCCAATAGCTTTGTAAGGCGCTTCAGTAATGCTATCAAAAGAGAAGTCTACTTCCCATTTCCCTGAGATATCCATAACTGGGTCTTTTTTCAGGTTGGTAAACCGATAATCCTTCCCATGCCTGGCTACAAAGGGAATAGAATAATTACCGCGACTGGGATCATAGTATCTGCCTTCAATAACGTCTTCTTCATAAAATCCTTCAAAATAAGAGCCATAAACCGGAAAACGAATAACGATAGAGTCTCTGGCCCTGCTTTTTTTACGACCAAAATCAATATCATCAATTTTAATACGTTCTTTTCCATTGATGAACTCTATGTAAAACTGCTCCGGGCTTTCATAAGTAACCTCAAAGTTGAAAGGAAGTTCACCTTCTGTGACTTCTTCAAATTGAAGATTGAGCTTTTCGGGCTGTGGCTTCGCATCCGGATTGGGAATGACCGGATTAAGCTCCAGTTCTAAAACGGCCCTCCACGGCCCGGGCGGGATAGCCGAGTATTGATCTGGTACTACAATACAACTATTTACAAGAAATAAGATGGCAATAAAAAAGGAAAGTTTCCCAATAATGCGCTTTTGTTTCATCATCTGTCGCTCAAAAATTTATCATCAGGAAGATCGATCTCCCTGGAAATGATCTTCTTTATATTTAAATAAAATATTGAAAGTGGTTAAGCTTCCATAAACCCTCGTGATATACTGTTGAAGGTTTACCTTCTCTGAATCGGTAAGGTTTTTAGAACTGTTAATTCTCTGTTCCATGACCCGGATTCTATCTCTGACCATAACAATTTTATGGAAAAATGTATCGATAGGAATTTCTTTAGATTTTAAACTTTCATCGCGTGGTTTGAAAATTAGAGTTCCACCATCCCACTTGTCGGCCAAAGCGACTTCTTCCGAAATATCAGAAAACGCTCTTAGGATTTTGATGAGTGCTACTTCAGCCTGCGAAAAAGAAACAGCTCCTTCTTTATGCGGTAGGGCTTCGATGATCTCCCATTTTTCATAATCTATACTCACTTCTTTTATCCCGTATAGCATGAAACTAACTTCATAAACGGCTTTGTGTACGCGTATAACTGCTCCTTTCCCATAAGCCGGGTGGTTTACTCTTGATCCTGCGCCAAGTCTTTGCTTATTCATGAGTACCAATGGTTTAATTCATTTCTGAATCCAAATAACTATGCGGATTGCAAATCACCAACTGCCAGGTCCAGCTCATTTTCAGATTTAGCAATTATCGTAGAAACAGAAGCATCTCCGGTTACATTTACAACCGTTCGCAACATATCCAAAATTCGGTCAACGGGGAAAATGATGGCAATCCAGGCCGGGTTCAGACCCACAGATTCCAAGACAACGATCATCATAACCAAGCCAGCACTAGGTACAGCGGCTGAGCCAATAGAAGCCAGTGTGGCGGTCAGAATAATCGTCAATTGTTGAGCAAACGTCAAGTCAACCAAATGCATCTGAGCCATAAAAATAACGGCTACAGCTTGGTAAAGGCTTGTACCGTCCATATTTACAGTGGCTCCTATAGGTAGCACAAAATTGGTGACACTCTTGGAAACGCCGATATTATCTCTTACACACTCCATCGTTACCGGCAAGGTAGCGGCACTGGAACTAGTAGAAAATGCCAGAAATTGTGCTGGACTAATTCTTCTGAAGAAATCGAAGTAACCTAGTTTTCTCACGAAAAGCTGTACAACCAGCGGATAAAATATGAATATCATAATTAGCAAGCCCAGTGTCAAGACCAGCGAATAACTAGCTAAGCCTTTGAAAATCTCGATAACGTCTTGCACGGTGTTAGCCATTTTTGAAATGACTCCGGCCATCAGAGCAAAAACGAAGAATGGTGCGGCTTCCATGATCAGCTCTACCATTTTGAGAAAAATTTCGTTAGCGCCATTGACAAAATCTACAACTGCTGTTGTCTTTTCGTTGGGCAGCAGCAAAATGACAATACCAAAAAAGATGGCAAAAGTAATGATTTGCAGCATCTGAGCCTCTACAATCGCTTTACCAAAATTATCGGGAACCATATCCACGATAAATTGTAAACTACCGCCTTTTTTAAGGTCCTCTGCTGCTTCTTTACGAGCCTCTACAGTTGAATTACTGCTCTCTTCTTGCAGAGCTGATGTGGCGGCCGCCACCTGATTAGCGTATTTTGGGTCTGACAGGTAGTTTTTACCATCCAGAATCTCGACACCATCTGTTTCTTGAACCCATAGTTCATACTTTAGACGATTGCGAGTCCTTTGCTCTTCGCCTACATAATTACCCGGGCGCAATGTGTTAACTAATAAAATACCAATTAGTACAGCAATAACTGTTGTACTCATGTAGGCAGCCAGTGTTTTGACCCCCATGCGGCCGAGCTTGGACGGGTCGGGTAGGGTAGAGATGCCTGCAATGATAGAAAAAAGCACTAACGGTATAGCTATCAGCTTTAAAAGTCTGATAAATATAGTCCCGAAGGGATCAATAAATTCCATAGTGAAGTCATTCCATCCTAAACCAACCGAGATAAATGAGTAGATAATACCTAAAATCAATCCAATAATAATCCGCCAGTGTAGTGGTAGCTTTTTTCTTGCCATAGTGCTTAATTACTTTGTTTGCTCTTGAACAGGAAGCAAAATATGTAAAAATATCCAAGTTTAATAAAGACGACTATATTTCTGGTAATCGTAGCCAAAATGCTTATGAAATAGAGTTAACTCAAAGACTATATTGTTAAATAATTTTACTCAGTTAAAATTTTCTTTTAAATTTAAAAATAAAATCATTAGAAAAAGGGACAATAAAGAGTTTTTCGAGTGCCAAAAAGTTTCTATCATTGCCGAATGAAAAATGATTTATTACTGCGAACTATAAAGGGAGAGCAGGTAGAACGTCCGCCGGTATGGCTTATGCGTCAAGCTGGCAGAATTTTACCACAGTATCGAGAGGTGAGAAGTGCTATAGGCTCTTTTAGAGGTTTGGTAAAAACACCTGATCTGGTTGCAGAAGTAACCATTCAACCGGTTGATGAACTAGATGTAGATGCCGCTATTATTTTTTCTGATATTTTGGTCATTCCTGAAGCCATGGGACTAGAGTATGAATTAATTGAAAAGAAAGGTCCCAATTTTCCTAAAACTATAAAGACAAAGGCAGATGTAGAAGCTCTACTTACGGGTGATGCAGCTGCCGAGAACCTACAATACGTATACAATGGTATTGACCAAACGCTGGCAGGTCTTGATGGTCGTGTACCACTCATTGGTTTTGCGGGAGCACCATGGACATTACTGGCGTACATGGTAGAAGGGAAGGGGAGTAAGACTTTTTCAGAAGCTAAAAAATTCCTTTACAAAGAGCCTGCATTAGCTCATAAGTTACTGGAAAAAATAACCGATTCAATCATCAGTTTTCTAAAATTAAAGATAAAGCACGGAGTCAGCGTGGTGCAAGTCTTTGATTCCTGGGCCAGTTCTTTGAGTCCAGCTCAATATGCTACCTTTTCATTTCCCTATATTCAAAAAATATGCAGCGCCATTAACGAAGTTCCTGTGGTGGTATTCGCTAAAGGGGCCTGGTTTGCCATGGAATCGTTCAAAACCCTAAATTGTGAGGTTATTGGCCTGGACTGGAACACTTCTGTTACCTTTGTAAGAGATATTCTGGGCGATGAAATCATACTTCAGGGTAATCTCGACCCCTGTCAACTTTACGCAGCTAAAGCGGATATAGAAAAAGCTACAATCAACCTGATAGAGGAAGCAGGCAGGCGTCACATAATCAATTTAGGCCATGGGGTCTACCCAGACACGCCTTTAGAGGGCGTAAAGCATTTTGTAAATACAGTCAAGTCGTATGAGTACTAATTTTATAACCCAAATTGCGATTGTAGCGTGTAGGCTGAAAAGGATTAGTCCTTCTTATAAGTAGGAATGGCAATTTAAATTTTATAGGTGAAAAAATAACAGCTATGGGTTGGTTTAAAAGGTTAAAAGACGGAATTCAAACCGCAACGAGAAATAAAAAGGAAGCACCTGAAGGGCTGTGGTACAAGTGTAAGCGTTGTAAAGAAACCAGCATACTCAAAGAGGTAAAAGATAATTTTTTAAAGTGTCCGAAATGCCAATATCACATTAGAATTGGCTCCCATGATTATTTTGATATCATATTTGATGGTGTTTACACGGAATTGTTCTCTGAACTCCGTTCCTCTGACCCACTGCAATTTGAAGATTTAAAGCCTTACAAAACCAGGCTGGAGCAAGCCTATGATAAAAATATGGTGACCGATGCCATAAGTGTAGCCAAGGGCAAAGTCAATCGCAAACCTTTGATCATTGCAGCCATGGATTTCAAATTTATTGGTGGCTCTATGGGGTCTGTAGTGGGGGAGCGTATTTCAAAGGCTATTGACGAATGCATTGCTACGCGCACTCCTCTGATGATCATTTCCAAATCTGGTGGGGCACGCATGATGGAAGCTGCATTTTCACTTATGCAAATGGCCAAGACCTCCGCGAAGCTTACACTCATGGCCAGGCATAAAATTCCTTATTTCTCACTGATGACTGACCCCACAACCGGTGGCGTAACGGCTTCATTTGCTATGTTAGGTGATGTAAATTTCGCTGAACCGGAAGCTCTGATCGGCTTTGCTGGTCCTAGAGTCATCAAGGAAACCATCAAAAAAGATCTTCCGGAAGGCTTCCAGACTTCTGAATTTCTTCTTGAAAATGGCTTTCTGGACTTTATAGTAGACCGCAAAGACCTCAAAGAAACGGTAGGAGACCTTTTGTACTTTTTTGATGAAAACCGCACAGCCTCCGCGCTGTAAATTAGCTATAGCGGTAGTGGGCTTGTTGCGAAGAGAATTAATATGGAGTACAACCGACTTTCATACACTCAAAACAAGCCCGAAATATCATACTGGAGTTGATGAAAGGCTAATCAAAGCTACTTCGTCTATCAACTTCTGCTGAGAATCTTTCCTTATGTTTTCCATATTAGCTATTTTGCTGCAGTCAGATAACGTAATTTATTTTGATTTAGCGATGCTTTTAGGTGCTACTACTCAAGCTGTCGCCACATCATTTCAAAAATCTAACTGCCTGGTATGAAAAAACTACTAATCTACTTTATTTTGTTCCTAAGTTTCACGATGCTGTCCTGCAATAATCCTTCATCAGATACAGAAACGAAAACCCTTAAAAGCCAAACCGACAAGGCTTCCATGAGCCCTGAAGAACGCTTAAAGGAGTTGGGCATTAATTTGTCTGAGGCTGGAAATCCTGTTGCTAATTATGTTAATGCTGTTCGCACAGGTAATCTCCTTTTTTTGGCCGGAAAAGGCCCCAAAAAAGAAAATGGAGCGTACATTACTGGAAAAGTAGGAGCTGATTTGACCGAAGAAGAAGGTTACGAGGCAGCCAGACGCAGTGCCATTGCCCATTTGAGTGTACTCAAAGCTGAGCTAGGCTCTCTGGATAAAGTAAAAAGGATCGTAAAGGTAAGAGGTATGGTGAATGCTACACCTGATTTCACCAATCAGCCCGAGGTGATTAATGGCTATTCTGATTTGATGGTAGAGGTTTTTGGGGAAAAGGGTAAACACACGCGCACAGCCGTTGGCATGGGCTCTTTACCCAGAAATATAGCTGTAGAAGTAGAGGTAGTAGTGGAGGTGGAGGAGAAATTGTAAATTTAAGTATCTACTCAAGCCACTTTTAGAAAAATAAAGATTTAGTATGAAAAAACAACTGAGCATGCTGTTCCTGTTATTCAGCTTCAGCATCTTTGCACAAGAGAATTACACCGTTAACGGTTTAGAAAAAGAAGTACAAATACTAGTGGATCAATGGGGAGTTCCCCATATTTATGCCCAAACGGAGCGGGATCTTTTCTTTGCTCAAGGATTTTATGCAGCCCGCGATCGTTTGTTCCAATTTGAAATATGGAGAAGACAAGCCACAGGGACAGTCGCCGAAATTTTTGGCGAAAATGAAATCGATCGGGATATTGGCGGCCGGTTATTTATGTTTAGAGGGGACATACAAAAGGAAATGCAGCATTACCATCCAAAAGGGGAAATGATTATCACCGCATTCGTAGATGGTGTAAATACCTACATTGAACAGGCTTTAAAAAACCCGGAATCTCTGCCACTGGAGTTCAAACTTTTAGGCATCCAACCGCAAAAATGGACACCCGAGGTGGTCATATCCAGACATCAGGGCCTGCTAGGTAATATTGGAACAGAATTAGATATAGGCCGGGCTGTGGCGCTTTTAGGTCCGGAAAAAGTAAAGGAAATAGGCTGGTTTCACCCTAAAGATCCAATGCTGAAACTGGACCCCAAGATCGATAAAGCATTTTTACAAAAAGATATTCTCAAATTGTACAATGCTTTTAGGAAACCCATTCAGTTTAAGCCGGGGTACATTGTTTCGGATGTTCGCAACAACAACTATGAAGAATTTCGCTCCTTAACTCTGAAAGATAGCCTGGCTTGGGCATCAGTAATGAAAGAGGAGGCTAGTAATCTGGGTAGTAACAACTGGGTAGTATCCGGTAAATTAACCCAAAGTGGCTTTCCTATCATGGCTAACGACCCGCACAGACGATTATCAGTACCTTCCCTTCGCTATATGGCTCATTTGGTGGGCCCGGGCTGGAATGTTATTGGTGGTGGAGAACCTGAAATACCCGGCATTTCCATTGGTCACAATGAGCACGGAGCCTGGGGTTTGACTGTTTTTCGAACGGACGCCGAGGATTTGTACATTTACCGTACCAATCCGGACAACCCAAATCAATATTGGTACAAGGGACATTGGGAAGAGATGTATGTGATTAAGGAAACTGTAAAAGTAAAAGATGCCCCCGATGTAGAAGTGGATTTAAAATATACCAAACATGGTCCAGTAGTTTTTGAAGAAAAATCCTCTAGTACGGCGGCGGCTGTCAGATGTGGCTGGCTGGAAATAGGAGGGTCGCCTTATCTGGCTAGTTTAAGGATGGATCAGTCCAGAAACTATGAAGAATTCAGAGCAGCTTGTAACTATAGTCATATTCCCGGAGAAAATATGACCTGGGCTGATAAAAATGGAAATATTGGCTGGCAAGCAGTGGGTATAGCCCCTATACGTCGAAACTGGAGCGGCCTTGTACCCGTGCCAGGAGATGGTTCCTACGAATGGGAGGGATATTTGCCAATTATAGCCAAGCCTAATATTTATAATCCCGATAATAACTACTTTTCTACTGCTAATGAAAATGTTACACCTGCTGATTATGAATATTGGGATGCCATAGGTTTTAGCTGGTCTGATCCTTACCGTGGAGACCGTTTGAAAGAGTTTTTGGGATCGGGGAAAATCCATTCGGTGGCTGATATGGCGGCTTTACAAACTGATTATTTATCTCTACCGGCCCGTACGTTGGTGCCTATGTTGAAACCCCTGCAATTTGAGAATCCTGGCTTTGAGCAAGCTCAAAATATACTGCTGAACTGGGATTATCGAATGGAACCAGGTTCCGTGGCTGCTTGTATTTATCATGCCTGGCAGTTGATGATCGCCAGAGATTACAATGCATTGTTTGTTCCAGATGCAGCAGAAGACCTAATCAGTATACAAATGAAAACAGTAATTGACGGATTGCTCTTTCCAGATTCTAAGTTTGGGAAAAATGCTGTGGCTGGAAGAGATAAGTTTCTCAAAGATGCACTAAGAAATGCAGTTACCTTCCTTATCGCCAGGCTGGGGCCTGATGCTAGTAAATGGCAGTACGGGCAGATAGACTACAAACATGTACTGATCAAGCATCCGCTGAGCAATGCCGTAAATGATTCTCTGAGAAATAAGCTGGAAGTTGGTCCTCATCCCAGAGGTGGAGGAGCATTTACCGCTAACGTCTCCGGTAATGGATTGAATCAGACCCACGGCGCCACTTTCAGAGTCATTATTGATACTGGCAACTGGGATCAGAGTTTGGCCACTAATTCACCAGGGCAATCTGGTAATCCTGATCATCCACACTACGACAATTTGTTTGATATTTGGGTAAATGATCAGTATTTCCCATTATTTTATTCAAAAGAAAAAATACAATCGGTTACTGATTATCAGCTGAAGCTAGTTCCGGTAGAATAGCAGACTTTTCAAGACATAGAAACTAAAATAAAATGCAACACAGATTATTAAACTTGTTTATACTATTATTTCTCACCGTACAATTGATCGGACAAAACGAAGTAACACCACCGGAAGTGGACCCACGCCTTTATGACATAGCTGAAGCACCATCAGCTGAGCGTATAGAAAAAGATATTCGCAAATTGGTCAGCTTTGGTACGCGGAATACCCTTTCTGATACTGTTTCAGAAACCAGAGGTATTGGTGCAGCCAGGAGATGGATCAAGGCTGAATTTGACCGGATTTCCAAAGCTTGTGATGGCTGTTTGGAGGTGTTCTACCAAAGGAGTTTAGTAGAAGGAAACCCCGGCTCAAGGATAAAAGAAGATACTTATGTGGTGAATGTGGTGGCCGTTCAGAGAGGTACCAGATACCCTGATCGCTATGTGATCATGTCGGGTGATATTGATTCCAGAGCATCCAGCGCTACTGATCCCAATACCGATGCTCCCGGGGCCAACGATAATGCTTCCGGAATGGCCGGAGCTCTTGAGGCTGCCAGAGTACTGACTCAATATGAGTTTACTACCAGCATTATCTACACTGGCCTTTCCGGTGAGGAACAAGGTCTTTTTGGAGGCCGACATATGGCAAAGGTAGCCAAAGAGGAAGGCTGGAATATTGTCGGCGTTCTCAACAACGATATGATTGGTAATATTGAAGGAATTGATGGGGTGATTGACAATACCACATTTAGAGTTTTTTCTGAGCCTAGTCCGGTAGGGGAGACAGAGGTTGATCAACGCAGAAAGCGTTTTTATGGAGGCGAAGTAGATGGGCCTTCCCGACAGTTGGCTCGTTATATTGCCAAGTTGACGGATCAATATTGTACCAACCTTAGTGCTACAATGATTTATCGACTAGATCGATTTGGCCGTGGAGGCCATCATCGGCCATTCAATGATGAAGGCTTTCCGGGCGTAAGAATTATGGAAACCCATGAAAATTACATCCGACAGCATCAGGATATCAGAGAAGAAAATGGTATCAAATATGGCGATGTGATCGAGGGAGTGAACTTTGATTATGCAGCGAAGCTTACCGGAGTTAATGCGATTACGCTAGCAGGGCTGGCCTGGGCGCCGCCGGCCCCCGCGGAGGTTCAGATTGGCGGAGCAGTCAGACCTTCGGCCAGATTGCGTTGGGAAAAGGTGGAGGATCCTGATTTAATGGGTTATAAAGTTTACTGGAGAGCTACTACAGCGCCACAGTGGGAATATTCACGCTTTGTCCCCAAAGAAGTGAATGATTATACACTGGAAAATATTATTATTGATAACTTTCTTTTTGGTGTAGCTGCCATTGGAAAAGATGGCAACGAAAGCGTTGTCGTTTACCCAGGGTCATTAATTCCAAGGAGGCTGAGAAGATAATCTCAACAACAAAATCAACAATATGAATTACTTCCAAAACACAGATAAGATACAAGAAAAAGAGCTGGTGCCGGGTATTTTTGCCAAAATGGTACATACTGATGCCCTTACAGTTATGCATGTACGCATAGAAAAAGGCGCCGTTCTACCTGAGCACCATCACGTACACGAGCAAGTGACCAACATTATGGAAGGGGAACTTGAAATGGTCATTGACGGAAAAAAACAGCTTTGCAAACCCGGTGATGTAGTTACTATTCCCTCCAATGTACCACACTCTGCAATTTCTCCTACAGGCTGTAAAGTTATTGATGTATTTAATCCCGTTAGAGAGGATTATAAAAAGTTGTAGATCGCAGATGAACTATGCAGTAGCTTTCCTTATCAATGATGGGGAAAGCTGCTGCCTAAAGCTGCCTAGGTACCAATTCTGAGGAAAGACACTTGTCTGACAGCATTTCCTATTTTCAAAGGATCAATGTTTACTTTTTCTTTGGAAATGATCAAATAATTGGCCCGGTCTACTAGTTTTGGATACATCCAATCAACTATATCTTCAATTGAATCTTGCTCTTCAAAAGTAAGATAAAGTCGGATTGTCTCTCTGTATCCTATAGATACGCCCTTGTGATCTTCATCTATAATAATGGAAGCCCCCGTTTTGGGAATTTTAAAAGATTCACCAAATAATAGCCAGCGATAGCGGGAGCCAAATAGTTGATATTTTAAATCCTTATCTTGGGTAATAATTTCTATTTTAAGCTTACGGGCAGCAAATACAGCATCCGGATGTTTGAAGTTAGGGCGGTCAGCTTGAGTAATGGCTGCATTCCCCTTTAGATAAGCTTCGATTTTGCCAGATAATTCTTCAATAAGCTGAAAACGCTCGGTAGCCATTTCTTTCACTGTTTCATCCTCAAATTTTTCAAAATTATCGGGATGATATTTAGAGCGCAGGGCTTTTTTCTTTGCTTTAAACTTTTCAGCATCCAGCTCGCTTATGTCTGCTTCAAAATACTTCCGAATAGCTTCTTTGTCCTTTATACTTATTGATTTCTCTTCCATGATGCTGTGAGGATTTGTTCAGACTGATTTTTTAAAATATTGAATAGTGAACGCTGAAACAGGGCGGAGGGTTGACAATACAAAAGATCTCCTCAATTACTGCTTCCCTTTGATAGAAGATAGCTCATTACTGTTGTGGAGCTTTACAGTGAATACTTCAAAATAGCCAACGGGAATCTTAAAAATATTCTTCAAAGGTATTTCCAGCAGATAAGCCCAAATACAGCGAATTACGCCGGCATGTGTAACCAAAAGGACCCTTTCGTAATTTTTTATTTTTAATGCTTCGAGAAAGAAATTGACGCGCTGAAATAATTCCAGAAGATTCTCACCATCGGGTGCCTTTACCTTAACAAAATCCATCATCCATGTGTTAAGCGCCTTTTGATCAATTTCGTTCCACTTTTGCCCTTCCCACTTACCAAAGTTCATTTCCATCAGTCCAGGCTCTGGGATCACTAGTCCGAAATCCAGGTGCTTTGCCAGTGCATGGCATCTTGTTGAAGGACTTGTATAGATGGCATCATATTGAGTAGATAATTTATTTTTATATTTTTCAAAATCTTCCATAAAATGTTCGGCCAGAGGAACATCCAATTGGCCATAACACAGCTCTTTTCCCACGGCTACCGGGGTATGTCGAATTACATAAACTTCCATATTATAAAAAATCCTAGCAGGACGACCACTTCAGCTATTTGTTCAACTGCTCCCAGGCAATCGCCGGTGTAGCCCCCCAGCCATTTTTGAAAATAATTTCTGGCGTAAAAAAAAGTAAAGGTGAGCGGGATTAGCACTAGAACAGCCGCTGGCTTCACAGCCATGATGCCCAACAATGGCGAAGCCCCAAATACAAAAACGCCTAATAATTCTTCTATACCATAATCCTGAGCAATGGGTTTGGCCTTGCTCGAAGCATCTTCCCGGGCATACGGCATAGTAAATACGAGACTAACGGCACACATTCTTGCCAGAGCGTGGTAAGCTATAAAAATCAATGGAAGAATTAAACCGGCATTTAGGCCAACTATTCCAAGTATACCAGCCAGCAGTAAAAACTTGAGAAGCATTAGAAAGATTAAGCTTAGTGCTCCAAATGTCCCAACCCGGCTATCTTTCATAATAGCCAGAATCTTCTCTTTTGTCCAACCACCACCAAAGCCATCAAAACTATCAGCCAGGCCATCTTCGTGAAAAGCCCCTGTGGTAAGTACACCGGCCATTAGAGAGAAAATAACACCAACCGCAGGAAAAAAAAGAAAGGATATTGCCCAAAAAGCAGCAAAAGAAATCAGGCCAACTATCCAGCCGATCAAGGGGAAATACCTGGTAGCTTTGTTAATATAGTCATAGGAATGGTCAACCCAGGAAGGGCAGGGAATGCGCGTATAAAACATCAGCGCTGTAAAAAATATCCGCAATTCTTCTTTCATGATTTTGTTTTTTGGGAAACTCCTGCCTCTTCAAAACTGGCCATATTATTGAGTATAGCAACAGCAGACTTGAGAATTGGGTAAGCTAAAGCACATCCAGTTCCTTCTCCCAGACACATTCGCAGATCCAACATGGGATTCACGCCAAGGTAATCAAGTAGTATTTGATGGCCTGATTCATCACTTAGATGGCAAAATATAGCATTTTTTATAATTTCAGGCCGCATAGAATAGATAGCCAGAAAAGCAGCAGTAGCAATAAAACCATCTACTAGGATAATCATTTCTTTATCCATGGCAGATATCATGGCGCCACTCATCTGAGCAATTTCAAAACCTCCAAATGCCTGCAGTACAGCCAGTGGGTCTGTGATCGGTCCATGAAAAGCCCTGGCTTCTTTCAGGATGTTCAGTTTCTGTTCCAGCTGTTGGTCATCCAGGCCTGTTCCTCTACCTATACATTCATCAATGGGTAAGTCACAAAGGTAACTCATTAACATACTTGCTGAAGAGGTATTACCAATGCCCATTTCTCCAAAACCGACTACATTGCATCCTTGCTGATGGATGATTTCAATAAGCTCACTACCCGAATCCAGGCAATATTCCAACTGTTGTTCACTCATGGCATTCTGAGTGAGAAAACTAGCTGTACCCCGGCCTGTTTTTTTGTTGATTAATTTATTTTGAGAAATGTCAAATTCATGATTGACGCCTGCATCCACAACCATCAATTCTATGCCATTTTCTTTAGCCAGCACATTTACAGCTGCTCCACCGGAAAGGAAATTTTGCAGCATCTGGAAAGTTACTTCCTGAGGGTAGGCACTAACACCACTATTGGCTATCCCGTGGTCAGCAGCAAAAACAATCAAATGTGGCTTACGTAAAACCGGATTAAGTGTACGCTGAGCCATGCCCACTTGTACGGCTAGGTCTTCCAGAACACCTAAAGCAGCAATGGGCTTGGTTTTATTATCAATTTTGTGCTGTAGCTTCTCCAGCAAATCCTTCTCCGTAGGATTGAGTTGCATCAGACATTAGGTTTTATGTCAGTAAATAAAAATCTCATTCGGTTGGTATCAGAGTTAGGGGTTTTATAATAGCGAATTTGATTTTCTCCTTTCTTAAAATGGACGGGATGATGGAAAATAGGACCGTCAAACACGAAGCTGTGAAATTCTCCATTTTCACCACATGGATCTACTCCTTTTGGTAAATCTTTAAGAAAATCCTTATCGATGAGCTTTCCCGCAAATGATTCATCCAGCTTAGATCGATCAATACAAATAATGATTGCCTTAAATCCAAGGTCAATAAATTCATGAATCAATGCACTTGTATCTTGCTGCCAAATTGGAAATAGTGGAGTCATTCCTACTCTGATCAGCTGTTGTTCTCGGTATTTTTTTAAATCTTCCAAAAAAATATCTCCATAAGCGCCATGTGTGAATCCTTCTTTTTTACACTCAGCGAAGGTAGCGTACATTTTCTGATTATATACTTCCATAGAGGGCTCAGCCGGTAATAGAACCTTTTGTAATGGTAAACCTATACTTTGTGCTTGTGCTTGGATGAGCTCCAGCCGAACTCCATGCATGGTAACTCTTTTAGTAGACTCATTGCCAGTGGTTAACAGCCGGACAACATCGACATCAGTTTGATGGGTGAGTTTATACAAAGCAATGGAAGAATCTTTTCCTCCACTCCAATTGAAAAAAGTTTTGTTTTCCACTAGCCCTTGAGTTTTAATGGAAGACCAGAAACCATAAAAATAGCTTCGTCAGCAATATTTCCCATGTATTGGTTGGCCCAACCCTGAAGATCAGTAAACTTTCTGCCAATTTCATTATCTGCATGAACGCCCATGCCTATTTCATTAGAAATGACAATAAAGGTAGCTTTTACGTTCGATAGCTGGTCCATTTCTTTTTTGAAAAGACGCAGGCTGGATTCAATATCGTATTGTGTGTCAACGTAGAAGTTCGTTAGCCAGAGTGTTACACAATCAATAATGGCCACACGGCCTGTAAAATCATGTTGACTAATGTATTTTTCTATCTCCAATGATTCCCAACGCTCATCGCGATCTGCCTGATGTCGATCAATACGCTTTTGAAAATCATCGTCCCATTGACGTGCAGTAGCTACATAAATAGGACGATCACTAAGCGATAGGGCCAACTTCTGAGCATAGCTACTTTTTCCGGAGCGGGCACCACCGGTGATATAATAACATTTCATGTAAGATAATTTCAGTAGTTTAATCGGCTTGAACTTCTTGTTGAGCCAGATTAGCAACCTTATGCTTTAAGCTAGCAGGTACATCAAACTGCTCAGGGTGGAACAGAGCAGCCAGCAGCTGTATGCCTTTTACTAAAGTAGAAACACTGGGCTGGGTGAACAGATCAAAATCCGCTACATAAACAGCATTGTTCTTTACTGCACTCAATTGATTCCATCCGTCCCTTTGGGTCATAATATGCATTTCTTGTAAACTTCTCTCTACACTAAATCCACAGGGAGCAAGTACCAGTACCTCCGGATCGTATTTTCTGATCTTTTCCCAATCAATTACAATGCTGTCTCCGGATGGATTGGCAAGCATATCAATGCCACCAGCGTAGGCAATCTGATGAGGAATCCAATGACCGCAATTATAAATAGGTTCGATCCACTCTAATAAAGCTACACGCTTTGGAAGGAGCTTATCAGCACGCTGCAGATCGATAATCTGATCAATTACCAATTTTTGACCTGCAAGATATTTTAGCGCTGCAGCTTCATTGCCCATAGCTCTTCCTATCGTAATTGCTGCCTCAAATACATCATGGAGGGATTCTGGAGAAATAGAAACCAACTCCGGACTTTTGGCCAGTTTTTCTACGGCTGCCGAAGTACAGGCCGTATCAATTTGACAAACTTCGCAAACATCCTGCGTGAAGATCAGGTCAGGAGCTATATCCTGAAGTATCTCTTCATCGACGTAATACAAACTCCGCCCTTCAGCTTTGCTAGCCGAAAATATCTTATCGATCTCCGTACTTGAATATTCTTTGTCTTCTAAAATGCAGCGTACTACTTTCGGCTGCTCCTTTAAAGCTATTTCAGGGCATTCAAAAGTAATACCATAGAGCTTGTCTTGCAGTCCCATGTCATAGATCATCTGGGTAACTGCAGGTAAAAAAGAGCATACTTTCATATCATCATTTTTTTAGTCAGATTCTGGCACGGGAGGTAGAAATCAAATAGATTTTTTACCTCCCGCGATATACTAATTCTAAGCATTGGCATAAGCCAACTCTGGGTAACGCACCTTAAACCATTCTACCGAGCCGAACATAACGGCACCGTAAAATAGGGTACCTAATAATAGATTAAGCTCGTACGGAATAGCCGCCACCAGGCAAGCTACCCAACCCGACCAGGTTAGCGGATAAGTAACACCGGATATCCATACCCCAAAATCAGTTACGATCCAGTGAATAAATACTATGGTAAGAGTAGCGCCAAAGTAATTGGCTACTGTAACTTTTTTCAAAAGATATTTTCCTACTACTACCATTAGAGCAAATGCTCCGTAAGTCCAGTAGAAGCCATCATAAAATAAACGCCATTCTCCATAGAAAACAAACTTATTCAAAAGGATATCACCGATCCATAAGGCCAGTAGAGGAAAGGCAAAAGATTTGACTCTGGTAAAGTAAGCTCCTCCGAAGAGTGCCATAGCGCCTATGGCGGAGAAGTTGCTCAGAAACATAGCATTGCCGGAAGAACTGACCCAGACCCGACTGGCCGCTACAGCTGCTATGAAAATGAGTAGTAGTCCTGCTTTAATTTGATTTGGTTTGATTGTTGATTCCATTTTTTTCTATTTAAATACAGAAGGATCAGTAGTCCTTCAATTATTAGACTTTTTTCTTAGGTTTTAAAGATTAAATCGAATTCCAAATAAAGCATTAAATCCTAAGGTATTGAACCCAAAGGATTCTACAAAATCAGAATCTGTTATGTTTTTGATATCTGTAAAGAAAGTCAGTTTTTCATTAGGCAATTGGTATTGTGCATAGAAATTTGCCAGAAAATAACGGTCCAGCAAGACGTCTTCCCCAATGAAATTGTTATCTGGATTGAAAAATAAGTCATTTCTATCTCCCAAATATTGCAGTTGCAGTTCAAAAGATAAACGATTTACGGGACGATAAGAAATGATACCCTTAATACTATGTTCTGGTCTTCTAATCAGATTGTTGAACGTCGTATCCTGACCGTTTCCAAGTGGAGTAGTAACCTGACCGGTTACGTAGTTGTACTGAGCCGTTAAGCTTAATTTCCTACTTAGCTGCCAGCCAAGCTCTACATTGATCCCCTGATCGTTTTGTTCATTCTGATTAATGTAACCTGTTGCAAAAGTAAAAGCAATAACATCATTAATTTGACGGTCAAAGAAAGACAGACGAGCAAAGAGCTGATCGGCAGCAAAACCATATTGTAAGCCTGCCTCAAAAGATTGACTTGTTTGTGGTATCAAATCTGGATTTGGGCCAAAGGCTCCGTACAGTTGCGAAAGATCAGGTGCTTTGAAGCCTGTAGTGAAATTTCCAAATACTTTCACATTATTGGTCAAAAAGTAAGCAGCTGCGATTGACACATTAGAATTGCCACCAAATTGAGAATGGTTATTGTAGCGGTACCCTAATTCTACGTTTAGCCGATCAAAGGAAGCTAATAAACTCGCAAATGGACTGAAAATCTGATCCGAAGGATCTATCTCTGTGGCAGCAGTATCCAGCATTTGATTATTCTGGAAATTAATCCCGGCTGTAAAATCAATATTATCAGCAATAGGATAGCTCCCCCAGGCTTCTACGTTATGAAAACGCCCCTGAAATTCGCTAACTCCAAAAGATGAATTGAAAATCCGGTCCGTACTAATAAAACCATAATTAAAGTTAGCCTTGAACTTCTCCTTACGGTATTCAACAATAGCTCCAGAATTAATCAATTGAGATTCGTAAGTATTATCGTTATCTACAAAAGAACCGCCATCAAAATCTCCCTGATAATCAGTATATCTGAAAAAAGGCTTGATTTTTAGAGCATCTGAAGCCTGGATGCCAAAATTACTCTGGACGTTCAAAATGTTAATACCGTCGTCATCAAAATCTGTAGTTGTACCAGGATTGGTAGCTTCCGATATGCCATCTGTCTGGAAGTTATTGACATTAATATTGTAGTCTAATACGCCCAATTTACCGTTGGCTCCCAGACTTCCATTGAAGGTGTTCAGCGAACCATAAGCTGCATTTCCACTGATGTTCAGTGGAGAATCTCCCGATTTTCTGGTAATGATATTGATCACTCCACTTATGGCACTAGAACCATATAAAGTAGACTGGCTCCCTCTTAAGATTTCAATCCGTTCAATTTGAGACAGCGGTAAAAGTCTAAGGTCAAAAGAGCTACCGACGCCGGATGGGTCGATCAGGGGCTGACCATCTATCAGAATTAAAGTGTATGCACCGCCTGCTCCATTAATAAAAACAGTCTTGTCTTTTCCCGGGTTGCTGTATGCGCCGTTGATAGTTAGACCAGACTGTTGTTGCAAAAGCTGCGGAAGGTCTTTTCCCAGGTTCTGGTCAATCGTCTGACGATTGATCACCTTTATGGGTTTGACCGTTTCTTTGAGTGTAGTAGGAATTTTGGAGTGGGTTACCACTACTTGCTCAATATCAAGCGTATCAGCTATTCCCTCAGTTTGAGCTGCAAGGTTGGTCGCTACAATTAACATAAGCAAGATTAAAAATAAGTGTCTGCTCATTTTTTAATTTTAAAATTTAAAAAAAATAAGCTGAACGGGAAGTATGGTTGGAATGAGCAAAGATACGCATATCGGTCTTCTGCTTTTCAAAAGCAGTAAGTCGACATGAAGTTAGTATAAGTGCGCATTCACGACCTTTCACCCGAAAGCCTGAATGAAAAATACTGGCAGGTCTTCTGGCTTGCTCCACTTTTCGGCGCCTTCCCAATCAGTTAAGATCAGTGGCTTAATGCCGAAAGCGTTTTAATGAGCTTACAGCAGCGGGGACTGCTCCGGATTTTCACCGGATTCCCTTTTAAGATTTACAAAAAATAGTAAATCACCAGTAGGGTAAAGATAAACCTAATTTAGAAATTCTGTAATTTTAGGCCGTTATCTTTACTGGACCTCCATCGGGATTGTTGGTAACTTCGTGGAGGAATATTTTCGGAATAGGTAAGAGTCAAATAATTAGTACTTTACAGACTTTTAATTTAAATATTAATAAAATTAAAATACAATAATCGTATGAGATTGTATCGACTAGCATTTTCAACTATTGTTTTACTTGGCATTTTAGGTTGTACTGATAATCAGCAGAAGATAGAAGAAGTGAATGAATCTTTGGAGTCTTGGACGGAGGTGTCCAATGAGATGGCTAATTTTGATACCAAAGTTACGCAGCTCAAAAACCAGTGGAAAACCTACTACGATCAAATGCAAGTGCCAGAAGAAGAGCTTGAGGGCATGGATTTTGATCTTAAAAATAAGCTTACCTACTATACAGATCAGTTTTTTGAATTGGGTGGGAGGATAAAAAAGCTGGAGGTTGATTTTGGAAACTATATGGCTTCCTGGCAGGCTAAAGCCAGTGAATATTATAGCTTAAAAAGTCGCCTGGAAAAGAAGGATGATATCGAAGCTTTAGATAGCCGCATAAAAAAGATGCAGGAGGAGATGAGTACTGCCAAAAAGGATTTTGAATATTGGCAAAAGACTTACAACACAATTGATCAGGAATTGGACAGTCAATTTGATAATTTTCAGGAAATCAGAAAATCATAAAGCTATTCAGATAATTATTTCTATACCGTCTTTAGCCAGTTGACAGCAGGGGAAATATTGCTGACATTTCTCTTCTAGCTGGTCCAAGAAATCATCATCGTGGTCGGGATCATGGTGAGTTAAGTAAAGCTGCTTGACGTTAGCCTGTTTAGCAACTTCTACGGCTTGCTCCCAGCTACTATGCCCCCAACCTCCACGAAAGGAGAGCTTTTCAGGAGTGAAATGAGCTTCGTGAATAAGCACATCAGCATTTCTTGATAATTCCACAACCCTTTGATCGATAGTTTCGCCGTGTTCAATGTCTGTACAAAATACAAAGGATTTACCATTTTCTGTATCAAATCGGAAGCTGTAGGCATCTCCGGGATGTTGATGCTTGAGCACCGTAATTACTTTGTTTTTCCAGATAATTTTCTCCCCTTGCATGTATTCAAAACTAAAGCGAGCACCCATCTTATCGAGTGGTATGGGAAAATAAGCTGATTGCATCTGAGTTTTGAAAAGAGAAGGAACATCAAGCCTTTTGCGTTCTTCGCCTATGGCATGAATGCAGATGTGAAAATCAGGATCATAAGCAGGTCCAAAAAACGGAAATCCCTGGATGTGATCCCAATGAAAGTGGGTAAAGAAAATGGTCAACTCACAATTAGGAATAGCTGCTTTCTTTTTAAGCAAATCTTTTCCTAATTGTCTAATTCCCGTGCCTGCATCACAAATCGATAAATTGCCATCATCAAATTCGAACAGCAGGCAAGTAGTGTTTCCTCCGTATCCTATAAAATGAGGATCACAAACGGGAATAGAACCACGAGTACCATAAAAAGTAATTTTCATTGAGCTCCGTTATGCTTGGTAGATAAACATTGACTGGGTCAAAATACCAAGCTTATCTAACTAATCAAAACGAGGCTTCATTTTAAACTGTTAAACAGCAAAAATTCTTAGAAGCTGTTTGAATTTGGTTTTTGAAACCTGTTAGAGTGGGTTTTGCGTCTAATTGAGGCGCCAAAACCGGAGTTTAGCAGCGCTAAATGAGGATTTTGGTAACGAAAAGTAGCCGCAAAAGACGCCTAACAGGATCGAAGGATTAAAGTCAAACAGCTTCTTACTACTTGAAAGGGTAGTCAACGGAATTTGTAATACGATGATTAATTAAAGATACCGAATCGCCTTGGGCATCTTTTACACTGTTTGCCTTTTCTATATTTCTTACAACACTTTTTCTTGGGACCTTTACCGTCAATTAGTATTTGCTCTGGTAATTCTATCAGGTTCTTTTCTGGAAGTACCACTCTTGTGTAGTTATACTTGCAAGCACATCCATCACCACAGCCTAATGTCGTTTCTGTTATTTTTTTCTCTAATGTTTCGTTCATCTCAGCTTATTGGTCAGTTATCACTATACAAAAATTTGGGCTGAAGGACGCAATTACAATTTTCACACCGGTTTAGTTGTAAGATAGAGCGGTTATATTCCATCAGAATTCGCGCTAACTTTTCTGTACGACAGTTGCGGCTAATACATTTTTTGAAAAATACATTGGGCTTCTGTGAATCAGTATAGATCAAATTAGCTTCCCAGTGATCTCCTTTCCACTCCACTTGCTCCACAATAACAGTATGCTCATTGGGATCCGGCTCCATCATTAGAGTTGCTTCCACTGCATCCACATAATTAAGATTTTTGTTGGTTTCTACCTCCACCAAAGCTGCTCTTGCTAATCTTTTCAGTGTTCTTCTCATCTTAAAATTGGTATTGATTCTTCACTTTGTCTTCTATTCTAATAATACAAATATAAGGCTTTTCAAGTTTATTTAGATTAAATACAAACAGCTATACAAAAAAAACAATATAGATAACTATATATTAGACTGTGAAAAAAATGCCCACAACAAAGTAGGCATTTCTTATTTCATACTAAAACGATTACGCTAAATGAGATCTTATTATCCAGGCCATTTTTTCATGGTCTTCCATGAGTGCAGTAAGGAAGTCACTTGTTCCGGCATCCTTGTATGTGTCCAGTGTTTCCTCCACATCGTGTCTTAACACCTTGGTGATCATCTCGTGATCGACAAGAATATTCTGCAACATTTTGACAGCATCGCCATCAAGGTGACCGCTTTCCTGAAGTCTGGCATGGTTCTTAAAAGCTTCCATAGCTCCCAGCGAATAGTGCCCTAAACTGCGTACACGCTCTGCAATATTATCAATTCGCTCTTCGAGCTTTTCGTACTGTTCCTGGAATAATTCATGCAGAGGAGCAAAAAACATACCCTGAACGTTCCAATGATAGTTTCTAAGTTTTACATATAAAATGTGCTCGTCAGCTAACAATTGATTGAGTATTTCGGCTACTTTTTTACGGTTTTCTGCCGCTATGCCAATGTCTACTCTGTCTTCTTTAATGCTGGCACTTTTTTGTACGTCCATATATACTTTGATTAAGATTAAACAATTAAAATGTAACAAGTGAGTAATGCGTATGTTTACCTTTGTCCCTAAGATAGACATATATAAAATCCTTGATGTAAGACAAGAATAGGAATCACTAAAAAAAGCATTAACATTTGTTCTTTTAGGTAGAGTGTGAACTAATATTAGATAGAAGGATACCTAACTTTAGGTAGGAAGTGATAAAGGTCATCAATTTGTTGCTCATCGATTTCAAAACAGACGCTCTCAAAAAATATACAGGCAAAATACTGGCGGAAGTAGCTCAAATCAGAAATCGCTCTCCGGAAAAAAACAGCCATGGACTTGGTGTACCAGGATAGAAGCCGAGTGAGCACCGTCTACTTTTTAATGTCAGAAGAAAACGTAAAAAAGCAAATGTAGCTGCCCTACATGAGTTTTGGTTTTGATGTCGAAGCACTGGCTCCGGAAGGTATTTTCCTGGAGGCGATTACCCATCCAAGGGCGTACAGTAATTTTGTCCGTCTTTAAGGGAAATACGTACGCGAAGAAAAACTGTGCCTTACAGTGATCCATTTATCAGCTCAACCGTCAGAAGGCATCTGGCATAGTGCAGACTACAAACAGGTGATTGATTTTACCAATGACGGGCGATACAAAATTTTTGGAAAAAACTTTGTCAAGTATGGCAGGTATAAGCTTAAGGGAACGAAAATATATTTTAAAGAAATAGGAGACGTAGAAGCCTTGCAGCTAGACTTATCCAAAAAGGATAAAAAAGTATTCACGCTAATTAGGGAAGGCGGACAAAAGCTTACCTTTAAATATTTTGATGAATCAAGCCTCACCCATGAGGAATTCGCCAGAGCTTTAAAGCTGTATTATATAAGAGATGTTGCTTACGGTGTTGATGTAGCTAAAAACGAATGAGCTATTCGAATCCTTATAAAACAGGCCTGCAGAACTTTAGCTGAAGTTTCACAGGCCTGTTAAAATTACTATCTGAATACCAAAGTTATATTTTTACTCTTTCAGTTAGCTATTTTATTCATCTTTAATAGCCAACTTCGGAATATATTGTTTTTTGTAAGAAGACCAGGGCATTTTCATAAATTGATCTGTAGCGAAATAGGTGGCAATGACCTCGAATTGGTCAGCTGTTTTAAAGCCTATAATAGATTGGATAATCTCGAATTCTTCGTCCATAAATACAATGGTCGGATAACTCATCCGGCCTCGGAGCAATTTGACAGCAAAGTCGTGGTAGCCTCGAGGACCATTTTTGTGATATTTAAAAGTTTTTCCCTCAAATTCAACATCTTCCTTCTGCTGTGCATCAAATTTTACCGGATAAAAATTATTATTGATATACTGTGCTATGCCGGCACGATTGAACGTCAATGTATCCATTTTTTTACACCAACCACACCACTTTGTGTAGACATCGAGCAAAATCTTGCGCTTTTCGGTTTTCGACCTTTCAACGGCTTCCTCCCAAGTCAACCACTTTACCTTTTGAGTTTCTCCGTATGCTGAATTTTGTGCAATGCTGGTATTCAATAGTCCAAATGAACAGAAAAGCATCGTACAGAAAAGAAGATGAAACAACTTCATAAGCTAAATTTTCATTTCAAATTTATAGCAATCATTCGAAAGACTTTTTTACTTATCCACATCTTTTGATAATTCCCCGTTTTGGGCCTTTCGAAGTGTTTTTTATGTAATGTTATTTCAAGAAACAAATAAATTCTGCACAATTTTATACTTCACTTCTACTTTAAAGCAAGTTTAACGATTGTGAACCCTATTATTTAGGAGTTAGGATAGGTTGGTCAGCTGGTTAGTCGTCTTATTTTCACCGCAATAGTACCAAAGAACTTGGTCTGGTCCAAAGTTACGCTTATAGGTAGGCAATACCGGAATAATTGGAGCAGGTAGGCCTCTGATCATTTCATTGTGTCCAATTAATACCCGGGCTTCATCCCAGAGTTGCTGCTCTAGAAAAGCATTGATCAATTTTACGCCACCTTCTACCATTAATATACCTACTTGGCGTTCGTATAAATGGGAAAGTAAATTATGCAACAGCTCATTATCAAACTGCAAAATTAACTTACTCACAGCTTTGTAGTGATCCGGTATAGGCTTATCAGAAGCTGTTACGACCAGGGTAGGGTAGCCATCGTTGAAAATTTTTAGGTGGCCTGGAAGTGTCATCTTTTCATCCAGCACTATACGCAGTGGTGACTGACCGTGGTACAAACGGTTAGTTAGTGAGGGATTATCAATTCGGGCCGTGTTGGTACCAATAATTATAGCATCGGCTTCAGCCCGCCATTTGTGAACCAGTCTTTTGGTGTACGGCTGAGTAATCCAGAATTGTTGTTTGTTGACAGGCGCGAAATAGCCATTAAGAGTCTTGGCAAATTTGAGAAATACATAGGGGCGGCTGTTTTGGACGATCTTTATCCTGCTGTACGCTAATTCGCGGCCTTGCTTTTCCAAGATTCCCGTAATCACTTCCACTCCGGCTTTTCGAAGTATCGCCACTCCTTTGCCCGCAACTTCCGGCGTAACATCCAGGCAGCTAATAACCACCTTTGGAATCTTGTTTTCTACGATCAGGCTGGTGCAGGCAGGCGTCTTACCATAGAAAGTACAGGGCTCAAGTGACACATACAAAGTAGATTCCTTTATTAAGGGTTTTAATGGCCCGAGTACGCTGCTTACTGCGTTTACTTCGGCGTGTGCTCCTCCGTATTTCTGGTGATAACCTTCGCCAATGATCGTATTATTATGTACCAATACAGCTCCCACCATTGGATTGGGAGCTACTTTTCCCCTACCCAAAATGGCCAGATCGAAACACCTTTGCATGAAATGACCCATATTTAAATCAATTTCAGCCATATTTTATCTATAAAATTTGCCTTTTCGTGTATTTTTTCAAGTTTTATTTTGAACAAGATTTGCACGCTTGTCAGTAAACTATTATTTTGTACAAAAATATGTCTTTCAAAATTAAATATTGCTCGCGATCGTCCAAGTTGCAATATCATTTTAGCCTAAAAATAATTTTTTCACCAAACCTGTAGAAAACGTGTTATACAAAGTTAAATTAAAAAATGCTGAGGAAGCTGTACTGTTGGACGACAAAACTTATGAATACCTCACCTCTGATCCCTACTTGGTTAAGGTAGATTTTATTAATAACCTTCGAAAGCACTCCAGCGGATGTGCTGTCTTTCAAAAAACTTGGAAAAAAGCAGATGGTGGATATAAAACTGAGACTATTTATCTTCACAAATTAATTGCCGAAAAGTTCTTGACCGGTACCAAATCTGGTAATAAAAAGCTGGTAGGTGCGAAAAATGGTAACAAGCTGGATTGCAGGCTGGATAATTTATTATACAGAAGTCGTTCAGTGGCCAGTCGAAAGAGAAAGACCAGTAGCAAAGCAGGGTATACGGGCGTTTACAAAGAAAACAACCGGTATCGGGCGGTTATATCTATCAATAGACGTTCCGTACACATTGGTATGTTTGCTACTGCTGAAGAAGCTGCATTAGCTTACAACAAAAAATCGAGAGAGCTTTATGGAGATGATGGTAAAATCAATGTTATTAAGCCCAGAAAGCTAAAAGAAGAAACCAAATAAGCTTACTTGTTCATCAAAGAACAGGACCCCAATCGGACTATATCAGACTATTTTTTGATGCCTCTTGTCATTTCTCGTTTTCCAGGAGGCCCGGGAAGTGTTTCGACTTCAAAGCCTATAGCTTTCAGGCGGCGCTTTACTATACCTTTAGCACAATAAGTTACGAAGATACCCTCAGTTTGCAGAGCTTCATACATTTGTTGCAATATTGGAGCTTCCCATAATTCTGGCTGTGCAGTGGGCGCGAAAGCATCAAAATAAATTACATCAAATGGCTCATTAGCTTTGAAGGTTTCGAGCAGAATTTGTTCTTTCTTGAAAGTAAAGTGCTCGGACAAGCGATGCATTATACCCCATTCCGCTTCGTGTAATTTCAAAAACTGGTCTTTATAAGCTGGCACCTCCAATAATTCCGGATAGTTGAGCTGCAAATACTGATCGCTGCTAAGTGGAAAGGCTTCAATACCCTGATAGTGAATGTCAAAATTCCCTTCAATGGTTTCCAGGAAAGTAAGGAATGCGTTTAGTCCCGTACCAAAACCGATCTCCAATACCTTACAACTCTTCTTTAAAGTCAGAATGGGATATAAGCCTGAGGTGATAAAAACATGTTTGGACTCAGTAATAGCACCGTACTTTGAGTGATAACTTACACCAAACTTATGGGAAAGAATAGAATGAGAACCGTCCTGCGTTGCAAATATTTTATCTTTCTGCATAGGATTAACTAGATATTGCGCAAAGATAACAATTTCCATAAAAGGTGCTGAAAAGATGCCAATCTTGATCGGCCCTACCAACATAACCAGCACTGCAAACAGGTTTATAATCGATACCTAAACAAATGTCCTAGACGATTGCCTGTGATATCGATTATAAAGCTACCCAGTTAAAAAGAAATAGTATCTATTTCAAAACTGATTGAACGATTCCCACCCAGTTTACCTGGCTGATCGTATCAAAAATATCCATCATGGCAAAATTCGTTGGGCATCCAACACCACGATTACAGGAGGAAAGTGTAACAAAGGCCACTACGACAAGAGATAACATTACTGTTTTTTTAATAGAAAATGTCTTCATCGTTTGATTTGAATTTTATTTGTACAAGAATGATAACGCCCTTCTGGACGTCATTATTTTTTTTGGTAGCATTGCATTATTGGCCGTCTGTTTTCTTTAAGGTAAATATAAGAAATCACAAGCGGCTTTTCTCCAAAATACAGTGATTATCAAGCTTCTGCAAGAAAGTTTCTGCCTTTTTATTTATAAAATTTAAAGATTCAGTAAAAAATTAAAAAAATCAATAATATTTATATTAGTGAAAAATAGCTTCAAGTCTACCAAAACGACGCCAAAGAAAAGAGAATCCGCTAAAAATTGAAATATTTGTAGAATTGCTATTTTTGTGTCATTCCTTAAGGAGAACCCATGAGGTAGAGGAGTTGTTATGGCTTTTGGAATGATTAGCAATTCATTTTTTATACCTCTATTAAAACAAGTAAAATAAAATGGGAAGAGAAATAGCTTTACGTGACGCCATCAATGAGGCCATGAGTGAAGAAATGAGAAGAGATAAGAATGTTTTTATACTGGGAGAAGAAGTAGCTGAATACAATGGCGCCTATAAGGTCACCAAAGGTATGCTTGATGAATTTGGCCCGGACCGCGTTATCGATACTCCTATTGCTGAGCTAGGCTTTGCCGGAATCGGAGTAGGAGCCGCCATGAATGGCTTGCGTCCTATCGTTGAATTTATGACCTGGAATTTTGCTGTACTGGCATTCGACCAGATCGTGAATAATGCTGCCAAGACCTTATCTCAATCCGCTGGGCAATATAAATGTCCTATTGTCTTTAGAGGACCCTCAGGAGCTGCCGGACAATTAGCCCAGCAGCACTCCCAAACTTTTGAAAGCTGGATGGCTAATGTTCCTGGTTTAAAAGTTATTTCTTGTATTGATCCGGCAGATGCCAAAGGTCTGCTCAAATCAGCAATCAGAGATGACGATCCAATTTGCATCATGGAATCAGAAATGCTTTACGGCCACAAAGGGGAAGTGCCCGAAGAAGAGTACCTCACACCAATTGGAGTAGCGGCCGTCAGACGGGAAGGTAGCGACGTAACGCTTGTATCATTCAACAAAATGATATTACCCTCTCTTGAAGCAGCTGAAGAACTGGCAAAAGAAGGGATCTCTGCTGAAGTAATTGACCTGAGAACTATCCGACCACTAGACCATAAAACTATCGTAGAATCAGTAAAGAAAACCAACCGTTTGGTTGTTATCGATGAATCCTGGCCTTTTGCCGGAGTCTCCGCCGAAATTGCTTACGAGGTTCAAAAATATGCATTTGACTACCTGGATGCACCAATAACCAGAGTTAATTCAGCAGATACCTCACTTTCTTATGCCCCTACACTGGTAGAAGAATACCTTCCCAATGCAGCCAAAATCATTAAAGCGGTAAAGGAAGTTTCTTACGTTTAATCAAATAATAGATTGGCCTTATCTCCCTGAAGATAACCTACCAATCTATTATTATAGTTAGTTATCGGTATATTATCAAGCCTGTTGTGCAGGCGATAATGACCGATAACTGATCGCCAACAGCTACCGGCTAAACCATGGAGAAACTATAACTATCAGTTATGATATTGAGCATACTGTATTTAGCGATGGAACGCCCTTTGAAGCTAAGGCTTATTATGCCAGGGGAAGTAATCAATTCGATGAGCAAAAAATAGCATTGAATTTTAAGGATGGAAAATTTAGAGGAGAATTGCCATCCGCCGATTCCAGCCTTGTAATTTTCGTTTCTTTTTACAATGAAAGTAATAATATTCTAGAAAATAATGACGGTGGTGGCTACCTGATACTTTTGTACGATAATAAAAGAGATAAGCCCTTAAAAGGCGCGCATATTATTGTTGCTAAACAGCATATGTCCAACTCCTCCGGCCTAGATCTCTCAAGAAGCCTTGAAAAAGCGGTAGTACAAATGGATCAGGAATTAACTGCGCATCCCGATATGACGACAGATTTCGACCTAATAAGAACCTACAGGTTCGCTATAGGTCGACTAAAGAGTCAATTTGGAATGGATCAATTGCGGAATATGGCAGAGTTACTAACTCAGGATAAAAAAGACGGCGAAAAACTGACCCGGGCCGGCAACAAAACTACGCCTGATCAAATAAAGGAAGATTAGGAGGCGGAGAAACAAAGGCATAAGAATTTTTATAAAAATTATTTACTTTTGTTAGGATCAAAAAACCATAATAATGGCCTCAATTAAAAAGACTTTCCTGATCTCTCTATTGCTTTTCACAACTTTTTCTTTCCCATTCCTGGCAAGTGGACAAAACGATTCCAAACAAGGGAAGAAAAAGCGCGTTGCCGTTCTGACTTTTGAAGATAAAACCAGCAGTGGCTACCGCTGGGGATATTATAAAGACGTAGGTGACGGCGTTACCGAGATGATTCTCACAGAACTTGTAAAAAGTGGTAAGTATCAGGTAATTGAAAGGACTCGCATTGATAAGCTTATCGCTGAGCAAAAGCTTCAACAATCCGGCTTGGTTTCCGAACAATCTGCTGTTGAAATAGGTAAGTTGCTTGGAGTAGAACTAGCCGTATTTGGAGCTGTGACAGAGTTTGGTTACAAGGAAGATGGACAGCGGGCCAATGTATTGGGTAAATCTGTAAGTGTCAGGAAAAAAGGTGCAACCGTGGGAATTGATATCAGGATTATCAATGTAACCACCGGTGAGATCATCACTGCTGATAATGTATCCAAGGAAGAATCTAATAATTCTTTTGGTGTTAATACCCGCAGAGTAGATTTTTCTTCTCAGGCTAAATTTGATGAATCAATTGTAGGAAAAGCAACGCGCAAAGCGGTGGAGGAAGTTATTGAACTCGTCAATAAAGACGCTCAGAACATTCCCTGGTCAGCTAAAGTAGTCATCAATAGAGGAGGAAAGATATACATTAATAGTGGTTCAATAGATGGCGTACAAATAGGGGAAATCTTCGACGTGTTCAGAGCCGGTGAAGCACTGATTGACCCTGATACAGGCCTAAACCTGGGGGCCATAGAAAAAAAGATAGGTACTATCAAAGTAATTGATAATTCTACAGGTGAGGGTAAAGCCGCTATTTGTGAGATTGTTTCCGGTAGTGGCTTTGATCGCGGAGACATTATTAAGGAGCAATAGATACGAGCATTGCGCTTACTCTAGAAGCTCTAAAAAAATACCTTCTGCTAATTTTCCTTTGCAGTGGGTATTTTTTTTAAAAAACTTTCCAGCTCTTGCAAAAGAAGATAATAAAACTCTATTTGCAGCGAATTTTTAATTAACAAAATAACAAGCAATCCAATAATGCAAAAAACGGCCAAACTTATCCAGCCGGGCACTTTTGAACCAGAAAACCACTGGTACCCTAAGGCGTTAAATGCCACTATCCATCCGATGGTCAATTTTTTCCTCAATCTTGAGCCAAGAGATATTATTCAGAGGTATTGTCATTTGCATCCCACGGTAAAGCCAGATTATCTCAATCATATTTTGAGCTACAAACCCAGGTATTTCATCTGGGCTGGAGCCGATTTGATGCATGTAACCAATGAAAGAGGGCAGCGTCAAATGGTAGTGATTGAGAATAATTCCTGCCCATCAGGACAAAAATCAATGCCATTACTGAATGATAATGAGGTGCAGGGAGGATATCGCTTGTTTATGGAACGTACGGTCAAACCTATTTTGAAAGCTAAAAAGCGCAATGTTAATGGAGCGTTGGCAGTAGTATATGATAAAAACGGAATGGAAGCTTCGGGTTATGCCCACGCTATGGCTGATGCGTTTGACTCGCCGGTTTATTATGTATCCTTTTACAAAGATGAGACGGATCCCGCTGTGAAGTTTGTTGAAGGCGTTATGTACATCAGAGATGAACAGGGAGAATGGCAGCCGATACGCGCTGCCTTCCGATATTTAACCCAAAAGCCCTGGAGTCGACTTCCGGTAACTTCAAAAACGCACATTTTAAATCCTACCGTAGCCTGTTTGGCTGGTGGAAGAAATAAGATGCTGGCGAGTAAAGCTTATGACTTTTTTAATGCAGAACTGGTAGGTTCGGGACTAGAGATACGAACCCCCGAAACGATTTGGGATGTTAGCAAAAATGAAATACCTCTTTGGTTTCAAAAAATGGGTGGGCAAGCCGTAGTAAAAAACCCTTATAGCAATGCTGGTCAGGGCGTTTTCACAATTGTCAATGAGCAGGAGCTGGAGGAATTTATGAAACTGGATTTTTACTACGAAAGATTTATCGTACAGAGCCTCATTGGTAATTATAACTGGAGTTCTATTAGTAGTAAAGGTAAATTCTACCATATAGGCACTATGCCCAGCAAAAAGGGCAATACTTACGTTGCTGATTTGCGCATGATGGTCAGTGCGACGCCAGAGGGGATATTGCCGCTAGGTATTTACGCTCGTCGGGCTCGGGATCCGCTGGTAGACCAATTGGATGGCAGTAGTGAATCCTGGAATATTCTCGGTACCAATTTGTCTATCAAAAGAGAAGATGGCGGCTGGGACTCTGATACGACTCGTTTAATCTTGATGGATCGAAGAGATTTTAATAAGTTGGGCGTTGGAGTAGACGATTTGATAGAAGCTTACATACAAACTGTTTTATCCATGACGGCAATTGATAAAATGGCGATTCAGCTGTTCAATAGTAAAAAACAATTCAGAACAAAGCTTTTCAAATCACTGGATGGTGACAAATCATTATTGGATGAAATAATGGTGGGCTAGCTCAATTTGCCATATGGATAAGGCTGTTGGTTTTTTTGACTGAAAATGAATTAATAACGCTATGGATCAGATCAGACCACAGGATATTCCTATAATTAAGGAACTTAATTTAGAGGATTGTCCCAAAGGGGAAATGTCAAGATTTTGGCTGCGATTAGTGGCAGATGGACTGGGAATGCCGATATGTATTCCCGTAATGATAGCCAGAGGAATTGAAGATGGATTGAAGCTGGGAGTCATTGCAGCCGTACATGGTAATGAGCTAAACGGTATTCCTGTTATTCAGCGATTATTTAGTGAGATTGACCCAAAGCAATTAAAGGGAACAGTCATTGGAGTGCCGGTAGTTAATGTGCCTGGATATTTATTAATGCAGCGCAAATTTAACGATGGGGTGGACCTCAACCGGATTATGCCTGGAAAAGCCGACGGTAATAACAGCCAGGTTTACGCCAGTCGTTTTGTAGAGCGTTTTATCAATCACATCGATTATTTGCTGGATTTACACACTGCCAGTAATGGACGTGTCAACTCTTATTATATTCGAGCAGATATTACGGACAAAGAAACTGCTACTTTGGCCCAACTACAGCACGCTCAGATCATTCTAAATAATTCAGCCCCTGATCCTACAGTCAGAGGTACGGCCACTCGTCTCGGCAAAAAAGCTATTACCCTTGAGGTTGGTAATCCTAATGTTTTTCAAAGAGGTATTATACGCTCAGGACTAACCGGTATGCACAATACTATGGCTTATCTCAATATGATTGACGATGACATAGAGCATTCTGATAATGAAGCTATTATTTGTAGTCACTCTTATTGGATTTATACAGATAAAGGAGGCGTTTTGCAGGTATTGCCACAGGTAACAGAAAAAGTCAAAAAGGGAGAGCGAATAGCTGTACTTAGAAATGTTTTTGGAGATAAACTAAAAGAATATTTTGCTCCTGAGGATGGTGTTATTATCGGAAAAAGTGTACATCCGGTTGCTCAAACGGGGAGTAGAATTGTACATTTGGGGATGGTTCAATAGACCATTTTTTAAAAACCAGCTATGAGTACTACTTGCCCAAAGTGTCAAAGCAACTTTTCTTGTGAGGTTGAAAACAGCCATGAATGTTGGTGTGCAAGTTTTCCCAATATACTGGAAGCTGAAGCTACGGCTTCATGCCTGTGCCCAGTTTGCCTCAAAAAAGAATTAAAAGTCACTATTGACGCTTATGTAAAAGAGATCAAAGAGGGAAAAAGAAAGAATGAAGCTTTCGGGTTTGTCAAGCATTCAAAGGCTCTGGTTGAAGAACTGGATTATTACATGGAAAATGGTCTTTTTGTCCTCACTGAATGGTTTCATCTAAAACGAGGATACTGCTGTGGTAACGGTTGTAGGCATTGCCCATACGACCACGTCAATGTCAAAAAGAAAAAAGTGCGCAACTAAAAAACAAAGAGGGGTGACTATTTTCAATCTCCCCTCGCTGTATAGACTTTATCAGGAAAGAACTGCTTCTGTTTTTCCCAGTCGCTCTAAAAGCACAGGAGTAATGTGATCAAGTACTTCGAAGGCTGTTTCTGCCATTTTATTACCGCTAAAATCCAGTAGTGGATTGATTTCGGCAATCTCTAGTCCAATCACTTTATCAGTTTTCAACACTGACTCTATTATTTCCATTACCTCGTATTGGTCAAACCCTTTGGAAACGGGAGTTCCAGTACCAGTAGATATCAAGTCACAATCCATACTATCCACATCAAAAGTAATGTAAATCATATCACAACGGTGCAGTCTGGTCATGGCTTCTTTTATACAAAACTCTACTCCCCGATATCGCATTTCTTCTACTTTATAATTGCGAATACCCAGTTTTTCAATTTGTTTGTTTTCGGGCTCTTCGGTGTCCCGAACGCCAAAATAGACCAAATGCTCCGGAGCCAGCTTAACCTTATCATTGCCAATTTTTTTCATAGCTTCCCAGTACTTTTTCGTACCATCAGATACACCGTTGATCTGACAGGATAGATTATCATCTGCAATAGCCGCAGCAATAGGCATTCCATGAACATTACCAGAGGGCGAAGTATACGGAGAGTGCAGGTCTGCGTGGGCATCTATCCAGACGACGCCAAGGGTCTTTTCTGGAAAGTGCTTTTTGATGCCACTAATGGTTCCTAATGCAGAAGAGTGATCGCCTGATAACACCAATGGAAAATAATTATCAGCAAGGGTTTGGGCAACTACATCGCATACTCTGACACACTGTTCGTGTACATGTCCGATCCGCTTAGCAAAAGAATTGCGCACCTTGTCATAAACTGATTCGTTGTTAGTGGCCACATCTACAAATGGGTAAAGATTGAAGAAGTCGTTTTCTGAATTGATGGCCGCTATTTCTATAGCATCAATACCCATATCAGCACCCCTGGTCCCGGCGCCGATATCAGAGCGGTTTTTAATTAATTTTATTTGGTTCATTTGATTAGAGTTGATGCAAAAAAAAAGATTTTATTCAATCAACTAAACCGCTGTAGAAAAGATCATAAAAAAGGGAAATAAACACTAAAAAGATAGCTGTGCACCTATATTGAATATCCTCGGTAATAAAGTCAACTCCGTAGCTAGGACCTCTGATAATTCTTCATTGGGAATGGCAAAGACAAACTGACGATATTTTACATTACTCCTATTGAAAAGATTGAAAACTGAAAATTTTAAGTCCAAATCGAAGGTTTTGCTAAGCGGCAAATGATAATTTACTCCTACATCCACTCTCTGATAATCTTTGTACCTCTTGATAAATGAGTCATAAAATAAAAGACGTCGCTTCGGTGAAGCGGAAGAAAGCTGGCTGTAATCCAGGTAGGGGAGTCCGGTAGCCAAAATATAACTCACCGAAAAAGCTACTTGCGGCAATGCCTGATATTCATTGATAAACTTGAGCTGATGGCGGCTGTCTTCAGGAGAAGGATAGGGGTTGCCGAAATTCACTCTAGGCAAGGTAACGGTGGATTCACTAAGGGTATAGGCTAACCATGCCCGATAATTTTTACTATTTTTTTTCAATAATACATCAATCCCCCTGGTTTGGCCTTTACCTTCAAAAAAGCCAAAATTGGAATTAGCATTCAAACCTGTAGTTGTAATATCAAAGCCGGGGCGAAGCAAAGCATATTCAATAATTCCCTGTCGATCAATCTGATAAAGTTCTATATCAAGCTTCCAGGATTCAGATTTCCAGGTGCCTCCTGCCATAAAATGAGTGGAACGAGCTAGCGGAATGTTAACACCAGGGATAACCTCTAATCCCTCTGCCAAAATCCACATAGCTTCCCGATTACCAAAGACGTCCTCGTGATAAAGCTGCCTCAAAAATTGATTATACAAACTCCATGAAGATTTGAGCTGAATAGTATTGCTCAATTTTGCCTGAGCCTGAAGACGCGGTGAAAAATACCATCGGTTGTTTATGCCGTAATAGCTGGCGTTTAGCCCTGCCGAAGCTTTAAATGCTACTCCTACCGACTGATAGTACTCGGCGTAAATATTATGACGAATCGCTCTATCTTCCCAACTAAAGCCTCTTTGTTCCAAATTATTGCCATTAAGCGAGCTGAAATCAAGGGCATCAGAAGTAAAGGTGTAGCCTGCTGTCAGTCGCTGATCTTTGTTGGGCCTCCATTCATTCTTTACATTCAGGCGCGCTCCGCGTATGCGATTTTCTTTTTGGGAAAGAGGAAAAAATATTTCCTGCTCCTGCATTCTCCATTTCCTGGTGATTGTGAAAACATCAGAAGAGCTGGTAGCGTATCCAGAATGACTCAGATTGACAGTAGTTTTGAAATCTTTCTGCCATTGCTGCTCTACATTGATACCATAAGCTTCATTTTCCCAAAAAATATCCTCATTGCCTTCTTCTGTGATGTTAACAACCCGTCTTTTAATACTGGTGGTAAACTCCTCGCTGTAGTCAAATTCATGCTTATCAAACCCCTTAAAAATGATCCCGCTAATGGTGGTACCCGGCGAGGCTTTCCACTGTATTTTTCCATAAAAATCATAAAAATTAAAATCTGGCAATAGTCTAAGTACAGAAGCTTCATCAGTACGAGAGTTTTCATTGTCTAAAAATCGCGGCGTTCTCGGGGTCAGGAACTTGAAGAAAGAAGCATTATTAATATCACTATGAGTAAAGCGGCCAGCAGCCATAATGCCTACAGACTTCCCTGCCGATACATTTACCAGAGCATTGACCATATTAACATCTATCCCAATACTGTTTTTTACCGGAGACTCAGCAATGTCACTGGATTGCAGTTCTGCTACACTTGCCGTACGGCCTCCGTACTCTATGGGAAAAGTATTTTTGTGAATATTTGCCTGCTCAAATATTCCTGGATGAACAGCGCTGAATATACCGTATAAGTGATCGATATTGTAAAGCGTGATGCCATCCATCACTATCATATTTTCATCGGCATTACTACCACGAACCTGCAGCCTGGAGGAAAAATCATCGTAAGCTTTTACCCCACTATCTAATTGTAAACGCCTGAAAAGATCATTAGAGCCTCCCAGACTCGCCAATGACAGGAATGCGTCCAGGTCTTTTGAGTGGCCGGAGGAAAAAACCTGCTGAGCCTCCGGAGCTGGTAATAAATCAACTACAGTCACGGCTTGTAATTGCTGGGCTGAGGGATCCAAGTTAATGATTAGCGACTGCATAGAAGGTCTAACTTCAACTACTCGATCTTTAAAACCCACGTAACTGATCTTCAGCCATACTATGGCTTCATCCGACCTGGTGTTTATAGAAAAAAAACCTGAAGCATCACTGTACCCCCCAGTACTATCATTGAGGTTCAGGATATTGGCAAAAGGTAAAGGATTATCCCCGGCATCGAGAATGCGACCACTAAAAGTCAGTTGCTTTGATTTTTTTGTGCTCTGATTGGGTAATTCTTCCGGCCCTACCAGCACCCGGTATTCATCCAGGATTTTATACTTTAGATCGGTATTACTGAGCAGGCGATCAAAAACCTCAACGAGCGGTGTATTATTAAATTTTTGGGAAATGATAATATTTTCTGTCAGCAACTTACTATAGCCTATATTCAGGCTATAGTTTTGTTCCAGCCACTCAAAAACCTGATTGAGTGCTACTTCATTAAATTCCTTTTGAATATAAACAGAAGTATCCTGTGCTTTCAGCTCTTCAGCATGAAATAGGAAAAACAATGCAGCTAACAACAAAAAATAACACCGTCTCTTTACCATCTATTCTCTTTCAGGCTTGTAAATTCTATATCTCTGATCGTTGATCTTCTCATATTTCAATCCATCAATAAATGTAACATCATCCAGAGCCTCCGTTAAACTGCCGTCCGTGAATGAGCCATTGTAAATCTGCTCCTTTAAAGCCCTCGTAGCCACTATTTTGATTTCAAATTGTCGTTCCAGCTCCTCAAATACTTCCTGATAGGGTACCCTGTCAAAACTAAAAAAGCCTTCTTTCCAGCTTTTTTCCATAGTGGTATCAAAAGGAAGCTTTTCCATCCCTAGATTTTCTCTGAACACAATTTGTTGGCCAGGCTGTAAAGTATCGATCTGCCCAGCAGTATTAGTAACCTTTACAGCACCTTCATAACAGCTAACCTTTAAGTAAGCATTTCGGGCATAAACATTGAAGACAGTCCCCAATACTTCCACTTTTCCCAGTGCCGTATTTATTGCAAAAGCAGCTCCCTTTTCTATTCTAAACAATGCTTCTCCCTTTAGGCGAACAGTTTTTTCTTCCTCGAAATTAGATTTACTATAGATTATACTACTTTGGTGGTTTAATTCTACAAAACTACTATCAGGCAAGTAATAGCTGGGAAGACTTACCCTGTCAGCGGTTAATTGTACCCTGTTAGTAGGATAAATCAAAAGGTATCCAATAATTATAATTGCAATAGCTGCTGCGGCAGATAAAGCCCTGGTAAGGCTGATGATCCGCGGCTTCGAAGTAATGCTTGAGGCCTCCGTTTGCTGATCGATATTATTCCATAACTGCTCAATATCGGTATCGGTAATCGTAGATTCCTCAAATTGTAGAGACAATACGATAGTTTTAGCTTCCTGGATTAGTACTGCTTTTCCCGGGTGCTCTTGCAGCCATTTTTCCCAAAATTGGATGGCAGATTGGTTACTGGCTTTAACCCACCTTATAAAAGACTGGTCCTGAGCCAATTCAACCGCATCGTATTTCTCATAATTTTTCATCTGTTTAAATTTGAGCTGCCATACAGCTTCCCGAACACTTTTCTATAAAACAAAGTCCGGTCTTTTTAATTTGTACCCTATTTAATTAAGGATTTTTGAAAGAAAAAATAAAAAGGAAATTGCTCCTATGCTGTCGCGCATCTTTTTCAAGGCCTTGACCATTAAATTTCGAATTGACTGGTAGCTGATATCCATGATCTGGCATATTTCTTCGTACTCCAAATCTGTATAATACTTAAGGTATATCGCCTCTTTTTGCCTTTTGCTGAGGGCTGCTATTGCCTTTTTTATCATTTCACGTTGCTCAGAGTTTATTTCCTCGCTGATAATATTATCCTCTGTTGCCAGTTCCAGATCAAAATCGCTCTGAAGAGATTGATCGCCTAGCAGCCATCGTCTCTGCTTATTTTGAGTTTTTATGATCTTGCGACGCAGAGAAGCTAGCAGATATTTTTTAATGGAGTTAGTAGCTCCCAGGCCTTTGTGATTGTTCCAGATTTCTATGAACAACTCCTGGATGCTATCCTTTACCAAGTTTTCGTCTTGCGTAAATTTACAACCATAGCGAAATAGCAGATCTACCTGATCCCGGTAGATCTTCTCCAGTGCCGATTTGTGACCGGCCCGCAGTTCGTCCCATAATGCTATTTCGTCCATACGGTGCTTTTGACAAAAAAAAATCAAAAAAATTTAAAAAGGGAGGGTACAAAGAAAGAATTGCTGACTTACTAGGGTGAAAATTAAATCAATAACCCGAAAAAACAACAATTATGTTGAATCGAATTTTCAAATTTAGTTTCCTTCTTTTGATGTCTGCTGCATTTACGTTCACTGCTTGTGAGCAGGAGCCTATTGCAGAACCAAATGAAAACTTTACAGACGACAATGAAATTATTGAAATTCTCGAGAATGGAGAAGTAATGCTTACCAGCCTTTCAGAAGAGGATGGCCAGCCCAGCTCTATTGATACAGATCGCAGACGCTTTAGAAGGTTTCGCCATGGTAATTGCTATAGATTGGTATTTCCACTTACTGTAGTGCTTCCTGATGGTATCAATCAAATTGCTGAAAGCCCACGGGAGCTAAGACGAATTGTACGTACCTGGAAGAGGGATAATCCTGACTCAGACGAACGTCCATCAATTTTGTATCCCTATAATATTGAGCTTCCCAAAGGAGATATTTTCACGATTGAAAATGCTAATGATATCAAGTTGGTTATTTTCCGTTGTAATCTGCCTAATATCGTTCCATTTGCCAATACGCGTTGTTATTCGGTTATTTTCCCGGTAACGCTTGTACTTCCGAATGGGGAAGAAAAAGAAGCAGTGGACTCGGCAGAATACCGAATGATTATCAAAGAATACTTGAAGGGAGAAAGGGACACTATTGGCCGTATTAAGATTCAAAAGCCATTCTCTGTAGAGCTAGTCAATGGTGATGTAGTAAAAATAGAAACTCAGGAAGATATCAGAGATTTAGTGCAAACTTGTAGAGATTTCACTCCTCGTCCGGGCCAGAGGTGCTTTAGAGCGACATTCCCTGTTACTGTGAAATTTCCGGGCGGTAGAAAAACTATCGTAAATAATCGAAGAGAACTCTTCAACGTAATAGATGCCTGGTATGATCTGAATCCGCGTTCCAGGCTTCATCCCAGGATTACTTTCCCACGTGCTGTAATATTGGAAAATGGTACGAGGATAGTATTGAACAATAGGGCTGAGTATTTACGCTTGGTACAAAGCTGCCGTGCCGACGATAGCAGAGATACCGAATAGTAGACTGTTTTTGACCACCTAAATAAATAGGTATTTTCCTGCCACTTTTATCAAAGTGGCAGGGTGTTTTCCCAAAAGAAAATTGACTTTCTGGAGTAGTGTTGTGGTGGATTCATGGCATCAGATTCATTGAAGAATCTGATGCTTTTTTTTATAAATCCAGAAATTTAAATGCAACAAGGTTGCACTTAAAAAGGATTCAATTATATTTGCCATAATTCAACAAAGCAACTGAAATGATCCAAATTTACGAGGTAAACAAATCTTTCAATGGGAATCCAGCACTAAAAGACCTGACTTTAAGCGTAGAGAAGGGCAGTATATTGGGGCTTCTCGGTGCTAATGGTGCTGGAAAATCGACCACCATTAATTTGCTGCTGGGATTTTTAAAACCCGATTCTGGAACGGTAGAAATTAATGGTACCAATGTAAATAAAAACCCTAGCCAGGTCAGGCAAATAGTGGGATATATTCCAGAAAATGTTAATCTATATCCGTACTTGAGTGGTACTGAAAATCTGGATTATTTCTGTCGGCTTGCCGGCTTAAAATACAAGGAAAAAGAGTTGAAGGAATACCTTGAATACTGCGGTCTGTCAGGTGATGATCATGATAAGCGAGTTTCTAATTATTCTAAAGGTATGAGGCAGAAAGTAGGCATCGCTATTGCTTACGCTAAAAAAGCGAAGGTCTACCTACTGGATGAACCGGCAAGTGGTCTTGATCCATTGGCCAGTAATGAGCTTTCCAATCAATTGAGGAAATTAGCAGACGAGGGAGCGGCCATTCTAATGGCATCCCACGATATTTTTAGGGTGAGAGAAGTTTGCCATAAGATAGGAATTCTCAGGCGAGGCGAACTGATTAAGGAACTTGACAGTCAAGAGATCAGCGCTAATGAATTAGAAACCATTTATTTACAGTTCATGCAAAACTAGTTGAAATGAGTCAGTTGATACGTAACGAGTGGCGGTTTCTGATCCGCACCAAATTATTTTTGGGAATTAGCATTGGTTTTGTATTTGCCCTCTTCCTTACAGTTTTGATGGGAAACTATAATACAAACAAGCAAAAAGAAGCTTTTACGGAGGCCAAAAACCATCTACGCGAACAATGGGAGAGTATTGATGCTATGAATCCTCACAGTGCCGCCCACTACGGTACCTATGTATTCAAGCCAGTTAACTTATTAAGTAATTTTGATGGGGGCGTGGAAGATGTCACTGGAAATGTTCTCCGTGTAGAAGGGCATGTACAAAATGAGATGGTATATTCCGAAGCTTCTCAAATGCAGAGTATTTCCCGATTTGGTAAGTTGAGGAGTTCTTTACTACTTCAATATATTATACCTATCTTTTTGATCTTCCTGGCATTTAATTCAATGAGTGGCGAAAGGAGAACAGGCAGGCTGAAAATGTTAGTGATGCAAGGAGCAAGCACTGAGCAAATTGCTTTTGCCAAAACCATTTCTATTTGGTCTTATGGTTTATTACTATTATCAATGGTAATATTATCCTATTTTACTCTGAATTTTCAGAGCTTGACAACTGACATTTTGCAGCGGGTTGGCTTATTTTTTCTTTCTTATGCTGCTTTCTTTTTCGTTTTGACGGGTTTGACTGTATTTTTCTCAGCTCGCTGGCATAGCCCTACATTAGCTCTAACCACCATGCTAGGTACTTGGATGCTTTGGAGTATTTTCCTTCCCTATATTTTGATGAGTAGCCTGGAAAATATTATTCCACTACCGAGTAGGGATGAGTTTAAAACAGCAATTAGAGAAGACCGCTCTAAGGGTATAGATGGCCATAATCCTTCAGATGAAAGAGGTAAAGATTTGGAGACCAAGGTGTTAGCTAAATATAAGGTTGAAAACACATCAGAATTGCCTATCAATTTTGATGGCATCAGAATGCAAGCAGATGAAGAATATGGCAATAAAGTTTGGGATAAACACTTCGGTGCCCTACGAGATGTCATGCAAAGACAAAAGAAAATATATCAATTAAGTGGAGCTATCAATCCATTTGCTTCCTTACAAAATGCCAGTATGGGGTTTGCGGGTACAGACAACCTCCACCACCAAAGTTACTTGTTACAAGTAGAAGAATACCGTAGAACATTTATCAAAGCCTTAAATGATGAGCATGCTTATGGAGGGTCTAAAACAGGAGAATGGGGCTGGAAAGCCGATAATGACTTTTTTAAATCCATAAAGGATTTCAACTATACCCCCATAACTATTGGAGCTGTTCTTCCATATTATCTTACTGATCTTTTATTTTTAGCTTTTTGGAGTTTATTGACAGCCGTACTTATCTTTTTTGCTACCAAAAACCTTGAGTTAGTATGAGATATACTACTATAATATTTTATGAGTGGATGCATTTTATTCGAACGCCATTCAAAGTAGTAGCTCTATCACTTTATGCATTAGCAGCAATCTACGCACTGCAAAATGGAGCAACTCTTTATCAGGAACAAATAAGTAAGATAGAAGCTATAAGGCAGAAAGCCGAAGAGGAAAAACTAAATACATTGGCTATTTATGAAGACGGTAAAAATGGTCCTGAAAATCGCCCGTGGGTCAATCTTACGGCTCCATATTGGGCTATTTCTTATGCCACTCCAAATTATTTCAAGCGTCCTTCACCAACCTTAATCTATAATGTTGGCCAGGCAGAACAATATGGATTTTATAAAAAGGTAACCCTAAGAAGTAGTCCTCTTGATGCTGATATGGTTGAAGAAATAGCTAACCCTGAAAGACTTCAATCTGGGACATTGGATTTCTCCTTCGTAACGCTTTACCTTCTACCTCTGCTGCTACTGATATTAACCTACAACATAAAAGGAGCAGAGTTTGAAATGGGGTTCCTTCCCATGGTTTATGCTCAGGTCAATTCAAAAGTAAAATGGTTAATATCCAGAATGATTTTCTATTTTCTTCTCCTGTCTCTAATTTCCTTGGGATTGATTATCTATGGAGGTGCACTAACCAACGCGCTTTATATTGAAATTCAGCGCATTATCTGGCTTTTCTTTTATAGCATTTTGTATTTATTGCTATGGAGTTTTATCTACTTTCTTATCTTACGATCCAGCAAAGATACCGTTACTAATACCTTGAAAATGGTAGGGCTATGGCTTATCGTTTCATTTCTCCTTCCTGCGACTATCAATCAATTGGTAAGTAACAGGTACCCCGCCAATTTGATGACAGATTGGATTGATGCCCAAAGAGAAGAGCGTAAAAAATTGCTTGATCGTCCTGACAGCGTTCTGCTTCTTGAGTTGAAAAATTTGTACCCTGAAATACTTAATAGTTCTGCAATGGTTGATAAGGAAAAAATCAAGCGCTCCATCAGCCAATCTTCCATTGCGTTGTCCAATGAATTAATGAAAAAAAGCATTGCAATTATTGAACAGGAAAACAGCGCCAGGAATAATTTCATAAACAATACATCTTGGCTCAACCCTGTTACTTTTTTCCAAAATCAATTAAATGCTATCACTAAGACCCATTATAACGACTATTACGCCTACAGACAGGAAATACAAAAAAGCATCGATGCGCAGATTAATAAACTGGTAGTAGATACCTGGAATGAGAAATTTGTTGATAAAAAAGATTATCAAAATTATTACACTGAATTTAGTCAGGAATAGAAGAGGAGATGTATGTCTGAAAGATTCCTGGCTTTTAAAATTAGAGATTATGCATCACGATTTTACTGTAAGCCTTAAATCACGCGTAGTAGTTGTGTTCTTTGTCGTTTCCTTTTTCATTACAGCAAATTTGTTTTGTCAAGAGAATTTAAGTTGGAAGACCCTTTCTAACATCAATTTCGTTGAAAAATACGATGAATCGACCAACGCCTACTGGTTGATGCCCATATTTAGCCAGCAGATAAAAAACTATGACAAAAAAACAGTAGTCGTATCGGGCTATTTCATACCGGTTGATCAGCAGAGCAATTTTTACGTTTTATCCAGGTACCCCTATTCATCATGCTTTTTTTGTGGTGGTGCAGGTCCCGAGTCTGTTATAGAACTGCAATTTGCAGATAAGCCCTCCAGAAACCTGATTATGGATAAGCAAATGACTTTCAAGGGTAAGTTTTCTTTAAATGAAACCGACTTTAATCACTGTAATTACATCTTAAAAGAGGCTACGATTCATCAATAATTTGTATTTCACACAATTAGAATAAGCTCTCTTAAGCCATCTTCTTCAAAAGACTTGTTTTGAAAGGGTAGAATATTGGGAAAAGAACCAATTTCAACCTATTTTAACACCTGCGAAACAAGATTAATATTTATATCTTACCTATTCTTAGTACTCTTTTTTCTTATCTCCACTAAAAAACAGCTTTAGCAGGTCGTAAGCCTGCGTTCAATCTTTCCGATTCTTAAAAAAGAAAAAATACCTATTAAACCTAAATTAAATTGATATGCAAAAAAAAATGCTCTTTTCCCTGCTTCTGG
>CAZVOD010000024.1:0-51858 GCA_964628385.1 uncultured Saprospiraceae bacterium
GCTAATCTACAATTTTTTCAAAGAACTATTTGGATGCTAACATAGCATCTCTAAACACTCCGCAAATTAATAACGACACACTAGCACCTGTAACCAAGCCATTCTCCCTCTGGCAATTGACATCCCGAATTCTCAGTGGTACTGAAAATTCGGGATGCTTTCTATTTGGAATTACCGATAAGCCAAACGAATTTATCTCTCAAGAAAACGAACTTGCTGATTGAAACCATTATTCTGGTCGTATTGGTGGACGACCTGTCCGTTACTCATATTTGATGATTTCATTTGTATTGCTTTACCACTATGCAAGGCTTTTATAGTAAAATACTGCCCACTGGTATTTTCTATTATGAAATGCTGGTATTGTTTGCTGTGATAATCATTTTGTTGAAGGACTCTGTAGTTTTTTCTCGAGCCATACTGTATTTCTAAAGAATGTCTACTCCGACGGCTTCTAATCCGGTAGGAACCATCTTCCTGAGGAATAAACTGAAATTGCTGATCATAATCTGTACCGTTGCTTATGGTGCGTTGCGTAATCGAAGTTCCGATCTTTTTCTCTCCCCTCGGCAAATCCCATACTTTCTGGCTATGTCGGAATTGTATAACATAATATTGATTGGCTTTAACAGGGTATAATCGGTTAACTGTATTGATGTCTCCCTGGGTGATCTGATCTCTTTGTCCCATAGAAACTGCCTTGGTCAGGATATCAGCCTTTCCAGAACCCCTGGGTAGAATAGTTCTGCCACCATTAGCACTAAAGGCAAAGGAGCCATAATGCATAATTGAACTGTAGTTGTATGCGCCAATATCTTCGCCATTTCGACGATCAAAGGGGCCGGGCGTATTCAGGGCCGCACAACGCTGACCAAAATTATTTTCTCTGCCGCTGGAGATATTATCCCATAGTATGGATACAAAATCCGCTCTGTCGCACCTACTTTGCTCATGCCAGAGGCCTGCTGCATGCAGAATCTCATGGATCATATTACCTACTGAACAGTTTTGGCTTGCTCTGATCAGTTGCATGCCGCCTATTCTTCCAACACTCGATGAGCAGCTGGAAGGGTCAAATATAAAGCGAACAAAATCTGATTCGTTGGTTCTTGGCCTGATGGTAAGGTTGCTCCGCTGATTCAGGCTGTCTATAGCATCTAAAATACGATTAGTGATAGGGTGACCAGGGGCTATCTCGTAGGGAATGATCCCACCGGGCCACTTTCTGCTGGGGCTGCTATGTACACTACCGCGAGTAGCAGCACGGCTTTCCCGATGCCTGATATCAGCTTCTGTCCCCAGCATGATATCTCCCTCTACTATGTATTGTCCATTAATTAGTTCGGCAGTTACTGTAGTGGGCGTATTTGAAAATGCTGTATACACCTCAAATACACGGCGATCAGTAACTATGGCTCCGGAAGCATAAATTTCATTTTTCCAATCCTTCACCAATTCCATACCTGTCATAGCGTCATTTAGCCAGTCTAGAGTATCTTCCAGAGTCTCCCCTATCATGGCTTCTTCAGTAATAAAACCTTCTTCGGCAGTAGTAAAATAATCTTCTTTTTGACACCCTAAAATGACAATGCAGAGTGTCATTAATAAACTCAATACTCTTGTAGTGGATTGAAAAAACGATTTCATAATAATTAGGTTGGCTGTACTAATAATGCGGTGTTATTATCCGCTGTCGGTAAGTAGAGTAATGAGATAGGAAAAAGTAAGTGGATAGTTAAGAAAAATAGCCCGGCCGGATCATTCACGGCCGGGCTACCTGGTCAATTATCAGTAGCCAGGCCACTTTCGGCCAATAAAATCATCATAGCGGCCTGTACGGCTTTGTGCCCTTCTTTGTTGGCCCACCATTCGAGGAGAGAATGCCCCCAGCCACCTTCACCTCCACGGCCAATGGTAACAGCCGAAATCCCCATGGAGATAGGAATATTAGCATTGGTAGAGCCACGAGTGAGGCGAGGCGCTACTCCAAAATGCTCTGTTACGGCCATAGCCCGCTGTATCAATGGCAAGCTAGTAGATAATTCTCCAGAGGGGCGAAATCCAATTTGTTCTATCACCAGTTGTAAGGGGCGCCCTCTTCTCCTGAGCTTATTTTGCTCTTCCAGGCCCTTTTGCATCGCTTCCCGAAGTATGTTATCCATGGTATCCAAGCGTGCAGGGCTATGAGAGCGTATATCAATTTCTATCCAGGAGCTAAAAGGAATAGAATTGACAGATGTACCGCCGCCCATTCTTCCTACATTGTAGCTAGTACGTGGACCATAAGACGTAAATTGGTCAGCAGCATCTACAAAATATTTGATACCGGCAGCAGCAGCATGGTGGGGATTAGCCAGACCAAAAGCTCCCCAGGAATGCCCCCCGGGCCCTTTAAATTCAACCCTATAGCGAATAGAACCAAGCCCCTTATTATTTACTCGTCCTAATTCGCCACCATCAATAGATATCCAGGAGTCGATCTGAGGGCCTTTATCGCTAAACAAGTGCTTCACCCCCCGTAAATCACCCAGGCCTTCCTCGCCAACTGTACCGATGAAGAGCACATCAGCCTCCGTTTGTATATCAGTAGCATTCATAGCTCGAAGAACAGCCAAAACCATAGCCAGGCCTCTGGTATCATCGCCAATACCCGGAGCGAAGATTGTATCCTTACTAACCGTAACTTTTACATCCGTATTTTCCGGAAAAACGGTATCTAAGTGTGCATCGAGAGCCACCGTTCTTTTCCCACTTTTCCCTTTTCTCAAAGCCAGCACATTACCTTCCTCATCAATCCACGCCGAATCCACACCAAGTGCTTTCAGACGCTCGAGGAAGTAGACCGCACGCTGCTCTTCCTTGAAAGGTGGGGCTTCAATTTCGTTGATGGTGATATTATCTTTTACCGTTTGTTCATCATTTTCGTAAATAAAGGCCATGGCCTCTTTTACCAATTGATGCTTTGTGATTGCCTCTATTTCTTTAACATAGACAGGATCAATCGTCGCCGGGGTGCTGTCTTGTGCTGAAAGCTGACACCAGCATAGCATTAGCACTCCCATTAATAGGTGAATTATTTTACTTCTCATATCATTTAAAATTAAATGCTCTGATTATTCATTTGCTATTCAGCAGCAGCCTGAAAAATAGCATTGAAAATAAGCTTATAAGTTGCCCGGGGTTGTCCTCGAAATTGAGGACGAAAACTGAATAGAACGACATTACCCGCTCCATAAGGCGCCTTAAGCATTGCTGATTTACCTTTAATATATCGTTCTTCTCCTAGCGCCCAGCCACTCATCAGCAAATCCCTGTCGGCAAATTTTACCACCACATCAATATCAGGCTCCGGTGCTTTTTTTATTTTTTCTTCGCCTCCTTCTCCGCGATAAGAGGGTTTGATCACCTGATAAGCCCTACTTCTCGAAAAAGATGCGGCCACTTCTTCCTGCACCCCGTAAGCTAAGGAATGTTCTGTATCCACATCAGCTCTAATCAAGGAGCCCGGAATAAAAAACCGAGTATCGGCAAGGCCGGCTGTGACGTTTCTAATAGGTAAGCCCAAATGATCAATAGCAAAATCACTGGCCTGGTCAAAAGTTATTAAAGTGCCACCAGATTCGACATAATCAGCCAACCTGGCTACCCCGTCAATTCCTATCCCACCAGTATATGCTTTTGGCATACGGCTTTCAGAATAGCCGTTCATTATGGTAGAACCACGCTGAGAAGGTAGAACAATAGCATGATATTGAGATAAATCGCCGTTGAGAATAGCCTGGTCGTGAAGGGTGTCAATATCAAATTCATGCTGCTCAAAAACCCAGCGGCTCCAACCTTCATCCATACTGGCTACCCAGCTCTTGTAAATTCCCAGCTTCACTTTTTGCATAGCTTTCACAGGAACATCCAATGACCTTTCCAAACCATAAAAGTCTACGCCATAATTAGAAGCCATATATTTGACTTCATTATCAAGGTTATCGCCATTTAGTAGAAAAGCTCCGGGCCCCATACGCTGCTCACCAATAACTACCGAATCCTGTAAAATACTGACTTCCAGACCTTTTTTGAGCGCGGCATTCACCACGGTATAGGCCGCGTTTTCCCGACAACTAAAAACAAAGCCTCTGCGGCCGCGACCTTGTACCTTCCCCGTTGAAAGTTGTAAAAGGCCCTCCAGCTTGCTTGTGCTGGCGTCAAAACGCTCCTCCACCCGGTCTACCATGACCCCCATCTGCATGGGTAATGACCATCCGGCCAGGTCATATGGTGGCTTCGGAGGCCCCCCGGGGTACAGATACTGGTTGGGATATTCCTGCTTTTCCAGGAGGTCTACTAGGAAGGGACGAAAAGCTTGAGCTCCATAAAAAATGATAGCGCCCTTTTCGTACGCTTTGCCATTAGCAGTGAAGGCGGTAGTCGCTTCATGAGCTTGTAAGCCTCCCCGTTGTAGTATTTGCACCAGATTGATAGCCTCGCTTTCATCCCACTGAGCTTTTGGAATGATATAGGCAAAAGCCTCATTTTCATTTTCTATGGCATCGCGCCCCATCAAATAGATATTTCTCAAAAACTCTTCCCTTCTGTCGGCAGCAATATCCAGGACGGCCATTGATGCTGTTAGCATATAATCAACAGCATCTCTGAAATGAGATTCTCCGCCTTCCCATGGGTAGGGGTAAAAAATCTCTGACCCGTCAGAGCGGATACCGGCAACCGTGCTGGGCTTTTTTTCCGGATCGTAATAACGAGGCGTAGGCGTGGCGTGAGCAGTCTCTGTTAGTATGCCAATCATATTGTGATAATACGGCGCCGTTCGCATTCCTCCATTCCACCACATACTGAAATTAGTGCCAGATATTACTCCGGGCATTTTTTCCATAGCAAAGCGGTTAGCCATCGCTGTTCCCACTAAATTCACTCCGGTAGTAACTCCCGGGTGTATGCGCGTATTGACCGGACTCCTGAAAGGCGGTAAAAATATCCTGGCCCAGGCCGGCGATGTCTGATGATGATTGTGAACGATCTGTGGATACCAATCGCTGTAGAGCACCTTGGTGACAGCCTTGGTTTCCGGCATATTGTTCATAAACCAATCCCGATTATTATCATGGCCTACATATTTTTGGTATAAAATCGGAGGACGGGAAGTTTCGTAGGGTGTACCCAGATTTTTACGATACCAATCGGCTACAATATCCAGCCCGTCAGGATTGATAACCGGCACCATCAATGTCACCACATTGTCCCGGATTTTTTGCATTTCAGCATTCTCTAGCGAGGCTAATTTATAAGCCAGCTCTACAGCCATCTGGGCACAAGCCCTTTCGGTAGCATGCATCCCGGCATCAAACCACACCACTGCTTTTCCTGAATTGATCAACGCTTCTGCTTCCTCCTGGCTGATTTCAGCCCGGGCTAGCTTCTCGGCAGTGGTTCTCCATTTTTCCAGCGACTTCATGTTTTCCTCAGAGCTGATAAAAAGCATCCAGATGGATTTTCCCATAACGGATTTGCCAATTTCCATCATTTTTACCCGATCAGTGGAAGCGGCCAGTTTTTGGTAATATTCAGTTACCTGATCGTAATCGGCAATTTTGTAATCTGCTCCTACCTTGAAGCCAAGAATCTCTTCCGGCGCAGGTATCTGAGCCTGAAGCTGAATGGTCAATAAAGAGAACAGTACACTTAACACTAGAATGTTTTTCATACTAATAATTTTCTATTATTGGCGTGCAATGATATTTTTAAAAAAATAGAAACCGATAATTTTTTATGGTAAAAAACTACCGCAAAACTTGAATATATTGAAGAATCTTGAAACGAGGCAATAAAAAAGGGCTAAAAAAACGTCAATTCCTTTGGCGCCCTACCCGTCAGATAGGCTTTAGCCTCGATTGCCAGGAATAAACTCCCCGAGATCAGGATGGGAAGCTGCCTTTGTCGGCCATGCTGTATCGCCACGTCTACTGCTGCCTCCAACGGGGTGATCACTTCATATGAAAAACCCACTACCCCAGCAACCTGTTGCGCTGAAGTATTTCTATGATACGACTGTGTAATGATCAATTCATCGGATACCTCCTGTAATTGATCCAGGAGCGGCATTGGATTTCTGCCCGTTGACACACCAAAAACTATTATGAAATGACTTTGAAAAGCAGTTTTTAGGGTTTGCACCAACCTATGAATAGCATCAGGTGTATGAGCTATATCTACGTATACCCGAGGATAATCTCTGACTTTTTCCAACCGTCCAGGCCACCGAAGCTTCTGCAGAGCTTGCTTTACCGCTGCATAAAATCCCATTTCTTTTAATGATAAACCGCGTTTTTCTATCCAAAATCTGGTTAATAGAATGGCAATCCTAATATTATTGAGCTGATGCATGCCTGTAAGCGTCGTCCTGAGTCCCACCCATTCCTGATCGCGAACTGTCAGGTTAAAGACCATGAGGCCCTTTTCATAACGCAGCGCTCCGGCCGACGAGTGGTCATGAACACAGAGTAGCTCGATCCCTTTAATATCAGCATAATGCTTTAGCTTCCTGAATACATCCTCCGGAATATCACCGACAACGACCGTTGACTGGTCAGCGGCCATATCCAGCTTGTCAAAAGCAATTTCTTCCAGGGTTTCTCCCAAAAGCTGTGTATGCTCGAGGTCTACTGAAGTAAAACCCACCAGATCACCTTTCATAATGCGGGCAGGATCGTAACGACCACCGATTCCGGACTCCAAAACCAGCGCATGTACGTTTTCCTCAAAAAAGTATTGGAATGCCAATCCGGAAATAGCTTCGTAAGCTCCAAAATGATCTTCGGGGTGCTGCAGGAGATAGGTTTGTTGTTGTTGGAAAAACAATGAAATGAGCTGTTCCAGCTTTTTTGTGGCTATCCACTCTCCATTGATGCTTATCCGCTCCCTGAAATCAAAGAGGTGAGGAGAAATGTACTGTCCGGTTTTAAAACCCAATTCCTGCAAAATAGCAGCAATAACAGCAGTAGTGCTGCCTTTTCCATTTGTTCCGACTATCCTTATCGGGTTGACGGCCCTTAGCCAGGCTGCTGTCAGCCAATCTTCGCAAAGAAAAGCAACACGATGTAGTCCTATGCCATTGCCGTACCTGGGTAAATCTAATAGTGGATTTCTTTTCATTTATCAATCAAAGCTTTTCTGGCATTGCCAATCATAAAAATAGAACCCGTAACGATAATTAGTTTTTGGGGAAATAATTGGCGAGCCAACTGCAAGGCCTCCAAAGTATTAGCTGTTCGAAGTTCTACCGGGTATTTCTCAAATTCTCGGCTTAGCAGCGCTGCGGGCCATGCATGCCAGAAGTCGTCTACTAGGAAGATATCTTTCGCTAGCTGAGTAGCCAACTGTACCATGATAGGATAATCTTTTTCATTGGAGCAACCAAAAATAAGGACGCGACTGGCTCGGTCCGACCATGCATTCAGCGTGTGCAATAAAGCCTTCAGAGCGGGTTCATTGTGTGCTGCGTCCAGTATAATATCTGGCGCTTTAGCAACAAACTCCATTCTGCCGGGCCAGTGGCTTTTTTCGAGGCCTTCCAGCTGAATGTCGGATTTTAATAATTTTTTTTCTTTTAAAATACTCAGCAGGGATAATACAAGATTGAGGTTCTCTTCCTGAAAACTTCCCACTAAAGGTAAGTGAATATTTTTAACCGCATTTTGCCAGTAGATAGTGGCCTGACTGCCTCCGGAACCCGATTTGAACCCCTCAACAAATTGCCGGGATGCTTCATAAAGTATTTGATTTTCTTGGCAGTAAGCCTGTATGGGCTCTTTGAGTTGCCGTTCAATGGTTTTGTTTACCAATAATAAAGCGCCGGTGTTGACTATTCCTGCCTTATCCACTGCAATATGCTCGAGGGTTGGCCCCAGCTTTTTGATGTGATCTTTTCCTATAGTGGTAATTACACCGATTGTTCCGATTAGTAGACTAACGGCATCACTTTTACCTCCTATGCCAGCTTCAAAAATAACCAGCTCGGCTTTTGCTTCAGTGAAATATTCCAGCGCTACCAAAATGAGGACTTCAAAAAAAGAAGGCGTGTAAGTGGCTCCGCTTATTTTTATAAAAGCAAGAATTTGTTGTTCTACCCTTTGAGCTATCCGTTCAAGTTCCTCCTCCTTTATTTCTTTATCATTTAACCTAAAACGCTCCGTCACATTAATCAGGTGAGGCGACGTAAACAATCCAACCCTGAGCCCGGAGTGAGCCATTACTGCAGAAAGCATAGCCGAAACGGAGCCTTTACCGTTTGTTCCCGCTATTTTTAATATGAGAAATGGAATATTTGCTGACCTAAATTGGAGTAATGCAGCAAACCGCTGCCTCATCGGCAGCTTTTGCTCGATATTGGCTTGTGTTAGCTCTAATAACCTTAGAATTGTTGTTGTCATAGATTTTGTGTAAAATAAACTCAAACATCCACCATATGGCTCAAAAATACAAGACCTACAAAATTTCTTGTGGTAAATGTAATACGCAACGGCTCACCTACCACAAATACGGAGCCGGAAAAGGTATACTACGCCTGTATTTTCACCGCATCATGGAACCACCGGAATTGGTTGAGCAACTTGAAAAACCTTATCAAAGAGTATCTAATGTACCCAATCTGGAGTGTACTAATTGTGGGGAAGTACTGGGCCTGCCCATTGCCAGTAAAGGTAAAAACTGGGCTTTCAGAATGCGTCAGGGTATTTTCCATCGAAAACTGGTAAAACCCTAGACTTATTCTATTTTTTTTATAAGACCTTACGGAAGCTACAGAACCTTAACACACATTCCACACAACTTTATGCAAAAAGCTATAGCTTTGCCCGGCTTTTGGCAAAAGATAAATTTATATGTGGAACGAGATCAGATATACCATTAGACTAGGGTGGCCCATTATTTTGGGTAATATCACCCAGATTGCGCTGGGAGTGATTGATACTGCTATGGTGGGCGCTATTCACAGCAGCCAGCTTGCAGCAGCCTCCTTTGTCAATAACCTGATCAGCTTCCCCATGATCCTAGGCATGGGCCTGACTATGGCCATCTCACCGCTAGTAGCTACAGCGCAGGGAGCCGGAGATGAAGATAGCCCGCTGCGCATTTTGTTCAATGGCCTTTGGATAGTAGGTATTTTTTCTATCCTGATCGCTGCTATCCTGATCTTTGGTCTGGATATGATCTATTACATGGGCCAGGATAAAATTGTCGCCGAACTGTCTGGACCTTACCTTTGGTGGATGGCTATTGCTATTATTCCCATGACACTTTTTGTAGCCATCAAACAGTTTGCTGACGGCCTGGAGAAGACAAGAATAGCCATGTATATCTCACTTTTTTCACTTCCTATCAATGTTTTGCTAAATTATGCATTTATCTATGGTAAGCTAGGAATGCCCAGAATGGAGCTAGAAGGAGCGGGTATAGGAACTTTGATAACACGCATATTGATCGTCATTGCCATCACATATGTAGTATTGAACTACAAAGATTTTGAAAAATACAGACAAAACCTATCAGAGCAGCTACAATTCAGAACCGAGCGCATGAGGGATATTTTCAGGTTGGGGATTCCGGCAAGTATACAGTACGGAATGGAATCCGCTGCCTTTTCATTTTCGGGTATTATGGCAGGATGGCTGGGCTACATACAGCAAGCGGCCCATCAAATCGTCTTAAACCTGGCCGCATTGATGTTCATGGTCTCACTAGGGATCAGCGCCGCCGGGAGCATTAGAGTCGCTTATACCCACGGGCAGCGCAATATGCTCAAGACGCGCCAGATAGGTATTTCAACGCTCATCATGGCAGCGGCTTACGGCTTGATTTCCGGCACCGTACTGATTGCCGGCAGGTTCTACCTGCCAACCTTTTTTAATGATGAGGCGCCGGTACTGGAAATAGCCGCATTACTGATGTTGCTGGCTGCTGCTTTTCAGGTTTCTGACTCCGTGCAGGCCGTTGGAGTAGGATTGTGCCGGGGCCTTCAGGACGTAAAAATACCAACGGTTTTTGTAACCATCGCCTACTGGATCTTGGGCGTGCCAGGAGGCTATATTTTAGCCTTCAAGCTCAACCTTGAAGTAGCAGGTATCTGGACAGGCCTGATCATTGGACTAAGCATGAGTGCAATTTTGCTCACTATTCGCTTTTTGCGAATCACCCGCGCCGGAAAGCCACAAAAGCAGTCACCTGAACCTTTGCTCTTAGATACGGGAGCAAACACTACTCCTGGTTAGCATATTTCAAAAATTACGCTGACTCTGTACTGTATTTTAGTGAGATAGCTGGAACGGTGAAAATGGAATAACTCCCAACTGCTCATCCAAAATGCCGGCACTTAAATGCTGACCTCCTGTTTTTTCAAAAAATTCAATCCTTATTTTATGCTTCCCCTTTGCCAGTATTAACTGGCCCGATTTCTTCATGGCACTATGGGTGCCATCGTGATCCACCAACATCTGCTCATCAATATAAAGCCGGGAGCCATCATCAGAATTGATGAATAACTCATAAAGTTTCGTTTCCGGCAATTCAACATAACCTTCCATAACAATGGCAAATCGATCATCGCGTGGATTAGCCGCCGCAAGGCTCACTGTTTTGGCCACACCTTCTTTCAGTACTTTCATTTGACTAAAATCAGGCAAACTGTCAAATTCGCCTTCGTAGTACTTAAAAGCAAGCCCGGCCTGAGTACTTTTAACCTTTTGGGCAGGTAGTGGCTCCATTTGCTTCAGTCTGACATCAGCTACTCTGCTGGCTTTTCCATTATTAGTATAAGCTCTGGCTTTTATCAATGTAGATTCTTTTACCTCAAATGGCCCCCTGTAAAATCGGGCATTTCTCGTGGGTAAAGAGCCATCTGTCGTGTAGCGAATCTCCAGGTCTTCAAAAGCAGCCTCCATCGTTACATCAGAAGCATCCTGAAAAACAGGCGCACTCACCTTAATGTGAGGAGCAGGCGGTTGCACAACGGCGGCCGTTTTCGTTGTTTTTTCCGATTTATCCATTTGGAAACTATCAAATACCCGTCCTTCGTGATCAATCGCTTTAAAGACTAGCATTTGGTCAAAAATGGCAAAAGTACAATAGTGATGCCCCGTTTGCAGTTCAAGGGTAAACCAGCTACGGGTGGGCGCAAAATCTTCCAGAAAGCCACCTGCACCTCCAGAATTGATATAAATCACTCCTTCTTTCTGATTGATCATATCGCCTTTTAAGGGCCATGAGCGTTCATAAACGTGGGTATGCCCAAATAAGCAAAAATCAACGCCGTATGTCTCATAAAGTGGTACAAGGTTGCGAGCTTCTGTACCGTAGGTAGAAGCTGCTTTGAAAGTGTCTCCGTGGTCATCTGCTTCAGAAGAATACGGTGGATGATGATGCACTACAATCTTCCAGGTCGCCTCTGATCTGGCCAGCTCCCATTCCAGCCAATTGTATTGCTCTGAATCTTCACTGACATCCTTATTCGTGTCAATCATAAAAAACTGTGCATTGCCATACTGGAAAGTATAGTAATACTCTGGTGCCGGATTAGACATGTACGTATAATAGTTATCATCGTCCTGCTCGTGATTCCCTAAAACTGTATACATAGGAAAGCGACTCATTAATACATGCCCATCAGGAAAGAAATAATCCGTCCAATCTGTTTTTTTGGAGCCCTGATCTACCAGATCCCCAACGTGTACAACAAAGCTGGGGCGATCTTGCCAAACTTTATCGGCAATAGTTCCCCATGCCCATGGTGTATCATTATTGCGCTGGGAGTCTCCAACCAAAGCAAACATAAAGGTCTGATTGTCATTGACGGCGGTTTTAAAAGTATACACCTCGCTGCTGAGTGTATCCCCGGCAGGGCCAACAGAGGTGACTTGCCAAAAGTAGTTAGTTTCTGTTTCCAGGTTTGTCAGGGTAACTTCATGCATCATCCGGCGGCCATCCAGGGTTTGGGTTTGGGATAAATTAGGAGCGGCTGCATCCATCAGTGCTTTTCCGTAATTAACTTTTGTGGTGGCTTCTCCGGTTGTTTCCCATAAAATTACAATACTACTTTTGGTAGCGAATTGAAGATAAGGTTTGACGAGAAAATTAAGGGCAGGCGGGTTTTGCTGTGCATTCAAAAAGCAGCTAAAGCTACTGAGTATCAGTAAAAAGAGTTGTTTTTTCATTTTGTAAAAATTAATCAGAGGTTTTTTAATAAATAGTGGAAAATAGAAATCACCTGTTGGCTGCCGGTTAATAAGGCGTTATTTCTTGATGAAATTTCGCATCTTACAGCCTAAATTGAAAAAATAATTTTATGGCATTCCATTTATATCAAATGATCATCCATGAATTGGTAAAGGATCAGGAAACTCCTGAAGCTACGATTTTACTCAGCGATGAGGTCATGCCTATCGATGAGCAAAGCACGGCGCTGGCCGAGAAGCTCAATGATATTTTTGAGCAGAAATCCGATACTCTGCAGGGGCGGTTCAGCTCACCGGAGGATGCTTTATTTCCGGGATATTTTCAGGAATTAGTAGAAGCAGATTTTGAAGAAAAGGCTTTCATGACGTTTTCCCGGGAGTCCATGCAGGCACTACACCTGAGCCTTCAGGGAGTAGTTGGCGCCAGAGGAGGTTATCTGGTTTATACTCATTATGCGAGTTTTGAAACGGATATGCTAGGGATATTTCTGATCAGAGATACGGAAGGAATTGTTTTTAGGAGAAAAGATAGCACAAGTGCTTTTGACATTCAGCCCATTACTTATTTGAATACCGAAAAGCTAGCCATGGCGGGCCGCATCAATGTTAGTCAGTTTCTGCAGGGTAATCAAAGGTGCCTGGAATTGATCAAGCATACCAAATCCCAAAAGACGATATCTGAATATTTTATCAACTGGATGGGTCTGGATAGTCCAGAAAGTAGCAAACAGCTCACCAGGAAGTTCTTACAGGTACTTGATGAGCTTCCATTACCCAAAAAAGAAGATAGTGAGGCTGTAATGTCAGAGGAAGAATTCAAGGAGGAGGTAATGAATTTTGCCATGGCAAGACCTAATAAAACGATTAATCTCAATGATTTTGATCAGCAATTCTACCAGGGTGAGCAAACTACCCAGGATTTCATTCAGGAAAATGAGATTACCCTGGATAGAGAATTTCGCTTTGATCAAAATACCATGAAAAAAGCTTATTACCTGAAAGCCTCTGCTAATGGTATTTATCTGGGGTTTCATCAGAATGATATCCGCTCTGGAGTAGTGACCCTAGAAGATGATAAAATCATTATCAAATCTGATCAGCTCCTGGAGAAATTATGGGCTCTTATGGACGGCTAAATTAAAAGATATGAAAGCACTAACCTTTCGGGGAAAAGAAAAGATAGCCTACGAAACGATTCCGGATCCGTTCCTGGAAGCTGATACCGACGTAATTGTAGAGGTAGACAGCTGCGCTATTTGTGGCTCCGACTTGCATCCCTACTATGAAAGAGAGCAGGGCCTGGATCATGGCTGTGCTATGGGCCATGAATTCACCGGGCGGATCGTAGAAGTAGGAAAGAAGGTAAGCAAGCTGCAAAAAGGCGATAAAGTGATGAGTCCTTTTACCAGTTGTTGCGGCCAGTGTTTTTACTGTAGGAAAGGCTTGAGCAGTCGATGTGAAAAAGGCCAGTTGTTTGGGTGGCGGTCCGGTGGGCAAGGCTTGCATGGTGGTCAGGCAGAGCTGGTCCGGGTACCTTTGGCAGATCAGACATTGTTGAATATTCCCGAAGAAGTTAGTGATAAATTAGCCCTTTTATTGGGAGATATTTTAAGCACGGGGTATTTCTGCGCACATCAGGCCGGGATTCATCCTGAAGAGATACAAGTAGTTATTGGGTGTGGCCCGGTGGGCCTGATGAGTATATGGGCCGCCCGACAAATGGGAGCCGAAAAGATTTATGCCATAGATTCAGTACCCGAGCGGCTGCATAGAGCACAGGTATGGGGAGCAACCCCCATCAATTTTAAAGAAACATCAGTAGTGGAAATAATTCGTAAAGCCACACAGGGACGCGGTGCGGATGCTGCCATGGAAGCCGTAGGTAGCGAATCAGCGGTAGCTTCTGCTTTTGAACTGCTACGGCCGGGGGCCACCCTTTCCTCTGTAGGCGTTTGCACCGCAGCTCATCTACCTTTTAGTCCTACTGCTGCTTATGATAAAAATATAACGTACAAAATCGGAAGATGCCCCGCCCGACATTATATGGAAAAGCTGATCAAGCCGGCAATGGCACACAGCCAACTACTGGAATCTGTGTTTACCCACAACTTGCCCCTGGCGGATGGCGCTCGTGGTTACGAAATTTTTGCCAGGAAGCAAGATGACTGCCAAAAGGTATTGCTACACTGTAAATCGTGAGCTCTTCCAGGTACACTTATCAAGCAAAAAGCCATGGCAACATTTTGCCATGGCCGATGTGATACCCGATCAGGCATCACAAATTCCCCTATAATGTTCACCCTTGTATCCTTAGCATATCGTTCAACTCACCTTTTTTTGGCGCATTTGCAGATAAGCACTACAAGCAGCCAATTTCTATCCATATGGCTTTCAAGCCGTTAAAAGTCTATTTTCTATCTTTTGGATTAGCGTTTTGACCTTCTTCATCAAATCAGCCGGATGACAAGGCTTGACAATACAATTCAGCTCCAAAATGCCCAAAGAAGCGATTTTCTCTTTGCACTTTCCTGAAGAAACCTGTATAAGTATAGGAATACCTTGAAGGGCCGGTAAGGCCTTTAACGCTGTAAGGACTTCGAGGCTGGTCGTTCCCCTGAGTTCATCATCAATAATGATTAGATCAGCGGTAGCCAATTTGCTTAAATTTTCGTAGACATAACTGGTAGAATAGTATTCATCAAAGCGAAAAGAACTCCACAAAGTACGCTTGATGAATGTTCTCATCATTAGACTCTCGTTTATGATCGCTACTCTCTTTTTCATGATTGTATTTGTTTTTATGTTCGATTCAAAAGTAGCGGTTTTAGCAAGGCAAGGTCGTCTTTATTTGAGGAATGGTAGCTTTGAAACAGATTTTGGTATATTCAGAAAGAAAACCGGTAGATAGAAAACTTAGATGCTATGTTAGCATCTAAAAAATTAGATCTGTTTCGCAGGTATTAAAAACAGGTAGCAACATCAGTAGTTACTACCCGCAAGATTTATCCTAATAGCATAAAAGCTTATACGTCTACTTTCTGGATGGCCGCTAGCGGCGTTTGGATAAGAATTTTGATATCCATCCACAAATTGTAATTCAAGGCATATTCGTTGTCGAATTGCATGCGCTCTTCATCGGAAATTTCTGCTTTCCCCCGCCCTTTTACCTGCCACAAGCCCGTTATACCAGCTGGTGCAGTAAACCGGGTAATCATCTCATCACTTGTCAGTTTTTCCGCCTCATATAGCGGTAAGGGCCGGTTGCCTACCAGGCTCATATCACCTTTTAGTACATTAAAAAGCTGTGGCAACTCATCAATGCTGGTGTTGCGAATAAATCTCCCCACCCGGGTAATTCTGGGGTCGTTCTTTACCTTAACAAAAGATTGCAGCTTTTCTTCCGCCTGCCTGGCCTGAAAATCTTTTTCAACAATAACTCCTTCATCGCCAAATAATTCCTCTTCACTGCCCGAAGCCATAATCTTTTCCCTTACTGCTTTTAATTTTTCGGCTTGCTGTTCTGCATATTGATTTTGTTTCTTTAATTGGTCAATCTCCTTGCTGGCTCCCACCCGCATGGAGCGAAATTTATAGAAATCAAAAATCTGGTAGCCCTGCCCCACTCGCTTAGATACGTATAAAAGCGGGCCCCTGGAATCGAGCTTGATCCATACGGCTATGACTATAAAAAAAGGGGACAAGGCTAGAATAAGGCAGGAAGCCCCTACAATGTCAAAGAGCCGTTTCCACAACGGAATACGAAAGTGCTTTTTTTTCAAATCCATAGGTAACGATTTATTTTGCGGGAGGTAAGAGCAACGAAAATGAAATTAATGCTTGCTATTGTTTTCTTCCTCTAATTTGAAAAAGGAAGCGATCTTAACATCCAACTCCTTGGGGTTAAATGGCTTGGTAATGAAATCTGTCGCGCCGCGTTCAAGGCAATTGATCCGGTCTTCGCTTTTTTCTGCTCCGGAAAGCATAACAATCGGAACAAGCTTTAGCTTATCTACAGACATGGCAATATCAAGGAACTCTATTCCATTCATATCCGGCATATTCAAATCCAAAAGAATAAGATCTACTTTGGGAGAGCGCAACAATCGAAAAATGGCATCTTTAGCATTTTCAAAAGCCAGTACCTCGTACTTTTGCTTAAGGAAAACGCCCAAAAAGTTTCTCATCATTTGGCTATCATCAATTATAGCTATAGTGGGCTTCATCGTACGTTATTTTTATTGTGCATTAAAAATTATTCATTTCCTCAATAAGAGGAATCGTTGGAATGGGAGTAATTCAGGCAGGGTACGCTTTACGGGGGTATCCTAAATTTGCCTGATCGTGGCAAATTTATAGTAAACAACAACACAAATCATCCATAAAATGCCTATAATAAGCATTTTATGGATGTATTTATTTTTACTTATAAATAATAACGAGAACTCTGGCCGTAGGCCAACAAAAGAAGACTAAAAGTATTAAAAAAAAGGTAAATATCAATCCTGTAGGATAAATGCACCTACGAACCTTCTCAACCGTAACTCAAATTCCCTGTGATCAAAGGGATGCTCGATTACATCGATCGCACCATTTTGGAGACAGGCAATTTTATCTTCTTCATTTCCGGTATCGGAAACGACTATATGCGGTACTTTCTTTAAAGCTTTAAAAGATTTCAAAACCTTGGCTAGCTCCGAGCTATCCATATCCTTTAACTGAAAGGAAGATACGATTAAACTGACATTTTTAGCTTTCATCAAAAAACTAATGCCTTGCTTTCCGGTGGCAAAAGTCTTCAAGGTAACGTCTCCGTTTAACTTCTTAGATACCAGCTTCTTTATGTTTAGACTATTGTCTATCACTACAATACACGACTTCATGGTTGTCCTTTTTCTTTTCTGAAAAATGATTTGCACGTCAAAAGTAGATGAATGATGAACCGTGGAAAGCGTTTTTTAGTGAATTGGCCACTTTTGGGCCTTTTTTAGTAGAGAGAACTTCCTGTTTGGAGGCGCAGGTAAAATAGTACTTTTTTATGGAAAAGTATAAAAGAAATATTATTTAAAAAAAAGGCATGACTATTTTCAGACAATTCTGGCTCAATTCAGATAAATTTATCCAATAATATAAAAGTAGTTTCAAAGCACACTTTTACATATTGAAGTTTAAGCCATTTAACTTCCAAAAACCATTTTCTAAGCAATCATGCCCTTTTCCCCTGCAATTCAACCGATGATCGAAATTCTCTGCATAAGGTTCACTTTTTTTAATAAAATCGACCTAAAATATATTGTTATGACAAACAATTTCATTCATCATAAAATGCATTCAGGACGCTTTTACAGCGATCTAAAATTCATACATATCTATGCTACTCTTGTGAGATTAAGATTTGCAGCGATAAACGTATTTATTGTTTTGTTGAACGGGTGCTTACAGTATTGCAAGCATAAAAGTAGCTACAATTTAGCAGTGAAGTGTGAATTTGATTGGGTAATGCAGTATAGTTTGGGAGGCATTCCGGCTGCTAGCCGGATTTGAGTGTTTATTAGTTCTGTCTCTATTAAAGACATACTAAAGCTACAAAAAAAAAACATATTGCGCTCGATTCACTTATGTTTTTTTCAAATATTTCAATAAAAATCCATCCCCTCTTAGCTTTTAGCAAAGCATTTCACACAGTTTTTTATCAAATAAATACAAACTATCATCCATAATCCATGAATCTATATCTTAAATTAATTAAGGCGCTTTTCCCGATTCTGTTCTCATATACGCTGACGTCAGTTGCCGCTCAGAACACCGATACAGTGCCGACGGCGGCTAACAAAAACAGCTATGAGCCATATTTATTTCGCAATGAAACGATCAAGCTCCTTTCTGAAACTGAGGAATACGGGGACTTTGAAGTCCAACCACTGGATGTCCTTATAGAAGCTGCTTTAAAAAACTCCCCCTTACTACACCGAAAGGACCTGTCCATAGAAAGCTTATTTTTGGAAAAGAAGATGCAACAAAAAGACTTCTTCAATTTTCTCTCGGTTGGCGGCTCTTTCATTGTCACTTCGGGCGCTTTCCTGACGGCTACTCAAACTCCGTTGGAAGATATTAACCAATTGACGCAGCAAAATACTGTCATTTATAATGTAGGCCTTACCCTGAGAATCCCTGTAGGCGATTTAGTCAATGCCAGATCAAAAGCCAGGCTTACAGATTACCAGATACAAATAGCCCAAACGGAGCGGATAGAGCTGGAAATAGCTATCAAGCAGGCCATTATACAATCATTTCACGGGCTTATGAAATCAGTAGAAAACCTAAAGCTAAAGGCAGAGAGCCTTGAGTTCCAGGAGCTTTCCACCGAAGTCAGCAAACAATATTTCAGGGAAGGCAATATGGACGTTAGTGGATACTCTGGCGCAGCAGCCCAGCAGGTAAAGGCCAGGGAGCAATTTATTAATGCCCGAATCGAAGCTATTGAGTCTTATTTATTACTGCGCGAATTAGTGGGAACTGACATAAAGAAAAGAAGGTAAAATGAGCCTACTAGATTTCATAAAACTCTTTGGCCGACATCTCAACCTGATGGTCATTGTAGCTGTGGCTACTGCTGCCCTGGTCTTTTACCTGACTAAAGGTGAAAAATCCTTGTATTCTTCTTCTACCGTTATCAATACTGGTATTGTATCCGGCTATACCATTGAGCGGTCCAAAAACGGAGGACGCATAGACAGGGAATACGCTAACAACGAAATCTCCAACCTGATTACAATGGCTAAGGCCTATGAAACTATACAGGAATTAGCCACTCAGCTTCTCACAGAGTATGTTATGTTGGAAAATTACGATGACCCGTCTTACATCGCATGGGAAAACAGAGGTCGGCTCCGTGAAGTGCTCCCCGATAGTTTGAAGGCGCTCCTTGTTTTTGATACGGTCAGGGCACATGTTTACGAAAATGTGATCAAATGGCGAGATGCAGGTGGAGCGGACAATCCGGTATACGATCTGATCTATTCTAAAGATGATTTCTTTGGTTTGCAGCATTTACAAGGCATCTCTGTGAACAGAAAAGGCAATAGTGATCTCATTGAAATGTCTTACACCACTTCTGACCCAGCCGTTTGTCGGCGTACCCTGATGATGCTCACAGATATTTTTATCAAAAAATATAAAAGGCTTAAAGAGGGCCAGTCCGAAGATGTACTGGGCTTTTTTGAGGAAGCTACCAGCAAGTCGGAAGCTAAGCTAAGAGCAGCCGAGAATAGATTGCTAGAGTTTAGAGTTGACAACAAAATTATTAATTATTACGAGCAAACGCGCTTTATCGCGGGTAAAAAAGAGGATTTAGATGAGTTGCTTTTCAATGAAAAAATGAACCTGGAGGGCACCAAAGCAGCCCTAACCAAGGTAGAAAAGCAACTGGACAACAGAGGTAACCTCACTAAACTCAATGCTTCTATCATAAAAAAACGAGAAGAGCTTTCTGAGGTGACCGGCAAGATCGCCCGGCACGAAATCCTGGCTTTTGAAAGAGAAAAAGTAGACAGCAACAAGCTGATTTTTTGGAAAACCCGCCTTGAACAACTCAAGGGAGAAATCGAAAACCTGGCTGTTGAAACCTATGCACTGAATTATACTCCGGAGGGTGTAGGTTCCGATCAAATATTGAGTGAATGGCTAAAGGCTGTCATTGCACTGGAACAAACCAGTTCGCGACTGGCCGTGATAGAACAGCGCAAGAAGGAATTCAATGAAATTTATAGTCAGTTTGCGCCCTGGGGGTCCCGGCTCAAACGCATTGAAAGGGAGATTGGCCTGGCCGAAAACGCTTATCTGGAAAATTTGCACAGCTATAATCAGGCCCGGCTTCACCTGGTCAACACCCTGATGTCGGCTAATCTTCAGGTGCTGGATGCGCCCTTCTATCCCACCTCTGACCTAGGCTCCAAAAGGATGCTGCTAGTTGTGGTGGGCTTTTTGGCGGGCTTCGCTATGACTTTTGGGATAGTCATTCTAATGGAATTCTTGGATACTACACTCAAAAAGCCGGTATATGCCTCCGAAATTATTGGATTACCTCTGTATAGTGCCTTTCCCAAATTTCCCATAAAAAAATCTAACCGTTCAAAAATTGACTATGACTATATCAGGGAACGAGCCGCTGATATTGCCGTACAAAATATGCTGATTAATCTGGAGGCAAACAGCCATCCACCGATAATACTATTTACCAGCACCCGGGAGCAGGAAGGCGTTACTTTTTTGTCTAATATTTTGGTTAAAGACCTGCGGCAGCGCAATCACAAGGTGCTTTATTTATTTCCATTTACCCGAACAAAATCAGGGCGCATCATTAACTGGAATGTACCCTCCAACCGGGATAATTACACCATTGATCCAGAGCACTTGCAGACTACTGATTTTCAAGCCCCCGATTGGATCTCCAAACTTACGGAAGCCAACCTACAAAGTGCTGACTTTGATTTTATTGCTATAGAACTCCCCTCTATTTTGTCGGGAACCTACCCAACAGCATTACTCCCCAAAACTAGTTTGACTGTTCTCCTTTGCCGGGCTAATCGCAGCTGGAATACCGCTGACCAAAGTGCGTTGGCCAGCTATCAGCACAAGCATAAGGGCCCTGTGGGACTCATCATCAATGGTGTTAAAGCGGAATCGCTAGAGGATATTATGGGTGAAGTTCCTAAGAGGCGCTCCTTTATCCGCAAACTGATTAAGCGAATTGTATTATTTCAATTTTCTGAAAAATCGAAGCTCTGATATGTTAAAGGAAGAACAAATCGTGTGTATTGGATTCCCGAAGTGGGAGGGGGAATATATGAAATCTACTGTTCAGTTGATGAGTGAGCTAGCCGTTCATAATACGGTGTTGTATGTTGATTATCCTTATACCTGGAAAGATTTTTGGGCGGCCAAAAAAGAGGGCAATAAAATACTAAGCAATAGAATATGGGGGAAAAAACCGGAAGGTCGGCTCAGAACCGTCAAGGTCAGTGACACTTCAAAAGTGTATGTATTGACACTTCGCCCATTTTTCCCCAACAACTGGATCTCTAATTCCAGCCTCTACACTGCGGTCAATGAGCTGAATGTTTCACTCAACTTACCCGTCATCCGTTCGGCCATGAAAAAGCTTCAAATCAAAAGGCCTATTGTAATCAATGCTTTCAACCCTTCGGTAGGCAACCGGATGGTAGGTCGGTTAGAAGAAAAACTGCTGGTTTATTATTGCTACGATGAGATCGCGGCTGCGCCATGGATCAAAAAGCACGGAGCCAGAGAAGAGCGAAAATTCCTGGAAATGGTAGACCTGGTAATCACCTCTTCTGATCCACTTCAGGAAAAAAAGTCAAAAATCAACCCCGAATGCTACGTTGTCAAAAACGGAGTGAACTATGAGTTATTTTCCCAGAAAGTAGAGCACCGCAAGATCAACCCGGCCGGATACAAAGCCGTAGTTGGTTACCTTGGTACGGTTGGAAATCGGCTGGACTACCAGTTGCTCAAAGCCGTGGCCGTTGCCAACCAGGATTTATTCTTTGCTTTTGTAGGAAGAATAAACAGTAAAGTGCCTGAAAAAATATTTTCCGATTTATCAAATGTACGCCTGTATGGCCCACAGGCTCCGGCCGAATTAGCGCAGTGGGTGCACTCCTTTGATGTAGGTGTTATTCCTTTTCTAAAAAACGAGCTAACTGCCGCTATTTATCCACTAAAAATCAATGAATACCTAGCACAAGGTAAACCAGTGATTACCACCTCTTTTGCTGACCTTTCAGATTTCCAGTCCGAAATTTATATTGCTGATACGCCTACGGCCTTTAGCTCAGCAATTCGAGCAGCGATTGAGCAGAATAATAATGATGCTATCAACAGCAGAAAAGCCATGGCTTTCAATAATTCCTGGCCTAAACGAGCTGAAGCGTTTGGCTCTATTTTACATAACTATTCAAAATTTGCAGGATGAGACGTACCGGACCTTCCATATGGGAGCAGGAGGCCGGAGCGGACCTGCTAAGACGACCAATGCTCTTTATTGCGGGATTGGCAGCAGCGCCAATTCTTGCAATGCTTATTGCTAAAGTGGGCATTGTAGCGGGGGCCTTATTTGTGGTACTACCGGCGGGAGGTTACTTCATCGTACAGGTATTTAAGCACCCCCAACTGACCCTGTATGCCACCCTTTTCATGTCTTTCTTTGCATCGGGTTTGTCCAGGTATGTTAAGGTTCCGTGGGGATTGAGTGTTGATGCCTTTTTGGTTTTAGGTGTCGTCGCTGTCGTTTTTCAGAAGTGGAAGTTCATAGATTGGACGCCTCTTCGCAATGATGCGTTGCTCGTTACCTTACTTTGGTATGCCGTGGTTTTATTTGAAATTGTCAATCCAGAAGCCAAGTCTATTATGGCCTGGTTTTATGCCATGCGAGGTACAGGCTTTTACCAATTACTGGCTTTTTTCCTTTGCTTCATGACAATGAAAGACAACCCCAAGCATGTAGACTATTTCCTTAAATTATCCATTTGGATATCCCTCTTGGGTACAATTTGGGGGATACGCCAAAAATATTTTTGGATTGATGCTGCGGAGCATCACTGGCTCTACGCCGAAGATCATTTTGAAGAACACGTTTTATTTGGCGTGTTGCGCACGTTTTCCTTTTACAGTGATGCTGGTCAGTTTGGGGCTTCTCAGGCCATGTTTGCACTGCTCTGTGGCATTATCACCATCAGTCCGGTTTCTTTTAGGGAAAAAATCTTTTACGGTGTTAGTGCACTCCTGACCTTTGTAGGGTTTGGTATTTCTGGTACCAGAGGAGCCCTTGCCGTTCCTGCCGCGGGTGGACTATTATATCTTTTTCTAAGTAAAAATTTCAAAATTCTTATAACCGGTCTGGTAGCTATGTTTCTCGTTTTTTACATGCTCAAATACACTAAAGTACTCCAGGGTGTAGAGCAGGTGCGTAGAATGCGAACTGCACTAGCCGATGATAATCCTTCTTTGCAGGTACGGCTGGACAATCAAATTCTTTTTGGCAACTACCTACGCAACCGACCCTTTGGTGGCGGCATTGGATCTTCAGGATTCTGGGGCGCTCGCTTCAGTCCAGGCACATTTCTGGGCGAAATGCCTACGGATAGTTACTACGTCAAGATCTGGGCTGAAACGGGTATTATTGGCATTTGTGTACACATGTTTATGCTTGCCTATTTCTTTGGAAAAGGCGGTTTTATTATTTGGCATTTGAAGGACGATGTACTGCGCTTCAAAATGATAGCCCTGTACGCCAGCTACGGAGGCGTATTACTGGCTAGCTATGGCAACCAGGTATTTAGCCAGCTTCCCTCAGGTATGATGATGAATATTGGCTTACCCATGATTTTTATGGCCCCCCGATTCGACAGGATCATTACCGCACAAAAACAGCAGCGAAAGAAAGAGCAATCACATAGCATTACACCACCAAAACATTTGATATCATCATGAATATTATCATTTCCATACTCACCGGAATTATTCTGAGTTACTTTTCATTTTCCGTTTTTTACCAACTCATAATGGCAGTTGCCAGTACCTGGCCATTGCGGTCGGGAAAAGCCAGGGAGCAGTTACAGCGCCAGATAGCCGTTTTTATTCCTGCCTACAAAGAAGATGCTGTTATTATAGAAGTAGCGGAGGCTGCCCTTCAACAAAGCTACCCACGGGAAAAGTACGATGTTATTATCATTGCTGATTCCATGCAGGAATCGACGATTGAGCAACTCAGGCAATTACCGATAAAAGTAATCCCGGTAAGTTTTGAAAAAAGTACCAAATCCAGGGCATTGCGCAAGGCGATGTCTGAGCTCCCGGACGACTTCTACGAAGTCGCAGTTATTTTGGATGCGGACAACGTTATGCGGCCTGATTTTTTATCGCTGATCAACCGGGATTTCAATAGTGGTATAAAAGCTGTTCAAGGTCAGCGAGCGGCCAAAAACCTGGATACGGCTATGGCCGTTCTGGATGGTGCCAGTGAAGCCATCAACACTAACTTGTTGTGCAAGGGCCCACAACAATTCAATCTATCGGCCAGGTTAGCGGGTTCTGGCATGGCATTTGATTATAATTTGTTTAAGCGCACCATGGCCACTATTGATGCTATTGGTGGTTTTGATAAAGAACTGGAATTGAAGCTCGGCATGGCCGGACAATTTATTGCTTACAATGAACAAGCAATAGTGCTGGATGAGAAGATCCGATCAGCTAAGCACTTTTCCAGGCAAAGAAGCCGATGGATTGCCGCTCAATATATTTACCTCAATCGCTTTATGGGTAAAGCCATACGAGCGCTTTTGTTAAATGGCAATATAGATTTTTTCAACAAAACCCTTCAACTCATTCTCCCCCCAAGGTTGATCCTGCCAGGCGTATTATTCGTTGGTATGGTCATTGCCTTTTTGATTGATAGTGCTCTGCGCTGGTATTGGGTAGTCCTATTTGTGGGTAATGTAGCCACATTCAGTATAGCTTTACCCAGGGCCTATTATTCCGTCAAGTTTTTGAAAGCATTCCCTCATTTGTTTATTGCTTTTGCCGGGGCGGTCCTGGCACTGCTAAAAATCAGGAAAGCCAACAAATCATTCATACACACGCCGCATGGCGCCAAAACGGGAAAGTAAATATGCTGGAAGAAGGTATGCCCTGGCATATCATCTTCATTTTCTTTTTTCTGGGCATACTGGTAGCTATTAACAATGGCAAAAAACTGGAAAAAGAAATGAACGATAGTCAGGAATTTGATGAACACCAAAATGAAGATCAATGAAAATTTTAATTGTTTGTAAAGCTCTGCCTTATGCCTACCAGGGAGGTATACAAACCCATACCTGGGAGCTGGGAAAGTGCCTGGTCAGGTATGGTCATGAAGTGACCATGCTCACTGCCGGTAGCCTCAAAAATAGATATCAGCAATTTGAGCTGGAAGGAATTCATATACAGGAAGTACCTATTTTACCCAAACGCTTCCTTCCAATACTACCGAATTTCATATCAGATTATTCCTTTAATTACTTTGCCTATCAGTGGTTAAAAACCCACCAGTATCGGTTTGATATTATTCATTTACAAAGCAGGAGTGGGCTTTTTTATCCTAACAAAAAGAAAAGACAAACGCCATGTGTGTTGACAGTGCATCGGCTGATGAACGTAGAAGGTCAATGGGGCAGCCAGGAATTTCCCAACCGGCTAGACTTTTGGGCTTACCACCGTTATGCTTTAAAAAATGAAAACCTAGCTATCCAAAACGCTAATGCCGTTATTGGCATCAGTGATGAAGTGCTGAAAGAGATCAAAGCATTTCTACCTCACTTTGATCACTCGGCTATCCATAAAATCTATAATGGTATTGCTGTTGATCATATTCCCGCCAGAGAGCAGCCTGTACCCCACCCTAATCAATTGATATTCATTGGCCGGCTGGTAGCCGTAAAGGGGCTGATTCCATTGATCGAGGCCTTATCACATACGCATCAGCGCATCAAATTACTATTGATCGGTGAGGGAAATCAAAAGCCGGAGCTAGTACAACGCGTACAGCAGCTAGGTCTTCAAGATCGCGTAGTTTTTGAAGGTCAGGTACCTAATAACAAAGTCTTTGACTACATCAGAAGCAGTTATGCGCTTATTCTACCCTCTTTTCATGAAACACAAGGCATTGTTTTGATGGAGGCTAATATTTGCGGACGCCCAGTGCTGGGCTCCGATGTGCCGGGAATCAATGAAATGATCGTGCAGGGAAAAAATGGCCTGCGATTTCCGGTTGGGAATCCCATCAAAATGGCTGAAGCAGTCAATTACCTTTTTGATCACCCTCAGGAAGCCGAGCAAATGGGGCAATGGGGAAGGAAATACGTGGCCAAGCACTTCTCATGGGAAGCTATCACACAACAAACAATAGAGGTTTATCAATCCATTTTAACAGAAAAGCGGCTATCTCAACAAACCGTCAACAAACAACAGTCTCACTAAAACCTGGATGGACTATGAGAAAATACATTACCAAATTCAATACCCCCGGCATTTTTTCTTTTTTAAGTCAGGGAGCACAAATGGGCTTCGGTTTTTTGAGCTTTCTATTGTTGGTGCGCTTACTAGAGCAAAACGATTTTGGAGTTTGGGTTTTGTATATGACCCTGATCAGTATTACGGATATGATGCGTATGGGGCTGGTACAAAACGGTATGGTTAAATTTTGCAAAGACCATCCCGATGAAGCTCCAAATATAATCGCAGCAGGCTACTGGCTAAATATCCTATCAGGAATCGGGTTGGCCGGTTTGCTGATCATTCTTGGCCAACCATTGAGTGCGCTGTGGGCAGCACCCGAATTATTTACCTTATTATTATTTTATCCATTCTATGTACTGGTATTTGGTTCAGCCCGATTTATAGATACCCTGCACATCAAAGAAGTGGATTTTAAAGGTGTTTTTCTATCTCACCTGACTTACGGCGTTTTATTTACCGGACTCATTATTTATAAAGGATTTTTTCTAGAAAATCTCCGGTTGGTACACTTACCAATATTACAGATCATTGCCGGTGCAGGCTCCCTGCTTGTGATTATTTTTTACAACAGAGCCAGGCTTACTTTTGGTAAAGCGCAGAAGAGATGGAAAGTCAAGCTATTTGATTTTGGCAAATATGTTATGGGCACTAACCTCAGTTCTATGGTACTCAATAAAATGGATGCCATTATTCTGGGCACTTTCCTCACGCCACTGGCAGTGGGTCTTTACAATGTTGCCTCAAGGATTACCAACTTCATGGAAGTTCCCATGAATAGTATGGCACAAGTAGTTTATCCAAAGATGGCGCAACAGAACTCTACGGGCAGCCTTGACGCTATTGGCCAATTTTATGAAAAAGGTATTGGTACCTTGTTTGCCTTAGTCCTTCCGGTATGTCTGGGCAGCTTCTTCTTCGCCGACGATATTATCGTATTGGTAGCCGGGACTAACTACCTCTCTGCCACACCAGTACTAAGAATCCTCTGCATTTCTATTTTGATAAAACCCTGGGGAAGACTTTTTGGGATCACCTTGGATGCCATCGGCCAACCAAGGCTGAATTTTCTCTTTCTAGTCGGTAGCCTTAGCATTAACCTGATTCTCAATATCCTCTTTGTAACCAGATGGGGAATTCAGGGAGTGGCATTCGCTACCTTGCTCTCTGTGTGGATTAGTATACTGGTTGGCCAGTTGATGATCAAGCGATTCATTCCAATCAATCACATAAATATTTTCAAGTATTCATTTTCTTTTTACTTAAACCTATTGAAATAAAAGCTATGCAATCATCAGAAATACCAAGAGTCAGTATTATCACGATCAACTTCAGGCAGGCTGAAGTGACTTGTGATTTGTTAGACTCGCTCAGAAAAGTTAGCTACCCGAACCTAGAAGTGATCATCGTAGATAATGGATCACTAAAAAATGAAACGCAGCATTTTTTAGAGCACTATCCCACTGCCAGTGTGATTGTCAGTGAAGATAATTTAGGGTTTTCGGGTGGTAATAACTTGGGCTTTAAGTATGCCACCGGCGACTATATCCTACTGCTCAATAACGATACTATCGTACCCCCGGGTTTTGTGGAGCCTATGGTAGAGCTACTGGAAAAAAATGATAGCGTCGGCGTTGTTAGTCCGAGAATTTACTTTTATGAGCAACCGGATGTTTTGCAATACGCCGGCTTCACGCGTATTCATCCACTAACGGGCCGGAACCGTTGCATTGGTTCCATGGAAAGAGATTGTGAAGGGGAATATTTATACACGGCTCCTACGGCTTCTGGTCATGGTGCCTGTATGTTGATCAGGGCTGGATTATACGAAAAACTGGGTGGCTTTCCTGAATACTATTTCATGTACTACGAAGAGATTGACTTTTGTGAGCGTGCAGCAGCCATAGGCTATCAGAGCTATTTTTGTGGTGCCAGCTATATCCATCACAAGCAATCCATGTCAATAGGAAAAATAAACCCTATGAAAACTTATTATCTCAATAGAAACAGAATATTGTTTATGAGAAAAGTCTTTGGTGGGCAGAAGTACTTCATTTTTCTCACTTTTTATCTGTTGGTGAGCTGGCCCGTTAACATTCTCAGGCATCTGATGAGAAGAGAATTTGATCACGTCAAACAGTTAGTCCGGGCTATTTCATGGAACTTCTCCTCCAACCAGAAAGTAACGGTACCATACTAGAATACTTGCCCCCCCAATATCCAAAGTAATGCTTGCACAGGCAAAGCGATATTATTAACCCAAACAAATTACACTGAATATGGAAATTATTTTTTGGTTAGGTATTAGTATATTATTTTATACCTACCTTGGATATGGCCTCATTGTATACATGCTCCTAACACTGAGGAAAAGAAGGAGACGAATATCACTTGAATCACTATCTCTTGGGTCACTTCCCAGGGTAGCACTACTCATTGCCGCTTACAATGAAGAAGATTTTATAGAGGAAAAAATACATAATACATTGGCACTTGATTATCCGGCCGATAAGCTGGAAGTCATATTTGTGACGGATGGTTCTACGGATAGGACCATGGAAATAATAAAGCGGTATCCACCATTTTCATTGTTACATCAGGAAGGACGCAGCGGAAAGATTGCGGCTGTAAAAAGGGCAATGCCTTTTGTGACTAGCTCTATTACGGTTTTGTGTGATGCCAATACCTACCTTAACCGTTCTTGTATCAAAAACATAGTTGCCCAATTTACGGATGAAGATGTTGGTGCTGTAGCAGGTGAAAAACGAGTGATGAGCCGACCAGAAGATACGGCAAGTGCGTCAGGAGAAGGTTTCTACTGGAAATATGAATCGTTTTTAAAAGCCCAGGATGCCGAATTGTACTCAGTAGTAGGAGCTGCCGGTGAGTTATTTGCCATTCGCACGCCCTTATTCACCAATATTGCTGATGATACTATCCTAGAAGATTTTGTACAAAGCTTATTGGTCGTCCGTCAGGGATACCGGGTGGCATATACACCTGAAGCCTATGCCAGTGAAAGTGCCTCGGCCAGCGTAGAAGACGAAATGAAAAGAAAAATCAGAATCAGTGCCGGAGGCTTTCAAGCCATGTGGCGCTTAAGAGCATTACTCAATCCCTTCAAGTATGGAATGCTTACCTTTCAATATGTCTCTCATCGGGTTTTAAGATGGACATTAGCTCCCATTGCTCTTCCCATAGTCTTTATCAGCAATGCCATATTAGCGGCTGGTGGCTCGGTATTTTATTCGATACTCTTGGGCTTGCAGCTTTGCTTTTACCTGATAGCCGGGTTAGGTTGGGTATGGAGAAATAAGCGAATTGAAATAAAGGGGTTTTTCATTCCTTTCTACTTTTTCATGATGAATTATTGCGTGTATAGAGGATTTTTCCGATTTATTCAAAAAACGCAGCAGGTAACCTGGGAGAGAGCCGAACGAATGAAAATGAAGGTTTAACAGCCTCTTTTTTAGGTAAAAAAACCTTTCCAATTTTTCGGAAAGGTTTTGAAATTACTATAAAGTTGTAGCTATTTGCTTTTACATGGTAATCTTGTATCTGGTATTCAAGCCTTTAAGATAAGCAGTCATTGAAGAAACCATGATTCTGCCTTGAATGAATTCCAAAGACAAGTCTCTGAACTCCAGACGATCCTTGTTTTCAAGGACTTTTTTGGCTTCACTTGGCTCTACAAGCAGCTTCAGCGATCCAAAGATTCTGGAAGTCAATTCAAAATGCCCACCGTCAGCATTGTAATCTCCAATGGAAATATCGGCTTCCCATGGAATATTCTTGCTGTAGTGAGCGATGAAGGCACGAGTAAGCTCTTCTTTGATTTCTCTCCTTACCTTATCTTTTCTTTTCAGACGTCTTTCGTACTCAGCTGTCGTTTCAAACTCTTCCTGCACAATCCATACTTGCAATGAATCAGCAGTCATTTTCTCAATTCTACCTTCCAATCGAGGCACATCCCAAAGGCGCATACTACCATCACGACTTACGCTGGCTACCATAGAACCGTCAGGACTAAAAGCTACTTCTTCAATATCGGATACATGCGTATTTTCGCACAAATTCATGATAAACTTACCTGTCGCTAAGTCCCATAGTTTGATTTTACGATCACCACCAGAAGTGGCCAGTAATAAACCATTAGGATCAAAAGAAACAGACCATACATCTGTAACGTGGCCAGGGAAAACATCGATTTGGCGAGCCTGGTCAGGATCCCAGGTTCTTGCTTTGTTATCCCATGCACCAGTAGCTAGAATGTTGGAAGCATGAGACCATTCTACATCCCATATTTCATCGGTATGACCTTCAAGGACGTTTAGTAATTCTCCGGTTTCTACTTCCCAGATTCTCAATTTGTGATCACCGCATGCAGTTACGATTCTTTTTCCGTCAGGGCTAAAAGATACGGAAGTAACATTGTCCTGATGACCACTCATAGTCTGTACTCTGGTTCCCAGTACGGCATCCCAAACAATGGCAGTCTGATCCCAGCTAGCACTAACGAGTAAGCGCCCATCTGGGCTAAATTCCAAATCTCTGACATAATCACGGTGGCCTTCCAATACATTCACTTTTTGGCCGGAGATGATGTCCCACAAAATTACTTTTTTATCCACACCGCCTGTAGCTACCAAACGGCCTCCGGGAGAACACTTAACGGCTAAAATATCATCAGTGTGGCCTTCCAACTTGTGGACAATTTTACCAGTAGTCACATTACGAACTTCCACGACTCCAGAGGCACCACCACTTACCAGGTACAATCCTGATGGAGAGAAATCTACTCCAATGATCGCCTCTTCAGTAATGAAACTCTTTTTTAGCAATGCTTCGCTCTCTTTGTTTTTCAAGCTTGGTTGAGCAAATACAATGCTAGCCATAAAGACTAAACAAAATGTCAAATAATAATTTCTCATTTGAATTAGATTAAATATCAATCGAGAGGGATTGAACTGCATATAACTGAGCCCCTGCTCAGCATTGACGTTAACAAATATTAATAAATAGTGCTTGCCTACCGTTAATCAGGTAAACGCATAGAAACTACTATTCTTCCCAATTTTGACAGAATAGAAGCAAAGTGTTACCACGCTTAACCAGTACAAACCAGTTAGTTAAAAATGTTATTGGTATGTATAGTTTCTCAAGTTGCTCCTCAATTACAGGTGTAAACGTCTTTGTGTCTGAGAGTTGTGTTTGGATAAAAGTAACCATATGTAATAACGAAGGCCATTTTTTGTTTATAGAAAATCGATTATATTCATATAAGTTTTTATTTCCTATTAAATGAGTTCTCATGTTTTTTACGATCCTGGGCAAGAAAGGATTCAGCTTGTTTGTTTGAAAAATATATTATTTTTAGATTTTTTACTTTATTTTGATATTAAGGGTTTAATACACACCCGCTGATCTACGGCGCTCCGGTACCACGGAGCCATTAGTAAGTGGTAGCTCTATACCTTCTTTATACTTTTGATCAATAGTATGGTCATTCAGACTATTCAGAAATGCTTTGAGTTTCTCTTTTTCGTCATCTGTAAAATTGATTGCTCCAGAAGGAAAGTCAGCTAGTGGATAGGCTCTTTCATGTTTTTCAAAAATGAACCCCAAAGCTCCATTCATATCGTAAAAAATCCCGTTGTGCATGTAAGGAGCTGTGTATTGTAAATTTCGCAATCCGGGAGTTCTAAAGAAGAATTTATAGTCTTTACCTTTAAAATCAGCTATGCCCCAATCTAAATCGATTGGTTTATCCCACAAAACTCCGGTGGTGACTCCATGCGAATGGTATTCCTGATCTCGAAAAGTTGGTGGTTTCAGGCCTGAAAATAGTGGCGCAAAATGACAACTACCACACTGGGCTTTTCCCATAAACAAATTAAAGCCTACGATAATAGCTGTATCTATCTTCTGAATTTCTCCGCGCATATACTGGTCAAACTCAGTATCAAAACTGATAATAGATGCAGTATAAAGCCCTAGTGCTTCCACTACATTTGCTGAATCAATACGGCTATTTTCAGGAAAAGCACGACCAAACAATTGCTCGTATTCTTTAGAAGTTCTTAGTCGTTCTACAATGGAATCCATATTGGAGCGAAACTCCTGAGGATGTTCTACAACAGACATGATCTGCTCCTCTATAGAGTGATGGTAATTATCATGACCAAAACGTTTATGGAAGACAGTGTTCACCAATGATGGCGCATTGCGTTTCAGGCGTACTGTAAAATCGTAGCCCAGGCTGGTTTGGCGGCCATCAGCAAAAGCCTTTTGCGGTTTGTGGCAAGAGCCGCAGGTTCTCTTTCCATTACCTGATAGCAAAGGATCAAAAAATAATAATTCCCCTAATACTTTGGCGGCTGCTTCGTTAATATCACTTTGTACCCCTCTGAAAGCCCTGGGTTCCAGCCATTGAGCTGAAAAAGGGGACTGTCCTTCCCATTGAAAATGTGCCGCCCAAACCGGGACTTCCGCTCCTGAAAGATCCAGAGCAATTTTACTAAGATGCGACCAGGAAGGTTGAAGATACGTTTTCAGTAGTGTTGCCCGGTCAAGCTGATCATAATTGCTCTCCTCCAGCAACTCGGCAATTGCTTCATATCTCGACATCAAAACAGGAACACGAAACTTTTCACGCTGCTCCTCTGAAATAGACTTTAGCAATGTTATTCTGGATAAGATGTTAGACTTATACTCCGGCAATACCATCTCCAGATTTAGCCGATCATACCCAGTGAGGTGCAAAAAATACTGCCGATAGTCATCCATTACCCAGGCAAAAAAATAATCGGATTGGGATAAATGCAACCATTCTTTAGATTGACAAAGCTCTGTAAGCCAACTATCAATTAAGTTCAAATCACGGTGGGATAAATCAGTTTTAGAGAGAGCTGTATCAATAAATAGTGTACGTTCGATCTGTTGAAAAACTCCTGCCTCATCGTATTCCCGCCTGGCCATACTGTCTTGCCAGACCCAATATTTAGAGTTGTTAAGCCAATTGTACTTTTCGGCGGGCGTGAGCAAAGAAAGCAACCATTCTGCCTTCTTGTATGAAATCATAAACTTTTTCCAGGCCGCTTTTCGCACTTTAGCATTTTCGGCACAATGGAAGAAATGATTCCAGCTACTTTGCAATGCTTCCATCTGATTATTCAGAACAGTTTTTTCTATCAAAATAACCTCCGTATGATCTTCTACCGGGAAAAAACACATTAAACTCAGCATCAACATAGCAGCCAACCCAGCTATATTTACTCGCTTCATGGGACAGATTTTTTTCAAAATCATTGAAAATATTCAGTTATCCATTACGGAGGGAACTACTTGTAAGGTTCAATCTTTTTGTCAAAATGACTCAAAATCGACCTTTCATATTAATATTTTTTAAAATAAATGTTTTTCTAATTTGTTAGGAAAAAATGAAACAATTACATCCAAATATTCACCTATTGGCACTTGGTTCTGTCAACGCGTATTTGATTGATGAAGGTCAGGAGCTCATCCTGATAGATACAGGATACAAGGATAGCGAAAAGGCTATACGGCAATACATTGAAAAGATAGGGCGGCAGGTTTCTGATCTAAAGCATATTATCGTTACTCATCACCACCCGGATCATGCTGGTAGCCTGGCAGCATTAAAAGCAAGGACTAATGCAAAGATTTACATGCATCCTAAGGACGCTCAACTGGTAGAGCACGGTATAGGAATGCGCAAGGAAGTAGTAGCCGGTCCCGGGCATAGCGAAGGGCAAGTCGCATTGCTGTTCGATGACCATGGAGACTTCCTTTTTGGGGCAGATACGGCCACAAACCTTTTGGGCCTGAGTCATCCGCCACTGTATGAAAATACAAAGCAGGGTTATGATGACCTGGCCAGAATAGCTAGCCTGAAATTTGAAGGAGCAGCCTTTGGCCATGGACAACCCATACTTAAAGGAGCAGACCAAAAGTTTGTAAAGAAATATGGAAAAAATCATTGAAATGGAGGCGTTGCAGCGCCAAAATCTACTTTCCGTATGCAGCTTTCCTTTTGCTTGTTAATGTCAATGATACACGAATATTTCTAATGGTAGTTTTTCATTCTGTTGAATGCTCTTTTATACGGCCTCGCCTCGGTGATGTTGTTGGTAGGAACTTCCAATCCTGTAGTAGCCATAGCTATCAGGATGGCTGTGAGAGCATTCAGGGATCACAGAGAAATGATCCGTTATCCCTGATTGAACGACCTGACAATAAGCTTAGGCTTCTACCTTTACTTCGTGCCCCCAATCGTATGTTCTCGCTCCTTCGAGGTTATCTTTTTCATGGTGGATATTTTTTAAATAAAATTCTTTCTCACCCGGTTTTACAACACTTTGCGCTTGTCTCTTGCGGTGTAAGTTTTCGTAGGTCTTATAGTCGATACTTACTCTGTTCTTTAGTTTTTTCATCAATCCAAAGTGCTTCACCACGTCTTTCCATCCCTGCTGCACTATTCCTCTAAAGACTTTAGATTTGGAACCGCTACCGTAGGCAAAAAAGCCCAGCTGTTTATTATCCAGTGCTGTATTTTCTTCCAGATCAGCTTCCATGGTACTCATCAGGGCCAGAAATATGGAGGAGGCATAAAGATTGCCTACCAAGGAGGAGGCGCGTTCTCCTTTTTCGATCGTTTGCTTCACGTAATGCCTGTAGGATTCCGTTTTGGTTATTGCTTTTAAGAAACCTTTTTGGGCTTTGCTATAGGCGGCTTCGTCGTCAAAATCTTTTGGCTGAGGCACCTGTAGTTTGCTGGCCTGCAGGAACTGCTCTAACTTACCGGATCGCCGGGTTTCCTCAATAAAAATTTCAGAGAACATCCGTCTGGCCTGAAAGGCATAAGGGAGGTGGAAAATTAATCGTTCCCAATTTTCGGTCACGGCTTCCCCTTCTTCAAAATTATTCTGGCAAGCATAGTGCTCTAGTGCTTCTTTAATCCGTTGCTGATAGCAATCATTGGAGTAAGGACCATCAAAAACAGGAGTATCTTTGTGAAGAGAAACAAATGCCTCTGTCAAATCAATAACTCCTTTCACTTCTGGGTGGCCATTTTGCTTGGCCAAAAGCTCCTCCGCAGTTACACTGGTAATACCCGCTAGTTGTAATACCTCATTGATAATCGTTTCTTTGCTGATCCTTCGGGTTGGCTTGAAAAAGTCGTGAACTGGCCTGGTTGCCACTCCTGTTTGGCCTTCGAAAGCTATAAGCCTTGGATTTTGTTTGATCAGCATAGCTATGGCGCCTGCTCCCTGGGTATATTCTCCGGTAGATTTCAATTCATATTTGGCAATATCTGATCCTACTACAATTCCGAGACGGTCTTCACCAGCGCTAACCCAATCCATGGTATTCTGCATAGCATCCACCGCGCCGATACAGGCAAAAGTCAGGTCAATGACATCACAATACAAGAAGCAATCCGGACCGTATTGTGGCTCAAAATATTGCGTAAGCATATCGAGTACGTAGGTAGCCGTTGGTTTTGCACCATCCAGAGCGCTTTCCGTTCCCATATATATTCGGCCGATATCTCTTGGATGTAGTTGATTGCGTTCAATAAGTTCTTTTACTGCTTCGGCAGCCATAGTCGCGGCATCTTCATGAGTATCTGCGACACTCATGGCTTCCAGGCCCAGGCCTTTATTGAGCTTGGCATACTCAATACCTCTGGCCTCTGCCAAATCAGCAATAGGGAGATATAGTTTGGGTAAGTGAATAGCCATATCATCAATCCCTATTTTTATTTTATCTTTTGAATCTGAATACATGTTTTATTTTTTTGCAAGGAACAATGATCCGACCATTAGGTTGATAAAATGTACTTTAACAGCATAGTCAATTACGACTTCTAACTGGCTCAGGCCAAAAGCTATCAATTTACTAATCAATCAATTACCTTTAAAACAAACTTATTTTTCATACAATTTCTAATTAAAAGGAAAATGGCATCTAACCAATCTGTTACCAGCAATCTTTTTTTATCTATACCATGCTCCTGGACAGCTGAGTTACTGGCGCACCGTGGCTACGACAGTCTGACTTTGGATATGCAGCATGGCCTTATTGACTATGCCACAGCGCTTACTATGCTACAAGCGATCAGTACCAGCAAGACTATTCCAATGGTACGATTGCGCTGGAATGAACCCGCTCATATTATGCAAATGTTGGATGCCGGAGCCAGGGGGCTGATATGTCCAATGATATACACAGCTAATGATGCCCGGAGATTTGTTGAGGCATGTCATTATCCACCTAATGGTATCAGGAGCTTTGGTCCGATCCGTGCGGGGCTTTATGCAAAAGAAGATTATTTTAAAGAGGCTGCATCTACGATTGCCACTTTTGCTATGATAGAAACCGCCGAAGCAGTAGATAATCTGGAGGCAATAGCTCAAACTGCGAGGCTGAGCGGCTTGTATGTAGGGCCGTTTGACTTGAGTGTCAGTATGGGCCTAGAGAATAAAGCAGACTTTGAGGACCCACAGCTGATCGCCGTTCTCCAAAAAGTGATAGCAACAGCGAAAAAATACAAGCTACAAACCGGTATTTTTACAGTTCCGCAGGAGGCTACTGCCAGGGCAGTGGAGCTGGGTTTTAACTTAATTTCGCTGGGTACGGATAGTAGATTGCTGGGGTTGGCAGCTGAGAAGCGGCTGGAGGGGCTAGGATAAGTCCTCAAAAATAAGAGATGTCATTTCTAGAAATGACATCTCTTATTTTTGAACATTAACTATTTGCAAATCAGATACTTACATAAAAATGTCATGTTTGTAAAAAAAGTACATGACATGTCTAGACATGACATGTCTTGGGGGAGTAGTATTATAGCTGACTCCAGCTTAATCGTCCCAATTAATCGACCATGTAATCCCCAATGATGCGGAGCCCCTCCAGGGTGAGTTCCCGGTTGATAATGTCGAATGATGATTCCAAAGGATGTAGAATAGAAGATAAACCTCCTGTGGCTACTGTAATGTAATGGGCCCCTACTTCAGCCCTAATTTCCCTGAGCATATGATTGACCAAACCAACATATCCTATCAATACACCACTCTGAATTGCATGAGCAGAATTCTTTCCAACCGGAGAGTCCGGCAACTCAAGAGGAACTTCAGGAAGCTGAGCTGTATTTTGAAATAAAGCATGAATTGCCGTTTTCAGCCCCGGAGTAATCGCCACACCTAATACGTACCCCTTGGCTGTAACCGTAGTGAACGTCAGTGCTGTACCAAAATCAACTACAATAGCATCCTTTCCGTACAAATCCTTTACCGCAATAGCATTGGCAAACAAATCTGTACCCAACTCATCCGGGCGATCTATCCGTAAATCCACCCTCGGGTAAATGCCCGGACCTACCAAAATCAACTCTCTGCCAAATACCGGCTGCGATAACTTTACAAAAATTTCATTCAGATCGGGTACCACACTACTGAGAATGATCTGATCAATGTGCTCCGGGTCAATGTCTGCTTCCAAAAGATGATTGGTCAGTACTTTTTCATAAAAATATAAAACATCCGTATTGGTAACCGTCGGAATCCTCCAGATTTGCTCCCATTTAGCATTGCGGTAAATACCAACCACTACATTCGAATTTCCAATATCTATTGCTATTTGCATATATAAGCAAGTTGTATTAGGGCGTGCTGTACTAAAATTATATTAATTTTTAAAGTGCTGTAAAATAAAAAAGGTATTCGTTAATTTAGAGGAAATTAAAACAAACAACCTGTCAAATATGTCAGAGCATCGCTTTTCAGAAGACGATATTCAGCAGCTGAAAAAACAAAACCAACAGCTAGCCAACGAAAACTTACGCCTGCGCGAAGAGATAGAATCATATAAAACACAACATCAAAAAAAGACCGGAAAAAAACTCCGGAAAGGGCTCGGATGGGCCGGAGCAGGCATCTTTTTGGGACGACGCCTGAAGAAAAGCCTGGAAGATCTGTATGCAGAAATCCCACAAAAAAAGGTGTCCAGAGAAACCCTGGCTGCAGTCACAGCTCATGTACTGTGGCGATTTACCCGTATTGGTATCATCGGTATATTATTTGCCCTGATCCCGGCGTCTGTTTTGATCATCCAATCCTATATGATGTATCAGCAAGGAGATATTATGAAACGCCAGAGCGCCATAATGAATACCCAGAACGAGTTGGTAGAAACCCAGAATAACCTAATACAGGTGCAAATGGGGCAGGAAGAAGCCGCTTCTAAACGGTCTCTTTACGCTGCAGAAGTTGAAAAAATAGAGGACTTTATCAGAAGCCAGGACGGAAGGTTTCGAAAAGATGATGAAGTGCTGCAAATGGGAAAAACTATTGCATTAACGATCAATAAGATGGAACCCTACAGAATTGGCCCGGATGGTACTTTTAACGTAAGCCCGGAATACGGCCAAATTTTGCTTTCTTTTATTACTAAAGCCAAACAAATCGCTAATCTAGAAGAAAAAACTTACCTGGTGTACGGTCAGGCGTTTTTCGATAACTCTGATCTCGAAGGTATAGTACTAGCAGAAGCTCCCCTTAGAGGTATACAGCTCAGTGAATCTAACCTGATAGCCGCCAAACTGAGAGGCGTCAACCTGGAAAATGCCCGTTTGAATGAATCTGTCCTGAATGATGCCGTATTCATACAGGCCCGACTCTTCGCTGCTGACTTTAGTGGGGTGAGTGCACAAAATGTACTTTTCAGAGGAGCTGATATGAGAAGAATTAAATTTATCGGCGCGGATCTTACCGGAGCCGACCTCAGGGGCGTTGAAAGAATGAACCAGGCAGATTTTACCTCCACCAAACTCCTGAATGTTAAAGTGAGCTCTTCTGATTTTCTACAAAAGATGAGTAGCGAAGAAATTAAAGGCTGGAGTAATATCCGACAAAAATATCGGGTCAATCAGGAAAGCTACAAAGATGGTGAAGGTACTTATTATATTATTGAAGAGAAATAACATCCCAGAGACTCGTTTCGCTTCAGGGTAGAGTAGCGAAACGAGTCTTGCGATGCTTTTATTTTTTTTTATAAAATAGCTTCTTCTTCAACGAATAAATGTTGGTTCAGTGTTTGTAAAGCTTGCTTCTTATACTTTTTAGGTAATAGCAGGGAGATATTATTCTTACTTCCCCCATAACTAACCATCCGAAGTGGAATAGCTTTCAAAGCCGCAAAAATTTCGGCGGTATAGGTTGTCTGTTCAGTAATCAAATCCCCTACAATACAAATGATCGTTTGCTCTAAATCAATGTGTACTTCTCCAAAAGATTGCAGCTCATGGATAATATCATTCAAATAAGTATCGTCATCAACAGTCAAAGAAACTGATACCTCGGAGGTGGTTATCATATCGATAGGCGTGCGGTATTTCTCAAAAACTTCAAATACCCGCCTCAAAAAACCATAGGCATTCAACATGCGCCCAGACCGAATTCTGATGGCAATAATACCGTCTTTGGCAGCCAACGCTGTAATATATCGGCCGGAGGAACTATTGGAAATCAGAGTTCCAGCAGCTTTCGGCTCAAAAGTATTCTTAAGTCTTACCGGCACATTAGCCCTCTCTGCCGGAATAATACAGGTAGGATGTAAAATCTTGGCTCCAAAATAAGCCAGCTCCGCAGCTTCTCTGTAACTTACCTGGCTAATAGAATAAGTAGACGTTACTACCCGGGGATCATTGTTGTGTAGCCCGTCTATGTCGGTCCATATCTGTATCTCATCAGCGTCCAGTGCTGCTCCGATAAGCGTCGCTGTATAGTCACTTCCGCCCCGCTTGAGGTTATCTACTTCACTATCAGCATTTCTACAAATATATCCCTGGGTAATAAAATAATGGGTTTCTGAAGAGTGTAATGCCAGGACTTCCGGTAAACGATTTCTTAGAAAACTAAGATTAGGCTCTCCGTCCTCATCCAAACGCATAAAATCTAGTGCTGAAAGTAACTCGGCGGTCACACCAATACTGGATAAGTAAAGCTGAAATAAGCGAGTGGATATCAACTCTCCCTGAGCCAGTATGACTTTACCGTGAGCGGACGTGTACCGAATATCCAGGTAATAAGTAATAATTTCCCAGGATTGATCAACCAAAACTTTGGCTTGCTCCTGATAATCATCCTGTGGGAAAAGGTCTTTAATAAATTGCTCATATTCTACTTTCAGCCGTTCCAGATTTAGGGCTGCAGCATCATAAAAACGCTGGTTCAGAAGCTCACAAAGGGACACTAACTTGTGGGTAGTTCCAGATACTGCCGATAGTACAATAATCTTATCATTACCATCATCAATAATCTCTGCCACCTGACGCATCCGCTGCGGTGAGCCTACTGATGTACCTCCAAATTTTAAAACCTGCATAGCTTCTTGTTATCTTTCAAAATTTTTTCAAAAGTATTGTCCTTCCGGGAGCTTTGAAATTTTTTAAATAAATTAAACCTATTATTCACAAAGTGTTACATTTTTAACAAAATGATAAAAATAGCTAGCATCGTAGAAAAAATCATACTGCAATCTCCATTCATTACGGAAGGTATAGCCGATGGCGTTATCAATATATCAGCTCTGGCCCGGAAAATTCAGCCGGAAGTAAGCCAAAGAGTAGGCCGCGAAATTCAACCCGGCGCCATAGTCATGGCCATAAAAAGAATGCGCTTCGGAAGTCTCGATACGTCAGATAAGCTGTTGAAAGATTTTTTTCGGAAAATAAGTGATATCAGCGTACGCTCTAATTTGATTTCTTATAATTTCAGAAATTCCGATACGCTACTGGAAAAACAGGCGCGCTTGTTAGATACAATCAGGCGGCTGTCGAAAGGATTTTGTACTTTTTCTCAAGGCGTTACAGAAACGACAATCATTATAGGGGAGTTTTTTGAGAACAACCTTAAGGACATATTTGAAAACGAGCATCTGCTCAATACCCGTTATCACCTTTCGGCTATTACCCTGATCTTGCCGTTGGAAAACCGCAGTTTATATGGCATCTATTATTTTATACTCAAAGAGTTGGCTTATCACGGAATAAACCTGGTAGAACTTATTTCTACTTCCAATGAATTTACGGTTATTGTGGCCAAAGAGGATCTGAACAATAGCTTTAGTATCTTGAATAATTTAAGAAATAGATAAAAACAAAAATTGTGGACTGGCTGGAATCACTGGGGTATTTAGGAGCTTTTATCGGTGCGGTGTTGGAAGGAGAAATCCTGTTGATCAGTTTTATACAACTGGGACGCATGGAAATACTGAATCTACAGCTGGTTATCGGCTCTTTCGCCCTGGGTACACTGGCTACCGACTGGTTTTTCTTTCTGGCAGGTAGAAAGAAAGGACCGCAGCTTTACGAAGGAAAGCCCAGATTACAAGCGCGTATTGCACAAATGGACCAGATCCTGTTAAAACGTAAACAGCTGCTGCTGCTTAGCTATCGCTTTATTTATGGTTTTAGAATCGTTTTGCCCATCTTATTTGGCGTGAGTAGTATACCTATCCGCACATTTGCTGTCTATAGTGTAATTGGTAATATCGTTTGGATCAGTACATTCAGCCTGCTAGGCTACTACGCAGCTGAATGGATTACCTCGAGGCTGGAGTGGATACAGAGTAATTTGATTTTCATAATTCCGGGCCTGTTAATTGTAGCAGTCACCGTTGTTATAAGTATTCGATACTATCATAAAAGAATAGACTGAAGATATTTGTTGCCATAGTCGGCAGGCGCTTCAGTTGGCCGCTACAATAGCTTTTTTGGCTGATTTTAACTTTTTATCCAGGCTGGCAGTACCTCCATTACCAATATAGGTTACTTCTTTGGTTGGTTCTTTTTTAATTTCAGGCTCTTCAAAGCAATTTTTCTCCAACCCTTCTATCATTTTGTTGAATGCCTTTTGAAGAGTAGCTTTATCAATTTCACCCTCGTTGTAGGCCTTTTGCATTTCTTTGTACATTTTGTAAGTGACTTCGGTATCAGTACTGGCAGTCAAAGAATCATTTTTTGAAATATCTTGTGCGTTAACAGTGACCGCTGCAAAAAAGAACGTCAAAAAGAAAAAAGATTTAAGCATTTTCATAATTGATGGTTTTATTTTTTTGTTGTTGAATATATCTACAATATCCGATAATAAGGCCCTGGATTCAAGCTTTCAACAGCTAAGGTAGACAGGCCCTGGTTTTGCGGTGCTAAAGTACCCCCGTTTTACGACGAATGGTTTCAAACAGGGGATAAAATTTACGAAGTCGATTCCGGCGAAGATCACATGTAACATACTCATTAACAGTTTTTTAACCTCTAGTTTTTGCTTGTGCCCACTTTTGGGGAGCAGGTACCTTTTTTAGTGTCCAAAAAATATAAAAGGTTCTCACTACGAGGAATGACTTCCTTCATTTTTTACTTTAGACTTGTTTCGTAGGTATTAAAATAGGTCATTGATTAATGCGCTGCCGCGTTCCAGCGTGCCGTCAGATACGCTATGTTTACATGGCGTACCTAACGGCAAGCTTTTAATCGCTTCATTTATTGATTTTCTACACACATTCTGACCCTAACGGGTCAGGTCAATAGTCATCATACATTTTATAACATCACCAATGCCATCCCCCCTTTCAAGAGCGCGTTTTGGAATTTATCCTTTAGCTTACCATTAATTTGACAAAGCTGTGGAGCGTTACTTTCCAGGAAATAGAGTTTTTGATATTTTCTAGGAAAAATTTCTATTAAAGTGTAGGTTTGTAGAGGTATTAAAAATTTCAATATTTTAATCTTCATCAATCAAACAAATGCACTACCTTGTTATAGATCTTGAAATGACGGGGGATGATCCCAGTTGGCATGAAATCATTCAGATAGGAGCGGTACTTTACTCCGATGACTGGAGAGAACTTGGCCGATACAAATCAAATGTTTATCCGGAAAATGAAGAGGCCTTTAGTAAGCCATCAGAAGAGGTCCATGGGTTAAGCATGGAAGTTCTTAAAGAGGCGCCAATGATGAATGAAGTTCTTCCAGAATTTGAAGAATGGATTATCAAGCTACAGGGCAAACGACCGGATCAATTTGATAATTCCAGAATTTTACGCAGAACCATGCTTGCCGGCCTTGGTTTGGTCAATGATTATAGTTTCTTAAAGGCGGCCTATCGCTTTGACAATCGCAACTGGCCTTTTTCCTACAAAATGCTGGACCTGCATTCTATCACTCACATTTTATTTCCCATTCTTAATCAGGCAGGAATAGACACTCCTCGTAAGCAAAGCCTGGATGCTGTAGCAGAATACTTTGGCCTGGAACGCAGTTCTGATGATCACGATGCACTGGAAGACGCCGTGCTCACCGGCCAGTGCTTCATTGAATTGATGAAACTGATTGGAAACCTGAAGTACGAGGAGTAGCGAGCTACCAAGACAGATAAGCGCTAAGCATATCCTTACCGCTTATCTGTATCCATACGATTTAATCTCGAAACCAGAACATTTTGGCCTTTCGGTCTAGTCCTTACCAACTGCCACCGCCGCCACCACCAAAGCCGCCACCGGAGCTTCCGCCCGAGCTGCCGGACGACGAAGACTTAGAGGTAAATGCTGACCTCACCGATCCTATACCGGCATCAAAACCTTCTGAAAAGTTATTGTAGCTATGGGTGAAAGAATTTGCCCCATGATACCAGCCAGGTGGCTGGGTGAGAATACCATCAAACTTTTCCGTCCATTCGTCGGCCAGGTTAAATGCGACGGCGTAGGGTAAGGTCTTATCAAAATAAGTTGGATCCTGTTCTACGAATACCCTTAGCCTATCTTGCTCGGCTTTTTTTATAAACTGCCTGAATCCTTTTAACTTTTGAAATACTTCCCGGCCTTTTTCATTTTTTTTCAAAATAGTTGTTTGCATATAAATGCCAACAAACCCAACTATTAACAAGCTGAAGGCGGCCAGAATAAACAGATTAAAGACCATAACCATAAAACCTACAAAACAAAGTGCCCATATGGCAGGAAGCCAGTTACGCCATTTTACGGAGCTTTTAGTATAATAATTTCTTTGGATCATACTCCGGTTTAGTGCTTTGATGCTCTTATAAGCTGTTTGGGTAAATTTATGCTTTACGTCTTGCAAGTCGATTCTCGGCCCATTTTTTATAAATAATTCTTTAAAAACCACCTGCTCGTGCTCCGGCCGCTCGGCAGGAAGGTCTTTCAACTTATTTAATTCATAGGTTCCTTTTTTGCCAAAGAGCCCCTTGCCGGCAGGAGTAAGTTCATTCATTTCAATAAATCCACCCGCTGCCCAGTAAGGTATCAAAGCCAATACTTCACTGAAGCCAACATTGTCATCGATAAAAGCGCCGGCCTCACTTGGTGTTAATTCCTCTGGCGGATAAAACTCCACCACAGTCGGTATGGGTTTGTCGTAGCCTATTCTGCTAAATATACCAATGAGCAAAGACAAAAATACAGCAGGAAGGGCCAGCAAACCATAATTTCGGATAGCTACCTGCGTAGCTGAAGGCTCCGGTATTATGCCTTTGGGTAATTTAACCGCCAGCGTCAAGGCATCCCCCGGCTGAAGCGTATTCGTGGTGTTTCCTGTGATTGTATTACCTTCAAAATTATAAACCAGCTCCTGGCTTTGAGTTCCCGCCGGACCGGCATAAGCGCGTATATTATCATTCGTCAAACTGACCTCCGCAGGAAAAGACACACTAAAACTTGCCTCTTCTATGGGCACTGTCCACTCTGAGCCGATGAGATTCCAATACCATTCATCAAAATCCTCCTGATAAAGGAAGGCTCGGGTTACATCATATTCAATGACGTAAGTCTGTTTACCATCAACATACTTATCTGGATCACCGATGCGAATCCTTTTATTGCTTCCCGAGGTGGAGATTTTTTGTTGTCTATCCACCACTTCAATGTTGCTTAGCTTGATTTTGTGGGTTTTACCGTTTTCCAGCCGATATTTAAAGGGAATATCGCGGTAAATGCCATGGCGTTGCTCTGAAAAAGTGACATCGATAATTTCTTTTACATGAAAAGTTTCTGATCGCTTAAGCTCAATATCGATTTCGTAGTTGTTGATGATGAAATACTCCTGAGCTACTGAATAATTTCCAGAAAAAATAAAAATAAAAGTAATCGCTACTACGAAAAAAGTAGTACCGTAAATACTCTGTGAAAAAAATCTCATGCCTGGTTTTGATTAAATAGTTCCTTAAAATTTTACCTCTACATTCTCGCGCTCTTTCTCGTCGATATCGAAGAATGGATACGTGACAAAATTGGCGGCCCGGGCTATTATAGCCGATGGCAGGGATTCTACGTACGTATTATTGTCTCTGACCAGGGCATTGTAATAGCGTCTGGATTTTTCTATACCATCTTCTACTTCAGAAAGCGTGTCTTGAAGAGAAAGAAAATTTTGATTGGATTTAAGGTCTGGATAATCTTCCGAAAGTAGCATAATAGATTGAATGCCCTGGCTCAGTGCATTTTCTGCCCGCGCCTGTCCTTCTACCTTATCTCTCGGCATTTGTATAGCTGTATTTCTCAATTCTACTACCCGCTCCAGTGTTTCTTGCTCCTGCCTAGCGTAACCCTTGACGGTATTTACGAGATTGGGAATAAGATCATACCGGCGCTTAAGTTGTACTTCTATGCCACTATAGGCTTCTTCTACCTGATTCTTGAGCTTGACAAATCGATTGTAAATCGACATGGCGTAAAGACCTAGTACAACAATTACAGCTAAAACGATGAAGATTGGACTCATTTCTTTGGTTTTGAATGAAATATAGGGAGAATTTATCAAGATTCGAGACGGTAGATAATTTTTTTAGAAAATCAGCCGAACATTTTCGATGTTTAAACATTATTTTAAAAGCAAATAGAAAAATATTAATCCACAAAAATTTATTACTCCATGACTTTAAAAGAAAAAGCACAAGACATGATGAATATGCTGGGACAGGGCCAGCTATTAGAAGCATTTGATAAGTACTATGGTGAGAATGTAGTTATGACTGAGCCACGCGGTACACGCGAAGGCAAAAAAGCCTGTCGTGAATACGAAGAATCCTTCTTAGGCATGGTAAAAGAATTCCACGGGTTGGACATTAAGAGCATCACTTCTGATGAAGAAAACGGTGTTACTATCATCGAATCAGCTATGGATATAACCTTCAAAGATGGTAACCGCGCTAATATGGAGCAAGTAGCTGTACAAAGATGGAAAAACGGCCATATCGTACACGAGCGTTTCTACTACGAAAACTAGGATAACGCAAATACATAAGTCAGGCTATCGATGCCGTCGAGGGTCTTTATGACCTCCGACGGCTCTTGTCTTACGTTAAACCATTAGCTTATTTCGCAGGTATTAAAATGGATTCTTTTACCACTACTCTCCCCCTTCGAAACAAGTCTAGTCTTCCATGTCTTTGTCATCATCGTCGTCGTCGCGGTAGCTCTTGTAGCTATCATCATCATCTGAATAATCGCTGTCAAAACCATTGATCTTATCCATAGATACACGAATCATCTCTCCGTCTTCAAGGAAGGATACCTTCATACCAAAGTCATCGTCGTCCTGATCAAAGTCATCATCAAAGAAGTCGTTACTCTTGGCATTGGCCTTATTTTGCTCAGCATTAACGGCAGCCTTTCTCTTCACTTTGGTAATAATTTTATTAGCAGACTGGGAAGTGCTACTCTTTTTCTCAACCCTTGCTCTACTTTCAGTGCTGCCGGCTCTAGAGCCAGATGCTGAAGAAGATACCTGCCCGTTTTTCACCTCCACCCGCTTGGTGGTAGTAGGTACAACCAGCAAGCGACGTTTTTCGATCAACTCACCGGTAACAGTACAAATACCGTATGTTTTGTTTCTAATCCTAAGCAAGGCATTTTCCAGATTACGGATATGCTGACGCTGACGAATAGCCATATTATTGAGCATCTCAATATTACCACTCGTGCTACTGTCATCAATCCAATCACTGCCAAACTCATCATCTGTATTTTCAGTGATTTCTACGATCTGCTGCTGGAGGCTGCGAAGTTGCTCCTGAGCCTCTGTGAGCTTCTTTTCGATGACCTGCCTGAACTCAGCAAGGTCAGCATCTGAATAACGAACAACTGACTGCATCATACCTTAATTTTTTTGGTTCTTTGATGATATAAACATAAAAAAACTGTACAGAATAAAGAAGCAAAAGACTACGGTTATTTTAAAATTAAGTTTTAACTTTAACTTATTTGTCAAAACTAATCTTTATTTTTTAACTAAAATAAGCGACTTTTGAAAAAGCGCTCTTTTTCCGTTTTGCTGGCAAATAGACGGATGAATCTGAATAAATTCTGAATTTTTAAAGAAAATTAATCAATTATTAAAATTTAATGCAGGAAATATAAAAGTGGCAATAGACCATCTTTTCCGTATCTTATTCGGCAATAAATTTGTAGCCAATACCATATATGGTTTTGATAAGATCGCGTCCGGCCTTATCGTTTAACTTGCGGCGTAAGTTTTTCAAATGAGCGTATATGAAGTCATAAGAATCTGCATCTTCCATTTTTTCTCCCCACAAATACTCGGCAAGACGCTCCTTGGTGATCACGCGATTTTTGTTGCGGATTAGATATTCGAGTATATCAAATTCCTTACGAGTAAGCTTTACAGGCACTTCACTAATAGAAACTTCCCTGGCTTCCAACTTTACTGTCAGTTCATCAAATGTTAGTACAGAAGAGAAATTGTTGTTTTTTCTTCTCATAATAGATTTGAGTCGGGCATTTAGCTCGGGCAGGTGAATAGGCTGTACCATGAAATCATCGGCCCCGGCCCCCAGCCCCACTACCCTGTCTTCCACCACATCTTTGGCAGAAACAAAGATAATTCCCAACTGCTTGTTGGTTTGGCGTAGTGCTCTCACTAATGAGGTATTGCCATCGGGTAAGCTCCACGAAATAATCATACAATCATATTCATAATTGATGAGTTTGCGTTCCGCCTCTCTAAATCTTGCTACTACCTCTGTTTTGTAGCCTTCCTTTTTAAAGAACCGCTGCATGAGTAATAGCAGACTATTCTCTTCTGAGAGAATCAATAATTTCATTTTCCAGGTTTATAAAAATTCAGATTTTCTTCAAGATCGTCTTTTTGTTTTGTAAAAAAGTTTTTTTGAACATGAAAAGTAAGAAAGAAAAGAACAAGCTCCAATCATTGGAATCTCAGGAAAAGCGGGCCCTAAAGAAGCCCAAAAAGAAAGAGAATAAGCATAAGCCTAAATCAAAACGATGGATGGATGAAGCTTTTGAAGCTCTCAATTACAATTCATACGACCATGACCATTACCTAGATGATTAATTACAGGTGGGAAACGGTAGCTGACCGTTTGGCCAGTGACGGCTACGTTATCATTGATCAATTTTTGAGTGAAGAGCAGGTCTATGCCTTTCACACTCAAGTTGGTTCGTTATACGACAAGGGTACCTTCAAAAAGGCCGGCATTGGCCATCAGCAAGATTTCACAAAGGACGAGGCCGTAAGAGGTGATCATATTTTCTGGCTTTCTGAGCATACCCAGGAGCCGCTGATCCAGGGATTTTGGCAGAAGATGGATCACTTTGTAGAATATTTGAATGCCACTTGTTTTCTTGGTATCAAATCCAGAGAATTTCACTTTGCAGTCTATCCGGTTGGGAAGTTTTACAGACGGCATTTAGATGTATTCAAAGATTCTGATGCCAGAAAAATATCAGTCATTATTTACCTTAATCCCGAGTGGCGTCCTGAATGGGGTGGTGCTTTGAGGTTATTTTTGGAAAATCAGGAGTTAGATATTCTTCCACAGGGAGGCAGAATGGTCTGTATGCGCAGTGAGCTCATTGAGCATGCCGTCTTGCCAGTCATCCGAGAACGTTTCAGCCTGACAGGCTGGCTAAGAACAGACGAAAAGTTATTTTAGTATGTGATACTAATGGTTCTAAGCTTCGGGCTAACTTCAAGACTGTAAGCATAAAAGGATAAGTTTTAGTATTTTTCGCTAAAATAACCTTTAGCTTGTTTTGTGAGTGGAACACCAGTTTTCAACTATTCCACTCGCAAAAGACAAGCCTATTTTTTCATGCTTACATCTGCCTTGTTATGATAGACATACAACTTCTGGAACATCCACTATCCCCACAGGCCTGTATTGACTACGTGAGTAATGACAATGCAGGTGGTATTTCCGTTTTCATTGGAACGGTGAGAAACCAAACGAAAGGCAAACCTGTGATTCGTTTGGAATTTGAGGTGTATCGACCTATGGCTATTTCTGAAATGCGCAAGATCGCTGAGCGAGCTGCCGGGCAGTGGCCGGTGGAAAAAATGAGTATTCACCACAGAATAGGCGCTCTAAATATCCAGGAGATCGCTGTTATTATCGCTGCGGCCACACCACACCGCAGGGCTGCTTTTGAAGCCTGCCAGTTTGCTATCGATACATTAAAAGAAACTGTTCCGATATGGAAAAAGGAAATCTTCAAGGACGGAGAGGTCTGGGTGGCGGCTCATCCCTAAAGATGAGGTTGCCAGCCCAGGGAAAACGGCTATAAAGAGTACAGAGCGTTGCTCCGTACTCTTTATTCAACTAGATATTAGAATCTAAGCCACGTCTTCACTCACTTTGGGCGCGCCACCCATAATTTCTTCGTTGGCAAATTCTTCGAATTGCCTGAAATTATTCACAAAATCATTGGCAAGGGCTTCGGCTTGCTTGTCGTAGGCAGCTTTATCTTCCCAAGTATCTCTTGGGTTCAATATATCATCAGGTACACCAGGTACTTCCTTGGGTATGAATAAGCCAAATACCGGATGGGTTGTGTATGCTACATTTTCGAGTTTGTTCTCGAGTGCAGCCGTAATCATAGCTCTTGTATAACGCAACTTTACGCGGCTTCCTACTCCATAAGGCCCGCCGGACCATCCTGTGTTAACCAACCAGATATTAACATCCTGACTGATCATTTTCTCACCTAACAACGCTGCATAACGCGTGGGATGCAGCGGCATAAACGGTGCTCCAAAACAAGCGGAAAATACGCTTTCAGGCTCGTCAACACCTGCTTCTGTTCCTGCTACCTTAGCAGTGTATCCCGAAATAAAATGATACATCGCCTGCCCTTTGGTCAACTTAGAGATCGGAGGCAAGATACCGTAGGCATCACAAGTCAGGAAGAATATATTCTTTGGAATACCTCCCACGGAAGGCTCTACTGCATTGGCAATATGATACAGCGGATAGGAAACTCTGGTATTCTGAGTTACTGCATCGCTGGTGTAGTCAACAGTAGTAGTACCGGGAATAAAACGCGTATTCTCAAGCAAAGCACCAAACTTGATGGCGTCCCAGATTTCAGGCTCCTGCTCTCTGGTCAGGTTGATAACTTTAGCATAACAACCACCTTCAAAATTGAAGATTCCCTTATCCGTCCAGCCATGCTCATCATCACCAATCAAAAAGCGATTGGGGTCCGCAGAAAGCGTCGTTTTACCCGTACCACTCAGGCCGAAGAAAATAGCAGTATCCCCCTCTTTACCCTTGTTGGCACTACAGTGCATAGAAAGGACCTTGCGTTTTTCAGGAAGTAAGAAATTCAAAACACCAAATATCCCCTTCTTGGTCTCGCCGGTATAGCCTGTACCACCAACGATAATCACCCGGCGCGTCATATTGATAATGGCAAAATTTCTATTGCGCGTACCGTCAATCTCAGGGTCTGCATAGAAATCAGGGTCAGTAATAACCGTAAAATCCGGCTCAAAATGATCAAGCTCCTCTTCGGTAGGGCGGATAAACATATTGTAGCAGAAAAGATTGTGCCAAGCCTGCGTATCAATAATACGAATATTCAGGCGGTATTCAGAATCAACTCCCGCATAAGCATCCCGAATGTAAAACTCCCGGCTTTTCATTTGGGAAACCATCTTGTTGTAAAGCTTATCAAACTTCTCTGGATCAAAGGGAATGTTTATATCGCCCCACCAAACTGTATCTTCTGTCATTTCGTCCTTTACAATGTAGCGGTCTTTAGGAGCACGGCCAGTAAATTTACCGGTGTCACACATCAAAGCGCCAGTATCAGTAAGGACGCCTTCTCCATTCTTAATAGCTTTGGTAATTAATTCGGCCGGAGGAAGATTCCAGCGAATGCCTCTAAGGTGATCAATACCCAGGTTGTTCAGGGCTTCTGTCAGAGATTGCAGTCTTGATAGTTTCATCTCACTTGTTTTTGTTTCCCTACAAATCTATCCAAACCTCTAGCTAATCTTTATGATAAAAGCAAGGGAAAACCAGTGACTTATATCAATTTGCAACCTTCGCTACTATTGACTATCCTTATTCTACAGAAAAATTATCTGAAAATAATCCAATAGTGACTCCAACATTCCCGTAAAATACTTCGTAATTTACGATTATAAATAGAAGTTGTTTAAGAATGTGGGGTTATAGTTGAAGGCAAAGGCTTGTGCAGC
>CAZVOD010000025.1:0-50715 GCA_964628385.1 uncultured Saprospiraceae bacterium
GCTAATCTACAATTTTTTCAAAGAACTATTTGGATGCTAACATAGCATCTCTAGGGCTGATTTTAAAAAATCAGGCTCATTTTTATTCATTTATACGGCTTTATCAAATCTTTATTATAAAAGTTACGTACAACTAGTTATATTAAAAGTGTTCCCCCCACCAATCAACTCATTAAAATTGCCAAGGTAATTATGAATAGAAGCACAAGTGTGTTTTCTTCCCTTTCAGAGGCACCGGCACAAGGGATGAATAGAAAATGTTTATCGGATTGGTTGTGGGCTTACAGTATAGCTACTATTGGTTATGCTCAGAAAAAGCCTGAAAAATGCCATTGGGGATTGAAAAACCTAAAAGCTCTGTTTACAAGCCCCTACGAACTACCAGCAGATTCAGAATTGTTTAGCCTGAAAAGTATCTGGCCTTCCCCTGATGCTCTGACGCTGCATCCTATGCCAATACTACCGCCTGTATTAGCAGGCACTGCCTGGGTAGCCTACCAAAATGCAACAGATAAAGAAGCGATTAAGCCCCTACTGGAAGATATTTATACTACGGCACTGGAGTATCATCGTCAGCTCTATGCCCTGAGAGAACATCAGGATAGCGGATTGATCATTATCAAAAATGAATGGGAAACCTTCTACAAAGAAGTATCTGCGGATTCCCTATTGCTAGACCCATTTTTCCATGCCTTGTTATCCTGGTCTAATGCTGCTCTGATTCAGCTCGGTGGTTTTTTGAATAAAGACGTTCTGGAAATTATGGAGTGGTATGAATTGACCATCTATAGTGCCAACGAGTATATGTGGAGTGACTCCTACGAGGGGTATTATCCGATAGCTCTCGACGAAGAGCAGTTGATCAATGTTTCTTCTGCTGATAGTGCACTGGCCCTTTTTGGCAATCTGGCTACTCAGGATCAGGCTGAAGTAGTATATCCACACCTGGAAAATCAATTAAAAGATCATTTTCAACAGCCTAAAGATGAAAAGCAGGCCGGTTTGATCGATATCACGCGCCTCATCACTCTGATGGAAGGCACGAGCAATTACGATTTTGAAGAACTTAACCTGTTGCTGATCAAAGAGCTTGCTATCATTTTTAATGCTTTTGGTACCCAACTCTCCGAAGCACTGGACAGCTTCATCTTTGATGGCCTAAAAAGTTATATGGAATAGTACCGCATCGCTCTTCAAGCTCCTATCGATAGGGCTGTATTCGATTTTTTTACCATAAATCAATCCAGGAGACTTGTTTCGCTGGCGCAGATCGTTAGAATATTACCCTTTTTAACACTGGCGAAACAAGTCTACAAGTAACGCCGAAGAATTTCTCACCATTCAAGCAAGAGAGTGTAAGCTGGTATATAAAAGTGTTAAAGTATATTAAATTAAAAATGGTTGAATTGAATATAATTCGGGAGGGTAACTCATAATAACAATTAGGCAAGCATATTTACAAACGATAAACCATGCTTATGGATTTACGTAAATTACTCATTTTCCTTCCACTATTGTATATCTACACAAGCGGGACAAGCAGGAATACCAGGAATATTTGGAGTATTTACAAAAAAAAGGTTGGATCACAGATGATATAGAGGATTTAAAATTGGGTAAATTACAGGGCGTGGAAGGCTTGAAAGCTTTAAGAGTTACGGTTAAAAACCAGGCTTTTTTCTAGGGGTATATTATTGGTAAAAATTTTCTGGCTATTTAGAATTAATGCTTTTCAATCTGCTGCACAGCGCTGCGGTTAAGGGCTGAAAGAGGATGAAGGTTCTCTTTCAGCCCTTGTTTTTTGGTTGTATCCAGTGGTAATTGAAGGTTTTAAAAAAAAAACTAAAAAACTGTTGACGTTTTTTTTTTGGACTACACTATAACTGTGAAACCAATCAAAAAAGAACATCAGAAAACCAAATGATTTTTCACAACCAAAAAATGATTCAAATGAAAACTTTTCCAATTAACCTTATTCAAGTTACTTTTATTTGCTTGCTAGGTTTACTACTTGCTACAACAACAAAGGCACAAAACACTTTTCCTGGGACGGGTAATGTAGGTCTGGGTACTACCAGCCCGGCTCGTGAGCTTCACATCCTTGGTTCCGATGGTTTGCTAAGAACAGAATCAAAGACTCGTTACAACTGGATAGAAGTCTTCAACAACAATGGCTACATTGGCTATTTTGGTACTTATTCCGGAGAAAGAGATCTTGATTTGGGTACCGGAGCTGGCAACCGGGAAGGAAGTCTTCAATTGGTTACTCAGGCTAAGCCAAGAATGACTATTGACCCTAATGGTAGAGTGGGAATCGGTACAACTTCCCCCAAGGCAGACCTGGACATAGAAGGTAACGTATTTATCAATTCTAACAAGGGAAATATTACCTACGGTTACTACGGAGGTGACCGCTTTCAGTTTAGCACCATTGGAGGTGGCGAGAATCTGCAACTGCGCTCCTTTAACAATGCTAATACTTCCAGAATGGTGGCTTTCTTTCAGCAAGATGGAGGCGTGGGTATCAACACCAACGATGTACCAGCGGGCTACAAACTAGCCGTTGATGGTAGAGTCATTTGTGAAGAGTTAAAAGTACAATTGTCCAATAGCTGGCCAGATTATGTCTTCGAAGACACCTATAACCTGCCTTCTCTTGAAGAAGTCGAAAATGCGATCGAAGAAAATGGCCATTTGCCCGGTGTACCTTCTGCTGCTGCCATCGAAAAGGCGGGGGGTATTGAAGTAGGAGAAATGCAGCGGTTGATGATGGAAAAAATCGAAGAATTAACCCTGTACATGATTGAGCTGAAGAAAGAAAACAAGGCACTGAAAGCAAAAGTAGCCGTACTGGAAGCAGAGGGAAAATAATTACCGGCCTTTTGAAGTGGCAAGTTATTTCCTCAATTGCCACTTTTTCTTTTTTAATTTTTTATTAATAAACAATGTGGGTTGTGTTGGCCGAGTCTTGAAAAGGCACCTTACTAATTGCTTTGAGCACGGCCTTCAAACTGTAACAAAAGAAAAAGACCAATGAAATCATTTTATAAAATAGCTTTCAGGCTAAGTTTGATGAGTCTGACACTATTAATAGGGCATTCACATGCTTTACTTGCTCAAGATATCAACAGTGATGTAGCTCCTCAAAAAGAAGTGCAGCAGGATCCTACTGTTCTTAATAACAATGGTCGCATATTTGAGATTGTTAAATCTCCTCAAATGAATGCCGACCAGGAAAAATACCTGGATGCTATTATTGGAGAGCGTAAATCTATTCAGGCCACGCAGTTTTCGCGCATCAATAATGCCTCGCTAACTGCAGAAACCAGAGCAACGCTAAATTTACCGGAGCTATCCAATCTGGATGTTATTCCTTACAGCATTGACAAAAGAGCGAATGGTAAAATATTTTGGAAAGGCCGTTCTGAAGATGGAAAAACTGTAGCCAAATTTATCATCAACGGCAATATGGTCACAGGGCAGGTACAAACGGCAGATCAGATTTATCAGATTCGCCCACTAACTGAAGGCCTGCATGTGGTTGTTCCTACGGAATTCGGTCCTGAGCACGATTGTGGCTACGACGGGAAATTTCCCCAAAAATCAAATTCCGGGAAAAAGTCCGGCACTGGATTTAAGGTGCCAGACGATGAGCCGGAGGGCGAGCGTAAATCGTCGGCAGCAGAATGTGATGTTCGCCTGATGGTTGTATACACTAATTCCGTCGATAACCTGTCGCCCAACATAGCTGATCTGATAGAGTTGGAGATTGACAACTTCAATGACATCAACAATAATAGCGATGTATCTTTCAATGTGACTCTGGCTCGTTCACTAGAGGTGAATTATAACGAAACCAACCAGGAATTACAGCATCCTCAGGTATCCAGCTGGGATATCAGCCGGGATTTATACCGGCTATGGCACCCCAATGATGGCTGGATGGATAATGTACACACAGAAAGAGGTCTTTACGATGCCGATATGGTACTATTCATGGTAGATCAATTGCCCGGATATGGTGGTCTGGCCTTTAATGTGGGAGTAGATGCTGCGGATGCCTTTTGTATTATGACATGGAATAACGGCAATCATACGTTTACACATGAGTTTGGTCACCTCATCGGGATGTGGCACAATGTAGAGAACAGCCCCGGCACGTCAAGCTCTGTGGTACCTTTTGACTATGGCTTTGCTCATTATTGGACCGGAATAGGGCCTAATTTCAGAACAGTGATGTCTTACAGTAACCCCTGTGGCTCGGCGGGCTGCCCAAGAATACCTTATTGGTCTAATCCTGATCTGGACTATGGTATTTACAATATCAGCCTGGGAGCTAGCAACAAGGACAATGCCCGGGTGGCCAATGAACAGGAAGCAACCATTTCCAACTTCCAGCATACGATCACCAACAAACGGGTGTTTACTAATACGACAGTTCGTAATCGCGAAACGGGTAATCTTATCGCTAATGCCTCCATTGATTCTGATCATTCGGTGGTCCGGTATTACAATGGATCGTCGGGAGAATATCGTGCCCCACAAAGTATCACACTGAGAACTGGCTTCAGAGCTTATCCCGGTAGTAATTTCAGGGCGCGTATCAGCAACTGTTTCAACTTTACTATAAAAAATACAGAACTAGCTACTACAAAAGCTAAAAACGAATCAGAAGCCCATCCTTCCGCTGATCTGCCGGCAGCCGAAACGGAAATGGGAGAGAACAGCTTAAGGTTAGAGATTTTCCCTAATCCGGTATTGCATAGTGCTACTGTGCAGTATAATTTAGAGAAAGCTTCCGACGTAAGTATTGGACTATATGATGTCAATAACAGGCTATTGCGCAATATTGTACAACAAACCGCAGTAGGAAATGGAATACACACTGCCACCTTTGATGTAAGTGACCTACCAGCTGGCATCTATATGGCGCGCCTGCAGGCGGATGAGCAGGTGATAACCAGGCGGGTGGTAGTGGCTAAAAGATAATTGGATTTGCTATTTTAATAAGGCATGTATGAGTAGAGGCGCTAACTTTTTAGCGCCTCTACATTTTTTCATACTAGTGAACTAACAGAAAATTTATCGTTCAAAATATTTTTTATATACTTCTCTGTACCTGCTGGGGGTACAATTCATGACTTTCTTGAATTGCCGATTAAAGTTGGAGAGGTTATTAAATCCTGACAGAAAGCCGATTTGGGCAATACTATAGGAATCTGTCAACAGGTATTTACAAGCAATTCCGGTGCGAAATTCATTTAGATAAGCTACAAAAGATTTATTAGTCTTTCTTTTGAAATAACGGCAAAAGGCGTATTTACTCAAATTCACCAGCCCGGCCACTTCTTCTAGTGAAATGGGTTTGTCAAAATTCTTTGAAATATAATCAAATATTTTGTCAATAGGGTGGTAATATTCTACCACATTAGGTTGGCCATAAGCTTCGCTGGCTAGTACGCGATGTTTTTTGCTGGCAGATATTTGGTCCAGTGTGCTGAGTAAATGTACAAATTTGGTAGCTCCGCTGGCTTCATTGGCCTGCATCATAATAGTAGCGACCTTCTCAGCTAGATCAGGAAACAGCTTAATGCCTCTTGATGTCCCTTGCAGAAATTCTTTGACAGAAGACATTTCGGGTAGCTCAAAAAAGCGAACGCCAAAAGAATCCCATCTAAAAAAGATGGAGATCAACCGGGCTTCCTCAGCATCTTCTCCGTTGGCGTTAACGGCATCAAATTTAAATACATGGGGTACGTTAGGCCCAAGGATATATACATCCTTAGCTTTGAAATGATCTACCGCATTCGCTACTGATACTACCCCAGTACCACTCACTACCAAGCTGATTTGGATTTCAGGATGATAGTGAAGTTCATTGTATTGATGTTCAGTAGAATTATCCTGGACATGAAAAGATGTCCCATCTTTCTCAGTGACTTTAAAAAGTATAGCCTTCATTTTACCTGGACTTTCGACCTACGTTTTTCTCAATCTTGCTTGATGTATTTGTAGAAGAGTTATATCGGTAGCTGCATAGCTTTCAAGACAAGCAGTATCCGAAGTATTGATCAATACATTAGCAGACTGTATTTTTTTATACCAGTAAATATAACAGTATAATATTGGTTAAAATTGGAGTAATACTAGCTGTTTCTTTATAATATAACGATCTAATTTTAAATTTCGCTGCATGGATTAATAAAAATATGGAGAATTTCAAATTTTTGCTTTATAAATATGGAAATTTTTCAAAAAGCCAGAGTAATTTCTAATTTCAGGAGCCATGCAATATTGTATCACCATTCGTCAAGAAGATGCGTGATGTAACCATTAATTATTACGATTTTTAGCACATTTAAAAAGAGATAATTCATAAAATATATGATGACTGAGGATTAAGCCAATGGACGAAAATAAAAAACATATTCCATTGGAAAAAAAGTTTCTTTGAAAATTTGGTAGACATTCGCTTAAATCGAGCTAAATGGGTTCTGATACAAGTATTTCTTCCTTCAATAGGTTTGGTATATTCTTTACCTTTTAAATGGATGAAGTGCTTGAGTACAGTAGCAAATCCTTCAAAAGCATCGGTTCGGTAAGCAATTATCTTAATATTCAAATGTTTGATTTTCAATATTAGATATCTGATTTGACGAATATTCCTTTTGCCCATGGTCACAGCAAGAATTTCTTTGGTTTTTGGTGCATATGTATAAAACACACAGGGCTTCTTGTCTTTATGATGAGCGAAAGAGTAGAACTCATCCAGAATAATACTCTCTTAGCAACGCTTTTTAATCTTGACTTGCTTGCCTAGGTTTTGGATCAACTTCAGAATAGAGGAAGTTGATACTTTAAAAACTCTGGAGGCACCTGCGAATACCACTACCATTAAGCAAAGAAATCAGTATTTGCTGCTTAACCAATGGATTAGCTCCTTGATTTTTATTGTTGACATACCCAGAATTCGTCCTCATCGTCTTAATTGCTAAAACATCATACTTTTTTATATACTATCCTGAAAAGAACAATACTCCGGTCAGAAGAACTACTTATTTACAGTTTGATTTACGTTTTCGCTAGTAGCCCATTTCCGGTATCGGGAATGGGCTTTTGTTTGTGATTTAGCTAGGTGCTTTCCCAAAAATTACTCAGATTAGCAAAAATCTTACTTACCTATGAGAATTTACAATTGGGGGATAATCGGTCCCGGCCTTATTGCCCACAAATTTGCTCAGGATTTGAAAGTAGGCCAGCACATGTGCCTGCACGCTATTGCTTCTCGCTCTCAGGAACGCGCTGAGCGCTTTGCCCGGCAATATCAGGCCAACTACGCCTACGGAAGCTATGAGGAGCTTCTGGATTGTCCGGACCTCGATGTGATTTATATTGCAACACCTCACACCTCACACTGCGAGCATACAATCATGTGTTTGAACCGGCAAATTCCTGTACTTTGTGAAAAGCCTTTTGCCATGAATAGCCAGGAAGCCCGAGAGATGGTGGAGGCCGCCAGAGCTAATGATACTTTTTTGATGGAAGCCATGTGGACGTGCTTTTTACCTACCTTCAAGACTATTTTTGATCTTATTGAAGAGGGGAAGCTGGGCAGTATCCTCTCCATTAAAGCGGATTTTGGCTTCAGGCCGGAATTTGAACCCAGCAACCGGATTTTTAATCAGGCATTAGGTGGGGGAGCTTTGCTGGATATAGGTATTTATCCTGTATTTTTAGCCCTGCTCCTGATGGGCGAGCCCGAGCAGGTTAAAGCAATGGCCAATATCGGGACTACGAATGTAGATGAAGATTGTGGTATTTTATTACAATATGCCGATGGCCGGATGGCACATCTTCACGCTACTTTTTTGGCTACTACTAAAACGGAAGCTTTTATTTACGGAGAAAAGGGTACTATTCAGGTTCACTCCCGCTGGCATGAGCCCACCTGGCTCAGCTTTATTGACGAAGCCGGAAGGCCACAAAACTATCACTACGATTGGCCCGGTAATGGGTATCATTATGAAGCAGAAGAAGTAGTAAAGTGTCTGGACCAGAATAAAAAAGAGAGTGATAGGCTACCCCTGGACTTTAGCTTCAAACTCAGCCAATTACTGGATCGGATTAGAAAAGAAGCGGGTATTGTATATCCCGGAATAGACAGATGATTTTTCAAAACTAGTAATATTACAAAATGAAAGTATTCAATTATTGGATTGTATTTCTTTTGGTAACCGTCGTATTGAGTTGCCAGGAAAAAAAATCAGCAGAGGCACCAGAGCTATATCAGGGGCAAAAGCTGGATCAAAGTCAGGTTTTAACAACTATCGCTCTTGGATCCTGTAACCGTCAAGGTAAACCACAGATCCTCTGGCCTAAAATCAGTCAGCACAATCCCGAGCTTTGGATTTGGCTGGGAGATAATATCTACGGTGATAGCGAAGATATGGAAGTATTAAAAGACAAATACCTTCAACAAAAAAGCGGAGAGAATTACACGGCTTTTCGTCAAAAAACCAACATCATAGGTATTTGGGATGATCACGACTATGGCGTGAACGATGGCGATAAGAACTATCCCAAAAAAGAGGCGTCCAAGCAGCTAATGCTTGATTTTCTGGATGTACCCACAGCCGCTCCTGTGAGAAACCGCGAAGGAGCTTATCAGGCTTACACTTTTGGCCCGCAGGGGCAACGCGTTAAGATCATACTGCTGGACGGGCGGTCATTCAGGGATGAACTGACTCCTAACCCATCGCGGGATCCAAGATATTACCCCAACGAAAAGGGCGATATCCTTGGAGAAGCTCAATGGAGCTGGCTAGAGGAAGAATTGCAAAGCAGCGAGGCCGATATCAACTTGATCGGTTGCGGCATACAGATCATTCCCGAAGAACAGATCTACGAAAAATGGGCCAACTTCCCCGCTGCTCGTCAACGGTTTTTTGATTTGTTGGAAAAAACCAGCCCTAATCGCCCACTATTGCTCAGTGGTGATCGGCATATCAGCGAGCTGTCTAAAATTCAGCTGGATAGCCTTGAATATCCAGTGTACGAAATTACTTCCAGTGGCATGACTCATACCTGGAGTTCTGGTTTGGGGTCCACAGAGCCTAATAAATACAGAGTAGGTAACCTTGTAGTGGCCAAAAATTACTCTACCATAAATATCGACTGGTCAGGAAAAATACCACAGGTGACTGTACAGGTGCACGGTGAGCAGGATGAGTTATACCTGAACGAGAAAATCTATTGGGCCATAGACTAACTTTGCCAGGCTAAAATAAACCCAGCAAACTCCGAATTTTCAGTCGAATTGAAAATTTTGGAGGCGCTAGGCTCTAGTTCTCTATTGTTTTTCTGTATTTACTAAAAAAAGTATGATATTTTGGGGTATAATTTGTCATCAATTATACCCCATTTTTCGTTATAAATAGTTAAGTATTCATCGTTCAGGATGTTCCCTCCGCTGTACGATTCAATATGGCTCCCGACTTCCAATTTGATTGGCTTCCTTTTGAAGCTGCGTTCATCTAAATCGTTGTAGAAAACGCGCTTTTTCAGCTGTGTTTTTGAATTTTCTAAAAGCCGATACCATTAGCGGAATTACCTAATACCATTCAATAAAGGGATCATGTTACTTTTAAGGCCCAATACGGAAGGATTTTTCAATAAACTCACAGGACGTAAACTAGCTCCTGATGAGCTTTATTTAATCTTTGTGGGAGAGGAGTCACAAATTGACTACGCAGTATTGATAGATAAGCTTAACAGGGCAGATGTCAACTTTATAGGTGGCATCTTTCCAGGGATCATCCACGGAAAATGCAAATACGAGAATGCCGCTATTGCTAATGTAATCAATGTGTATGAGCAACCTTATGTCTTTCGCACCATGGCTGATTTTTACGATAAAATTCCCAATGTAGTAAAAAGGGTGGAAGAGTCAGAAAGAAAACTGACGGCCTTAACTCTGGTGGATGGACTGACCACTAATATCTCTACTTATCTTAGTGAATTATACAATCATTTGGGAAATGGTGTGAACTTCATCGGAGCAGGAGCAGGTTCACTAACCCTGCAGCAGGTTCCCTGTATTTTTTCTAATGAAGGAATTTTTGAAGATGCGGCAATTCTTTGCCTGCTCGATTACCAAGTGTTGATGGGGGTTCGCCATGGCTGGGAAAAGCTCTACGGGCCTGTGGTAGCTACTCATACGGAACGCAATTCTATCCATGAACTCAACTGGGAAGGGGCGCTGAAAACCTACCAAAAGATATTGTCTTTGGATGGCGCACCACAGATCACTGCGGAGAACTTTTTTGATATTGCCAAGGGATATCCATTTGGTATTTACAAGGATGGAGAAGAAGATGTGGTAAGAGATCCCATCTCATTTACCGAGGCCGGATCATTGATTTGTGTGGGGGAAGTGCCGGAAAATACCGTTCTTTATATTTTAAAAGGTAATATTCAAACCTTGATTAGCGCAGCTCGGCAAGCCGTTACAGATTCGTTGGTTGGTAATAGAGAAAAAATAGTACAAACACTTATTATAGATTGTATTTCCAGAACTTTATTTTTGGAAGAAGATTTTGAGAAAGAACTGACAGAAGTTGCCGATCACATAGAAAAAGAGGCTCCGGGAGTAGTACCTCAGGGCATTTTAAGCCTGGGAGAAATTTCGTCCTACGGCGAAGGCTATCTGGAGTTTTTTAATAAAACAATTGTTGTAGGAACACTATACGAATCTTGATAAAACAGCCATAGCTTTAGTTATTATGTCTGAAAAGTCGAAAATAATAAAGGAAATATCACTCCTGTATGAACTCTCGCTGGCCGTCGGGAAGTCCATGGATTTACATGCTAATTGCTTGGAATTTCTCAAAGTACTGACCTCCAGAAAGTCCTTGTCTTTTGCATCAGTATGGATCGAAAATGATAAGCTGAAAAAATATGATAAGAGTGGCTATACCTTGGTTTTTGCCAATCCAAAAATTCGGGCGATCCGGGGGGAAATGAGTCTTGATCATCCCATGGCGATATGCTTACAAACCCGTCCTTTTCTGGAAGTGCATGACGCCGATATGAAGTTTGACGGCTTTATTCAGGAGTCAAATGTAAAAAAAGGAGCTTATGCGGTTTTCAAACTCAAAGATTTGGGGTTCTTGAAGCTTTATTCTATCCGCTCCGGCAGTATATTCTCTGACCGCGAAGTGGCCCAATTGCGAAATGTACTGGAAAAATTCAGGGTATCCCTCATTGGTAGTCTGGCTTACGAGCAGCTCAAAGAAGAGATCAATCAGCGGCAGTTCATGTCGCGTGACATGCAGCGTATCAACGATGACTACACCGATCTTTTTGAAAATATGTATGATGCTTTGCTCATTATTGATGAAAATGGAAAAATTACTAAGGTGAACAAAGCAGCCAAAAGGTTGCTGGGCTACGATGAGAATAGCGCTGAACTAGAAAATCTGTACATCAAGGACATTGTTTATCCAGAAGATCGGGAAAAATCACAGATGTACTTAAATCGCCTGAAAACCCACGGCTTTTACAGTGATTATGAGGGGCGAATCATCACCGGAGATGGTGTGGTAAAATATCTGGAAGTCAATTCAAATGCTATTTTTGAAAATGGTAAATTTAAAGGTTCCCGGGATATTGCCAGAGATATTACCGTAAAGAAGGAAGCCGAGTTGGAACTCATAAGGGCCAAAAAAGCCGCTGAGCAGGCCAGGAAAGCCGAGCAGCAGTTTTTGGCCAATATGAGTCACGAGATCAGGACGCCCATGAATGGAGTAGTGGGAATGGTGCATTTGTTATACGGTACTCCACTGAATAGTAACCAAAGAGAATTTGTAGATGCTCTTAAGTTTTCTGCTGATAGCCTTATGGATATCATCAACAATATTCTGGATCTGTCGAAAATAGGGGCTGGAGAAATAGAACTGGAGCAAAAACCTTTCAATCTTAATGCTTTGCTAAAAAGCCTTATTCAATCTTATCAGGTTAGGGTCAAGGAAAAGCCAATCAGTGTATCTTTACAAGTCGAAAATATGCCTGAAACTAAATTGATCGGTGATCCTACCCGATTGAATCAGGTGTTGAACAACCTGCTGAGCAACGCCAGCAAATTTACGGAACGCGGAACGATAGGTTTGACAGTTCGCGGCTTACAAAGCAAAGATAATTATCAATGGATTGAATTTAGGGTACACGATACCGGGATAGGTATTAGCAAAGAAAACCTTCAGGTTATTTTTAAAAGTTTTAAGCAAGCCGATAATACGGTCAACAGAAAATTTGGGGGTACAGGCCTTGGATTGGCTATTGTCAAAGAACTCGTAGAATTGCAGCGCGGCAATATCAGTGTGGAAAGTAAGCTGGGAGAGGGATCGGCTTTCACGGTAAGGTTGCCATTTGTGCCAACAGAAATTACCCTGCAAAAGGGCCAAGCCAGTCCCCTGGAAGAAATGACCGTAGCCGAAGAAATCTTCGAGGATATCAAAGTGTTGGTAATAGAAGATAATTTGATGAATCAAAAACTGGTATCCAGGATACTAAAAAGGTGGAACTGTGCCTATGATATAGCACAAAATGGCCTGGAAGGCCTCACTTTTACCCAAAAAATACCCTATGACCTTATCCTGATGGACATTCATATGCCCGAGATGGACGGCATACAGGCTACCCAAAAAATAAGGGGAGAGGACCAAAATCTCAATCAATCAACCCCTATTATAGCCTTAACAGCAGCAGCTTTGTTGGAAGAAAGGAACCGGGTATTTGATGCCGGTATGAATGATTTTCTCACCAAACCATTTTCTCCCAATGCCCTGAAGCGAACGATGCAAAAGTGGCTGAAAAATGGATACCCCATTTTGGAACAACCCATGAATCAAGAAGGGGAGCATCTTCTGGATCTGGAAAACCTCAGAGAATTTTGTGGTGATGATGAGTTCTTTATAAAGGATATGCTTTACACTTTTTTGGAAGAAGCGCCTCAAAGCGTTCGTTTTCTGGAAGCTGCCATAAAAGAAAAATCCTACTCAGAAGTATATTACTACGCACACAAGCTCAAACCTAACCTTCAAATGATCGGTATGAACCTACAAATGGAAAAGGCTATGCAAATTGAAGGCTTTGCCAGAGAAGAAAAGATAGACTGGCAGGAACTAAGAGGAATGGTTTTGGAATTGGCCGCAGATATCAAACAGCGTATTCCGCTCATCAAAAAATACCTGACCACGGAGGTATAAAACCCTTTACAAAGCCCTTTACTCTTACTTTTTGAAATCATTTCAATGCCAGAGCCTTACCTTGAAATTGTAGGTTTTCAAAAACGAACATTGATTTGTTTTTCCAAATATTTCCCATTTTTATTGTATGAAATCTATATCTACTTTTAATTTATTTTAAAATAGAATTTAGAAAAAAAGCTTATAAAAGGTCTTTTTTTGCGAAAAAACTATTTTGAATTCGTATTTAATGCTAAAAAAGCATCCTAATATTTGATTTTTTGAATTTTTTTTATTTTTTATAAAAAAAGTCGTTCAGTATATTTACAAAGTTATAAAAGAAAAAAGCCTTGTATTTTAACTCAATTTTCTTTCACCAGGGCTTTTCCCAACTCTAACCAAAAAAAGGAAAAACGCTCAACTCATAACGACACGGTCGTAAATTGTCATTTCTTCTTGTTTTTGGGGAAATGCCTTCAAGTACTTTCCAGCCTTTCGGTAGTATTTAAATGCATCAGCAAATGGTTATCACTTGCAAGAGCCATGCTTTCCTTATCCGAATGAGCTGTATTGATAAATAAATTTTAGAATCTTATGATGTTAAAACGCAAAGGACTGTACACGCCGGAACTTGAAAGCGATGCCTGCGGAACCGGTTTGATCGCCAATTTGAATGGTATAAAATCGCACAAGTTGATTGAGAATGCTCTTTTGATGCTCACCAATATGGAGCATAGAGGAGCATGTGGTTGTGAACCCAATACCGGTGATGGTGCCGGAATTCTAATACAAACGCCTCACAAGTTTTTTGAAAAGAAATGCCGAGAGCTGGGCTTTCAGTTGCCCAAATTTGGCGCATACGGGGTGGGCATGGCCTTTTTTCCTGCAGATCGGAACCTGAGGCAGCAGTGTCGCGTGCTTTTCAATGACTATATTGATGAGCTGGGCTTCGAATTGCTGGGCTATCGCAAAGTACCTACTGATCACGAAGAATTGGGAGAGACGGCGGTAAGTGTAGAGCCAAGGATAGAACAAGTCTTTGTAAAACCCTACAAAAAAATGTCCAGAGAACTGCTGGAAAGGCGTTTGTATGTACTGCGTAAATTCTCTACACATAATATTCACAAGACTTTCCCGCAGTCTTCCGATCAGTTTTATTTGAGTTCTTTTTCTTACAAAACGATCGTTTATAAAGGGCAGTTGACTACCCATCAGTTGCGTCCCTACTTTCCGGATTTGCACGATGAGTTGTGTGAGTCGGCTATTGCTTTGATTCATTCGCGTTTTTCTACCAATACATTGCCCAAGTGGAAGCTGGCCCAGCCGTTTCGCTATATTGCTCACAATGGAGAGATCAATACAATAACTGGTAATTTAAACTGGTGGAAGTCCAAGGAAAAGATGTTGCAAAATGCGCTTTTCTCAGAGGAAGAAATGGAAATGCTAATGCCGGTTTGTGGAGATAACCTTTCAGATTCCGGTAATTTTGATAATGTACTGGAATTTTTAGTACTGGGAGGATATGATTTGCCGCACGCTTTGATGATGATGATCCCTGAAGCCTGGCAACATGCCCAACAGATGGAGTCTTACAAGAAAGCCTTTTACGATTACCATCGACTGATCATGGAGCCTTGGGATGGCCCGGCTTCTATCTGCTTTACTGATGGCATATGGGTAGGGGCTACACTAGACAGAAACGGCCTTCGCCCTTCCAGGTATTGCCTGACAGACGACAATACGCTGATTGTGGCTTCCGAAGCTGGTGCATTGCCCGTTGATCCTTCAACGATTACCCAGAAGGGGCGTTTGCAGCCCGGTCGTATCCTGATTGCTGATCTGGAAAAAAACCGGGTAATTGAGGATGAGGAGTTAAAGGCGGATATCTGTCAGCGTTTTCCCTATGAAAAATGGTTAGAAGAAAATAAAAAGACGCTGGAAGATTTTCCGGAGACGGAAAATACGGTGGTGGAGTTGGATGACCGGGAGCTGCTAAAGCGTCAACAGCTTTTTGGCTTTACCAAAGAGGATCTAAAAGTAATCATTGCTCCTATGATTGAGGTAGGGAAGGATCCCATTGGATCTATGGGAGCCGATACGCCACTGGCTGTTTTATCACATCAATCACAGCATCTGGCCAATTATTTTAAGCAATTATTCGCTCAGGTGACCAACCCTCCCATCGACCCGATCCGGGAGCGCTCGGTGATGTCGCTTTTTGCGATGCTGGGAGGAGAGAGCAATATCTTTGACCTGGAGCCTTCCAAGGCAAAGTATATCCATTTATCCAACCCTGTTTTGACAAATCACGAGTTTAATAAGATAAAAAGCTTGTATCATGAAGATTACAAAGTTGGAGTGATCGATATGGTTTTTAAAGGAGATGGTCAAAAAGGCCGTCTGAGGGCAGCTATTGACCAGGTTTGTGCTTCGGCAGAAGATTTACTGCGCAATGGCTACAATATCCTTATTTTATCAGATAGAAATGCTGATGCTTACCGAGCTCCTATTCCTTCTTTACTGGCTGTAGGAGCAGTGCACCATCATCTGATAGAATTGGGACTGAGAAACTCTACTTCTATAATTGTGGAAGCTGGTGATGTGCGCGAAACGCACCATTACGCTACCCTGATCGGATACGGTGCTACTGCTGTCAACCCTTATCTGACCTACTCTACAATTGCCAACCTCAACAGAAGAGGCATGCTGGGCACTGATCAGGATAATGAAGTATTATTCCAAAAATACAATAAGAGTGTCGGGAAAGGATTACTCAAGATCATGTCCAAAATTGGTATATCGACACTACAGGCTTATCACGGTGCTCAAATATTTGAGGCTCTGGGATTGCACGATGAGGTGGTAAAGAAATGTTTTAAGGGTACCATCAGCAGAATATCAGGACTTAACTTTGACGGAATAGCTCAGGAAGCGCTCATCCGACATCATCTGGCATTCAGTGAAAAGTCTATTCCACATCCTCAGCTCGAAGTTGGAGGCGTTTATCAGTGGAAAAGACGTGGGGAAGCTCACTTGTTTAACCCAAAGTCTGTTCACTACCTTCAGCTCGCTTCCCGCAAAAATGATTACGAGTCTTACAAAAAATACGCTGACATTGTAAATGATCAAAACAAGAAAGCGCTAACTCTGAGAGGCTTACTGACGTTCAGGAAGGGTAAATCCATTCCTTTGAGTGAGGTAGAGCCCGTGGAAAATATCTATAAACGATTTGCTACCGGCGCAATGTCCTTTGGTTCTATTTCTCACGAAGCGCATGCCACCCTGGCTATTGCCATGAATCGCATCGGCGGAAAGAGCAATAGCGGTGAAGGCGGAGAAGATGAAGTGCGTTTTAAGATAAAAAAGAATGGCGATCTGGAGCGATCTGCTATCAAGCAGGTGGCTTCCGGCCGCTTTGGTGTGACTAGTAACTACCTGTCCAATGCCGATGAAATACAGATCAAAATGGCTCAGGGAGCTAAGCCCGGTGAGGGCGGACAATTGCCCGGCAAAAAAGTAGATGACTGGATCGGTCGGGTGCGTCATTCTACGCCGGGAGTGGGATTGATTTCTCCACCACCACACCACGATATTTATTCTATTGAAGACCTAGCACAGCTGATTTTTGATTTGAAAAATGCCAATCCTGCTGCCCGACTTAATGTCAAGCTGGTTTCAAAAGCTGGGGTCGGGATCATCGCATCAGGCGTTGCCAAGGCTCATGCAGATGCCATACTCATCTCCGGGCACGACGGAGGGACTGGAGCCTCTCCTTTGACTTCTATCCGCCACGCAGGCTTGCCCTGGGAACTGGGCCTTGCCGAATCTCATCAAACACTCGTTAAAAATAAGCTGCGAGATAGAGTTACCCTACAAACTGACGGGCAAATACGTACTGGTCGCGACCTGGCTGTCGCCACACTGTTGGGAGCCGAAGAATGGGGTGTCGCTACTGCCGCTCTTATCGTTGAAGGGTGTATTATGATGAGAAAATGCCACATGAATACCTGCCCGGTAGGTATTGCTACCCAAGACCCGGAATTGAGAAAGCGATTCTCCGGAAAGCCAGAACATGTGATTAACTTCTTTACTTTTCTGGCACAAGACCTGCGGGAAATAATGGCAGAACTCGGTTTTCGCACCGTTGATGAAATGGTCGGAAAAGTGGAAATGTTGAAATTGAGACAAAATATCGAACACTGGAAGTATAGAAAGCTCGACCTGAGTCCTATCTTGTACAAAGAACCAGCTGATGAATCTATAGGACAATACAAAAAAGTTCCTCAGGATCATGGCCTAGACAATATACTGGATCGCAAGCTGATAGAAGAAGCCCAGGTAGCGCTGGAAACGGCTCATCCGGTACAGGCAGAATTCAATATCCGAAATACAGATAGAGCGGTTGGAACTATGCTTTCCGGTGAAGTTTCCCGACGCTTCGGTTCTAGCGGCCTACCGGACGGTACCATACAGTATCATTTCAGAGGGTCGGCGGGTCAGAGTTTTGCTGCTTTTGCTGCCAAAGGGTTAGAGTTCAAGCTGGAAGGGGAGTCCAATGACTATTTTGGAAAAGGACTTTCTGGAGCTCAGCTTATGGTGGTACCTGACAGGACCGCCAATTTTGAAGCCGGCCAGAATATCATTATCGGTAATGTAGCTTTTTACGGGGCTACTTCCGGTGAAGCTTACATCAATGGACGAGCCGGTGAGCGCTTCGCCGTACGGAATTCCGGCGTGAAAACCGTTGTAGAAGGTATTGGTGACCATGGCTGTGAATACATGACCGGCGGGGTAGTGGTAATCCTTGGTCCTACCGGGTATAACTTCGCTGCCGGTATGAGCGGCGGAATGGCCTTCATCTATGATGTAGAAAATGATTTTGAAAAGAAAGTGAATAAAGAAATGATAGACCTAGACCCGCTTTCCGAATCTGATATCAAACTGTTGCATGAAATGGTCGGTAACCACTTCCAATACACCGGTAGTAAAAAGGCAAAGGATATACTGGAAAACTGGAAGGAGCAACTCAGGCACTTTACCAAAGTAATGCCAAGAGATTACAAAGCAGTATTGAAGAAAAAAGCAGAAAATAAGTCGAGTAAGAAAGTCGCTTCTGCGGCCTGATTTTTTCATTCAAAAAAATAAAAAATGGCAGATCCAAAAGGATTTTTAAAATATAAGCGAGAACTTCCATCATCACGTGCACCCGAAGAGCGCATCAATGACCACAAAGAAATTTACGAGTCGTTTGAAACTGAAAAAACAGTCAGGCAGGCGGCCCGCTGCATGGATTGTGGCATCCCGTTTTGTCATAATGGCTGTCCGTTGGGAAATATCATCCCTGAATTCAATGATGCCGTCTACGAAGAGGACTGGCAACTAGCTTATGAGATACTTCAAAGTACCAATAACTTCCCTGAGTTTACCGGGCGTATCTGTCCGGCTCCCTGCGAAGCTTCTTGCGTGCTTGGCATCAACCAACCAGCCGTAGCAATTGAACACATTGAAAAGACGATCGCTGAAGTCGCCTACGAAAAGGGCTATGTCAGACCCAAGCCACCGGCTATTCGCACGGGTAAGAAAGTGGCGGTTGTAGGGAGTGGCCCGGCCGGTTTGGCAGCGGCAGCCCAGCTTAATAAAGCTGGCCATACGGTAACCGTTTTTGAACGCAATGACCGAATTGGTGGCCTGTTGAGGTATGGGATTCCTGATTTTAAGTTGGAAAAATGGATTGTGGAGCGTCGAATTGCTATAATGGAAGCAGAAGGTATTCGCTTCAAAACAAATGCCGATGTAGGTAATAACGTGAGCGCTAAAGAATTAGCCGAAGAATATGATGCGCTGGTACTCTGTGGCGGAGCTACGGTACCAAGAGACCTGAAAATCCCCGGCCGAGACCTGGAAGGTGTGCACTTTGCTATGGATTACCTCGAACAACACAACCGCCGGATATCAGGTGACTTCATCCCGGAAGAAGAAGCTATTATCAGCACCGGGCAGCATGTGGTAGTGATCGGTGGAGGTGACACCGGTTCTGACTGTGTAGGAACTTCCAACCGTCAGAAAGCTGCTTCTGTCACCCAAATCGAATTGCTGGCCAAGCCACCATCAGAACGCGATGTCAGTACATGGCCGAATTGGCCAATGATACTCCGTACTAGCTCTTCCCACGAAGAAGGCTGCGAACGGGAATGGTCTATTCTGACCAAAGCCTTTATTGGTGATGGTAAAGGAAAATTAAAAGCCCTGCAAGTGGCAGAAATAGAGTGGCAAAAAAATAAGAATACCGGAAAATATGAATTTATTGAGATTGAAGGTACGGAACGTAATATCCCTTGCGAAAAAGCTCTCTTGGCTATCGGATTTATACATCCACAATTCCAGGGCTTACTTCAAGAACTCGAGGTGGAACTGGATGAAAGAGGGAATGTAAAAGATGAAAAATACAGAACTAACCTGGAAAAAGTATTCGTCGCCGGAGATATGCGCCGCGGTCAATCGCTGGTAGTCTGGGCCATCTCTGAAGGCCGGGAAGCCGCCCGGGCAGTTGATGAATACCTCATGGGAAGCTCTGTACTGGAAGGAAAAGATGATTCTTTTTTTGAAGTGCAAGTCTAAATTAACGAAGGTGTCTCAAAACTCCTTTGTCGTTGCGGGGCACAAGTTTTTCTTTTTAAATGCTGTTGGCTGGCGAAAAAAGCCAACAGGCTTTTGAGACAGCCCCGTTCCAATCTTGTAAACTCAGGATGTAGGCTTGGCTTTAAAAAGAGAAGCGCTTATCTTTACGGCAAAAATTAAATATGCCGTTACATCATCAGGGATTGCTGGAAACAAGCTTCGAACTGCCGGGCCAGGAAGCTTTTTACAGAGGTAAAGTTCGCGATGTTTACAGCTTGAAAGACAAAGTGGTTATGGTCGCTACGGATCGCATTTCGGCTTTTGATCATGTACTTCCCCGGCCTATTCCTTTCAAAGGGCAGGTACTCAATCAGGTGGCTGGTTTTTTTCTTAATGCCACCTCTGATATTGTCCCCAACTGGATGATCGAATCTCCTGATCCCAACGTGACGATAGGGCTGCAGTGTGAGCCCTTTAAGGTCGAAATGGTTATTCGTGGATATTTAGCTGGTCATGCCTGGCGAGAATACAAAGCAGGAAAAAGAATGATCTGTGGTGTGCCGATGCCGGAAGGCATGAAGGAAAGCGATAAATTTCCCACTCCAATTATAACTCCGGCTACAAAAGCGGAAGAGGGGCACGACGAAGATATTTCTAAAGCAGAAATTATCGAACAGGGCCTGGTTAGTGCTTCTGACTATGAACTACTGGAAAGATATACCCGCGAGTTATTTGAGCGGGGTACTCAAATGGCGGCTCATCGGGGACTGATTCTGGTAGATACCAAATATGAGTTTGGTAAGAGAAACGGAGAGATCTACCTGATTGACGAGATACATACGCCGGATAGCTCCCGGTACTTTTATGCAGATGGCTACGAAGAACGCCAGCAGAGAGGAGAGCGGCAACAACAGCTTTCCAAAGAATTTGTACGCGAGTGGCTCATGTCGCAGGGGTTTCAGGGCCTGAAGGGGCAGATGATGCCCCACATGTCTGACTTTATGGTCGAGCAGGTATCTGAGCGCTACATAGAGCTATACGAGCGAGTTAGCGGTGCCCGGTTTGAAAAACGCGACACTTCCAATCTGAATCAACAAATTGAGCAAAATATTTTAAAAGCTATTTGATACTTCGTCGATGCCAAAGGCATAGTGGTTCAAATACTCAAAATGAGGCCCCAGTTGCCCATTAACGGTAACGGTAGCCCTTAGCAGCAGCTCGCTCTCTTTTTCCAAAAATTCCGGCAAAATATAAGTCAGGAATTGATGACCAAAAGCCTGGGAAGCATCCCTGGGCAATTCGTTGGGCAGGTTGTCTATCGTCATCATATCAATAACATGGTTCTGATACGGAGCAGTTTCTTCATTTTTTTCAGGATCATATCCAAAAACAGGATCATTTATTGTACTGGCCCTCAGAGTAGCCGGAATAGACGATACCGGGGCAATATCACAGGTAACATCTGCAATGGTTTTGATCCTGAAGCTCGGTTGAGTCATTTCTTCGGGCGTAAAAAATGCCGGAGCTTTATTATCCCAAAAAATGCCATTGATCATAATATCACTGACTGCAGCAAAGGAGGAGAAATGACTTTCAAACTGTCCGGGCTCCTTAAAGAAACGTTCGTAGGAAAATGGCAAGCCTGCTTTATGTTTGAAATAATATGGTACCCGGAGTTGCGTAAATACTATTTGATCAAAATCCTTTTCTAGATAGTCTTTAGGACTGACCTGCTTTATACCCATATCCAGTAAGACTTCGGCAGCACCAGCACCCACCCGGCCCGTGCCGGTTAAGACGATCTTTACCGAGGGCCAGTTCATAGTTTGGTACAATGCGTTGGCTTCTGCATAGTCTTTCATCTGATGCATGCGCTTGAGGGCAAAAAGGCCAGTTCGCTCGCCGTAAGTGTAAAGCGCATTGTGGGCCCCAACCATACCGGCAAATCTGCCAAAAGCAATGAGCCTTTTTCCTCCTTCATCTGTCAACACCTCGTAATCGATCAAGCGTATATTTTTTTTCAAAATTGCCTGTAGCAAATCTCTATTGTAGGGTTGTTCTTTAATGGTATGGGAAAAAAAGCAGTAGGTCTTGCCGGGGATCAACTGATCTATAGGTACTTCTTTTACCCCCAACAACAAGTCACAACGGCTGAGGTCCGTGCTGAGTTGGATGCCCATTTCCTGATATTCTTCATCCTTAAAACACCGGCCTTCAGATGGCTCTACCATCATCTTGATGCCATATTTCTCCTGAATTCTCTTACACTGCTGCGGTGTCAGGGCTACTCTTGAATCCGGCGGTACTTTTCCTTCTCGTATTATTCCTATGATCATGGCTTTACTGATTTTTGGGCAAAAATATGAAAGTATTAAGTTCTGTGCTTGTGAATGGATAATTTTTACCACTATTCCACTCCTGCGAAACTGGTTTGTTGCTTCCTGTTCTTACTTATGGAACTTTCCAATACCAAGTATTGTTATTATATTTGCAAACTCCTGAAGAGTCAGGAGATAACTCTTTTGGGGACGTACTGGAATCGACAGGAGAGTTAACTGGTTAGTAAGCATGCCGGAGCATGTTATTCACTCCGTCAGAAAATGATAACGACAACTTTTTTATATGGCAATACACAGTATGCCATGGCGGCGTAAGACTAGGTCTTAAACTGCCTTTGTGCTTTGTACTTGATGTCTGATACACAGTGCAACGCATATCATAAAACCTTCAGGCTAGCGTGAGACATGTCCTGCTCTCATTGCGAAACTTAAGGGACTACGGAATAAGTATGAGAGGGTTTCCAATCTCCCCTTATTCCCGACAATTAAACTGGGAACTAAGCATGTAGAAAGCTCTCTGGTGCTTTCTCTGGACGCGAGTTCGACTCTCGCCGTCTCCACACCATAAAATGCCGCTGGGAATACTTTCCTGCGGCTTTTTTGTTTTTCCGGCATCAATAGCGACTTCCAAACAAACAAAAGGAATTAATCTCCAATCGCAGGATAGCGACTATTAGTTGGGATAAGTCTGGTAAGAATATTTATTACATCAGTGGAGGTAGGCTCAACAAGCTTAATGCTTCCAGCGGGAAGTCAGCTATGCATCCATTTTCTGCCAGTATGAAGCTGAACCACTACGCGGAGCGTGCCCAGATCTTTGATGATGGTTGGAGAGCGCTCCATGCCGGTTTTTACGACCCTAACTTCCACGGTCAGGATTTTGAAGCGCTGAGGGCATTGTATAGGCCCAGAGCTTTGGCGGCTTCTACTTCTCAGGATTTCAGAGATATGTACAATTATATGCTGGGTCAGCTTAATGCTAGCCATATGGGCATGTATGGTCCTGATCCTGAAGAGACGCAGAGCGATCGTACAGGGCACATTGGCGTAGAATGGAAGCCGGTTAACGACGGCCTGGAAGTCATAAGAATCGTACCGAATACTCCCGCCGACCGCTCTGACAGTAAGCTGAATCCCGGAGATGTACTTGTAGCTGTTAATGGGAGTCCTGTTAACGCACAGGTCAACTTCTACAGTTTGATGGAGGGAACGGCAAATGAAAAAGTGCTTCTGGAGATAAAAGGTAGTAATGGAAAACCCCGCGAAGTAACCATCAGGCCTACTTACAGCATTCGTTCTGAACTCTACGAAAACTGGGTGGATACCAGAAAAGCCCTGACGGAAAGATATTCGAATGGCCGCCTTGGGTATATAAACATTCAGGGCATGAACTGGTCCAGCTTTGAACGCTTTGAAAGAGAACTGACGGCTAGCGGACTTGGCAAAGACGGGATCGTTATAGATGCACGCTTTAACGGCGGAGGTTGGACTACAGATATGCTCATGGCCGTATTAAACGTGAGGCAACATTCTTACACTATTCCAAGGGGAGCAGCAGAAAGTCTTGAAAAAGAAAATCAACAATTCACAGAAAATTATCCCTATGGAGAGCGGCTGCCACTAGCGGCGTTAACGAAGCCATCGGTAGCAATGTGTAATCATACCAGCTATTCCAATGCAGAGATTTTTTCTCATGCTTACAAAACGCTGGATATCGGTACGCTGGTCGGAGAGCCTACTTTTGGAGCGGTTATCTCCACCGGTAGTCACAGTATGAAAGATGGCTCCAGGGTGAGAATGCCCTATCGCGCCTGGTATGTCAAAGCGACCGGCGAAAATATGGAGCACGGCCCGGCCGTACCAGATATTATCGTGATGAATGAGCCAACCAGTAAAGCGGATGGGGAAGACCCACAACTGGCAAAAGCAGTAGAAGTATTGATGGGAGAAATGAGTAGTCCGGGTAGTGACGAGTAGTTTTAGTATATAACTAAAATAGTACCTCGAGGCCCATTTGCCTTGGGGTATTATTTTACTTCAAACCACAATTTTTCTTCAGCATTAGGATCACCGCCGTAGTTAACGGTTATTTCTTCACCGGCCTGTATGGGTTTGATGGCTTTAAAATCCATGGTAAGATGCTCATAATCGGGAAAGTACTCGGCATTGGGACGATAGGAGTGGTTGTAAAAGCTGCCAAAGCCAAGGATTATAGCACAATGGTCTTCCTTTTCTCCCCATAAAAAATAATAGTCATGCAATCTTGTCTTGTGAATAAGCGGGATATCTTCCGGTGGCAAAACGATCACCGGGCAAATTTCCAGGATGGATCCCTCTACTATATCTCTTGAAGTGAAAATCCCTCTGCCGCCAAGGGCACTCGGTGCGATGTAGATTGAAGGAATGCGCTGCATGATGGTAAAAGCTAAAACGAAGATGTATAAGCAATTAAGTTTACTAAGCTATAATTTGCTACCCTTCCGCGAAGATAATAACTTTAGCCCTATATTATCCTCCCCTTTAGCATTATAATTTTGTCTTACTTTTGCTTTAACGTTGTAAATTTTTGTGATATGTCAATGAGAACCTTTCTATTGATCCTAGGAGTGCTCTGTATCAGTAATCAGTTGTTGGCTCAAGAAATCGGCCCCAGGAATGGGACTTTGGTCATTGTCGGTGGCGGACGTGTGGACCCCGAGGTGATACAAAATTTTATTGCGCTTGCTGGCGGTCCCGATGCGTCCATTGTAATCATTCCGACGGCCAGTGGCCTCAGAGATTTTGGCCCTGCTTATAAAGGACGAGCCTTCAGGCCGTTTTTGGACCAGGGAGCCAGCAATTTATCCTTGCTTCATACCAATGATCCGGAAGTAGCCAATAGTGATGCCTTTTTAGAGCGCATCAAACAGGCTACGGGCGTTTGGTTCAGTGGTGGCCGTCAGTGGAGGTTGGCGGATGCTTACCTGGGAACAAAAGCGGAGAAAGCCCTGAACGATCTGCTAGACAGAGGAGGTGTCATTGGCGGAACATCTGCTGGGGCTTCCATACAGGGCTCTTATCTTGTTAGAGGGGACACCCAAACCAATACGGTTATGATGGGAGACCATGAAAAAGGATTTGGTTTTTTAAAAAATGTAGGCATTGACCAGCATCTACTGAAAAGAAATCGCCAGTTTGATATGATAGAGGTCATCAAAGCCAAACCAGAACTGCTGGGAATCGGCCTGGACGAAGGAACTGCCATTATTGTTAGTGGAGATACCTTCCGGGTGGTTGGCCCTTCGTATGTCGCTATTTATGATATTGAGATCATCAATAAATCAGGCGCTTTTTATTTTCTCAGCGATGGAGACCTGTTTAACCTTAAAACCCGTAAGGCAGAACGGGCCTCCTGGCGAATGAATGACCTCAGCTTGCCAAAGTCTATCACCGGAGAGAATTAAAGCACAACTCAGAAAGGTGTACTAACCCGCTACCGGGGCTCACCTTTCCGAGTCCAGATGTATGTCTTATCGCTTACTCTTGAATTCAGAGCCTTCTTTCCAGCCTGGGTTTAGGTCTTCATTTGCTAATCGCAAGCCAATATTAAGGTATAGTTCTGCATCCTGAACGATCCCCGCTAGTTGGTAAACTTCCGGATTGTACTCATCGGAGGGTTGATGATATCTTACTCCGGTATAGTCTTCTTGCTTTTTCATAGCATAGGCTTTCCCCTTTTCCATATGGTCATAACCGCCCTTTGCATAAAGCGCCGGAATTCCGATTTTAGCAAAATTAAAGTGATCAGAACGGAAGAAAAATCCTTTTTCCGGCTCCTGATTGGGCAAAACATAGCGTCCCTGTTTGGCCGCTTCTTCGGCCGCCAGTTCGTCCAGATCGGATTGTCCCTTACCCGTGATAGTCAGGTCTTTCATAGGGCCATTGGGGTTCAATGCATCCATATTCAGGTTGGCAACTGTATTCTGAGGTGGGAAAATAGGATTTTGCGCGTAATAAGCAGACCCAAGCAGGCCCTGCTCTTCTGCCGTAACCAGCAGGAAAACGACGGAGCGCCTGGGCTGGGCTTTCATTTGACTCATGGCTCTGGCAATAGTCATAACAGCTGCTGTTCCGCTGGCATTATCCACAGCACCATTGTAAATAGAATCGCCATCTACCGCCCTGCCAATACCCAGATGATCCCAATGAGCAGAATAGATAATGTACTCTTCCGGCTTTTCTGTGCCCTTGATCAGGCCGACTACATTATTTGAAACATCTCTTCGGAAACTGTTGCTAACACTGGTACTTACTTTTACTCCTAGCGGAATGGGTTTAAAGCCGGGCTCAGCCGCTATCTCAAAAAACTTTTTGTCCGTTATACCGGAAGCTTTGAGGACCTCAGCTGCTGCTGTGATCGTGAGCCAGCCTTGTATGGCACATTTATCCTTATTGCCATCGGGTGTTTGCAGATTGAGCTTAGCACTGCCCCAGGAGTTTTGAACCACAAACCAGGGATAACCGGCAGCGGCAGTTTGGTGTACGATCATTATACCGGCAGCTCCCTGGCGGGCGGCTTCTTCGTATTTATACGTCCACCGTCCGTAGTAAGTCATGGTTTTTCCTTTAAAAAAAGTGCTGTCCCCACTTTCAAAGCCAGGGTCATTCACCAAAACAACCGCCGTCTTCCCCGTCATATCCACACCTTCATAATCATTCCAGTCGTATTCTGGTGCCACAATACCGTAACCACAAAATACCAACTCAGAGGCTTCCAGGCTTACTGTTTCCTGCTCTCGCTGTGTGTAGGCCACATAATCCTCCCCAATATTGAGTTCAAAAGAACCCTTCGGGCCTTCTACCTGCATGGTCGGAGAAGGGGCACCCGTAATTTCTACCAACGGAACCTCCTGGAAGTAGCTGTCGCCGTTGCCAGGGGCTACGCCCATTTTCTCAAATTGAGTTTTAATAAAATTGATCGTTTTAGTTTCTCCTTCCGTAAATGGTTTTCTACCCCTATAATCATCGCCAGCAAGCGTAGAGATATACTGATCAAGTGCGGTAGTATCAATTTGTACTGCCGTAGCGGAGAAGCTCCGGCTTTCTTCACTGTTTTGACAAAAACTCAGACTGATAGCAAGTCCAAGAAGGCATAATAGCTGCTTAGGTTTCATAATTATTACTTGAAAGATTTTCTAATAAATCTATTTGCAGGGGTTAAAATAGGCTAAAACGAGTACTTTGCCAATCCTATATGAAATCCAGGAGCTAATTGAGTGGTCTAATGATAAATATTTTTATTTTGAGAAATAAAAATAGATCGATGAAAACCATTTGCATGGCCCTGCTTGCTTTTATTTGCTCCTTTCCACTTCTTGCACAAAATCAAATCTGGAAGGAACCACTGATTACCGTTCCGGAGAAAACCAACTATCAGGAAACTTCCACTTACGCTGATGTGATGGCTTTTATTGAAGTTTTGCAAAAAGAATCTAACCTGCTTCATCTTGAATTTATGGGGACCAGTAAGGAAGGAAAGAAAATTCCGGTACTGGTCTTAGCCAATCCTAAAGTTAGTAGTCCCGAGGAAGCAGCTGCTTCCGGGAAGCCTGTGATGTATGTGCAGGGGAATATCCATGCAGGTGAAGTAGAGGGCAAGGAAGTAGTACAAATGCTTATGCGGGATATTTTATTGGGAAATAAAAAGTATTTATTGGATGATCAAATTTTGCTTTTTGCGCCGATTTACAATTCGGATTCTAATGATAAAATGGAGCAGGGGAGAAGACCCTCTCAGGAAGATAGCCCGTTAAGAGTAGGGATGCGAGCCAATAGCCAGGACTTAGACCTGAATAGGGATGGAATAAAAATGGAGGCTTTTGAAACCAATGCTTTATTGCAAAATGTGCTATTGAAGTGGGACCCGGAAATGTTGGTAGACCTTCATACCACCAATGGCACATGGCATGGCTATAGCCTTACCCATGCGCCGAGTTACCATTATGCCGGTGAAAAGGCGCCCTATGATTTTACCCTGAATATCCTGCTGCCCACAGTTGAAAGGGCGGTAGATGAAAAATATAATGTCAAGATAGGTCCTTATGGATACTATTTTTTGAGCCAGGGCTGGCCTCCCAAATCAATTGCTACCTACAATCACCACCCCAGGTATTTGGTCAATATGATGGGATTGAGAAATAAAGTGGGCATTTTAAGTGAGGCATTTGCTCATGAGCGATTCTACCAAAGAATTAACAGTACCTACGCTTTTGTGGCTGAGATTTTAGCCTTTACCAATACGAACGGTAGAAATATGACAGCCATCAATGCCCGGGCCGAGGCAGATGCTATTGAAAATGTTATTAATAATGCAGGAAAAGTAGAAAAAGGGGTACGCTTCAAAAAGGCACCTTTGGAGAAAAAGATAGAAGCCTACAGAACTTACGATTATATGACTTATGTAGATGGGGATGGCGATACGCGATACCTGCGCACCGGGCGCATTATTGAAGTGCCCGATGTAGAGAATTATTCAAAATTTGAGGCAACGGTAAGTGCTACTTTACCAAGAGCTTATTATCTGCCCGGATCAATGCGTTTTATTGTCGATCATTTAAAAAAGCATGGTGTAATAGTAAATCAGGTAGAAAAATCGACAAAAGTGGAGGGTGAGGTATTCGTAATAGATCGCCTAAAAAGGTCTGACCGTAGATTTGAAGGTCATTTTATGGCGACCGTAGAGGGCACCTTTACACAACAAATAAAAACCTTCAAAAAGGGGGATTACTTCATAGACATGGCTCAACCACTGACCAACCTAATCTTCTACATGCTTGAACCCCAATCTGATGATGGCTTACTCAACTGGAATTTCTTTGATGAGTACTTGGAATCCAGGGGGGCAAACACTAAAAAGGTGGAATATCCGGTATTTAAAGTGTACTCCGTAGAATAGCGTTTTAGAATTGACAATCAAATTAGTTTGTCCCTTTGCCTTTATTCTGTAGCCAGGGGCCGTTTGCCTGACTTTCTATCCATTGCAGGGTGGGAGAAGGGCTTAATTAACCATAAACTCTACTTTAATGCGGTTGCCGCTTATGGGAAGAGGACAGAACGACCATTTTCTAGCATATCTAAATAGAGTATCGACCTCCTTTTTGATAGGTAGTTTGGGGTTACTAGCCGGTAAGGATGCTAACTTCTTTGCCTCGCTGATTAAGCCATCTTTGACTTTCTTAGCTACCTTGGGCGAAGCAGATCTTGTTTTAAAGAGCCAATAATACTGACAAATGAGCCGATTTTAATCCATTGCAGTACCTCTGTATCGATTCTCTGAAGCAGGTACTTTAGCAGGTCGCCCTAATACTCTAAAATAAATTTAGACAGGTTTTGGCCTTTTTCCAATCCCAGTTTTTTTCTTAATCGATACCTGGCAACTTCCACCCCGCGATGCGAAATGCCCATCAGATTGGCAATCTCCTTGGTATTGAGGTTGAGCCGCAGGAAAGTACAGAGTTTCAATTCATTGGGCGTCAGTTCTGTAAAGGCTTCTTTCAGACGGGTAGAAAAGTCGCCGTGTACCTGATCAAAATGGTGGGTAAATTGCTCCCAATCGTCTTGTATGTTGAGTGTAACGTCTATTTCCTTGATGAGCTGATTGATGGCCTGCCTGATTTCTTTGTTTACTCCCTTTTTCTTAACCTGATCCAGTTTTTCTTTGATGGATTCAATAAATTCATTTTTAACCACCAAATTCATGGTAGAGGCTGCCAGTAAATTATTCAAATGGCGAAGCTCACTCTGTACTTTTTCTTCTTTCAATTCTTCCAGTTCTCTTTCCTTCTGTTCCTCTATTTCCCGAAGCCGTCGCTGCTTCTCGGCTAACTCTACTTGCCGATCAGTGTTGATCTGTTGTGCTTTCTTCTTATATCTCTGATTTTGAGTCTTTGAAATCAGAAATAGCAGCAGTACACCCAGAAAAATATATAAGAATATGGCGAAAAGACTCCTATGAAATGGAGGGTGTATTTTAAGCGCGATAGGTTGGCTTTCAATGATTTGCCCTAGGTAATTCTGGCCTTTAATCCTGAATTGATAATTCCCTTCTCTTAAGTTGGTGTATTCCTTGGTCGTTGCAGTAGTCCATTCACTGTAGTTTTTATCAAATCCCTCCAGGTAATAGCTAAACTGCATATTGTTGGTGTTCTGAAATTCAAAAGATTCTATGTGAAATTGTAAAACTTTCTTGCCAGCTTTAAGAGATAGCCTGACCTGCTCCTGCTGTGGTTCCTCAAATGCCGTACGATGATACAGCGTCTTGCCTTCTAACACGCTGTAGAGCCGATCTACCAGAAAAGGACTTTTGACTACCATTCGATCTTCCTCTTCCGGATTATACTGAATAAAACCTTCATTGGAATTGAAGAGAACGCCTTCTTTTATGTTGAGTGCAATATTGAGTAAGTCGTTGTTGAGGGAATATCGAAATTGAAATAAAGAGGAGGGAAGAAAAACATAATTGCTGGAGCTAATCTGTCGGTAAAAGCCTACAAGACCTTCAGCGTAGATGTGGATGTTGTTTTGTCTATCCTGCTTGAGTAAATACACCGGCCGCTGACCGACTTCTTCTTCAAAAAGCTCGGCCCGGACGATCTGTTCTGTCATTTGATCGAGCCGGTAAATGCCGGATTTTGTAGCGAAGTGTAATTCATCATTGATGATACTCAGAGAAATTTGATCATCAAAGGGGAAATCATAGGATTCGGAGGCTCTGGACACTTCGGCACTGGTCATAGCTGCATTCAATTTCAGCCGATAAAGGCCTTTATAAAATTGCCCCACCCAAATTCTGCCTTTTTGATCTTCCTTAAAAAACCTGCTGGATTCCTCAAAACCCCGAATGCGCTGTACGGGCTTCAAACGATCATTCCTATCTATTTCAAAGAGGTATAAGCCAGCATAAGTACCGCCAATGGCATATCGTGGGTTAGAGCGTAACTGTTCTATTTTCCACATCCCTTCAGTAACGGCAATTTGGGTCGCTTTTTCTCCTTCTAGTAAAAAAACACCACTATGGTGAGCAGCGTATAACTTTCCGGCAATTTTCTGCATGCTGTAAGAAGGACCTTCTGTGCCGGATAAAAACCGGCATTTTGTCGCTCCTGTCGGGAGAAAATAGATCCCATTAGATGTCGTATAATAAATACCATTACTGGTTTGAAAGGCATCGTATCCGCTTCCCTGAAGATCAATCTTTTTGTTGATCAGGCGGATCGGTGAGTTGATATTGATCAGGGCCAGGCCGTTTTGCATCCCTACCCAAAGATTACCGGTATAATCCTGAAAAGTGCGCAAACAGGCATTGCTTCGTAGACCGTCTTTGGTCGTAATATTTTCTAGCTCCCTAGTCTGAGGATCATAAAGGAAAATCCCTGAAGTTTGAGTGGCAATCGCCAGCCGGGTATCAGATAGCTGAGTGACGTGGTTGACGTATTTGTCCTGCAGGGCGTCAATGAGCATACCATAGTTGAAGGAAGAGCCAAAGATAGAATAGAGTTGTATTTTTCCGGAATTATAAAATAATAGATAACTGTTATTTTCAGGGATAATTCCAGAAATGATCTGCCCGGCCCGATGCTCAATAGGCATCGGAATAAGATCAAGCCCCTGGATTTCCAGTAGTTTCCCCTTTGATGTTTGTGTGAAAAGCTTACCACTGCTGTGGAAGGAACGGTCAAAACCATCCTGGTGATGTATGACCTCAATCGCCTGACCATCGTATACATAAATAGCCTTGAACGTACAAAAATAAACCCGGGAGCTGTTCAAAAAAACATCCCAAACTTCGTCAAAGTCTCTGTATGCCGCAGGAATTTTGTCTACCAGCGAAATGTACTGCCAATCTCTTTCAAAATATCCAAATTCTCCCTGGGCTCCGGAGTATAAACGGTTGGTATTGTCGTCAAAAGCAAGGGACCGCTTTTTCTTACCGGTTTTGTAAGCATGACGCCTCCACTCTACGCCATTGAAAGATAAAACCCCCAAATTGTTGGCCACAAAAAGGGTCATATTCCTGTTTTGGGCAAAGTCAATATTCTGAATCCCAGCCTTATAATCTTTGGGAGAAAAATTTTGAATGGCATAAGTACCCGTAAAACCAAATCCTGAATGGTTCGCAGAAAACCAAAGTAAAGCGGTGAAAAAGCTGCTAGTAAAAAATCGGGTAGCGTTCATGTGTAAGTTTGAGATTGTTTTAATTATATTAATTATCAATAGTTTATATAAATTTAGAAAATACTCTGTAGTAGTAAAAAAGAGAAATGATGAAATTATTGATGAACAATATTTTTTTATTATCCTTTTTTAAATTCTAAATTGCAATAACAAAACTAATAGCATTTTTGGAATTTAAAATAAGTCGAAAAGACCTTTTGCAAAATATCTGACAAGAATGCACTTGGATTCAACTGTAAAAGTTTTGTAATTGCTTTCTGCTATTTGTGCCGTAGTGAGCAGTTTTTAAAAAGGTAATGTAGAGACTTAAAAATTAGAAATTGATAGACAAATTGGACCCGGCTAAGTAGTCGATCTGTGTTTCTCCCTATCTCTTACCATACTTACCCGAACCGATACCGGCGAATCCATTACATAACATGGTTAAAATTATTCAAGAAAATGAGAAGTATTTTTCTGGGGGTATTGCTATGCCTCATCACCACCACATTGATGGCCCAGTCTGCCAAGGTTGCCATAGTTGATAATGCAGACGGGATGAAGCTTACCGTCGATGGAAAAGATTTTATAGTCAATGGTATGAATTGGGATTACTTTCCCATCGGCACCAACTTTAACTACAGCCTTTGGAATCAACCGGATGATATTATCAAAGCTGCACTCGACAAGGAAATGTCTATGCTCAAAAATATGGGCGTAAATGCCGTAAGGCAGTACACTGGCATCCCGGCTCGTTGGATTGAGTATATCTATAAAAGATACGGTATTTATACCATGCTCAATCATGCTTTTGGCCGTTATGGATTGACCATAAACGGGCAGTGGATGGCCAATACAGAATATGCCGATCCCAGGGTTCGTAGTTTGTTGCTCAAGGAAGTAACCACCATGGTAGAAGACTATAAAGCTACGCCCGGTCTTTTGATGTTTTTGTTGGGAAATGAAAATAACTATGGTCTGTTTTGGGGAGGGGCCGAAACGGAAGACATACCAATAGAAGACCGCAAGTCAACTATTCGGGCGGAGGCCATGTACAAGCTTTTCAACGAAGCCGTAGTAGCGATGAAACAAGTAGACCGTACGCATCCGATAGCTATGTGTAACGGAGATTTGTTGTTCATTGAAATCATCGCTAAAGAATGTAAAGATGTAGATATCTTTGGTACCAATATGTATCGGGGAGCTTCTTTTGGTGATGCTTTCCAGCGAGTAAAAGACTTGCTGAAGAAGCCTATCCTATTCACAGAATTTGGTTCTGATGCTTTTAATGCAAGAGCTAATGAAGAAGATCAGCAGGCTCAGGCCTATTACATGGTAGAAAACTGGAAAGAGATCTACATGAATGCTGCTGGCATGGGAAAGGTCGGTAACTCTATCGGAGGATTCACCTTCCAATTCAGTGATGGCTGGTGGAAATACGGTCAGACGGAAGGGCTGAGCGTACACGATAACAATGCTTCCTGGTCTAACGGTGGTTATGAGTTTGATTATGCAGAAGGCCAGAATAATATGAATGAAGAGTGGTTCGGTATCTGTGCCAAGGGGCCAACCAATGAGCGGGGCCTTTACACCCTGTATCCGCGAGCGGCCTACTATGCGCTCAAAGACGTGCATCAATTAAACCCTTACGCCGGGGGAGCCAACCAGAAAATGTTCCAGGATTATTTCGGTAATCTAAATATTACTAACGCTGTATTACAGGCCAGAGGTGACAAAGCTGCTTTGGTCGGTGAAGAAGTCAGTAAAGTAAAACTCAGTGAGCTGAGGGCCGAGTTGTCTACCTTTAGTACGGGCGGGAATCTGATTTCTACCCCTGAAAGTGCTGATCTCAATACTTTGACGTATCCCGATGAGCTGGGATTCGATCACATGCAATCCTACTTTGTCGGAGTAGAAGCTAACCCCAGCAATAGCGTACGCGCTAATGTGACTTTTAACGCGCTTGGACGGGTTGCCGAAAATCCCATCAATGAACTGTTCTACGAAAACCGGGGACGGGTGCGTTCTGTCAATACAGATCAGGGTAATTTAGTCATTCCCTCTATTAACCGGCTAAATGTTTATCAGGCTGACTTCAGCTGGAATACGGAGTACTGTGATCTGAAAGGTTTTTATAGAACTGGTCATTACCACTGGGGCTACGAAGGAGACTTTTTTGGGCTGTACCCAGAGGCTAATTATGGTCCGAATATAGACATCTATAATGGTAATGCTCCTTTTGGTTTTGAGGCTACGGGTAAAAAGGCTTTAAGTGGATTGAAAGTGGCTTTCGGACCTGAATTGTGGTGGGCTGCCAACCCGGCGATATTGATCAAGTATTCTCGTCAGGTTGGTAAGTTTAATGTAACCGGTATCTTCCATGAGGACCTGGACGAGCCAGCTCCTTCCGTGACCTCTTTTGCCGTGCCGATGCCTCAAACCAGAAGAGCTACGCTTCACGTGGAAACCCAGGCAGGTCCATTTGGCGTAGAGCTTGGTGGTATGTGGGGGGGGCAGCCTCTGGTAGGAAGAACTTTCCAATTGGTGAAAGAAGTAGAAGGAGAAACGGAAGTCTTTGAAGATGAGATACAAGCAAAAGATACATGGGGTGGTAAAGCTAAAGTCACCTTTTCTTCCGGCCCGATTAACTGGTACGCTCAGGGAGCTGCCATGGGCCTCGTAGCTAATGGAGGAGCGGATTATACTCAGACCTTCACAGGATGGAGGCTGAAAGATAGTGGAAGCGGTAACCAATTTAATTTCCTTACTGGATTTACCTATTTGATCGGAGATTTCCAAATCGCTCCCAACTTTCTCTGGCAAAGACCAGTAATCGGGCCAGTACCATCGGATGTGCCTGCGCCAGGAAGGCCCAGAAATATTTTGGATGATCCGTTCTCCGTTCGCTCTAACCGCGAAACCATTGCCGGTGAAATCTTGCTGACCTACGATCCTACCCCGGGTACCTGGATGTACGAGTGGGATAACGACATAACGGAAGATGCCAAGTTTGCAGCCAGTGCCGGATTTGTATATCGTCATTTACCAACTCCTATGGATGCCAGTATCGGTATTCTGGCGGATGGTCGTACCATTTTTGCATTTCCCGGAGCACCACCAGCTCAGGATTTGTGGGAAGTACACGGTCGCATCGTATCAAAGCTCAATCCTGAGCTAGGCTTTATTCTCAATATGTACGGAGGTAATGCCCAGGCCAACGGTAGTGACCCAAGGCTAATCGAACGTTTTGGTGCCGATTTGCGCATGATCTATAAGAAGTTTAAGCTTTCCTCTTTCGTCAAAGTAAATGATTGGGGCCCATTCGATTATCACAGGGATTTCAACCTGACCTTCCCGCTACAAGTCGTAGCCGATATTTCCACTACACTTGGCAAACCACAATGGATCGATTTACCCACTACCCGAGCGGGCTTCCGGTGGACGTGGCGCTCGTTGAATAAGTTTTCACCTCGCTATTGTCCTACTCAGACTACCAATGCTGCGGGTGAGGTCGTTTGTGATCCTGATGCTCCCGGCTTTGATAATGGATCAGAATGGGAATTCAGGACTTACATCACCTTTAGCTTATTTAACTAAATCAATAGAAATATAAATATTGGTAAATCATTAAAACCAAATAAAAATGAAAATTGAAATAAATAATATAAAAAACTTACTCCTGATTACAATGACCATCGTTTGGGTTGTATTCAGTTGTGACAGAGAGTTGGACGAGATACGTCCGGCTTCCTTTCCAACCAATGGTGACGTTTTTATTGATGCGTTTTCTGCCGGGTTGGAATACGTAGCCTTTGCAGGTTCAAAAACTACCGCTTTTGATGTTGATCAGGACGAAGTATACGCTGGTGAAGCAGCCATGAGATTTGCCGTGCCGGATGCCAATGATCCCAACGGATCCTACGCCGGTGGAGCTTTTGTAACTTCTGTGGGTAGAGACCTGACCGGTTACGATGCACTAACCTTCTGGGTGAGAGCTTCCAGAGCGGCTACTATAGATATTATAGGTTTGGGTAATGACCTTGGGGAAGCCAAATATCAGACAGTGATACAAAATCTGCAGATCAACTCCAATTGGGAAAAAGTGATCATTCCGCTGCCTGATCCTGGTGTACTTACTATGGAAAAAGGAATGCTTTTTTACTCTGAAGGGCCAGAAGAGGGTAAAGGCTATACCTTTTGGATAGACGAAGTGAAGTTCGAAAACCTCGGAACAATCGCACATCCTAAAGGATTCATTCTGGAAGGACAAGATCAGGTGATTCCCGCAGAATCAGGCGATAATCTGGATATTGGTGGCTTGTATGGTACGTTCAATCTGCCTAACGGCATCGATCAGCGAGTGGAAATGTCATCTGGGTATTATGATTTTTCTTCATCAAATACTTCTATCGCTTCTGTTAATGATTTCGGTGAGGTTGCTGTAATTGACTCTGGTTTGGCCGTTATCACGGCCACGTTCAGAGGGGAACTGGCTACGGGCTCTCTTACCGTTGAATCCAGTGGAACAGCCTTGCTTCCTTCGGTAGAAGCTCCTGTGCCTACCCAAAACCCGGACAGCGTTATCTCCATGTTTAGTAATACTTTTAACAATGCACCCGTGGATACCTGGAATCCTTTCTGGGAGTTTTCCACCACCTTGGTTGCTGATGTAAACCTCAATGGCAATGATATGAAAAGATATCGCCAGCTTAATTTTGTGGGGATACTTACAGAATCAGAAAAGATCGACGCCAGCAACATGACTCACTTCCATATTGACATCTGGACGCCGGACCCAACGGATGGCCAGCGGTCTTTTAAAATTTTATTGGTCGACTTTGGCGCGGATGGTAATTTTGGCGGCGAGGATGATTCTTCTCATGAATTGTCTTTTACAGCTCCCACTTTACAAACAGAACAATGGGTAAGCCTGGATATTCCATTATCCAATTTTACAGGACTGACTCATCGGGAAAATATAGCCCAGTTGGTACTCTCCGGTGATATTCCCAATGTATTTGTCGATAACGTGTACTATTATAGTGCCGGACCCATTGAAATGGCGGTGCCGGAAGTAGCTGCGCCCACTCCTGATGAGGAAGCGGACAATGTGATTTCTTTGTTCAGTAATGCTTATGATAACGTAAATATAGATACCTGGTCGGCTGAATGGGACAATGCAGAGCTTGAAGATATACAAGTAGCAGGTGATGATGTGAAATTATACACCGGCCTGGCTTTTGCAGGTGTAGAGTTTACTTCTGAACCAGTAGATGCTTCCGAAATGGACCGTTTTCACATGGACTTTTGGACACCGGATCCAACCGCTGCTCCTGCATCGATAAAAATAAAAATAGTTGATTTTGGAGCGGATGGAGCTTTCCAAGGTGGTGATGATGTGGAGCATGAGCTCACCTTAGATATGAATAATACACCCAGTTGGGGATCAGAGTCATGGGTAAGTATCGATGTCCCTTTATCTGATTTTGCGGGCCTTACGACCAAGGCGAGCCTGGCCCAATTGATTATTTCCGGCGATCCTAATACTTTGTATGTAGATAATGTATATTTCTACAGTGAAGAAGACAATAGCGGTGGAGGTGGCAATACAGCCACGGAGCCGAATATGGCTGCACCAGCACCAACCAGAGATGAGGCCGGGGTTATTTCTTTATTCAGTGATGTGTATACTGATGTAGCAGTAGATACCTGGAGAACGGAGTGGTCTACAACAGATTTTGAGGATGTAACAATAGATGGTAATTCAACCAAGAAATATTCTGAACTTGATGTGGTAGGAGTAGAAACAACGACCAACACGGTCGATGCTTCCGAAATGACTCATTTTCATATCGATGTCTGGTCAGCAGATTTTGAGTTCTTTGCTATAAAATTGGTAGACTTTGGCGAGGATGGTCTTTTTGGCGGAGGAGATGATGTAGAGCATCAAATTGACTTTGAGGCACCTGCTCAGGGACAATGGATCAGCTACGATATTGAGTTGAGTGAGTTTACTGGTTTAACCAAAACCTCAGATATTGCTCAGTACATCTTTGTTGGCCAGCCAACAAGAGAGAATACCATATTTATTGACAATGTTTATTTTCATAAGTAGAAGACTTGTTCGGAAGGAGAGCAGAAGAGTGTAAAATGATTTTTTAATGAAAAAACAGTTTAATTAGTATGAAATATCAAAATATTCGTGCGCTTACACAGTACCTGTTGATGGGCGCTGTATTTATGGCTATGATACTTTCTTTCCCGGGCTGTACAGGAGGAGACGAAATTCCTGAACGCTCCTGGCAGTTGGTATGGCAAGACGAATTTGACGGACCGCAGGGACAGTCTCCTGACCCTACTAAATGGAATTTTGATATAGGTACCGGCTGGGGTAATGAACAACTGGAATTTGATACGGATCGGCCGGAGAATGTCTCTTTGGATGGAGAAGGGAACTTGGCTATTATTGCGAAAGAAGAAAATTATTCGGGGGCTGCCTATACGTCTGCCAGAATTACTACCGCTGGCTTGTTCGAACAAGCCTACGGCCGTTATGAAGCACGGATCAAGATGCCTTATGGCCCTGGTTTATGGCCTGCTTTTTGGCTACTGGGCGCTAATATCGATGAGGTGAGCTGGCCTCAATGCGGTGAGATTGACGTCATGGAGTACCGCGGACAGGAACCCAGCATTATCCACGGCTCTGTTCACGGCCCCGAATATTCAGCGGGAGCTGCAGTAACGAAAAGTTTTAGCCTGCTGAATGATCGGTTTGATGTAGACTTCCACCTCTTTGCTATAGAGTGGGGGGAAGATTATATCGATTACTATGTAGATGACCAACTGTACTTCAGAGTCACACCGGATGATTTGCCGGGAGAGTGGGTGTATGATCATACCTTTTACATTATCTTGAATGTAGCAGTAGGCGGAAATTACGTAGGCTTTCCAACTCAGGATACCAAATTCCCACAAACTATGCTTGTGGACTATGTTCGGGTCTATTCGGAAGCCATTCAATAATAGATAAATCCTAACTCAGGGTAATTGGTCATTGAGTGCTAATGCTTTAACAAGAGTCAGCTCGGAGAAAAGCCGGTAAAAATCACCTAAAATCCTATCGGCTTTTCTCCCCTCCAAAAAATTGCAAGTTTTTCTTTTGGAAAAAGTTTAAAATATTATTTTTTATTTTTTACTATGAGGAAATGAAATATTGAAGTCGACTTTACCAAAAGTTGTTTTTTGTTTTTCTGGAAATAATTGGATCGAAAGCATAAAATTGAAATTTTACTTAATGGAAACCACTTTATCAGCTCCTGACACAGCAATCAGTGTGGTTCATCTCAAGGGTGAACCTTTTTTCAAGATTTCAAATCACGATACTATGCGGCCTTTCTTTATGAGCATAGTAAGCAGTTCTAATCATTGGATGTTTATTTCCAGTAATGGAGGGCTGAGTGCAGGTCGGAAGAATGCCGAAAACGCTTTATTTCCCTATTACACAGATGATAAGATTACAGAATCAGCTGATATTACCGGTAGTAAAACCATCTTTCAGGTTCGCGAAAGTGGAAATATTTATATTTGGGAGCCTTTTTCTTATCGCTACGAAGGTAAATATCAGGTCAGTCGTAATATCTATAAAAATACATACGGTAATAAAATCCTTTTTGAGGAAACCAATCACGACCTTCAACTGACTTTCAGGTATCAGTGGAATTCTTCTGATGCTTTTGGTTTTGTAAAAAAATCCGAACTTTTAAATTATTCAGATAAAAAGGTAGAAATCAGTATGCTGGATGGTATCCAAAACCTGGTACCTTATGGCGTGGGCAGTTACCTACAAAATAATACCAGCAACCTGGTGGATGCCTACAAAAGAAATGAACTGGACAGGCAGTCGGGGCTGGGTATTTTTGCCCTCAGTGCGATCATTGTCGATAAAGCAGAACCCAGCGAGGCATTAAAAGCCAACGTAGCCTGGTCATTGGGGTTGGATAATGCACAATATTTACTGTCTTCACTTCAGTTGGATAACTTTAGGAAGGGGCAGTCTATCAGGCAGGAGGAAGATGTTAAGGCTGAAAAAGGTGCCTATTTTATCCAGTCTCAAATAGTCCTGACACCCGGAGCTGACAAATCCTGGATGATCATAGCGGACGTGAACAAAAACCATGCGGCTGTCTGCCAAATGATCAGGAGGATAGGCCAAACACCGGGGCTGGCCGGGCAGGTTCAGGATGATATTGATAAAGGGACTCAGGATCTGATCAAGCTCAATGCCGCTTCTGATGGCCTTCAGCTGACCGCTGACCACCTGAGGGATACCCGTCATTTCTCCAATACGCTTTTCAATATTATGCGTGGAGGAATCTTTGATGATAACTACACCATAGAAAAAAAGGACTTCAGTAAATACCTGGCTAACGCCAACAAAAACGTCTACAGATCAGCTGAATCTATTCTGGCTGAACTGCCCGAATCTTTTTCTTTTTCTCGCTTGAGAGCAGTGGCCATGGATCAGGAAGATACTCATTTTACGAGACTTTGCCTGGAGTATATGCCATTGAAATTCAGTAGAAGGCACGGTGACCCCAGCCGGCCCTGGAATGTATTTTCCATCAATACCCGCGATGAAGAGGATGGCTCAAAGATACTGGACTATCAGGGTAACTGGCGGGATATCTTCCAAAACTGGGAAGCCCTCGTCCAATCTTATCCGGACTTTGTAGAGAGTATGATCCATAAATTTCTGAATGCGACCACTTTTGATGGCTATAATCCCTACCGGGTCACTAAAGATGGGTTTGACTGGGAAACCATAGAGCCGGACGATCCCTGGTCTTACATCGGATATTGGGGAGATCATCAAATTATTTATTTGCTGAAGCTGCTGGAATTCATGGAAAAACGCTTCCCCGGAAAGCTGGAAGCTTATTTTGATCAATCCCTTTTTATATACGCCAATGTGCCTTACAAGATCAAAAGCTACGAAGATATACTGCAAAACCCTAAGGACACCATTGATTTTGATTTGGAGCTGGACGAACAGATCCGCAAGGAAAGAGAAGGCCTAGGAGCTGATGCTGCCTTGTGTAAAGATCAGCAAAAAGAAATTTACCGGGTGAATTTTATTGAAAAAATACTGGCTTCGGTACTGGCTAAAGTCTCTAACTTTATTCCTGAAGGAGGGATTTGGATGAATACACAGCGCCCGGAGTGGAACGATGCCAACAATGCACTGGTTGGCAATGGTGTTTCTATGGTGACGCTTTATTATCTGCGGCGCTATCTGCATTTTTTCAAAAAGCTATTTGAACAATGCCAGGTTCAGGAAATCTCCATCTCTACGGAGCTTCATGCGTTTTTTGAACGAGTAATGCAAACTTTTGACCAGCATAAAGGGCTCTTGTCGGGGGCGATTACTGATGCTGATAAAAAGCTTGTTTTGGACGGTCTTGGAAAGGCCGGCAGTGATTACCGGATGCAAATTTATCAGCATCATTTTTCAGGCAAGAAGCAACCGCTATCCCTACAAGTACTCCAGTCATTTGCTGATACGACCTTACGGTACCTGGAGCACTCCATTGATGCTAACCGGAGAGCGGATGGACTTTACCACGCTTACAACTTGATGACCTACAATGAAGAAGAGAACAGCATAACCATTTCCTACCTAAGCGAAATGCTGGAAGGTCAGGTGGCTGTTCTGAGTGCGGGCTATCTCTCCTCGGGAGAGGTGCTAAGAGTTCTGGATACCTTAAAAAGTAGCCAGCTTTTTAGAGAAGATCAATACAGTTATTTGCTGTATCCCAATAAGGCATTACCGGGCTTTTTAGAGAGAAATAATATTCCGGCGGCAATGGTCACTGATTCTTCATTACTCAGTGAAATGGTTGCCAACAATGACAAAGAAATTGTAGAGCAGGATGTCAATGGACAATATCATTTCAACGGTAATTTCAGAAATGCCAAAGACCTAAAGGCCGCTTTAGAGAGACTTTCGCAGACTAAATACGCGAGTAAAGCCGCAGAGGAAAAAAAGCAGATTCTTCAGGTTTTTGAAAAAGTTTTTAATCACAAGGCTTTCACCGGACGTTCAGGTACTTTTTATGGCTATGAGGGCTTGGGATCTATTTACTGGCATATGGTGTCCAAGTTGCGCCTGGCAGTACAAGAGTGTTGCCTAAAAGCCGTTGCAGATCAGGAACCCGAAATACTGGTGGGTAAGCTACTGGAACACTACTACGAAATTGATGCCGGCATCGGCGTACATAAATCCCCGCAGCTTTACGGGGCTTTCCCTACAGATCCTTATTCTCACACGCCCTTCACGAAAGGAGCTCAGCAGCCGGGGATGACCGGGCAGGTAAAAGAAGATATCCTGAGTCGATTCGGAGAGCTAGGGGTATTCATCAGAGATGGTCAATTGTGTTTTGATCCCTCCTTACTCAGGGTAGGTGAGTTTTTGGATCGACCAAAGACATTTGAATTTATCAATGTGAACGGAGCAAAGGAAGTGGTGAAGCTGGATGCGAGGTCATTAGTATTTACCTTTTGTCAGGTTCCTGTTATCTATAGGTTGGCTGATTCACCTAAAATAGAAGTCTTTAAGAAGGATGATGCAATAGTTACATCCGATACTTTGAGTTTGGATAAAACAACGAGCGAACAAATCTTTCAGCGTGCAGGAGCTATAAAGCTGATTGTGGTATTTGTTCCTGCTCAAATGCTTAAATAGTCTCGTTTAAAATACGGGAGCAATAAGAATTAGTATGAAAAAAACTTTAAGGTTATTAATAACGCTGGTGGTCTTTGGCCTAGGCTTCTCCTGCACGCAGCAGCAAGAAGCCGGGGAGGATGAGCAAACGGCAGAAAAAAAAGCAATGACGGCACAAGAGATCTTAGGCAATCCTGATTACGCAGCAATTTCTTATGGTGGTTACCGCCAAAAATCAAGAGACCTACAACCGACAGTAGCCCAATTAAAAGAGGATATGAAGTTGCTTCACGCCATGGGAATCAGAATTCTGAGAACTTATAATACCAAGCTGGCGCATGCTTCTAATATCTTGAAGGCTATTCGGGAGTTAAAAAGTGAAGAAACAGGCTTTGAGATGTATGTCATGCTGGGAGCTTGGATTGATTGTGAGAATGCCTGGACGGAGCATCCCAATCACAATGCAGAAGATGAAGCAGCCAACGCCGCCGAAATAGAAAGAGCTGTAAAAATGGCAAAAGCTTACCCGGATATTGTTAAGGTCATTGCTGTAGGTAATGAAGCGATGGTCAAATGGGCGGCCGCTTATTTTGTGCAGCCGGGAGTGATCCTTGAGTGGGTAGAACATTTGCAGGGTCTTAAAAAAAGCGGCGAATTGCCCGCTGAGCTTTGGATTACCAGCTCTGATAATTTTGCTTCCTGGGGAGGCGGAGGTGCAGAGTACCACGTTCCGGAGCTGGAAAAGCTCTATCAGGCCGTTGATTATATTTCCGTGCATACCTATCCTATGCACGATACTCACTATAATCCTGAATTTTGGGGGGTACTACCTTCCGAGGCCGATCTTTCTAAACTGGAAAAGATTGAAAAAGCCATGCAGCGATCCCTGGGCTATGCACAGTCGCAATACGACAGCGTGGTAGCTTACATGCAAGGCCTCGGCCTGGATAAGCCGGTACATATCGGAGAAACAGGCTGGGCTAGCGCTTCTAATAGCTACTATGGGCCCAAAGGCTCTAAAGCTACCGACGAATACAAGGAGGGGCTATATCATCAAATGATGAGAGAATGGACCGATCAGGCCGGTATTTCCTGCTTCTATTTTGAAGCGTTCGACGAGATCTGGAAAGACGCCAGAAATCCCGGGGGCTCCGAGAATCACTTCGGCCTGTTTACTATCGATGGGGAAGCCAAATACGCTATTTGGGAATTAGTGGATCAGGGCCTCTTTGAAGGGCTGGGCCGAAACGGAAAACCCGTCACCAAAACTCATAACGGGAATAAAGAGGAGCTGCTTGAAAAAGTGCTGCTTCCTGCTGTTAAGGATATTTCACCTGCAATGTAAGAAAGAGAAACAAGCAAGAAACATTATTCAACTGTGGTAAAACCGATAAGATGTTCAAAAGAATCATTTTTATCCTAATTATTTCTACCATGCTCATAGCGTGCAATGAAGAAAACTCCCTGCCGGTAGAAGTTTATGAAACCTCAGCGGCTGGCCGTCAACTAACCAAAATAACTGACTTTTCGGCTGCTGATAATCCTTCCGAAATACTGCTCAATCCGCAGGAGCAATTCCAAACCATTACGGGCTTTGGAGGATCTTTTACGGAATCTACAGCTTATTTATTGAATCAACTGGGTGAAGAAAATCGCAATAAAATTCTGGAAGCTTATTTTGGTGACAGTGGCGCCAGATACTCTCTAACACGTACACATATTAATTCTTGTGATTTTTCTTTATCCAACTATTCTTACGCACCGCTAGAAGGGGATACCAGCCTCAATAGTTTTTCTATAAAGGAAGACAAAGATGACATCATTCCTACTATAAAAGCGGCTATGGCTATATCCACAGAGGGCTTCAAGATCATTTCTTCGCCCTGGACTGCTCCGCCCTGGATGAAAGATAATAACAGCTACGTTGGAGGTAAGTTACTGCCGGAATACTATGATACCTGGGCTTTATTTTTCTCCAAATATCTCGAGGCCTACAAAGCGGAAGGGATTGATATCTGGGGAATAACCGTAGAAAATGAACCACTGGGTAATGGCAATAACTGGGAAAGCATGCATTACACACCAGAAGAAATGACCACCTTTGTGAAAAATCACCTCGGCCCTAAACTGGAAGCAGATCAGCATAATGTTAAAATACTGGGATACGACCAAAACCGGGAAGAACTCAAGCCTTGGATTGACGCCCAGTACAGTGATCCTACAGCTAAAAAATACTTTGACGGAACTGCCGTACATTGGTATGCAAGTACTTTTGAATGGTTCCCCAAAGAGCTGCAGTATGCACATCAGGCTGCTCCGGACAAGTACCTAATCCAGTCGGAAGCTTGTATAGACGCCGAAGTCCCGAAGTGGAAAGATGATCAGTGGTATTGGTCAAAAGAAGCCACCGATTGGGGCTGGGAGTGGGCACCGGCCGAACAAAAGCATCTCCATCCCAAATACGTTCCCGTTTATCGCTACGCCAGAGATATTATCGGATGTATGAACAACTGGGTAGATGGCTGGGTCGACTGGAATATGGTACTCGATCGGCAGGGAGGCCCCAACTGGTTTGAAAACTGGTGTGTAGCTCCCGTCATTGTTGATCCCGAGCAAGATCAAGTCTACTTTACACCACTTTACTATACCTTATCTCATTTCAGCCGGTTTATCAGGCCTGAGGCCAAAGTCATCTCTGCCTATCATTCTGATGAAGTATTAATGGTGACAGCGGCCCAAAACCCGGATCGCTCCATTGCGGTGGTAGTTTTTAACCCATCAGAAGAGGCAAGGTCTTTCCACCTTTCACTGGCAGATGAGCGCAAGCTGATGAGTATAAGCCCTCAAGCCATTCAAACTATATTGATCAAAAAATAAAAAACCAGCCATGAGTAATTCAAAAATAGCCACTCCCAGAGTGCCTTTCGGACAAAAAGTTGCCTTCGGTCTGGGTATGCTGGCCAACCAAATGTTTCCTGCCGTTCTGGGGATTTTTATGGTCGTGTTGGTACAAAACCTGGGCTTTCCGGGTTGGATGTGGGGGGTGATTTATTTCTTCCCAAGGATTTTTGACTCCTTCACAGACCCGATCATGGGCTTTATTTCAGATAATACAAAATCTCGATGGGGACGCCGTCGTCAGTATGTTATGGCAGGTGCCATTATCATGGGGGTAGCCTTTATAGCAATGTGGCAACTTTATAAAACTGATCCAGGAACGGGACAGCCCATATCGCTAAATTATAATTTTACTTACTTCATGATCTGGTCTTTCATTTTCTATCTGGGGCTAACTGTATTTAGCGTGCCCTATGTAGCAATGGGCTACGAAATGAGTAATGATTTTCATGAACGCACAAATATTATGGCCGTTGCCCAGTGGATTGGGCAATGGGCATGGGTAATCGCCCCCTGGTTCTGGGTGATCATGTATGATAATGGTCCCGATGGATGGTTTGTGGATGCGGAAACAGCTACGCGGACTCTCGCCATCTGGGTTGGTGTTGCTTTAATGGTAGTTGCTATGGTTCCAGCTATCTTTATCAAGAGTAAATCTACCCTGAATGAAGAGTATTCTCCTATGACCCTTAAAAATATCGGAGGAAGCTTTAATGAAATCGTTCTGGGTTTTAAGGAAGCATTAAAAATCAAGCCTTTTAGAAAGCTTTGTATTTCTACCTTTTTTATTTTTAACGCATTTAATACTGTAGCTACATTTACCTTCTTTATCATTGTCTATCACCTATTCAATGGAGATGCCGATGCAGCCAATGCCGGTTTTTGGCCAACCCTCTTTGGAAGTTTAGGAGCGATTTCTACCACCTTTATCGTTATTCCCATTGTAGCCTGGCTCTCTCGTAAAATAGGTAAAAAACAAGCCTTCATTTGGTCTCAGGGGATTTCTATTATCGGTTATGTGATGCTATGGTTCTTACTGATTCCCGGTAAGCCCTACATGTTTATTTTTGCACTACCTTTCTTCTCCTTCGGAATAGGCAGCTTGTTTACCCTGATGATGTCCATGACCTCCGATGTGATCGATCTGGACGAATTGAATACGGGAAAGCGAAGAGAAGGGATTTTTGGTGCAATCTACTGGTGGATGGTGAAGTTTGGCTTTGCCATTGCTGGTGGCTTGAGCGGGGTTATCTTATCTATTGTTGGATTTCAGGAAGGTATACCAGGAATAGAACAGGAGGGCGCGATCACCGGACTCCGCATTTTCTTTTCGGGTTTACCTATATTGGGCACTCTCATCGCGATGTATGTGATGCGCGATTACAGTGTAACGGAAGAAAAAGCAATCGAAGTACGTAAAGCTATTGACAGAAGAAAGCTAAGGCTAAAGAGCTCATCGGCCTATATTCTGGGAAAGCTACTTTCCATATCTGGGCAGGGATTACAGCTAAATGGCACGGAAGGCCTGGATATACAGGGGAAGTCTACAGAAGAGATCAAAGCACTTTTCCATGTAGCATTTGATAAAGGCTTGTACGGGTTGTGTTTTAGTCCTTACGTGGAAGGCCAGGAAACGGGCGATTTACTGTCAGAAAATCAGATTCGCCGCCGCATGGAGGTGATTACACCCCATACGCGTTGGATCCGGTCATTTTCTTGCACCGAAGGTAATGAGCTAATCCCGAGGATTGCACACGAAAAAGGCCTGAAAACTATGGTAGGCGCCTGGATCAGTGGCGATAAAAAGCGCAACGAACTGGAAATCCAGCAACTAATTCAGTTGGCTAAAGCCGGTCAGGTAGACATTGCCGCTATCGGTAATGAGGTGCTCCTACGAGGCGAACTCTCAGAAAAAGCAATCATCGATTATATACAGCGGGTAAAAAAGGCGCTGCCAGATCATATTCCAGTAGGGTATGTTGATTCCTACTATCAGTTTCTGGAAAAACCAGCCCTGGTAGATGCCTGTGATGTTATTCTTATCAATTGTTATCCCTTCTGGGAAGGTGCTGATAATAATCACGCTTTGCTTTATGTACAGCATATGTATGAGTTAACAAAAAGGGTAGCTAACGGTAAAAAAGTTATCATTGCCGAAACCGGCTGGCCCAGCGCGGGGCAGAATGTGGCAAAAGCGGTACCATCACCTGAAAATGCTATGAAATATTTCATCGATATCCAGGAGTGGGCCGAAGACCAATATATTGAATTGTTCTACTTCTCTTCCTTTGACGAGTCCTGGAAGGTCTACCACGAAGGAGAACTCGGGGCTCAGTGGGGCTTGTGGGATAAGTATGAGCATCAAAAGTTTGCTTAAGTCTATAGTTAAAGTCTAATAAGCTATCGAAATATGTCATATAGAATAGAAAAATTTAAAGAACTAAAAGGGGTAGACCTTTCCGGGAAAAGCCCGGAAGAACTACATCAGCTGGCTCGTGATATTCTTGAAGATGGTATTTACGGGCTCTGTTTTAGTGCCTATGAAGAGAATCAAAAACCAGGGGTCATTCTTTCACCAGAACAGGTGCGTCGCCGTTTATCCATTATCAGTCCGCATATAAGAGCGGTACGCTCTTTTTCCTGTATTGAAGGTAATGAACTGATCGCCAGGATTGCCAAGGAAGAATTTGGACTCAAAACACTGGTAGGCGCCTGGTTGGGCAGCGATAAGGAACTAATCGAACAAGAACTGGAAGGCTTGATTAAGCTAGCTAAAGACGGATATGTCGATGTTGCTGCTGTTGGCAACGAAGTCTTGTATCGTGACGAGCTCACGGTGGAAGAGTTACTGGAGTATATCGCCCGTGTCAAAGAAGCCATCCCGGATATTCCTGTAGGTTATGTGGATGCTTACTACGAATTTAGCGCTCATCCGAATTTGGTAGAAGCTTGTGATGTTGTACTGGCCAATTGCTATCCATTCTGGGAGGGTTGCCACATTGATTATTCGTTGCTGCATGCCAAGCAGATGTACTACCAGGCCGTAGCTGCCAGCCAGGGCAAACCCGTCATTATTACCGAGACCGGTTGGCCCAGTCATGGAAAAAACCTAGGCGATGCTCAGCCTTCCTTCGAAAACGCGCTGCGCTATTTTCTGAACCTGCAGCAATGGACGCTGGAAGAGGATATTCCCATTTATTATTTCTCTTCCTTTGATGAATCCTGGAAAGTAGGTGCAGAAGGTGATGTGGGCGCTTATTGGGGAATATGGGATAAAAATGAAAAACTGAAGTTTGTATAAATCGCTTTCTCTTTGTCGGCTATCGCTGATAAAGAGGAGCTACCCACCTGTTACTTCTTACGGGGTAAGGCTAACGGATTTTCCAATCGCACATTTTAAGGATGTCATGTAGCAGAAGATGTCCTGCAGGGATAAGATGTGGGTAGAAAATCGATCAGGTAATGAGGCGGGCCTGCCCTTAGGTACGCTATGTTTACTTAAATTCATATAATCTGAAGGTTAAAAAATTTTCATCCTTTCGATACAATTCTTTGCTTGGCACATATAATCCTTCTTCGGTGACGAAAAGCCCTGTGGTTTTATCTTCTTCCTCGGACGTGTTATATTCTCCCAGGATATTAAAATTTCGATCTAGCACCATAATTGAGACTTGAGACGACTTATAAGCATAAGCTTCCTGTAGGGTACGGCCTTGATCTACCAGGCGATAGTAAACAATTCGGTACGGATCGTATATAATGCCTGCGTAATCTTCAGCAGCAGCATACGCATTCATTCTATCCTTCGCATTGCGACCCCTTGCCTTGTCAAATGGCTCGATCTCATCAATCCATTTTGATTTTACATTTACGGATTTTATAAATTCCCATTGATCGGAAAAAATAAATAAACTGTCTGTAACAATGAAGTCTACTACGTAATGATTGAAATCGTCAGAATAATCATAAAGAACATAACTTCTAAATGAGTAATCGTTGGAAAACCACTTGACAGGTAATCTGCCATATGTACTAACCGATTTATCTTTAATGTTGATTCCTATCATCGGCTTGGCCTCGGGTTTTCCCAATGCATCGATCCTACCTGTAAGATAAACCTTACCATTTTTGAAATGGGGAGGACAAAGGTGACTAGCCTCAGGGAATATTTGAGTCTGGGTACCGGGGGCCTCAATGTTATAGCTTTGCTTTATCTCCCCCGAGCTATCCGATAAACACAATCGCCTGCCCCAATAATCATAGACAAAAATACTATCCATGTTGTGAATATAAAAGCCACCAAGTTCTGTGCCAACACTATTGGGACCCTCAATTGGATATTGAATCTTCCTGATAAGCTGAGGATTATCCATGCTGTAAATCAATATTTTTCTTTCATTTTTGTAAGATAAAGCCAATAATTTTTCACAATCCTCATTTTCAAATACTTGCAAAGAGTTGTAGTAAAAATGAGTTGATGAATCTAGCAGTATTTTAAGTTCTTTCTCAGGGTTAAGAACCAATCTTCTTTGAGCATCTGCCCTCTGAAAAACCATAAATAAAAAGGCAAATAAAAACGCAAAGGTTGAAATGACTTTCAAGTAATGTTTCATTTTTTTTAAATTGAAGATTTCTGCCTACTCTCTTAAAGGTTTTCGGCAATCCCCTTGAGTGTATAATCATACATGCTATAATAAAAGTAAGT
>CAZVOD010000026.1:0-47581 GCA_964628385.1 uncultured Saprospiraceae bacterium
CAAAAGCTAAATCGACGCTATGCTCAAGTGAATATAAAAAATTAAACTTACTTAAATTACATTGTAATAATACTTTCTATCTTAAAGTCTTTTGCAAAATCAAACAATTTATTTTATTTTAAGTACCAATTCATAGGTAGTGTGTTAAAATGTAGGATAACCGGGTTCTATTGCCCGGTTAAGGATAATAGGTAATCACAAGTAGGGTATGCTTGGAAAAGTCATCAATTTTATTCCATTGGGAATAAAATATGAGTAGCCCAACTCAACCATTTCACAATAAAATGTTATTAGAATTTTGCAGCAGCCTTTAGAAATCCTGAAGCAGTACTGGGGATATAACAGCTTTCGGCCACTTCAGGAAGATATCATCCAATCCGTGCTACAGAGGTATGATACTCTGGCCTTACTTCCTACCGGAGGGGGTAAATCTATTTGTTTTCAAGTACCGGGAATGTGTAAGGAAGGACTTTGCCTGGTCATATCTCCGCTGATAGCTTTGATGAAAGATCAGGTTGAACAACTGCAAAAGCGTTTTATTAGTGCCGTTGCGATTTATTCCGGTATGCATTATAAAGAAATAGACCGGATTCTGGATAATGCCGTGCAGGGCCACTACAAATTTATTTATATTTCTCCGGAACGACTATTCACAACCGTTTTTCAAACCCGCCTGAAAAAAATGCCCATCAATTTGATAGCCGTAGATGAAGCACACTGCATATCGCAGTGGGGCTACGACTTCAGGCCGGCTTACCTTGAAATTGGCCGTATAAGAGAGATATTACCCAATATTCCTGTACTTGCACTAACGGCCACAGCTACTCCAAAGGTAGTCATTGATATTCAGGAAAAACTACTCTTCGAAGATAGTAATGTGTATCAAAAAAGTTTTGAAAGAGCGAACCTCTCCTATGTCGTCTTACACGATGACAATAAAAGAAGCAGAACACTGGAACTGCTGAGCAAAATCCCCGGCTCGGGCATTATTTATGTTAGAAACAGAAGAAAAACCCGGGAAATGGCACAAGCTTTACAGTTTCACAACATTGCCGCTGATTTTTATCACGGCGGACTTTCCAATGAAGAACGAGCACAAAAGCAAAATGACTGGATACAGGGCCGCACTCGAATCATGGTAGCTACTAATGCTTTTGGGATGGGTATTGACAAACCCGATGTTCGTACAGTTATTCACCTTGAGCTACCGGATAGTTTGGAAGCTTATTTCCAGGAAGCCGGCCGTGCCGGAAGAGACGGCGAAAAATCCTTCGCCGTGTTACTCTATCAACGAGAAGATAGTATAAAGCTGGAAGATCAATTCAGAAAAGCCTTCCCAGCTGTCAAGCTAGTTCGACAAGTATACCGAGCCCTGGGTAGTTATTACCAGCTGGCAATAGGCGGCGGAATTGGAGAAAGCTATGATTTCGATATTATTGATTTTTCCAAAACCTTTAAGCTGAATCCGGTAGAAGTGCTAAACAGTTTAAAAATTTTGGAACAATCCGGCTGGCTCGCATTGAGTGAAGCCGTTTTCCACCCTTCTATGATTAAAGTGATCGCTGACCGGGAAGCAATCTATGATTTTGGATTAAGGCATCCAAAGCTTAGCAAAGTGATCAAGACCATACTTAGAAGCCACCAGGGAGCTACTATACAGGAAGTATTTCTCAAGGAATACCAGCTAGCTAAATTCCTGAAAATGTCCAAAGAGAACCTTCAGCATTCACTAAAACACCTGGCCCAGGCCAATATTGTCACTTACCAGCCCCAAAAAGATGAACCACAGCTGACCTTTTTACAAGAACGGATTTCGGCGAGTGACCTGACCCTTGACCAGGCATTATACAGGTTTCGCAAGCAACAACACCAAACCAGAATAGAAAAAGCGATCGGTTATGCAGAAATACCGGTTTGCAGAAGTCAGCAATTGCTTAAATATTTCGGACAAAAGCACCCTCCCCTGTGCGGGCAGTGCGATGTGTGCCGCGGTAAAGCTGAAAATACCATTTCCAAAAAACAATTTAACAGCTACACAGAACAAGTACTTGCAAAGATAAAACACACCGAAATATTTCCGGATGAATTGATTGCTAGTTTTCCACCCGAAGAAAGAGACAGCATCAATCGGGTAGTACAGTTTTTGATGGACGAAGAAAGGATAAAAGTAAATGAGGATATGGTTTTACAAGTGGAAGAGTAATTTATAATTTCTTATAAAAATCAATCAGTTTAACGGCTTCTTTTTCCCAGGTTAGCTCTTCTCTGGCTAAAAGGCAATTGTGGCGTAGCCTATCGTAGTGCGCTTTATCATTAATAAGAAGCTGAATAGCCGATACCAGTTGATCTGTTGCCAAATCATCAACCAACTGAAAGATATCGTAAGTTGTATTCAATGCTGCATATTCGGGAAAATTCATTTGAATAGAAGGAATACCAGCCTGTATGTAATCAAAGGCTTTATTCGCTAGCGAGTAATAATAACTCAAGCCTTTATTTTCCAATAAATTCAATCCTATATAGGCTTTGGGAGTGAGCTCTGCCAGCTCTTCCGGCCGCAAGTAGCCCCAAAAAACAACCTTATCAGAGAGGGCCAATTGCTCTTTGAGCTTTCGAAGCACATGGGAGAGATCTCCCTCTCCTACCAGCCAGAGTACAGCCCCTTCGATATATTTCATGGCCCTCATGACCGCTTCGAGGCCTCGCCCTTCGTTGAGTACGCCCTGGTATAAGATGATTTTGGGCTCCTGCCCGGACTGCACCGACAGTTCTTTTTGAAAAGGTACATTTCTAATAACTCCGAAGGCTGTTCCGTATTTTTCCTCAAAAATAGTAGCCAGCCCCTCTCCTACTGTGTAGGCATATTTAATGTTAGGTATTGTTAGCTGAGCCAGGGTTTCCCAAACTGATTTGACCATTGGCCGATCAACAACTTCGGGGACTTCAGTGAAATACTCATGGGCATCGTATACCAGAGTCACTCCTTTGATTTTACTTACCACAAATGCGGGAAGGATCGTATCAAGGTCAATAGCACAAAGAATATCCATCCGCTGCCGGAGTAGAAAAAATAGCAACCTGAGGTTGAATTCCAGATAGAAAAGTTTTCCTTTTTGCATCCGGCAATTGAGCCGATGTTGCTGAAAAGGCCTTTCACCCAGAGGAATCGAGTTTTTCTTTGTCCTTCCTACCAGCATTACTTCGTAACCCGCCGAAAAAAGACTACCACAAATTCTGATCATCCGCTGATCATAAGTAAGATCATTCGTTACTGTAAGTATGATGCGTTTCATTTATAATAGTCTTATTTTAAGAATTTGGAGATGCTCACATAGCATCGCCAAATCCAACCCTTACTACCGCGACAGGTGTAAGAAAAAGCCGCTGGTAGCGCCAATTTTTCAAATTTCTAATAAATTTGTGACATAAAACTCTACGGTGTAGCTTCCAGCCAATCTTGCTTCCAAAGATTGGGGATCGCAGAATATGAGATCCGGTGAGTATTTTACCCGCTGCTATTAGCTTAATATGTCTTTTTAAGCCAAAGCCTATCAGGGTATCATAAACAAATACCAACCCTTCCTGGTAAGGCGTCCCTACTGAATTGGAAGACTCCAGCGGAGCCGCACCTGTTCCTTCTTCTCCTCCATCTACAGCAATAAAATCCGGGTATATGCCCGTTTTGATTATAGCCTTACAAATAGCTATAAATTCGCTTCGGCGCCCCAAACAGAACTTGAACCCTACAGGTTTTCCACCTGATAATTCGCGGAGTTGCTGCAGAAATTCCAGTAGACCGACCGGCGTGGAAAATACCCGATGAAAGGGCGGGAAAAGTACAGAAGCTCTGGGTTTTCCATTTCTTATGCGAGCGATCCATAAGTAGCTGATGCCAGCTATAACTAATAAGCTGGTTATTGAAAATAAGATGAATGAGGTACGCATATTTTTTGTTTGTTGACAGCTAAGGAATGCTACATTAGCATCTTACAGTTATTTCTCAGAATTATGTTTATCAATTTTTACGCGTAAAAAATAGGCCATCGCAAAAATAACCGCTCCCAGTCCCAGGCCGTATCCCATAATATCTGACTCTCCATCCCAGGAGATAATACGCCCAGCAAAGGAGACCGCCATCACTACAATAATGACTTTTACAAGCATGGTTTTTAGCTGGTCAATATCTTTGATGATCAGCCACTCGGGAAGATTGTCGATACTGGCAACGAAGAGTTCAAATAGGCCAACCCCCATAATAAAAAATACAACGCCCAGCAAAACCATATCTATGGATTTGAGTGCTTTAAGGATGACCTTGGTTTCATCACCGTGATCTACAAATATCGTCCTGATTACATTATAGATTTCATAGAAAGAGTAGGCAAATATACTGGTAGCCAGGAGGATTATTCCAACTACTGCCAAAAAGGAAAGAAAGCGAAGTAAAATTCCAAAAGAGTGAGTAAAATTCATCTGAAATGACAGTTATTTTTTGATGCAAACTGGAATATAACACATCCTTCAGACAAACAGGCAAATATTGGAATGAAGATTTCCGGTGAAACCTCCATTCCAGAATATCATACTTAATTTTTCTTGGTCTCTGCCTTAGCTCTTTCCAAAGTTCTATCCTGCGTTTGTATGGCTTCTTTCTTGGCAGCTTGCTCTTTGAGGTTTTGTTCAATCTTTAGCCTGAGTTCCGCTATCAGCTCTTCTGCTTTTTTGATATCGTCTTTATAAGACTCATTTTCTTTTTCGAGCTTTTTCAAATCTTTTTCCAGCGCTTTCATCACCTGCCTTTGCAGCTTGAAGTCCTCCTTCGACATTTCTTCTTCCAACGTTAGCCGATATTCCCGAATCATATTGATGGCTTCACTAAATTGACGTTGATCCAGATCAGAAGATAGGTAAGCGCCTCCAAGATTAAACCAAAGCGAGATGGTCACGTCGTTACTCTGCTTGTCTTGTTCAAAATTGGCATATATATCAATTGTATTGTTGCTTATCGCCTCTATCTTGGCGTTATCAGCAAAAAGATTTTTCGTTTCTCGGGCTTTGCGAATTTTGGCTTTATTCTTTTTCATAAAATCCTCAAAAATATCCTGAGCTACCCCTTCATTGATATTTTCCAGGGTAAAAACCAATGCATTATTCACACCTTGACTCATTTTTTTGGGCATTTCCTGCACCTGAAAGTCCTGAGCTGTCAGAGCCGTTCCCAATACGCTACAAAAAAGTAATATGATCAAATTTTTCATGCTTTGTGATTTTAGTATTTACGGCTTTTGACGAGTGGCCCGGTTGAAGGTCACTTCTCCTTTATCATTTCCCAAAAATACGAAAGCTTATATAAATCAAAATAGAACAGGGAAGGATTAGGGCTTTTAAAATGCTGGTACAAAAGAGGCCGCAGTAGTTTTAGGCTCTTGCCGAGCAGGAAAGTCACACCAAAGGCATCCAGCTGTTTGGCCATTTGAGTAAGCCGGGTTTCCAAGTCGGGATACTGCTTTTGGAGCGCTACCAGGTTTTCTACTGCTTTAACTGACTTTTCCAGAAATTCCGACTGCAACTCCAGGCCTATATGTTGCAACGGGTTTTCTATGTGCAGGATGGGAATCTGGCGCCGGCGCAATTCAAAGCCGAAAAGAGTATCCTCGTGACCGTACTGTTTTATATTTTCATCAAAACCAATACGGAGTAATATATTTTTAGAAACTAAAAAATTGTTGGTCATGAACCCATGATAAGGTTTTTGCTGCCGCTCAGCGGCTTTTCTAGCTTCCCGGATGGTACCGTATTTCCAGTGGAAAAATAATTCATCATCTGAGGGTGGCTTTTTTTGATAGGTTCTTCCACCACAAATGACGCCATCGAAGGGCAAGTGACTGAGATAGTTGGAAAGATAACGGCCAGAAATAACTTTAGAGTCGCTATCCATAAAGAGCAGGTAGTCGTGATGAGCTCTTTGGGCCATTAGATTGCGAATACAAGCCCGGCCTACATTTTCTTTCAACATTTCATACCGCACATTTTCCCATCCACTTATTTCATTATTCAAGTGCTGAAATGGCTCACTGGAAGCATCGTCGAGGCAATAAATCTCAACGGGTTGTTGAACAGAAGCCGCCTGCTGCTGAAGGGCTTTGACCAGAAGCCGGACATCAAAATTGTAAACGGGAATCAGTATCGATATCATTTTAAATGCTTATTTCTTTATCTTTGCCCACCTAATAACTTTACACCTTATGACTGATCACAAGATTATCTATATTCTTCGACACGGACAAACAGAATACAACAAAAGGAAGATGGTTCAAGGAAGTGGTGTAGACAGTGATTTGAATGAGACTGGCCAACAACAGGCAAACGCTTTTTTCGAAAAATATAAATCCCTCCCTTTTGAGTTGTTGTATACTTCTGGCTTAAAACGAACGCAACAGACACTGAAGCCTTTTATTGATCTGGGAATTCCATGGCTGAAGCGCCCTACAATCAATGAGATCAGCTGGGGGCGGCACGAGGGGCTGGCTAGTACCCCAGAAATGATAGAGCAGTATCGGTACGTTATACAACAATGGACAATGGGTAACTTTCAGGCGGCAGTTGATGGCGGAGAGAGTGCTCAGCAAATGGCCAGGCGCCTTCAGCGTTTTGTAGATGAACTAAAACAACGGGAAGAAAAGAAAATCCTGGTCTGTGCTCATGGTCGGGCTATGCGTTGTCTGATGTGTCTGCTCAAAGAAGCTCCTCTAAATCATATGGAAAACTTCCGTCATTCTAATACTGGATTATATCGGGTAAGATTTACGGGCGACACTTTCCTCTTTGAGTTGGAAAATGATATTTCTCATCTGGATCAGGATTAAACTTTGGCGTTCACCAAATGTTTTTTCAAAAAACAATAATAAAAGTATATGGCTCAATCATCTTATAACTTTGAATTAGCTACCCTTGGAGGTGGCTGTTTCTGGTGTATCGAAGCGGTTTTTCAAAACATAGAAGGCGTCATCGACGTCACTTCCGGCTATTCAGGAGATACCAAAGATAAAGCAGATTATAAAATGGTTTGTACGGGTATGACCAAACATGCCGAAGTAGTACAAATCAGGTTTGATCCGGCGTTGATATCATTTGAAGAAATTCTGGAAATATTCTGGACGGCCCACGACCCTACTACCCCCAACCGACAGGGTAATGACGCAGGGCCTCAGTATCGCTCGGTGATATTTTACCACAATGAAAAGCAAAAAGAAATTGCTGAGCAGTCAATTACTGAGGTAGCCGCTAAGATTTGGGATGACCCAATTGTCACGGAAGTATCCCCTTTGGAAGAATTTTTCCCGGCAGAAGAATACCACCATAATTATTATAATAAAGTGGGTGCCAGAAATCCTTACTGTACATTTGTGATTACTCCAAAGATTAATAAAGTGAGAAAAAAGTTTGCGAGTAGGCTGAAGAACGTCTAAGCCGATTGATCAGGTCATCTTGGAGTAATAACTGATAAAAAGCTGAACTATTAATCGATCTGATAGTTCGTGTTTTGTCATTTTGGGGATTAATGTTAATTTCGACTCCCACAAAGCTAAGGAAAACAAAATATTATTCCTTCACAACAAGGTTTCTTCAATATGAAATTAGGTATTTTAAAGGAAGAAGTATTCAAGCGCGTTGCTGTAGTACCTGATACCCTTCCCAAAATAAAAGATCTGGGAGTAGAAGTCCTGGTAGAGTCAGGTGCAGGAGAAAATGCCTTACATTCAGATGCCAGCTACAAGGAGCAGGGTGCTGGGCTCACAGACAGGCAGGCCATTTTAGAGCAGGCGGACATTATTGCCAGCATTTCACCTCTTGACTCTTCTACGCTTTCTTCCCTTGCTAACAACAAGGTTCTTTTGGCTCAATTCGAGCCTTACAATAAGCCCGAAATAACGAAAGAACTGCAGGAGCTGGGGTTACGGGCTTTTAGTCTCGATATGATTCCGAGATCTACGATAGCTCAATCCATGGATGTTTTATCTTCTATGGCTTCTATTTCGGGATACCGGGCGGTTTTGGAGGCCGCTTTTTATCTGCCGCGTTATTTTCCAATGCTTATTACTGCTGCTGGTAGTGTACGGCCGGCCCGGGTTTTGGTCTTGGGAGCGGGAGTAGCGGGCCTTCAGGCTATTGCGACTGCCAAGCGACTTGGCGCCATGGTAGAGGCCTTTGATACCCGACAAGCCGCTAAAGAAGAGGTTATGAGTTTAGGCGCTAAATTCGTAGAAGTTGAAGGTGCTCGTGAAGATACTGGTGCGGGCGGATATGCAGTTGAGCAATCTGAGGATTTCCTCAAGCGACAGCGAGAGGAGGTACAAAAAAGGGCTGCGAAAGCTGATATAATAATCACCACAGCACAGGTTAGGGGCCGTAAAGCACCTCTTTTGGTACCCAAATCGACGATTGATCAAATGAGGCCGGGCAGTGTGCTGGTGGACCTTGCCGCTTCCACAGGGGGCAATGTGGAGCTTTCCGAAAATAACAAAGTAGTAGAATACAATCAGATCCATATTATTGGTAATTCATTTCTGGCAGATAAAATGCCACAGGATGCGAGTTTGCTGTACAGCAATAATGTTCTCAATTTTCTTAAGGTCATCGTAAAAGAGGGCGCTTTGAATATTGATATGGAAAATGAAATTATTGCTTCTACTCTTTTCACTGCCGAAAAAGAAGAAGCGAACGGATAAGTTAATTCTCTGCTAAGACGCAACACAAAATTTTATGGAAACACTATTAGAGTTTTTCAATAACAACCTGATTCTAATCTATTTACTACTTTTTACCGTTATTCTTGGTTTTGAGGTAATCTCAAAAGTTCCGACGGTTTTGCATACGCCACTGATGTCGGGTGCCAATGCCATCAGCGGAGTAGTCATCATTGGTGCTATCATCCTGATTCGTCAGGCAGCCCCTAACGACTACCTGACGCTAAGCTTGGGACTGCTGGGAGTCATACTGGGTATGACTAATGTTATCGGTGGGTTTGCGGTTACAGATCGCATGTTGGAAATGTTTAAAAAGAAGAAAAAGTAAAAATATGGCTTTCGATACAATTATCAATTTCAGTTTTCTGGTAGGTGCCCTGGCATTCGTTTCGGGGCTACGTCTTTTGAGTTCACCGGATTCTGCCCGCAGAGGGAACATCATTGCGGGTATTGGTATGGGCATTGCAATCATCGCGAGCATGTTGATGCCACTTTCCGGCGCTGCCAATAATTATGGCTGGATAGCCGGTGGGTTGGCAATAGGAGGAGTAGTGGGTTTTGCTTCTGCCAAACGCATACAGATGACGGCAATGCCACAGTTGGTCTCTATCTTCAATGGCCTGGGGGGAGCATGTGCGGTGGTACTGGCTATGGCTGAATTCATTCATTACTACGATGGTACTCAACCAATGGCTGGCGGAGAGCTGGTTATAATATTACTTGCGCTGATTATTGGCGGGATTTCTTTTACTGGTAGTTTGTTAGCATTTGCCAAGCTGCAGGGCCTGGTTTGGGATAGTACAATTACGCTACCCAAGCATAATATTGTCAATATGGTACTGCTAGTAGGTACTATCGGTTTTTCTGTGTACCTGTTTATGCTGGGAGATCAAGGTAGTATGTTGCTAGCTGTTATCCTTATGGCACTGACGCTGATCTATGGTTTTTCATTTGTAGCGCCCATTGGAGGTGCTGACATGCCGGTTGTTATTTCATTACTGAACTCCTTTACGGGGCTGTCGGCAGCAGCAGCAGGTCTTATTTACGAAAATCAGTTGATGTTAGTAGGAGGAATACTCGTAGGAGCCTCAGGTACAATTCTTACCGTTCTTATGTGTAAAGCCATGAATCGCTCTTTATTCAATGTGCTGATCGGAGGCTTTGGAGGCGATGCTACAGCAGCAAAAAGCGCGAGTGGTCAGCAGGTAGCCAAAGAAGTAAGTGCCAGCGATGCAGCTATACAGCTTTTCTATTCTCAATCCGTGATGTTTGTTCCGGGTTATGGCCTGGCAGTAGCTCAGGCACAAAAAGTATGTAAAGAAGTAGATGATTTGCTGGAGGCTAATGGAGTGAATGTAAAATACGCCATTCATCCAGTAGCAGGACGTATGCCCGGGCATATGAATGTACTGCTCGCTGAAGCAGATGTACCTTATCCTAAGCTTTTGGACCTCGATGATGCCAATAGTGCATTACCGAATACGGATGTGGTAGTTATTGTGGGAGCTAACGATGTGGTTAACCCGGCAGCAGAAGAAGATCCTGGAAGCCCTATTTATGGAATGCCTATTTTGAAGGTTTGGGATGCCAAGCATGTAATTGTTCTCAAAAGAAGTTTGAGAACAGGATACGCCGGTATACAAAACCAACTGTTTTTCCATCCTAAAACAAAAATGTTCTTTGGAGATGCCAAAGCTTCTTTGGGTAGCCTGGCCTCCGAAATAAAGTCACTATAGTAATAGCCTTGTTGCGCAGGTATTAAAATGAGCTCTTTTTTGCCACTATTCTTCGCCTTCAAAACAAGTCTTATTTTTGACATATGTTTAAAATGAAAAAGAAGTGTCGGGCGCTGTCACCCCATGATCGGGTTACCTTTTCAACTTTCTATAGGATAGTTGCTTCTCCTGCTGCACTTTGTCTTCTTTCTTTCATTTTTAATCCCAAAAAATAGCTTATTCAACATTAAGTTTTTATATTGATATTTGCATTTGATTTGTAGGGACATTCAAAAAACATCAACCGAAATGGCTACTATTATAACATTATTTTTCTTTGCAGTACTGGTAATATTCTCAGGAATATTCACTGTTAGGCAGCAATCAGCTGCTCTTGTTGAGCGATTAGGGCGCTTCCAGGGCATTCGTCGCTCAGGCCTTCACTTTAAGATTCCATTTGTAGACAGAATTGCCGGAAAGGTTAGTTTGAAAATCAATCAATTGGATGTAATTGTTGAAACTAAAACGCACGATAACGTTTTCGTTAAGTTGAGGGTATCTGTTCAGTATGTTATCCTATCGGATAAGATCTATGAAGCCTTCTACAGGCTGGAGAATTCTCAGGAGCAGATAACAGCATATGTGTTCGATACTGTTCGTGCTGAGGTACCTAAGATGATTCTCGATGACGTTTTTGAGCGCAAGGACGATATCGCTGTGGCTATTCGCCGTGACCTTAAGGAAGCTATGAATGAATATGGTTATGACATCATCAAGGCACTGGTTACAGATATTGACCCTGATTCTTCTGTCAAAGCGGCCATGAACCGTATTAATGCAGCTGACCGTGAGAAAAAGGCTGCCGAATACGAAGGGGATGCAGAAAGAATACGCATTGTAGCAAAAGCAAAAGCCGAAGCGGAAAGTAAGCGTCTTCAGGGACAGGGTATTGCTGATCAGCGTAGAGAAATTGCCAGAGGTTTGGAAGAATCTGTGGATGTACTAAATCGCGTGGGTATCAATTCTCAGGAAGCTTCCGCACTAATCGTTGTTACGCAGCATTATGATACGTTACAATCCATGGGTGAGAATACCAATAGTAATCTGATATTATTGCCTAATGCACCATCATCAGCCAGCAATATGCTCACGGATATGGTTACCTCTTTTGCCGCCTCTCAACAGATTGGCGAACAAATGAAGGCATCTCGGGATGAGAAAAAGTAAGATCAGTCAGTAGACTTGGTATTTTTTATTTGCTGATACATCAGCTACATCAACTATTTTATCGATAAAGACCAAAAGGTGAAGAGATAGATTAAAATCTTTTCACCTTTTTTATTTTATTACAATTTATAAAAGCATTTTTGTATAAATTCTTTATTTAAATCAATTTTGTATGAAGAAATCACTCATGGTTACTTTAGTTCTGGTTCTTTGTGTATTGATCTCTTTCGATATACAAGCTCAGCGCCCTGACGGGAAGCCTGACGAAGCTAAAGTAGAAGCTGACAGTACAGCTAGTAAAGGCGATGAAAAGGCCAAAAAGAAGAAAGAGAAGTCTTACGAAGACATTATCACTGATGAGGCTATTACTGATGAAGGCCTTTTTACTGTACATCAAGTAGACGATAAGTACTACTTCGAAATCCCCACTGATATAATGGATAAGGATATCCTGGTGGTAAGCCGTGTTGCCGGATACGTTAAGAACTTTGGTTTTGGTGGTGCCGGACAAAAAACACGCCCTCAGCAAATCATTCATTGGGTAAAGAACGGGAAGAAGGTACTCATGAAATCCGTCAATTATGATGTTGTAGCAGATGAGGAAGACCCAATTTCACTATCTGTAAAGAACAACAACATAGACCCGATCATCGAAAGTTTCAAAATTGAAACGATGAATGAGGATTCTACAGCTGTGGTTATTGATGTGAGCAAGTTTTTTGTTTCTGATGTACCGATGTTCGGTCCAATGTATGAATCTCAAAGAAAGCGTTTTGGTATTAGACGTCTGGACCAGTCCAGGTCTTTTATTGACTCTATTAAAGCCTACCCTGAGAATGTAGAAGTAAGACAGACGCTAACATACCAGGGTACCCAACTACCAGATAATGGGTTAACACAGACGCTTACCATTCCAATGAATCAGTCATTTATTCTTCTTCCGGAAGATCCATGGCAACCTCGTAATTACGATTCCAGAGCAGGATATTTCTCTATTGGCCGTACTAATTTCAGCAAGGATGAACACAAGGCCGCTAGCGAGCGCTTTATTACCCGCTGGAGGTTAGACCCTAAAGATCCTGATGCTTACTTCAGAGGAGAGCTAGTAGAGCCTAAAGAGCCTATTGTTTATTATATTGACCCGGCTACACCAATGCAGTGGAGAAAGTATTTAAAGCAGGGTGTGGAAGATTGGCAGGTGGCATTTGAAGCTGCAGGTTTCAAAAACGCCATTATTGCGAAGGATCCACCTTCTAAAGAAGAGAACCCAGAGTGGAGCCCTGAAGATGTACGCTTTTCTGTAATCCGCTACGTAGCTACAGACATTCAAAATGCGCAGGGGCCTCACGTACACGATCCCCGTACAGGTGAAATCATAGAAAGTGATATTATTTGGTACCACAACGTAATGAACCTTTTGAGAAACTGGTTCTTCATCCAGACTTCAGAAGTAAATCCTGAGGCGAAGAAAGTGAAGTTTTCTGATGAGCTCATGGGCGAATTGATTCGCTTTGTTGCAGCTCACGAGGTAGGTCACACTTTAGGTTATCCCCACAATATGGGAGCAAGCAACGCCTATGACGTCGACTCATTGAGAACTCCTGGCTTTGTATCTCGTATGGGTGTTGCACCATCTATCATGGATTATGCTCGTTTCAACTACGTTGCTCAACCAGAAGATAATCTTCCTACAGCAGACCTATTCCCTAAAGTAGGCCCGTACGATAAGTGGCTTACTCAATATGGGTATAAACTAATCAAAGGTGCTGATTCTCCTGAAGAAGAAGAAGAAACGCTGAATAGCTGGATCGTAGAAAGATCTGATAATCCTATTTATCGTTACGGACAGCAATCCTTTGGTTGGTATGATCCTTCTGCACAAACGGAAGATATCGGTAGCGATCCGGTGAAGGCCAGTGACCTAGGTATTAATAACCTAAGAAGAATCGCAGATGACCTGGTAGAAACAGCCAGTATGGAAGGCAAGGATTACGACCAATTGGGTGAATTATTTGGCAACGTAGCAGGTCAGTTCCGTCGCTATATGGGCCATGTAAGTAACAATATTGGTGGTAGATACGAGTTCGACAAGACCGGTGACCAGGATGGTGCCGTTTATACTTTTGTTTCCAAGCAGCGGCAGCGTGAAGCGTTGGACTTTTTGAACCGTCAGATTTTCCAGACGCCTATGTGGATGATGAAAAAGCCAATTATCGAAAGAACAGGCCTTGATGTTAATGGAGTAATCCGCGGATTACAAGCTTACACTTTGCAGAACCTTTTCATTGCGCCTCGTATGGAGCGTATGGCTTTGGATGAATCAATGAATGGAAATAATGCTTACACTATAGGCAACCTGTTCGATGATACCAGAAAAATGATCTTCCTGGAGCTAACCGGCAATAATACCGTAACGTCTCATCGTAGAGTACTACAGCGTCTTTACATCGATCAGATGGGTGACATCATCATGTCAAGTAGCTCAGCTATGGAGTCTTCTGATGCTAAAGCTTATGCAAGACTTAACTTAAGCAAAATCAAGGAAGACCTTGAGAAATTAGCTAAGAAAGGAGATGGCATTAACAAGGGACATGCAATGGACCTCATCTCTAGAATTGAAATGATAGAAGAGGGTAAAATGCCGGCTGCAAGCGGTCGTTTCAGAGCTATCAATATTGAAGAACCCAATACTTTAGGTTGTTGGGAAGAAGACTGGTCCTGGTTGGAAGCGACACAGAACTAGTTAAAACAAAACAGTAATAGATATATAAAAAGAAGTGATAAAGAAGAAGAAATGATGACCCTCACTTTACAGTGACTCTACCTTTGAATCCTTTATCTTCTCTCTTGAAAGGGTCTGACACCTCACAGTAGGTTTCAGACCTTTTCTTATTGATTACTTTCCTATATCTGTAACAATATTCCACCTTTTTGCAACAATACTTTCCACAGCCTCCTGATTATTCGGCCATATTTGCATTGTAAGTCGTGATTAACGATTCACAAAAGAAAACTTAAGTAAGTGTTTATTTCTTAAAAAACCAATTGCAAACTGCTTAAGGTCAACAATCACAACACCGAAAACTATCAACTACTAGTAACTCAACAAACCATTAAACCGCGATTGAGCATTTGCCAAGGAAAGAAAATGATTATCGTATTTTAAATGCATCAATTCAATCCCAAAACCGTCCCCTTATAGTTAGAATCAGAACCTTTTCGTGTCTTACATTTTGTAAGGCACGAATCAGGTTCGATTCCCTCTTATTTTTTTAATATTTTTTTGGAAAATAAAATATTCTTATTCCAGTCAAGTAAACGCAAAAAGTAGATTCCCTCTGCTTGATCATATATCGGAACTATAACAATCTCAGGTATTCCATTTTCATTATCCCTACTGTATTCCCACTTTTTATTGCCATTAATATCTATTAATTGTAAGGTCTTAAAAGAGCCTTTCAGGCCTCTGGCATCTATTCTAAGGTAATTATCAACAGGATTAGGATAAATGATTAACTGAACTGGAAGATTATTATTCTGACTGCTGGTTGCCAGGTTCACAATCAATGGCTCAGTTGCAACTGATCGATTCGTGCAGCCCAAAGAATCAGTAACCATCAGGGAAACAAAATACTCCCCTTCGGATTGGTATATATGTGCCGGACCTGGCTGAGCACTGAATGTACCATCTCCAAAATCCCAGAAATATCGGTTTGCATCTATAAAATTTATGACATCAAAAAAGACGGTATCCCCTACCCTAATGGATTCATTAGGGGTAAATTCAAAATCTGCGTTAGGTCGACTCAAACCAACCCTAATTTCACTAGAGGTAGAGCGGCAGCTTCTTAGATGCTGGCTTACTCTGAAAGTATCGCTTTGATTCAAAGAATCGACAAATAATGGATCGGCCATAGCCAGCGTATCACCTTGCCTGTTCAGCCAGGTATAGTTCCAGCGCAGAGAATCAGTCGACCCGGCAGAAAGCTCAAAGGATTCTCCCGGACACACAACGGACCTACTCGCTGTAATATCGGGCCTGGGAATCGATTCATATATCGGGCTCAGCAACAAAGACTCTGCTGATCTGAAACCATAAACATCTGTTACAGACAGTGTATACTGAGCGGGAGCTAACCCCGTCAGTTTGCTAGTGGTATCCCCGGTACTCCACTGGTAAAGAAAAGGAGGCTGCAGACCAGTAAAATTTGTAGCTTTTAAGGTGCCGGTGTTATCCTCCTGACACAAAGGCTTTTCCACTTCAAATGTCCAGCTTAGTATTTGATTAGAAAAAATGAAAGGCTCTTCAAAACTGCCGAGCAAGGTATTACTGCGATAGATTATCTCTTCTTTTGCCGGCAAGACTTCTCCGACAGACGCATTATAGATATAAAAGCGAAAGGAGTCATTGGGACTATTCGTATAAATAGCTATGCTGGCGTAGACCTGAGCAAAAGACTCTATTAGGTCTAATGTGGCCACACCTCTGCATTGTGTTCCAACAAAAACTGCCAACTGATCATTTGAGTTTTGGGAAATAGTACCATTCCAAGAGATCTGAGCCACCACAAACATTGAGGAGCTATACTGAGAAGGGTCTACCGTCCATGTTGAAGGGTCGGAAGGACTGCTTGTATTTTGCCCGGTTAATAGCGTAAGAAAACAAAATTGCAGCATTAGCCAAAGTGTTATTCTTATAATAATAGGTCTGTAAGTCATTAGAAGCATAATAGAATAGTTTCCTCTAAAAATAAAAAAAGTGCTCCGGACGAATCCGGAACACCACAAATAACCTTAATTATCACGAGGTAAATCTTTATTCAATATGAGAGAGCTTAAGTACCGCTCTTTTGTTACCTTGGCTGATTTGTAGCCAGTACAAGCCACTAGTCATGTTGATCTGCTCGGTTGGTATCTCTTGAACAACTACTCCATCTTTGGCCTGAATGTGCTGCACCCACAGCGACTGTCCAAACAGATCGATCATCTCCAACCTGTAGTTTCCTTGTATTTCAGCTTTAAAAATAACGGTCAATTCTTCTTTGAATGGGTTGGGGAAAGCCCTGGCTTCAATGGTGTTAGGAAGATTATATCCCGGCTGGCCAGCAGTCAAATTAGGTGCTTCTCCTCCTTCTACCAAGCCTGGATCATCTGAAAGGCGATCAACAACAATATATTCTTCTTTCATCTTCATTGATTCACAGCCATCTTTATCTGTTACGACCAGCATGACATCAAACGTTCCCGGCAAATTATAGAAATAATAAGGTTGACTGAATGAACTCCAGCCATTATCACCAAATTCCCAGTAATAGCGATTGGATTCATTCATATCTTCGGGCATAAACTGCACCAAATCTCCTTCCATAAGGTTAGAAGTAGGAGTCACCTCAAAATCTGAATTCGGAGCCTGGACGCTTATATCCACAGCAATTCTGGCTGATTGACAGCCATTGACGTTAGCCTGGATAAAAATAGTAGTGTCATTATCCAGATTAGGCAATGTCAGGGTAAGTCCCTGCTGTACCATTTGATCTGCATTGAAATCGGCGTACCACTCATATCTTGCATTTGGAAACGCTTCGTTAGTAGCTGCCAATATTGGAGCAGAGCCTAAACAAACGGCCCGATCACCATTAATGATTACCTGAGGCGTCGGAATAGTGCTATTCATGTTGAAGATCTCTACAGAGTCTATCAACTGTAGCCCCTGTGCATCCGTTACAGTGAAGACATAAACTCCGGGGGCCAGTGCTGATCTGGTGGCCCCTGTCACACCATCTTCCCAATCAAAAGCATAAGGAGGCTGTCCTCCCTGCGCTTGTAGAGTAATAACTCCAGATTCGTCAGCTGCACACATTACATCTGTCGTTTCCGATTCAATTATGATGTTGTTTTCGGGATTGATTCTTATAAAGGCTTCTTTCGACATGGTTGCCGTACAGCCTCCAGCATCGGTTACCATAAGCGTTACTGTGTAGTTACCAATCTGGCTGTAAGTATGCATGGTCATTTCCTCGTTGCTCACCTGCCCATCTCCAAATTGCCATAAGTAAGAAGCATAGCCGGACTGAGCCGGTGTGAATTCTATAGTTTCTCCAATGCTGGCTTCTACTGATGAGGCAGTGAATTCTGCGTCTGGTCCGAAAGCTTCCAGCTCTAAAGTAGCTCTTTGTGATGTACAACCATTGAGGCTGGTCTCAAGAGAAATGACGGTATTCTCATCGAAAGAGGGAATAGTCAGACTAGCTCCCACAGCGAGCAGGTTGTTATCCTCATCGTACCAGTTGAATTGGTCAACAGACTGGCCGGTCAGTGCTATCAAACTGGCTTCTGTGCCTGAACAAATAGCGTTACTACCTCCAGCTACCGAAATAGTCGGCATTTCAAGTGCCGGTGTGCGAGTAACAATTCCTTCAGACTGAACAACTGAAGCCCCACTCTCATCTGTCACCGTCACTTCATAAACTCCCATAGATAGGTTTTCAATGATAGCAGTATCATCGCCAGTATTCCACTGATAAGAAACCTGACCTACTGCGTTGAAGACATCGGCTTCCAAACGCCCGTCGGCATCTCCTTCACAATTCTCATTCTTAGCAATCAGGACAACAGTCAGCTCCGAAGGAGAGATAATATTAATCATGGCCTTTTGCTCTTCCAGGCCTACACAGCCATTTTCACTAACAGTCACCAAACTAACATCGTAAGTACCTTCCTGACTGAAGGATTTTTCTGTTTCTGGACTGGTAGATACCGTACCATCGCCGAATTCCCATTTGTAGGAATAGGATTCTGATATATCATTAGCCGTAAATTGAATATTCTGATTAATAACGGCGGTAGTTGGGGACGCTGTAAAGCCCTGATTAGGGTTTTCTACCTCTACTTCGTATGGTGTTCGGGTGGATGAAACACATTCTCCTATCCTTGTCTCTACGTATAATGTAGTGGTAGCCGCCAAGTTATCCAGATTGTATGGACTACCGATGGCCAGTATTTCTCCTCCCTCTGATTGATCAAACCAATAATAGCTTACGCCCTGCTGCTGCGAATAAGCATAAACCTGTAAAGAACGGCCCACACAAATAGCTTCTTCTTGCCCCGGAATTACATTTGGAGCTTCCAGCGTTGGTACACTACTAATTACGGTAGCACTATCAACTATAATAAACCCATCGCTCGAAGTAACAGTGAAGGAGTAAGTTCCCGGCGCCAGATTCGTTCTTATTCTGCCAGACTGACCGTTCTCCCATTGATACTCAAAGGGGCCCTCGCCGTTAAAGATATTTATGGAAATTCTACCGTTACTATCATCGCTACAATTAACGTTTGTGATGTTAGTAGTGGCAAATGGCCGCTCTGGCTCTACCACCTCAATAACTCTAGTTGTAGCCGCCTGACAACCACTTATGGTGTTAACGCGAAGCGTTATAGTATATCTACCGGCTGTTTGGTAGGTGTAGCTGGTAGATGCACTATTACTGCTATTCCCATCACCAAATGTCCACTCGTAGGTATATCCCGGATTGATATTGACAGGTACCAGGTTAATGGCTGTACCTTCCTCAATGATCGGCGAGTTCAGGATAAACTCAGCGTCCGGCATTTCCACGTCGATCTCTACAAATGTTCTTGTCGCTGCTGTACAACCTTTATATCTCGTTTCCACAAAAAAGCTTTGTGGCTCGTCTATGTTTGATCGTTCAAAAACATTTCCCACAAAAACTAACTGGCTGGGATTATCTCCATCATACCAGAAAAATTCAGCTCCCGGGAGATCAGCCGCAGCGGTCAACTGTAAATCATCGCCTTGGCAAATAATTCCGTTTCCTACAATTACATCAGCGGGAAGCACTACATCTACTTCGCTATCCAATACCACCGTACCAATGGTTGTATTACCCTCGCTATCTTCTACAGTCAAAGAGTAGGTTCCAGGTAGTAAGTTGGTTGGAATTTCGGAAGTCTGCCCAGTACTCCAGGTATATTCAAATGGAGCTACGCCTTCCAGAACAATTGGAATGATAACCCCTCCCTCATCGTCAGGACAGGCAGGGCGCACCAACTCAAAATCGAGGCTTAGTACATTATTGATGATAGTAATAGTTCTTGTAGTTGTTTTACTACAACCAAAAGGATCCGTAATCGTCAGGCTTACCTGAAATTCTCCGGCCTGTGGAAAGCTATAAATCACTTCCGATCCGGCAGTAGATTGAAAACCATTATCGAAATCCCACAAATAACTAAAGGAAGCATTTGAAGTATCGGCAGTGAAGGTAATGTCCTGATCTATTTCACTTAAAAAACTGGATGGTAAAAATGTCGCTTCAATATTATTGGGTACAAGCACCACTTCCGTACGTTCTACTGATTCACAATTACCTACCCGGGTAGCGAGAAATAACACCAACGAATCAGTAATGCCAGAAATGGTAATTTCCCGGCCAACATCAACCAGATCACCGCCCGATGGCTGATCATACCATAGAAAATCTCCATTTAGAATATTATCACCTACTAGTACAGAGAACACCTCATCCGGACAGATCACTGTAGGCTCTATCACATTTTGAGGAGCATTAACTTCAGAAACCAGCGCTTCTACCACTACTGCTCTGGACTCTACTCTACCCAATCCGTCTCTTACTGCCACAGTGTATGTCCCTGGAGCTACATTGGAAAGAACTGGCCCTGATTGACCATTATTCCATTCATACGTGATGGGTTCCAAAGCATTAGTTACCTGAACAACTACGCTACCTGTTGCATCATCTTCACATAAGGGCCTTTGTACATCAAACAGGATATTCAATCGCTCTTCACTGGTCCGATCAACAAGGATTTGCTTCTGCGTTTCTGCTGTACACTGATCAAGAGTAGTTCTTAGCGTTACGGTAAACAACCCAGGCATATCATATCTATGAATAACCTCAGACCGGATAGAGTTTTCTGCTGCATCTCCATCTCCGTAATACCAGAAGTAGCGATCTTCCTTGTCGCTGTCTGCCTTAAAGCTAATGGTAGACCCCTGCATAACTCTTGAAATACTCGGTACAAAGTCAGCATTTGGTCGGATAACTACAAAGCTAGCTTCGGTACGTTCTTCTGATGCACAACCATCAATTCTGGTTTCTACATAAAATGTTTGACTCTCTCTTATGTCTGGAATAGTTACTACGCTACCGGTGAGTAACAAGTTGCCGCCCGATGGCGAATCATACCAGTAGTAATTGGCATTAACAATTGGAGAGCTGGCCTGTAAAACCATATCTTCTCCCAAACAAACCGGCCGGCCGAGGTTGATGGTCACATCGGGAGCCGGAAGGTCTGCATATTTTGCTTCAACTGTGGTGGAAGACATTCCTACATCTCCGTTGGCGTCCGTCACAGTGAGGCTATAGGTTCCCTGAGTAAGGTTAGTCAAGGCACTGGTTTCTGCCCCATTACTCCAGCGATATTCATAGGGTGGAACGCCATTTAAAATTTGAGTCGTAATAATACCACTGGCATCGTTTTCGCAGAGAATATTTTCCACCTCAAATAAAATAGTAAGGGGCGTTGGGTCTTCAATAACCTCTACCGTTCTTACAAATTCTAATTCACAACCATTGATTTTAGTGATTAAGGTCACCTGATAACTTCCTATTGCGGGATAAGTATATCTTACGGTATCCCCGGTGGCGGTGGCTCCGTTACCAAAGTCCCACATGAATTCATAATTTTCATTATACGTTTCAGGGTCGATAACCGTAAACACTTGCTCTTCTCCGATTTGCACGGTTTGTGCCGAAACATTGAATTCAGCAGGTGGTCGGGACACGCTATAAAATGATCTTGTTCTTTCATCAGAAGCGCAGCCATTCAAACGGGTTTCCACGTAATACTGTTGACCGATCTGCGCGTTGTTGACTTGCAATACATCGCCCACAAAAGCAGGCCGGGTACCATTTCTGCTGGTATACCAGTAATATTCGGCATCAATAATGCCACTGTAGGCAGAAACGGCAAAGTTATCGCCAAAACAGATAGAGCTTCCACTTCGAGGATTTACTTCTGGTGCCGGTAATTCATCAATTAAGGCTTCTACGACAGTACTGGCAATAGTTGAATCGCCTTCAGCATCTGTTACGGTCACTTCAAAAATCCCCGTAGTCAGTCCTGTTATGCTGCTAGTCGTTTCTCCATTACTCCACTTAAACTGATAGGGAGGATTACCAAATAATACCTGAGTCGTTATGGCGCCATTACTGTTTTGTGCACAAGCTGTATTTTCGACATCCAATAATACAGTTAGCTTATCCATGACAACATTTACTTCCAGCGTTTCAATGTCTGTACATCCTTCCGGGGTTATTGCGGTAAGGGTAACAGTAAATGGGCCAATAGCTTCGTAGGTGTAAATGACTTCTGTACCGGAAGTCGTGTTGCCATCACCAAAATCCCAATCATACTGGTATCCATCCACTATATTATTAGCGGTGAATGTGAATGGTTCGCCCAATTCCACCAGAGTGGAAGAAGCACTAAAGCTAGCGTCTGGTTTGATAACATTTACATCTACCGCTGAGCGACCAGGTGAGGTACAGCCATCGATAACTGTTTCAACAAAAAGATTTAAATCTTCTCCAATATCATCCAGCTCCAGTACATTACCTACAAAAGCCAGCGTACCATTTGTTTCATCCGTGTACCAGTAATACTGTGCATCCTGCAAGCCCGTATTGGCTACAATAAGGATATTATCATCATTACACACAGGACCATTCTGGTCGATGATAATTTCGGGAAGCGGAATAGCATCCACCTCGGCTTCCAGCTGGGTGGTTCCTACCACCTGATCACCACCGGCATCGGTTACAGTCACCATATAAGTGCCGGGTAGCAATCCGCTTATTGAGCTGGTTGTTTCCCCATTACTCCACTGGTAAGTAAGTGGTTCCTCTCCGTTGAGTACCTGAGTGGTGATAATCCCCGTAGTATCATCTGCACAAGTCACGTTCTGGACATCCAGCAATACGGTCAGATCATCTTCTACCACATTGACTTCAAGTGATTGTATATCCATACAACCTTCCAGAGTAGTCACCTTTAAAGAGACCTGAAAAGTACCAATTTGAGGGAAAGTATAAGTAACAATCGGGCCGGTGTTAATCACGTCGCCATTGTCAAAGTCATATTCATAGGAATAAGTAGGATCAATAGTACCGGCTGTAAATGTAATCGGCTCGCCCAGCTCCACAGCACGTCTGCTGGCCGTAAAAGAAGCATCAGGAGTGATCACTTTAATATTAACCGGCCTGGCCGACCTGGGTACTAGCCTAATCATCTTATCCGTATTGATGCTATGGAAAGGTATATTGCCACCTGCAAGAATATTGATGTTGCCTGTCTTTTTTATCCTTTTGATACTAGTGGCCGCAGCAGTGAGTATTTGGCTAAACAGCCTAACGGTGAAATATCGGGATTTTCATCACCTGATTCCTTACCTGATCAATTTTTCTATCTGGCTGACACCAGTCTTTTATCCAAGCACCTTACTACCGGACCAGTTTTCTTATTTGTTATACTGCAATCCTATGGCGGGAGTTATAGAAGGAGTCAGATGGTGCCTGATCCCTCAAACAACTTATTCCTGGTATTATCTACCGGCTCTTATCTTTATGGGCACGCTGTTTGTAGTTGGAATAAGGTACCTCATACGAATCGAGGATCAAATAAGCGATGTACTATAAAAAGGATATACTAATATTTTATTATATAAAATTATCGTAATAAGGAATCTCTTTGGATTGATTTGCGTAGAGGCTATATAAATTAAACTTATGGACGCTTTGTAAAAGTTTTAAAAAACACAATGGATGTCAGTCAAAGTAAGCAGAGAATTATTTTCTTCATTATATAATAAGCGAAGTTGTTTAAAAAGTCAGCTACTATGATTTTTTCGGGAGAAGAATTTGCTCTACGTACGCTGGACTATTTGGAGCAGCAACAGCAGGAAGATGGTAGTTTTCGCTCTTTAGAATCCTATCCGACGGGGCATCCATTGGCTGAGAAGGGCTGGATGGAGCATGACCCTTCACCGTTCATCCATGCGAATGTGTTACTTTCTTTGAGAAATATTGATCATCCCAAGGCTTCTGCTATCATCCGTCGTGGTTTGCCCTTCCTGACATCCTTGAAAGAAGGCCCGGGGTTTTGGCGTTTTTGGCCTCACGGTGGTCGTACGCATAATGTACCGCTTGATATGGATGATACCGCGCTGTGTTCATTTTTACTTCGCGAATATGGACAGGGAGTCGATAACGAAGCGTTTTTACTAAAAAATACAGACAGCAAAGGGTATTTTAAAACATGGATTTTTCCGGGTTCTTTTTCCTTTAAAAACCTACAGATCAACAGATTTTTGAAGCGAGACTTATCTAACCTGCAGATGATCCTCAAGAGCGATATGTTAGCTATGGAAGATAAAGAACCGGCTGTAGCAGCTAACGTACTGTTGTACCTTGGCCAACACGCCAAAGCTCAACACTGTATCAGGCAATTGATTGAAGAGTTAAAGACGCTGGAGGATTTACCGCTTCAGTATTACAGTAACCCTTTGGTAGCATTTTACCATGCTTCGCGAGCTTACGCTTATGGTATTAATGCATTGGAGCCTTTGGCAGATATATTTTACCAACACTATCAAAAAAGACATTTGATCTATCCCGAAACGCTTTTTCAGCAGGCCCTGACCATACTAACTTTTTATCAATTTAATTTATTGGAAGCGATGAAACGTTTGGATTTCATTCCGGCCTTTCTGGATGAGCTTCCCATAGATCAATCCTGGCAACCCGATATTTATTTTGTCAGCAAAGACAGGAATTTCAGGGCGGGCTCTGCGGAGCTTACGGCTGCTATTTGCTTGGAAGCATTTGAAAAAGTGCTGGCTTAACACAAACACACTATTTTTATCAACTCCCTCCCCTAGCAACAGGATTTAAAAAAATCTTATAAATGAACGTAAATTTGTTAATCATGAAAAGGCTAACAACGGCATTTCTGTACCTGTTTGTGATCAGTATAAGGGGGTGAGTCAGGAAATCCGTTATATGACCGTCAATGCTGATCTTCCTGACGCCAGTGATTACGATAATTTCTATCCTTCAATTGCCGAAATTTATTCTAATTACAGTGTTCCGGAAGGCCTAAAGGGCCAGTACAAAATCAAGGAAATGCCAATGAAAGCCAGTATTGGCAAAAAAGATGCTGCTCTATATCTAGATGTCAATGGTTTACAGACCTTCTTAATCCCTGTTAAGGAGACCCAATACAAGAGTATTGATGATCAGGTGAAGGTATATTTCAAAATGAAGGAAAGTAACTGTGAAGGCATAGACCTGAAGATGGATGGTTATAAATTAACCCCCGTTAAGTTATAAAGGTTTACCTACAAAACAAGTCTCTATACAACACCTAAAAACTCAATTTTAAGTGGCTACCAGCAATTGCATGCTGTAGCCGCTTTTTTTATAGCTACCACCAAAAATCATACCTATTAGTGAGTATAGTATTAAAGATTGGTTTATATTAGATTACATACGAAATTAAAAAACGGATTTCGTGAATTTCATTTTGACAAATATTCCAGAATGACTAAACGCCTGTTTTTACTTCAAGTAGCTATCAATGACTATCCGGGCACCATTTCGCCTTTACAGGGCTGTGTAAATGACCTGACGTTTTTTAATGAATTTATCCATCAACATTATGCTTCAGAATTTGAAGTAGTGGAGAAGAAAATTTGCAACCAGGACGCTACTAAAAACAATATCATTGATGGTTTCAGGCTTTTTGAGGCAGCCCGCAGCGAAGATACCTGCTTATTTTTTTATGCTGGCCACGGAGCCCAAATAAGCGTCCCTCAGGCCTTCGAACATCTTGAACCCAATGGAAAGCTAGAAGCCGTAGTACCCTACGATGCCCTACAAGCTGAAGGAGGGCCACTTCTGGATAAAGAAATTTCTCATCTTATTCATCAGGTGATTGGCGACAAGCAAATACACTTCACCGCAATAATGGATTGCTGCCATTCGGGCTCTATAACTCGTATGGATGAAGCTAATGATGTACATATCAGAACGGTTAGGGATACTCCATTAGCATTGCAAAAAGTACACGGTATAGAAGAATTTAGAGAAGAAAACGGTAGGCTGACGCCCCGTTCTGCTCCTCATATTTTGCTGAGTGCCTCAAAATCTAGTGAAACAGCCAAAGAAATCTGGGCGGACGGTCAAAAACAGGGCGTATTTACTTACGCACTCATTAATACGCTCAAGAATTCGGGCCGAAAGCTAAGCTACCAACAGCTGATTAACAGAACTAACCTTTTGGTAGCCCGGCTGATACCGGAGCAATCTCCCCAATTGGAACAGCGATTTACCGATAATGCTGGCCATAAATTTTTCCTTACCGATACCGTTGACACTGGAAAAAGCCGCTACATTTTATTTCAGGAGAAAGAAACCGATCAGTGGGCAGTCAAACTTGGCGCTACCGGGGGCATCCGACTCGGCGATGAACACGAACAAACTACTTTTCAACTAACAGAAGCACCCCACAGCATACTGACAGTCACGGAAGTACTGCCAGACCGCTGCTATGTATCGGGAGTACCCGCTGATTTTGGGGGCCAGTACACTGTATATTTGCATCAGCTGGCTACCTCAAAGATAAAATTGGCTTTTGACAAGTCGATTTCAGAAGCTGATGAAGCACAACTCCGACAAAGCTTCACAGCTATGCGCCCCACCTTTATGGAATTATCTGAACGAGATGGCGCCTTTGACTTTTTGCTCCGTGCGGATGCCGACCATTACTGGTTATCGTTGCCCTTTAGTATACAGGGCCTTTTTCAGTCTGTACCCAAGGCACAAGACCCCAATGGTACTTCTTTTCTTTTGGCTGTAGAAAAGGTAGCAAGATGGAATAAAATTCTGTATTGGAATAACCCTTCCAGCCAATTGCGACACAGCGATTTTGAGGTCTCATTTTATCTTACTACCCAACCCGATAAATACGAAGAAGACAGCCCGGCGCGTCAGGTGATGGATCTCAATCAGCCTATTTTCATCCCTTTTCTCTACAATGAGGACCGATGGTATGATCCGGCTTTTAAGCTAAAAATCAAAAACAATTACAGCCAAAAGCTATGGTTTAGTCTAGTTTACATGGAGTGTAATTATGGCATTAGCAATGAGCTTTTACCCGCTATAGAGCTGGATACCGATGAGGAAGCCTGGGCAGAATATCAATACGATAGAACGATGGATAAGGTCATTCGACTGTGGGTAGAAGATGAATTGTATGAAAAAGGTACCCTTTCCCTTCACGACCATTTAAAAATCTTCGTCAGCACTGAAGACCCAAATACTAGTGAGCTTAACCAAAAAGGCTTACCACCGGGGGAAATCCGAATTTACAGGGGCTTTGGCCGACGTCCCCGCAGAGTAAAAGACTGGATTACGCAGGAAATTCCGTTGCACATTCATCGTCCACTGGAGGAACAATGGGCCAGGGCCAGCCAGGCCGCCCAATTGCAAAGTGTGCAGGTTCAGGGGCCCCATACATTTGAGGCAAAAATTGGACTAACCGAAGCTAACGTGGCGATCCACCCTCTGGGAAAAGTATCTGATCTGATGATTGATAATAAAGAGAAATTTCAACCCTTTGAGGTACTCCCCGCTCTGTATTATGCCGAGGGAGTGAGCGTGATTACCCTTCGGGAAATGGTTAATAAAAACAGCATTAATAGAGATGTGCCACTGGTGATAAGATTTGATAAAAATGGCCGTCAACCAGCAGCAGGAGAAGTTGTACCTGTATCAATGTCGATTGATGGCAGCATGAAAAAACTGCCTCATCATAGTCATGATAATGAAATTCATATTCACGATATACCGGATCAAACACCCGACGCCATACCAGGAATAGAGCAATCGTCCAAAATCTTTTTACATCACCGGGCAGTTCTGGTTTAGTAGACTTGTTCCACAGAGGTAGATCAAGGGGAAAACAACCAATGCCTGACGATTTCAAAACCCACGAAACAGATCTCGTCTTTCAATTCATCATTATAAATTGCTTAAAACAACAAAAATGATTCTTAGAAAACCTCAACTTCAATTGGCTTACCAGGTAAAAGTAGAAAATATGGAAAGCCATAAAGAGTATTTTTTACATGCAGTCACTTATTTTCCCAATACAGCTTATGTCGCTGATGGATTTAAAATCCACGACAGTACAGGCTCTGATGGTTCTTTACAAGTAGAACTACACTTCAAAGAACAAAATCCCGAGGAGGTTTTGAATATCATTACTCCGGTGGTTCATGTGGTCAAATTAGGTACCCGGCCCTTTAATGGCTCGGATGAGGGTAGATTAGTAGCTATGGTTGTTACAAAAGACAACATACAGGCAAGAAATGTCGAGGGTGGTAGCCAGAGTGAAACCACTTCTTCTGATGCCCAAAAGGATGATCGTCCGGGTGGTCTTTAGTAAATTCTTTAATCAACTCCGGGTTGCGGTAGGAAGTACTTATCGCAACTTGAAATAATTTTTAGAAAAATGAGGAAAATTAAGCTTATCCGTTTTCTCTTTCTTTTTATCATGCTTCTCATTGGTCTGGTATATCCAGGGCATTTGAGAGCTCAGCATGGCTCTTCTCTTGATTTTCTTCTTAGAAAGTCAAAGTTGACAGAAAAGGAGATAGATAAGCTCGATGATTACTCTTTTGAACTACGAAATATCAATGTAGACTCCAGCTACCTACTCGGAAAAAAAATGCTTGCGGCCAGTAAGTTACTTGGCAACTATCCCAAAGGGGTTCAAAATGCGCATATGAGAATGGGCACCGCAGAAAAGAACCGGGGCAACTTTGACAAAGTTGATTATCATCTAAAAATAGCTTTTACCATCAGGGACAGCCTAAAGAACTACAATGGCGCCGGAAGTGTACTCAATACCTGGGCTAACGCCAAACGATTGGAAGGCGTAGCCTTCCGGGCCAAAGAACTCTACCTGAAGTCTTTGGAATATTATCGAAAAGCCAAAAGGCCAGATAAATATGCCAGAGCCTGGTTTGGTATCGGTATCGCTGAAAGGGAAATTGGCAACTACGAATCATCCGTCATTTATCTGGATAGCGCCATCAATGCCTACCTCAATAAAGATAACAGCGCTATAGATCTGGCTGACTCTTACATTGCCCTGGGCAATACTATGATTAAGATGGGCAATGCAGACAAAGCAGTGGAATATTTGGAAGAAGCCCAACGCATTTTCATAAAAAACCCTGAAAAGAGAATAAGGATCAGGAAGACTAATGCCTACAGGTGCCACTATGGTTTGGCCAGGGCTTATGAGGAAAAAGAAGACTATCATACAATGGATAGTCTTTTGAACTTAGCAGATGATCACGCCAGTATACTTACTAAAGATGAGCGATTCAATCTCTACAATTCAATCGGAGTTAATGCCAATAAGCTATTGGACTATCAGCGATCGATTACTTACCTGGATTCAGCTCTTTTACAACTGGATACTTTAAAGCAAATCAATGACTACTGTACTGTTTTACTAAACAAAAGTGATTTATTCTCCAATCAGGAAAAAGACGCTGAAGCCATTAGCATTCTGCTGCACCTGATTGATAAGTTAGCATACGTCGATAATTCTTCTATCGAAAAAAAGGCTTACAACAATTTAGCGAATCTATATAGAAGAAATAATCAATTTCAGTTAGCAGATTTTAACCAACTCAAAAGAGATAGTATACAAGAAAAGCTGGGCCAGGAGACCATCGAAGCTTACAAGCTTCAAAATAAACTGGATGCAGCTCGGTCGGAGCTAAAAATCGAAAAACAAAAATCAGCTATTGCTGCTCTGAATAGCAGAAACACGATTGTAGTGTTGGCTGCTTTGCTGGTAATTCTTGCATTAGCTATTGCATTAATTCTCAGAAGTAAGAAAATCCAGGAGCAAGAGTTGGAATTTAAAGCATTGCAAGAAAATATTAAGAAAGAAAACTTTAATACCAAACTTGAGATGGAAGAAAAGACCCGAAGAAGAATTGCTCAGGACATCCATGATGGATTAGGTGGTATTTTGGCTACCATAAAACTTAACCTTAGCCAGATGCACAGTAGGCTCGATGAAATTCAAGCTACCAACAAACAACAATTTTTATCCGCCTATGCTGCCATGGAAAAAGCAGTAGTAGAAGTCCGAAGAGTATCCCATGCGCTGGAATCCGGGGATAAAACGCACTTTGGCCTGGAAGACGAACTGGAGGATCTGGTAAAATTTGTATCCACCAGAGAAAATTTGAGTGTAGAGTTGAACCTATATCAAATTAAAGGCCAACTCAATGGCAATATGGCGCTCAATATTTTCAGGATCATTCAGGAACTTCTTAACAATACTATCAAGCATGCCAAAGCTACCGAAATAGGCATTGATTTAAATAATTTCGGAGATGTGCTCAACCTCATGTATGAGGATAATGGTATAGGATTTGATCCTAAAAAAGCTATGTCTAAAAAAGGCATAGGCCTCAGGGGCATGGAAGCGAGAGCCAAAAAGCTGGGAGGTACCCTTAAAATTGATAGCCAAAAAGACCGAGGCACTACAGTCCTGCTGGATATTCCTTTAAAAAGTTGAGAAAGATGAAACGCCTATCCCCTGAAAACACTTCATTATGATAAAAATAGTAATAGCGGATGACCATACTTTATTCCTGGATAGCCTCAAAGTTATGCTTTCCACAAAAGAAGAGATTTCAGTCATCGGAACGGCAAATGATGGTAAGCAACTACTGGAACTTATCCAGAATACGACCCCGGATATTGTTTTGATGGATATCAGCATGCCCCACATGAACGGTATTGAAGCTACGAAGATAATCAGGAGGGAATACCCTAATATAAAGGTGGTTGCACTAAGCATGTTTCAACAAAAAAATTATATTGTACAAATGGTTAACCTAGACGTTCATGGCTATATTTTAAAGGATGAAAAAGCTGAAAATTTCGTCAAGGCGATTCAGAAAATATACAATGGCGGGCAGTTCTTTTCAAAGGGCGTTCTGGATACCGCATCCAAGGAAGAGGGGAAAGAGCAGACCCCAAGAGAATTACCCAAACTTTCTAAACGTGAAAGGGAAGTTTTACTGCATCTTACCAAAGGGGACTCTTCAGAAAAAGTAGCTGAACAACTTGGCATTACGATCAACACGATAAAAACTTTCAGAAGAAATATCAGGAAAAAACTAGGTATCAATAATGATCAAAACATCAATTTGATAGCTTATGCTATCAAGATCGGCCTGATTGATCCTAATGATACGCCGGATACCTAGTAGTGAGTATGTTTTATACCTTTTATATTACTTAACTTTATATCAAAATAAAGACTTAGCGAGCTGAATAATTTGCCACAGGCAAAGAAGCAATTATTTCCCAAATTTAGAAGCTGTTAAACTTTAATACTTCCGTTAATATGAGGCTGTTTTCCAGCCATATTTCGTTACCAAAATCCTCATTTAGCGCTGCTAAACTCCGGTTTTGGCGCCTCATCTGGCAGAAAAACAGCCTTCATATTATTCAAAAAACTAAATTTTAACAACTTCTTACACTATTAAATAGAACGGAAAATGAAAATCAAACAACTATTTACAGTAATAGATGCGGTTCCCTATATGAGATGCCCCGCTAAACCCCAGTTTCAGTAGTTTTTCCCTTCGTGAAAAGCTAATGCCCCAGAAAGTGGGTATACTCATGGGGAATCGCCTTTTTATTACTGTAAGCTTTTTTTTAAAACTTCTATATCCTTCCACCACTGCCAGTTGTCATTACCAAAATCATGGTAGATATGCAAAAAATAAGGCCTCACACCTTTTCTTTTTTCATTGACATCAAAACAAAAATCTCCGCGATACGACATGGTAGGATGATTGACATCCAGAATAAAATTAAACTCAATGGGTAATGTAGCATGATCCTTCAGGCCAAAATACCAGGCCGCAGCAATCAAACTCCCCTGGTCTCTTGTTTTAAAAAGCGGGGTATCAAATAGTTTAAGGGTCCATTCATGCCATTGTCTTAAAAAAGGTACAGATGCTTTATTGAAAAGAAAAACCCCACCATTCCAGTGCTGCCAGTTTGGTTGATCAATCTTCAACCCAAAGGTTTCATTGAGCTGTTGTCGCAACAAATCAGAAGTGATAGGATCAGTAAGGTTATTATCGGATTCATCGTACCATTTTTGCTCTTCCTCCCGCCACTTAAAACGGGTTTGAGCCTCTACCCTTCTGATCAGTAAATTTTCCTGATACAGGAATTGCCCTTCTAAATTATACCACTTACCGGAATCTGCCTCATATCTAAAACCAGCTTCTTCAGCCAAATTTTGAAAATAAAAAGGAGCCTTGTATATCTTTCGGTGAACCGGCTCAAAAGCATTTACAAAGTATTCCTGAGCGACAATCCGGTCATTTTTATCTTTTGCCATAAAATCAGCAATAGATTTCAGGTAAGCCCAAAATTGGTACGGCTTTGAAAGAAACTGAAACATCAACCTAGATGCTAAAACACTAAAGAAATTGCCTTTAGATAGGCTCAGAGGTCGATCGTACGTGGGTCGCTTTTTATCAAATTGATATTTCACATCATAAATAGTATCAATAATCGCTTGAGGTGCCCTGGGCTCTTGCTCGATCTGTACTCTAACCTGCTCTATCAGATCAAATAACCGCCGCTGTTTGGCCACCTGCCTTTCGTAAACTTCATCGTGAATCGCACTGGGCGTAAATGGAGTCATCCGACAATGATCCGTACAGAAAATAATGGGAGCAATAAAAGCATCAAAAACCTCATTCACTTTTTTATTGATAGCAATTACATCAGTGTCGAGATAACAGTAAAGCCCATTGTCAATATCTACAAAATCATAAAGCCTGGTTTTTAGATAGATAGCCGCCTGATGATGAGTAAAATGCCTGGGAGTAGAAATATTAATAATATTATCATGAAAAATTTCTGCTTCGTTGCGCTGCCAATCTGTTACCACCAAAATAGGATACTCCGAGAAGTACCTCAACAGTTGAATGGAGTAATTAAGGGTATCAATATGTTCTTTTGCGCCACAAACGACGAATACAAAATGCCTTTTCATTTTTTACATCCATTTATTCCACCAAAACTCCAGGACGGCCAGCTTCCAGAGTTTCCAATGTGCTTTTCCCGCCAGTAATTGCTCCACAGCATCTACCCTTACGATCTTTTCCCTGATCAAACGCCCGCCCCGGAGCGTATTGGCATAAAATTCGTAATTCATATAGTAAGTATCAGGACCTACAAAACCTTGCTTTTTGCGATTCAAAATAGACTTTGGTAGTCTCTTTTTGATGTTTTCCCTTAGTAGCACTTTTGTTTGATCCGACTGATAACTTACCGCTGTAGGCAGTCCATAAACCCACTCCACCAACTCGTGATCCAGGAAAGGCACCCTCACCTCAAGCGAATGAGCCATACTGGCCCGATCTATCTTTACCAGAATTAGTTCCGTCATGAACGTATGCATATCCATATACTGAAAGGCCTTCAAAGGAGGAAGCTTATTTTGGTAATATTGCCTGTAGAACCAGTCGCTGTCTTTGGCCGATGCACAGCTCCATTCCGGATGCAATAATCCGGGTAAATTATTAGTATCAAAGCGTCCCATCGCCATGGCTTCAGCATATTCCTCTACAAAGAAATTATTGTTAGGGGAAAAAAATATTTTCCACTGTTCCCAGCGAGTTTTCTGGGCAGGTAAAGCCGCTATTTGCTTTTGCCACCAGTATCCTCCAAAAATTTCATCCGCTCCCTCTCCTGAAAAAACCGTTTTATTGTGTTGGCTAGCTAACTGACTGACCATATAAGTCGGAATGATAGAGATATCAGCAATAGGCTCATCGTAGTAATACATCAGACGGTCCAATAACTGCAGCTGCTCAGCGCCTACAATAGTTTTAAAGAAAGGTACTTCACAGGCCTGAGCGACCAATTCAGCGTATTGGTGCTCACTTTCCGACCAATTGTCAAAGCCTATAGAAAAAGTATTGGGAGCATATCCCTGCTGAGTCATGTAATGAACCAACGCACTGCTATCATAACCACCACTCAGAAAAGAACCCACCGGAACATCACTGCGCAGGTAAGCAGCCACCGATTGATGAATCAACTGATCTATTTGCTCTACAGCCGTATGAAAAGATATTTTGGTGTTGGAAAAATGAAGGTGCCAGTAGGGTTGAGCCTGAACAGTAGTTGGAAAATCATTATCAAATTCTAGTTCCAAAAAATGTGCCGGCGTTAGTTTGTATAGCCCTTCCCAAATTGTCCTCGGACTTGGAATGTAGCGATAATGCAAAAAATCAGGAATAGCAGCTTTATTGATTGAAGGCCTTGATTCTTCAGCCAAAATAGCTTTGAGCTCGGAGGCAAAATGAAAATTTCCTCCCAAAAAACCATAGTATAGTGGCTTAATCCCGAATCGATCTCTGGCCAAGAATAGCTTTTTCTTTTCTTCTTCCCAAATACCAAAGGCGAACATCCCCTTTAAACGAGATAGTACGGCAGTTCCCCACTCTTCGTATCCGTGCAGAATCACTTCAGAATCAGATCGGGATTTAAATTGATGCCCCAGGCTTTCCAACTCCTTTTTTAGCTCGATATAATTGTAAATCTCTCCGTTACAAACCAGCCATATGTTAGATTTTTCATTACACATGGGCTGCCTGCCGGATACTGATAGGTCCAAAAAGCTCAAACGACGAAACCCCAGAGCTGCCCTTCGCTCGCCGGAAGTCCAACTATGTTCATCATCCGGCCCGCGATGAATAAGCGTATCCCGTTTCCTGTCAAAAGCGGAGGGATCAATTTCGGTATGCCGATTGATTTGGCCTACAATTCCACACATGGTTATACATTAACAGTTTTGCCGGCTAAAGCGGCTTCAAAAGAATACCATCCTTCGAAGATATTTCCACCAGGATAAATGTAGCCATTGCCGGGCAGTCCATTGCCAATGGACTAGAGTTTTTTGGAAAAAAATCAAATGAACAATCAATAATAGAATGTACTGACTGTTCTCAAAACATAACAGCAGTAGCACACTCAAGGGGAAAGTAGCTTCGTAGAAGTCATTCATAATATACCAATAATAAAAACACCAACGGATACTCCTGCTACGTGAATATTTCCAGGTATATACTTTTATAGCGTAAGTGATTATAAAAAGTAAGAAAATAAGGAATAATGGCCAGTAAGTAATGAGACACAAAATGGCCGTTAGCAAGAGTTCTAAAGGCAGCAAAAAGAAACTGATCAGTAAAGCTGAAGGCAAGCCACCAAATCGAACCACAAAAGTACGGATATTTTGCTGCTCGTCTTTCTTCCTGTCCTCTATCTGATGCTGTATAATATTGCGCAATCCTTTTGCCATCAGTATACCAACCAGCAAAGGGAGACTGTAAGTTGACGCTATTTGTATTTTTAGCACATCCGCAAAAGTCCCCACGCAAATTAGCACCGGTAGCAGATGTCCGTAGCACATATCCAGCAGAATACCAGGTACTCCTCTTTCTTTGAATCGGAAAGGCGGAACAGAGTACAACAAAAAACACAGCAGCAATATCCCCCACAGGCCAAAGCCATACCACTGCTTTGGCAAATACCACCAGGGTAAAACTGCCGGCAGCATCAAAAAAAGTAGGATCATCCACTTCTCGGATATCGTTCGGCCACTTGTAGCGTTAGCTTTACCCGCAGCCTCATCCTGCGGCAGATCTGCCCAGTCATTGATCCAGTATCCCAGAGCGGCTGTTCCCAAAATAGAAAGTACAAAAACAAAAAACTGAGGCAGGACTTGCCAGAAGCTAGTGCTACTAATCAATAGTAACACATAAAAACTCCCAAGAATCGGAGGGACAATATAATTCCACCACATGGGCATGCGGACCTTCTCAATAGCTTGTCTTAAAAATACGGAACGCTTCAATTTTCTATTTTATGATAAACTTGTTTCGCTATTATTAAAATAGGTTAATTAAATTTGGAATCGTACCTTTTGTCCAAATTTTCCATTTCTCAAATTAATAATATCGTTTGTTATGAGAATACGCTTATTCTTTTTATTGACCTTATTGATGGTTCAACCGCTTAGTAGCCAGGTTTCTGGCAAACTAGAGCTGACGGATATTTTCAATATGGAGTACGTTTCCGATCCTCAAATATCACCTGACGGCAGCCAAGTTGTGTATGTCCGAAACTTTAAGGACATCATGACCGATCGTAATTTGTCTAACCTATGGATAGTCAATTTTGATGGTAGCGAGCATTATCCACTAACTACCGGCAATCAAAATGATTTCGCACCCCGCTGGTCTCCAGACGGTACAAAGTTAATCTACAAATCCAATAAAGGGGGAAGTACCCAATTGTATTTACACTGGATGAATAGCGGTGCAGAAGCCAAGATCAGTAATGTTACGCAATCACCGGGCAGCGCTGTGTGGTCTCCAGACGGGCAACACCTGGCCTTTACTATGTTTGTACCTAAATCTGATCCGGCACCTTTCAAACTACCTGCAAAACCAAGCGGTGCCAACTGGAATACACCGCCAATTTATATCGATGACCTGAAGTACCGCTCCGATGGCTCCGGATATGCCCGGCCCGGTAATCGTCAGCTATTTACCCTATCTGTGGATGGTGGTACGCCACGACAATTGACGGATACGCCTTACAATCATGGTACACCAGTATGGACAAAGGATGGAGATGCTTTACTATTCGGTGCTAACCTGAGAGAAAATGCAGAGAGAGAACCCGCCAATTCTGAGATCTATCGCCTGGACCTTAAAACGCTTGAGATAACAACCCTTACTGATCGGGAAGGCCCCGATGGCAACCCTACCCTTTCTCCGGATGGCAACAAAATTGCCTATACCGGTTATGACGATAAATATTTGGGATATCAGCAATCCAGGCTTTATGTAATGGATGCTGATGGTAGCGATGCGAAGCTTATTTCCGGTAAACTTGACCGTTCTGTCAGAAATATCCACTGGGCGGCTAATGGTAAAAGTATTTACTTTCAATACGATGATGAAGGCAATACCAGGCTGGCCAGTATCTCAATGGATGGAAAGGTGACTGATCTGGTGGAGAACCTAGGCGGCCTCTCCCTTGGACGTCCTTACAGTGGAGGTACTTTTTCTATTACACCAGACGGTAAATATGCTTTCACACTGGGTACGACTGCCCACCCGGCTGATCTTGCTGTAGGTTCTAACGGAAACAGCAGCAGACTTACGGAGTTAAATGCTGATTTATTCTCTCACAAACAAATTGGAGCAGTGGAAGAAATCTGGTTTGAATCTTCCTATGATCAAAGAAGAATTCAGGGTTGGATTTGTAAACCGCCGGGATTTGACTCCAATAAAAAATATCCACTATTGCTGGAAATACACGGTGGTCCATTTTCTAATTATGGCAGTCGTTTTTCAGCAGAGGTTCAGCTGTATGCCGCCGCCGGTTATGTGGTGTTATATACCAATCCACGGGGAAGTACCAGTTATGGTGCTGAGTTTGGCAATTTGATCCATCATAATTATCCTAGTGAAGACTACGATGATATGATGTCAGGTGTAGATGCTGTTATTGAAAAGGGATATATTGATGAAGATCAGCTGTACATTACCGGTGGCAGTGGTGGTGGCGTACTCACCGCCTGGACCATTAGCAAGACCGATCGCTTCAGGGCAGCTGTAGTAGCCAAGCCTGTTATCAATTGGTACAGTTTTGTGCTTTATGCGGATAATCCAGCTTTTTTCTATAAATACTGGTTCCCGGGTTATCCATGGGAAAACCTGGAACACTATATGGAGCGTTCTCCTATTCATCATATTGGCAGTGTTAATACACCTACCATGTTACTAACTGGCGAATCGGATTTCAGAACTCCCATTCCGGAAAGTGAACAGTACTATGCCGCTTTGAAGCTTAGAGGTGTAGATGCTGCGATGGCCAGAATTCCTGGTGCCTCTCACGGTATTGCCGCAAGGCCAAGTAATTTGATTGCCAAGGTAGCTTATATTTTGGGGTGGTTTGAAAAATATAAAGAGTAAGCCATACAGGGCTGAGTGATTTGCTATACCCAACCGCAAAACAGCTTATTGGCTAATCGGAAGGAAAAAGCCTAAATTAAAGCTTTTTCCTTCATTATAAATAGAGTCTTCAGTCAGTTGATTGATGTCTGTTAACCCCAAATAATATCGGAACTCTATAAATATTTTCTTATTTCTTGTAATCTCTTTCTCTAGGCCAATTCCCAGGCTCAGGCCAAAATCCCACTGGCCCAGGCCAAGTTCATTGAGCTCAAAAGTTTCATTGACTACTGATTTATCTTCGCTCACCAAAGTAGAATAGACAGCGGCAGCCCGGCCGATTTTTGGCCCTAGTAGCGCATACATATTCGCACCAGGTATTTCCAGCTTCGCTTTCATTAAAATAGGCAGATAAAAATAGGAGATAACTGGCCTGATGAAATCTCTTTCGGCGGGCAAAAGTTGTATTATATCCAGGTTCTCTCGCTTAATATAAACGAATTCAGCTTGCCAGGAGAGCCAATCATTGTCTTGAATTTCTACCATGAGTGCTACCCTGAAATCCACTTGCTCGTATAAATCTGCACCGGCACTCAAGCCCAGATGGTTTTGTGCAAAAGCTCGTTCAGGCATTGCCAGAAAGCAACAAAAGAGAAAGAGGAAGACCGCGCTACCTGAATAAGAGCCAGCGGGGAGTCGGCATACAAAGATAATTTGGGTCAATTTCATGAGTAGTCAAATCGGCTTCTGAGAAGTGGTTATCTAATACATTTTCAGAACGCGAAAACCCCAGGTCTATTATTCAGTTTAGAAGTTTTTACATTTGATGATCTCCAATATAGTAACCTCTTTGAAGTGTTCATTGATCGTAAACATAATTTTGTACTGCCATACCACAGCGTGGTGATATTGCCCTTTTTTGAGGGTTTGGCCTTCGGCCGGAAATGAGTGGGGTGCCTCAGCCAGTTCTTTTGTCTTGTTGATTATATTTTCCTTTATCTTTTGAGCATAACTGGGCGATGTCTTCTCACTTAGATAATCATAAATTGTACTCAGCTTGTTCTGAGCGCGCTTACTAAATACTACCTGATAAGTATTAAAAGACATTGAACTTGTTTTTTGGGTATTAAATAGTCATGATTATTTTCTGTATGTAAAGAATAGGCTATACGACAATAGCTTGCGATGTCATATAAACAATACAATTCTTTGATAGGGTAAGTTTCATATTCATCTAAGCATTTTGATTAATTTATGTTTTTCATCATCAAAAAAGATAAAGAATCAGTCTATATGGAAAGCTATAGTTTTCAATGACTTTAAAGTAGTACCGCCACCGTAATTCTGTGTCAGTATAAACTCTTCTGCCCCAGGTGTTTCAAAAACCTCTTTCATGTTTTTTATTGCTCCGTACGGTACTTTAGCCTCCAGCAGTTTTTTAGCGACTTCAGACCTATCATATTTCATAAAAAACGGTGCGAGGCAAGCTTGCAAAGCCTCCCTGTTAGAAACTCTTTTAAAATTTTCTGAGAAACGCTCATCATCCGGTAACGAGTGCGCTTCCAGCGTGATGCATAATTGCTGGAATTGTTTTTCTGTACCTGCCGCTACCAGTATTTTCTTATCATCTTTACAATTAAAAATATCACCGTAGGGCGCAATATTAGGATGCGCCGTCCCCATTGGTTGTGGTATAAATCCGGTATTTAACCAGTTGGAAGCCTGATTGGCCAGAGAACTTACTGCCGCTCCCAGCAGTGATGTACTTACCAAAGCGCCCTTTCCGGTTTGTTGCTTTTTTAATAATGCCAACAATATTCCCTCTTTGAGCTGATGAGCCGCCAGCAGATCAATCAAGGCCACCGGCATCTTGGCAGGAGCTTCACCAGGATGCCCTGTCATATACAAAAACCCGGCCTCAGCCTGCAACACCACATCAAAGGCAGGCCGATCAATACCCCGGGCAAATGCGTAAAGTTGAGCATAAACCACTGCAGGATTGATTTGCCGAATCTGCTCATAAGCGAATCCTAGCTTTTGAGCAGAAGCCTCTTTAAAATTACTGATCACAATGTCTGCATCTTTCAAAAGGCTTATCGCGTAGTCTTTATCTTCCCGCTGCTTTAAGTCCAAAAGCAAGCGCTCCTTCCCCCAGTTAATACTGGCATAATAGGCAGAAATGTCAGATGCTGATTTTTCATCGGGTAATTTCCAACGCCGTGTGACATCCCCACCCGTCGTTTTATTCTCAATTTTAATGACCCTGGCTCCCAACTCCGCAAAAAACTGACCAACCGCAGGCCCCGCCAGTACACTCGCTAACTCAACAACCGTATACTCATTAAAGATTTTATCCATATTTCCAGTAGGTTCTGAAATTTTTACCCAGAATTTTAAATTTTTCCTTTTAATCGTTCTTTGTCAGCTAAAAATAAAAAACTATCTTTGGGAAGCTATTCGAGATAAAAGAAATATAATCCCTTATAAATTTTTAAATACATAATTCCATGAACTACAAAAAAACACTCTCTGATGGCAGAAGCGGTACACGATCGATTAAAACTTTGAAATCCGAACCGCCGTAGATAGCCATTAAAAGCTCTAAACTGAATAGATGTAACAGTATCTGTTCAAAAGATGAGAAAAGCCTTAGGCTTTCCTCATCTTTTACTAACTTTATCATGTCAATTTACAGGCCTAGCCTGCCAACTTACCAAGTAACCTTATTTATCACGAGAATTTTGCTTTAATTACAGCAGAAATCTATATCTGCTTTGATTATGCAAAGGTAAAATTTTACCGATCAGTTATCGGTTTTGTCAGCCCGAAGGCCTACCAGCAGTGCTGAAGTGCCCTCTATGGCTGCCCAATATCATATTATGAAAGCTTTAATCACAAGAGTGATTTGGGCTCACTCGTATTTTACCAAAAAGCAATTTGTACATCAAATCATTCTCGTGAGATGAAAAAGATATTATATTTAATTCTAGGGTTGTTAATCCCTTACTTGAGTTCAGCTCAATGTACTATCACTTGTAAGGCTACAACTCCTACCATCAATCTTACCGGGTCCTCGTTGTTGACCAATGCAAACGTGTTTGCTGATATCTCCGGAAGTGGTTGTAGCTTCTCTCCTGCCAGTGTTCTAGTGGATTGTGATACAGAAACTGTAACACTGATGGCTTCCGATGGAACCGAACAAACGTGTAGTGTAAATATTGTTGATACCGATACGCCATCTATCATTTGTCAGGATATTGAAGTGACAATAACTGGCAACAATATCCAGGTTGATGCCACTGAATTAGTTAGTAGCGTTACAGACAACTGCGGAGTGGACATCAATGATGCTGTATTCCAAACTGGACCTTCAAGCACGGCTCCCTCATTAACCTTCGATTGTGGTGATGCCGGAGACAATTCAGTAACCCTTGAAATAGCAGATGAAAGTGGTAATGTAAGTACCTGTACTCAAAATGTGAATGTGAGCTTTTTCACTTGCCAGGATATTACCGTAGATCTCAATAGTTCAGGAAATGTAACCGTTAATACCAGCCAGCTAATTACCAACCGAGCTAATTGTGTCTTCAACTTTACTGATGCTGACTTCACATCAACCGGAGATTCTGAAATTTCATTTGATTGTGATGATTTGGGTGATAATACCGTCACTCTTAGCCTGAATGCCGGAGGAGCCACAGATGAATGTACACAAACCATAACTGTAGAAGATAATACAGCCCCCAATATTCAATGCGTCAACAATTCTACTACGATTCCTTTGGATAGTGACGGTGAAATAAAGCCGGAAGTTTTGGATAATGGATCAACGGATAACTGTGGGATGGTTACCTTTTCTACGGATATTATGCTTGATTGTGATGATGCAGGTAATCAGGTAGTGGTTACGCTGACCGCCGATGATGGCAATGGAAACACTTCTCAGTGTACGAGAACCATTGAGGTTGTTGATAACATAGCTCCCACCATGAATTGTAGAAGTAATGTGAATGTAGAATTGATGGATAACGGTGTAGTTGAAATTAATGACCCACAGGCTGTTCTCGATAATGGTACTACAGATAATTGTACAAGTACAGATAATTTGATTTTTACAGCTACGCCCAATTTTTTTGATTGTAGCAATATTAATAGCAGTAGAACTGTACAGCTGACGGTTACGGATGAATCTAATAACCAGGGAATTTGTTCTGTCAGTGTGACAGCCGTAGATAAAGGCAATCCCATTGCTCGTTGTAAGACGGGATTCCCATTAGTTTTGGATGGTAACAGCTCTGCTTCGATAAATATTAGTGACCTTAATAATGGTTCTTTTGATGCTTGTACTGCTGTGTCGCTAAGTGCTTCCCAAACAGAATTTGATTGCAGCGATATAGGTGATACAGAGGTTACCCTCATGGTAACTGACCAATTTGGCAATTCCAGTCAATGTTCAACTACTTTTAATGTTTCTGAAAATATCCCACCCGTAGCAGATTGTAAATCTTCTGTGAGAATATTCATTGGTTCTGACGGAACGGCAACGCTGACTCCCGAAATACTCAACCGCAACAGTACGGATAATTGTGGAGCCATGGGTTTGAATTTCAGTGTTTCAAAAAGCATATTTACCTGCGCTGATATAGGCACAGTTAACAACCAGATTACCCTAACTGTTACGGACGGATCGGGGAATACGGATCAGTGTACAGGTTTTGTAAATGTTGCTATCAGTGAAACGCCCACTGCCGTTTGTGAAGATGTTACGGTAGAACTGGATCAATCTGGCAACGCAACTTTATTACCATCCCAGGTTAATGGGACGATTAATGATTGTGGCCTTTCTGAACTTTCTTTATCACAAGACAGGTTTGACTGCTCCGACCTTGGAAACAATATGGTGACCCTGCAGGTAAACGGATCAGTTAGCTCAGATCAGTGTACTGCCAATGTGAATGTCGTTGATAATTTATCGCCCAATGTTCTTTGTAAAGCCTCTTTCACAGTGGGGCTGTCGGGCGGAACTGCCACCATCACGCCCGAAAATCTAGATAATGGTAGTACAGATAACTGTGATGCGGTAACGCTTACGGCAAGCCAAACTACGTTTGACTGTGACGATGCCGGAATGGTACCTGTTACCCTCACCGGTAGGGATGCTTCGGGTAATGAAGCAAGTTGTATTACCACTGTGATAGTAGTAGATACAGAAGCGCCTACTGTAAATTGTGTAACTACGCCGGTTGAACTCACTTTGTCAGGCACGAATTCGATCATCAGGATTAATCCCGATGATTTGGATGGAGGTTCTACTGACAATTGTGACAACCTGGAATTGACAACCACACCGGTCAATCTTAATTGCTCTAATATAGGTTCCAATACGGTAACCCTTATAGCAACTGACGTAAGTAATAACACCTCCACTTGTACAGCAACGGTCATTTTGACTGATAATACCACTCCTGTTGCTGATTGTGAAAGTATAACGGTACAGCTTGATGAAACAGGCAGTATCACAGTGGATGGTTCATTACTCGGAGGAAACTCTGTAGACAATTGTATTTCAAATGCTACATTCACCCTGAATCAAAATATATTTGATTGCTCGGACATTGGTGCGCCCATCCCGGTAGAACTGACAGTTACTGATCCCAGTAACAATTCAGATACAGACGATACGGACTGTACAATCACAGTAGTAGATGCGACGAGACCAACTGCCAGATGTAAAACTTCGGCTGTTCAGGTTTTTCTTGATGAGACGGGCATGGCTACCCTGGACCCTGCCAGTTTAGATAATGGGTCGACTGATAACTGTACAACCACTGGTGATTTGAACTTTACGGCCTCACCAAGTACTTTTGATTGTGAAAGTGAAGGTAGTACATTTAGTGTAACGCTTACGGTAACCGATAATAGTGGAAATAGCAGAAATTGTCTGGGGCAGGTGAGAGTTGTTGACGATCGCCCTCCCATGGCGGTCTGTAATGACATAACCATTTCTCTAAATCAAAATGGAGAAAAAATCCTTGCCGGTTCGGAACTCAATAATGGTAGTACAGATAATTGCGGGATATCAAACCTGAGAACCAGTCCTAACTTTTTTACCTGTAGCGACATAGGAGCTCCGGTACCTACCACACTCACGGTAACAGATGTCAATGGGAATGTGGCAGAAGTGCAGTGTAATGTCACAATAATAGATGACCTTCCTCCTGTACCAGTCTGTTTGGATGTATCGGTCGAGTTCTTTGGTGGCCAGGCTTCTATCACTGCCGAACAAGTAGATGGCGGATCAACGGATAACTGCGAGATACAAAGTATTTCTGTTTCCCCTGAAGATTTCACCCTGGACAATAGCGGTCAGAACACATACACCCTCACTGTTACTGATATTTATGATAATGTGGCTACCTGTAATGGTACGGTAACCGTGGGAGATGTTGTTGATCCCAAAGCTTTTTGTAAAAATGCGACCATATTCCTTGACAATAATGGTGAAGTAACACTGGAGCCTGAAACGGTGGATGACCTTTCTTTTGACCGAAATGGTATAGCAGAGAGGAGTGTTTCTCCCGATATGTTTAATTGTGATGATGTAGGAATCAACGTGTATACCCTAACGGTAAAAGACCCCAGTAATAACGAAGCTTCTTGTCAGGGGTTGATTGAAGTAAAAGATACCACTGCTCCGATCGCTAATTGTAGCGATCCAGACATTACCTTAGATGTGATCTCGGGTACTTTTGCGATTACGCCCGATGTGCTGGACGATAATTCCACTGATAATTGCTCCATTGCCAACAGGACAGTGGATGTTCCGATGGTAGGTTGTGATGATTTAGGTGAAAATATGATCACGCTAACCCTCACCGATGTAAACGGTAACAGCTCAAGCTGCATCAGCACAGTTACGGTTATGGATGAGACCAGTCCAAGCGCTAGTTGTCAGGACATTACAATACAGCTCAACGAAGACGGAGCAGTCAATATTGAAGGGGAAGACCTTGATAACGGTTCTTTTGATAATTGTACGCCTATCTTTAGCTTATCTCAAAGTGTTTTTGACTGTAATAATGTAGGAAATAATCTGGTAACGCTTACGGTCTCTGATGAAGCAGGTAATTCAAGCACTGATATGTGTAATTTAACAGTAGAAGATGATATAGCCCCGAATATGATTTGTGCTAACCCGACTGTGGAGCTGAATGATGATGGTACCGTAACGATCACGCCAGATGAGGTAGACGGTGGCTCCTCTGATGCCTGCGGAATTGCCGATAAAAGTATCGACATCGATGCATTTGGTTGTGATAATACTGGTCTCAATACAGTCACCCTTACTGTTACTGATAATAATGGAAATGTAAACACTTGCGAGTCATCTGTAAATATCGTAGATGTGACCAATCCTGTAGCCATTTGTCAGGATATCACCGTAGAACTCGATGCAAACGGAATGGTCTCCATAACAGAAGATCAAATTGACGACGGCTCTGATGATGCCTGTGGTGTGACACTGGAATTATTCCCCTATGAATTTGACTGCTCAAACGTAGGCCCTAATCGGGTACAATTGAAGGTGACGGACCCAAGTGGCAACTCGAGTTCTTGTTTTGCCCATGTAGAAGTACAAGATAATATTGAGGCTACTCCTTTGTGTACTGACATTACTATTCAATTGGATGGTAATGGAAAATCTACCATAGTAGTTGACGATATTGACAATGGTTCTTTTGACAATTGTGGTATAAAGAACAGAACAGTGAGCCAGACTACTTTTGACTGCGAAAATGTGGGCGAGAATATCGTAACCTTACAGCTCACTGATGTCAACGACAATACGTCTTCTTGTACAGCCATAGTAACTGTGGAAGACGATATTGTTCCGATTGCCGTATGTAGAGACCTCACTATAGAAGTGGATGAAGGCACTGGTATGGCAGCCATTACGCCTATTATGATCAATGGAGGTTCCAATACCAATTGTAGAAGGCAGGAGCTAATGTTTTCTCTTGATATTACATCATTTGATTGTTCTAATGTAGGCGAGAACACGGTTGTCATGACAGTCACGGATGTCAATGGGAATTCATCTAATTGTAATTCTACTATCACCATTACAGATGAGACAGCTCCCGAAGCTGTTTGTCAGGATATCACAGCACAATTAGATGAAACGGGTAATGTCACCATAACGCCCGATGATGTGGATGGAGGCTCCTTCGATGCTTGTGGTATTGATGAAAAAATGATTGATAAGGAGGCTTTCACTTGTGATGATGTGGGAGAAAATACAGTCATTTTAACGGTAACGGATCCTAGTGATAATTCTTCGAGCTGTTTGGCCGAAGTAGTAGTAGAAGATAATGTAGCTCCCGAAGCGCTTTGCAATGATGTGACCGTTCAGCTTGACGAGGAGGGAGAAGGCTCAACCACGGTAGATGAGCTTGATGGTGGTTCTAATGATGCTTGCGGTATTGCCAGTATACAAGCAGATCAACTGGAATTTGGATGTGATGATGTAGGGGATAATGATATAACCTTAACAGTAACTGATGTGAATGGTAATACGTCCACTTGTACTTCAGTAGTAACCGTTGAAGATAATGTAGCTCCTGAAGCTATTTGTCAGGATATCACCGTAGAGCTGGATGCTATGGGCTTTAAGAGAATTTATCCCGAAGACGTAGACGGGGGTTCTAATGATGCCTGTGGTATTGCAAGTCTTGAATTAGATATCGATGAATTTGGATGTGATGAGGTTGGCGACAATGAAGTCACCCTTTCCGTTACAGATAATAATGGTAACAGCTCCTCTTGTATGAGTACAGTAACCGTTGAGGATAATACTCCTCCTCTGGCCATCTGCCGGGATATCACAGCTGAGCTTGATGAAAATGGTGAAGTAACTATCCTACCCGAAGATCTAGATGGAGGCTCAATGGATGCCTGTGGAATTGGAGGCTTTGCCGCTTCCCAAACAGAATTTGATTGCAGTGAGGTAGGTGATAATGAGGTAATACTAACGGTCACCGACGTCAATGGCAATAGCGCAACTTGTACCTCTATTGTTACAGTAGAAGATAATATTCCCCCAACTCCCGTATGTCAGGATATCACTTTTGAACCAACTTATCTGCCGGCCTCAATCTTTGTAGATGACATTGACGGTGGTTCTTTTGATAATTGTGAAGTAGCAACAGTAGTCATTAATGGAGCGGAAGAAGTATCATTTTCTTGTGATGATTTAGGAGAAAATATCGTAACACTAACCGTCACTGACGTCAATGGAAATATAGCCAGCTGTGATGCAACCGTTACACTAATAGAAAATATGGACCTTCCTGATGAATACCAAAGTGTATCAGTAGGAGAATCCATAGGTGAAGGAAGTTTTCGGTCTTGCAACGGCGAGGGAGGACAGTTTACGGTTACTTCTGATAAAACAGGACCTTTCTTCCCTCTTTACCAGGATTGGCTGGAGTTTTTACATCGATTCAGCGATCAGGACTTTGAGTTCCGCGCTAGAGTGCAAAGTCAAGATCCTGATTGTATAGCAGGTATTATGATCCGCGACGAGGATATCTTCCCCGGGCCGGTTGGTTATGTTGCTTTCAATACCGTTGACAGAAACCCGATTAAGTAGTTCGCGAAATTAAGATATATAATAAGGTTCGGAGAACCTGATATTG
>CAZVOD010000027.1:0-47545 GCA_964628385.1 uncultured Saprospiraceae bacterium
TTAAGCTTTATATTAAATATTGTTCAAGCGAAAAATTACAAGCTGTCTGGCACTTCGCTGATGACTTTTCTCAGTCCGGACCGTGAAAAAAATCGTTTTTTCTAAAAAAAATCACTTTTGGTTGGACCATTTTTGAAACTATTCAAAGACCTTGCATAAAGAAATACTACAAGCCCATCAGAAGGCTATAAAAATGACAGAAAAAGTGAAAAGGTAAGAAAAGGCTCTAATCTGTGATTCGGCCAGGACTGTTCTGCAAAAGTAAACAGCCCCGGCCAGATATCACCTATTTGGACGTTCGATTTTTCAATTTTAATTATGCAATACCACTACTGGTACAGGGCTACTGAAGGTCTGCTCCGTGGTGACGCTTTCTTCAAAAAGGTGGCCAAAAAGACCCTTTTTACTGCGAATCAAACAGAGCAAGTCCATATCACTTTTCTCCATGTTGCTCTTCAGGCTTTCGTTGATATTGCCAGTTCCGTAAACATAGCTCACCGAAGGATTTAAATCCTTGATTGGCTCCACCTGCTTACTAATATCAGGATTTTCTTCATTAGCTATGTGCAAAATATTAACATTTGCTTTAGAAATCTTTGCCAGACTGCGAAGTGGCTCCACTACAGAATTGTCAGAGTAGGGCGTATTACTAATGGCAAAGAGAATATTTTTAATGGGCTCGTATTTGAAATTCTCTGGCACGACTAACACAGGTGCTTTAGTGTTGGCAATCACTCCTCCCGCTACACTACCAATAAATACTTTCTTCAGACCACTAGCTCCTTTGGTACCCATTACGATAAAGTCGTAAGTACCGCTGTTGCCCATGGAGGTAATCAACGAAACGGCACTACCCTTTACAATTTTAGGCGTGAATGTAGTATTGGGGTGCTCTTTGCTTATCTTTTTAAGGAAGGAATTCATTTCGCGTTCTGCATCTTCTTCTAATACTTTATCCATAGAAATCATATGAAAGGCAGTAGAACTTGCTCCATAAGTGTGAAGAACGTTTACTTCTAATGAGGAACTTCTAAACAAATGGATGGCATAACGAAGGGCATTCAGGGAGTTTTCAGAAAAATCAACGGGAACAAGTATTTTATTCATTTCTAAAATGTTTTGTATAAAATAATGCTTATAGTTTATATTTAGTCTGTATTTTAGACTTGTTTCGCAGTTATTACAATAGGCGCAAAATGGTTCTTTTTTACCACAATTCTACTTCCTACGACATAAGTCTTTTCTACAAACTTCTCTGGCAATTCTTTAGAAAAACCTTAGTATACTCAAAAAATATGCTACAATTTTATTAATTTCCAATGCTTAAATTTTCTAAAGAATTGGAAAATAGATTTGTTACAAACAAAAATTAGCCCATTTCAAAACTAGTCACACGAAAGTACACAGCATAGGCTAAGATAATAGCCGTGTGCTTGTTTTCGTGATCAAAAATCTGCGGGTTGCTTTGCTAAGGGAAAATTAAAATATCCTTTTTAATTTTAAAAGGGAATTTCCAATTATATTGCATTCAAAGTGCCTGTTAGATGTTTTGAAGAGAGTTCGATTAAGATGGGCCAACCAATCTTTTTTAAAAGTATTTAGTATGGATCTCTTAAAGACCATCCTTCTGCCTTTGGATTTTACTATCTCTATTGAGTATACGATGGTAATAGCCACTGAGTTGGCCAAAGTGTTCCAATCTCGTCTTTCTCCTACACATGTTTTGCCTGATGATATTTCTAATGAAAAAATAAATGCTTTTCTGAGATCTTCTGCGCTGGAAAAACTAAAGGCGGCAGCTAGCCGGATAAAGGATGAAGGGGTAGGTGTTGCTGATCCGGTTTTGGAATACGGTGCACCTTATGAAGCGATTGTAAGGGCCGCTGTGAAGGTAGACGCCAATCTGGTCTTAATTGGTTCCGGTCAGACGTTAAAGGGTGATAAATTTCAATTGGGTACTACCACAACACGTATCATTCAGAAAAGTGAAAAGCCCGTCTTTGTTGTGAAAGAAGGTACTCCATTGAGTATTCAAAGTATCATTTGCCCTATTGATTTTTCTCACCTTTCCAAAAGAGCATTGAAAAATGCCATAACTTTAGCACATAAGTTCAAAGTTTGCATGAACATCAATATGATGTATCTAACAGCTTATTTTGGGATGGCGAAAGTGTACGATAGGATTAATGACATCTAAAGAGTCGACCTTTACAGAAAAAGTGGAAGGGATATCATGAATAAAATGTGATATGCCGATATAGAAGGAAAAGTTCGCCAATTCAAGAGTGGTAAACCACTTGCTCGGGGATAATTCTCGCTGAAATTTGATAGATAAACAAGCAAAAAATAATGAATAGAGGAAAAGGAAAAGTAATAAGCGTCAATGAATCTTTGGTTGGCGTTGAAAGGACATCAGGTGCTGTGATGAACGGAGAAGTGGCATATGTGGTCATCGAAGACGGTAAACAGCTCAAATCAGAGGTCATAGATGTGAAGCCCGGTGGGGTGATTTATCTTCAGGTTTTTGAGGATACCAGCTGGGTTAGGGTTGGTGATCACGTGTCGTTTGCCGGGGTACCACTAGCCGCCAAACTGGGCCCGGGAATCCTGGGTACAGTCACCGATGGCCTTCAAAATCCATTATACGAACTAGCCAAGAAAGAATGGTTTTTGGAAAGAGGTATGCAGGTAGCCCCTTTGGATATAGATAAAAAGTGGGACTTCACACCGTTAGTATGTCCGGGGGATACCGTGACGGGAGGTAGTGTTTTGGGGTATGTCATGGAAAAACTGTTCAAACATAAAATCTTTATTCCCTTTTCTTTGCGGCAAGAATTTACTGTGGAAAATATAGTCCAGCAGGGAGCGTATACCATCACAGATGATATTGCGATGATCAAAGACAGCGATGGCAACACCCAATCGCTTCAGATGGCTTTTGAATGGCCAGTAAAAAAAGCCATGCCCTTTTTTGAACGTTCTGTTCCCGAAGAACCCATGCCCACCGGTATAAGGATACTAGATGCGTTGTTTCCTATTGCTTTTGGCGGAACAGCCTGTAATCCAGGCCCATTTGGCGCCGGCAAGACGGTGCTACAACATAGCTTGGCACGCCACTCTCAGGCTGATATCGTTATCATTGCTGCTTGTGGGGAGCGGGCTGGCGAAGCAGTGGAAGTCTTCAAAGATTTTCCGAAACTTATTGATCCTCGCACCGGCAAATCTCTGATGGACCGTACGTATATCGTTGGAAATACTTCGTCCATGCCCGTAGCGGCAAGAGAAGCTTCTGTTTATTTGGCAGTAACCGTCGGAGAATATTACAGAAAACAAGGACTGAATGTACTAATATTGGCCGATTCCACTTCCCGCTGGGCGCAGGCTTTAAGAGAGACATCCGGCAGAAAGGAGGAGATTCCAGGCCCGGAGGCCTTTCCAATGTATATTTCTACGCTTATTTCAGCATTTTATGACCGTGCCGGAGTGGAAATTTTGCCGGATGGCCAAAATGGTTCCCTAAGCATTATTGGTACTGTTTCGCCGGCCGGTGGTAACTTTGATGAACCAGTCACGCAGGCTACTTTATTGAGTACCGGTGCTTTCCTGGGCTTATCCCGCTCCCTCTCAGATGCTAGGAAATATCCGGCTATTGATCGTATTGAAAGTAATTCAAAGTACAAGTCTCTACTGCCTAAAGAAGAGGTGGGAGAAGTAAAAGAGCTACTGCGCGATGGAAAAACTATCTCTTCTAACATTATTTTGATGGGAGAAAAAGGAATTACTGATGAAGCCTATATTCGCTATCAGAAATCGGAATTGGTGGATGCTGTTTTTCTCCAACAAAATAGTTTTCACGAAGTAGATGGTGTCACCAATCCGGAGCGCCTTCATTTGATGTTTGATATGGTCAAGCACATTATTAATGCTAAAGTAGGGATTCAGGGTAAAGAAAAAATTCGCTCACACTTCAACTTCATGCGACAAGCCTTTACGGAATGGAACTATATGAAAATGGATGATGAAGATTTTGAGCAACAAAAGTCAAAAATACTGACGTTAGTTAAACAAGCAGAATATGTTAAGGAAAACGTATGAAAATATTGATAGCATAGGCCGGGCCATTCTTATTATGGAAGCTGAAGGCGTCCATAATAAAGAGTTGGCAGAAGTCATCTATCCCAACGGCGAGCGAGCTTTCGCGCAGGTAATTGCCCTTGACGGAAAAGAAGTAACCCTTCAGCTTTTTAGCGGAGGTTTCGGAGTATCTACTGATTGTAAAATAAGGTTTTTGGGAAAACCAATTCAGGTGGGGTTCTCTGAGGATATGCTGGGAAGGACCTATTCTGGTAATGGACAGCCTATCGATGGTGGCCCGGAATTGCTAGCTGATATGATCCGCGTTGCCGGGCCGTCTATCAATCCAGTAAAGCGCTTAATTCCCAAAGAAATGATCCGTACTGGAGTGCCGATGATTGATGTTTTTAATACGCTGGTTCGCTCTCAGAAGATACCAATTTTTGCCAAGGCCGGAGAGCCCTATAACCGTTTACTTGCCAATATCGCCACACAAACGGATGCTGATGTAATAATCATTGGCGGGGTCGGTTTGAAATATGATGAATACCACTACTTCCGACAACGTATTGAAGAAGCCGGAAGTAAGAGCAAAACCATCATGTTTGTTCATACGCACAGAGATGCTATTGTGGAAGGTTTGATGGTTCCGGATTTGGCAATCGCAGTGGGCGAAAAGTTTGCTCTACAGGGCAAAAACGTATTTATCTTGCTTTCAGATATGACGCAGTGGTCTGACTATTTGCGTCAGGTGGCCAATGCTCGGGATCAGATTCCCGCCAACCAGGGATATCCCGGAGATCTCTACTCTCAGCTGGCCTCCCGATACGAGAAAGCAGCAGATATCGACGGTGCCGGAAGTCTCACTATTCTTGGTGTCACAACCATGGATGATGTTACTCACCCCGTACCAGATAATACCGGTTACATCACAGAGGGGCAGTTTTATATGAAAGATGGCTATCTGGAACTCTTCGGATCGCTAAGCCGATTGAAGCAACAAGTGAATGATAAAACCAGAGATGATCACAGGAGTATTATGAATGCCATGGCTCGTTTGTTGTCTGAAGCGGAAGAACGAGTAAAGGCCCAGAAATTTGGTTCTGTAAAAGATGATTATTCTCTTCGCCTGCTGGACTATCGCAAAACTTTCCAGCGAGAGCTCATGGATCCTTTCCGATATCTGGAGTTGGAGGATGCGCTGGATTTGTGTTGGGATATACTCGCTAAATATTTTAAGAAAGAGGAAGCGGGGTTATCTACCAAACTTATTGATAAGTACTGGCCGGCAGAAGGTAATTTTAAAATTTTAAAAGAACAGCAATATGAACAATCAATCTCTGGATAGACTAATAGATTCACTTAAGTCAGAAGCCATAGAGGCCGCCGAAAAGGAGTCAGAAAGTATAATACAAAAAGCTAAAGTACAGGCACAGGAGATTGTTCAGCAGGCAGAGGCAAAAAGGGATGAAATCCTCACTCAGGCTCGTCAGGAAGCACAAACTATTACTAATACCGGTAAAAGTGCCCTCCATCAGGCAGAAAGAGATTTTACCCTAACTATCAGAAATGATTTACTCAATTTATTGGGAGTAGTTCTTGAAAAGGAGATTCAAAAAGAATTCAGACCGGACCTTTTAAAAGAAGCTATTGTCAAAGTTGTCGAAAATATAGGAGCGGATATAGAATTGAAAATGCCGCAAGATTTTGTAGAGGAACTTTCGGAGTATATCCACAATCAGCTACAGCAATCCAGCGAAGTTGTTAATATCACTGCTGACAATGACCGATTAAAGAGGTTGTCGATCAAGAAAACTGATCAGGGCTGGAGTTACGAGATATCGCCCGGCGAAGTAAGTGAATTGTTGCGCAACCATCTGACTGGAAAGTGGGTGGAGATTTTAAAAAATGTGCAGCAATGATGATGAATGGCCAACTGGAATATCTGATGAGTAGCCTGCCGCATTTGACTTTTCAAAATACAAAAGAACTGCGCGGTAGGGTAGAGTCTACTCTAAGAAAATACCACGGGGAAGAGCTAGTTGCAGCAAGCCTGGTGGAAATCTTAGAAAAGGAGGCTGGGAAGTTCTTACCAGCGCGATTGCAGCAGCACTTCAATTCAATTGAACTGAGGACGCTGCACCTTCCTGAGTTTCGAAATCATAGCAATCAGCTGATCGCTACTTATTCCAAATATTTTTTTGCCCTGAAAATGCGCCTTAAACAACTCAGAGCAGCTGGTAAATCAAATCAATCAGGGGCCGACCAGGAGTTTTACGAGCCGCTAGAACTGAAAGACGGAACGCCGCTGGAAAAGGAAATCCAAATCATGCAGATGCAATGGGATAAGTTGGAGGAGTTATCTATCGGTCATCACTTTGATTTTGAATCATTGGTCCTTTACAAGTTGAAATTAATGATATTGACTCGCTGGTGGAGCTTCGACGAAAAGCAGGGATTCACAACTTTTGAAAAAGTTACACAAGGAAAAGCCTATGACGGATAAAATACTAATGAATAAGAATTACCTTGCTATTCTTAAGAATGAACTAAAAGAATACGAAGGGGCATTACCGGTGTTTGAAATGAAAGAGCAGCAACTCAAGGAAGCTGTGCAAGCTATTGAAAACAGCATCCGTAAGCTACATCAACTGATAGAGCAGACCAATAAAGAAACTAAACACTGGGTAGCTGTAATGGCAGAAAACACGCTGGACTTACACACTTTGACCAGGGTGGATAGAGTACTCACCCAAAAGCGGGAAATTGCAGGGGTGGCCATCGATGTGTTTAAGGATATACATTTTGAAAATGCGGAACAAGACTTCTTTAATACTCCGCTTTGGATTGATACGGCAAAAGAGGTCATTATTGATCAAAAGACAAAATACGAGATGATAGAAATAGAGAAGAAAAATATAAAAATGCTTCGCGAGGAGTTAGCGGAGGCACGTAGAATGAAAAATGCTCTAAAGGAAGTATTTATACCGGAAACCATCCAAAAGATTCGGAAAATAGAAATTTACCTGGGAGATGTGGAAAGACTGACCATCGGATGCGCAAAACTGGTTAAGAAGAAAAAACAAAACAAAAAGGCTGCCTCATGATCGTTAGAATGAAAGAACTCTTTTTATTTACCCTGGCAAGTTCAGTGGAAGATACTATTCACAAACTTGGTGAGTTGGGCGTAGTAGAGATCAGAGCAATCAATTCGCCTGCCAGTGATTTTCTCGATCGATGCAGTAACGAACTCGATCGTACCAGGCAGGCTTTATCATTGTTAGCTGATTACGACACGCAAGGGGGAGCTGTTGTTGCCGGGAATACAGAAAATAACAAAGACCCACGGCGGGCCGTCAATAGAATACTGATTGCTCAGGATTTCAGGCAGCAGGGGCAGCAGAAGCTGCGTCAGCTACAGGCACAAATGGAATGGTATAAAACCTGGGGGGAGCAGATTAAGATTAGTGATTTTGACTATCTCAGTCAGAAGGGAATTTTTATACGCTTGTATAAAATTGACAAAGAGATGCTACCAGCGATTGCTGAGCAACATCAAATAGAAGTTTTCCAGGAGCAAGACGATGGGCAGGTGCCTATTGCTTTGCTGACTAGAAAAGAAGAGGAGCAACTAGAATTCCGAGAAGAGCAGCTACCTGAGTTGCCGGTAGAACTAGTTAAACAGCAGCTTCAGCGCAAAGAAAGGCAGTTAGCAAAGGTAGAACAATATTTGCTGGAGCAAGCTCAAAATACAGAGCTACTGGAAGAGTATCAGAAGTTTTTGCAAAATACCCTTAGAGAAGAAAGTGCTAAGCAAAGTATGGGAGACATAAAGGGGCAACTCCGGTACCTCAGAGGCTTTATACCTAAAAATAAAGTAAAAGAATTTGAAACAGTAGCTCAGCAAAAGAATTGGGGCTATCAAATTTCGGAGCCCGAAAACCCTGAAGATGTACCGGTTTATATTAAAAACCCTTCCTGGGTGAAACTGATTAATCCGGTGATGAAGTTTATTGATATCGTTCCCGGATACAAGGAAGTAGATGTTTCTATTTATTTTCTGGTAGCCTTCGCACTCTTTTTTGCCATGTTGGTAGGAGATGCCGGCTATGGTGCTGTTTTCTTGATACTTACGCTGCTTTTTCGCAAAAAGCTTCCCGCTCAGGTTCGCTTTTTAGTCTACGTACTTAGTGGATCAACTATTATTTGGGGCGTGCTCAGTGGCACCTATTTTGGGTCGGAACAAATTGCTGCCATTCCATTTTTTAATAACTTGATCGTAGAAGAAATAGCAAGTTTTGGCAGTGATAATGTTTTCTTTATGATGCATTTATCCTTTCTGATCGGAGCTATTCACCTGACTATTGCTCATAGCATTAGGTTTGTCCAGTTTATCAATTCTCTGAAATGTCTTAGCGAGATCGGCTGGATAGCACTTATCTGGGGCTTGTTTTTTGTTACCGAGAATCTGGTTTTGGGAAAAGCATTACCATCCTGGATTGTCTATTTGTTTGGCCTGGGAGTGCTGTTGGTAACCTTCTTTACCAGAGAAGGAAAGACATTCTTCGGTAGCATGCTCATGTCCGTCGCTAATTTGCCGTTAAGCTTGATCAATGGTTTTTCAGATATTGTTTCTTACGTCCGCTTATTTGCTGTAGGTTTAGCAACAGCCGCTGTAGCAGCTAGCTTTAATGGTATTATCATTCCGGAAGGAGGTTTTTCAAATATGGGATTTTTGGAATTGTTGATTGCTGCCCTGGCGCTGGCCTTGGGACATGGTCTTAATATTGCACTGGCACTAATGGCAGTAATGGTACACGGTATTCGCCTGAATATGCTGGAGTTTGCCAGCCATCTGGGCGTACAGTTTTCAGGCCAAGCTTATCGACCTTTTAAGCTTCTTTCTTATGATAAAGCAATAGAAAATGGAAAAGAAAAACTTAAATAACAGAGATTGAGGCTTTATCTTGAAAGCATAGTGAACTGACTTTAATCTTTTAATTTATTGAAATAAACAAAACAAAAAAACATGATATTGAATTTGATTCTTGCTTCTATGGTTACTGGTTTGGGAGACATGGGAATATCCCTGAGTATTGCATCGATAGGCTCAGCGATAGGTACAGGCATTGCCGGAATGGCAGCTATTGGGGCCTGGAAAAAAATGATCATCAACGGAGAAAAAGCTTCCACTGCTTTGCTGATCTTTGCGGGTGCTCCTCTTTCGCAGGTTATTTATGGAATGATCCTGAAAAATGCGATTTCTTCTGCTAATCTAAGCCCTGATTCCTACATTTGGCAAATCATGATCGGTTTGTTTGCCGGTGCCGCCATGGCAGGCTCGGCTATCTTCCAGGGTAAAGCGGGGGCCAGAGCCTGTGATGCTATAGCCTCAGGTGCTAATGATACCGCCAAATATATTATGATCATCGGTATTGTAGAAACAGTAGCACTTTTTGTTATGATATTCACCATGACAGGACTACCGCAAGCATAACCGAAATAAGTCTAAAAAAATTGAAGTTGATAAAGGCTTTTTAGTCTGAAAGCAGGAATGTTGAGAACAAAACCTTTGCTCCTTTCTTTTCAAATGTGTATAGTAAATATATCACTTGCATTGATTTAGTAATGAAAACTAAAAAAAATGGAAAAAGCTAAAATAGCTGGGAAAGTCCCTCAGATGGAAAAGCTGGAAGCGGGCGAAGCCTATGCTTGGTGTGCCTGCGGACAGTCAGCCAATCAACCCTGGTGTAACGGTTCTCACAAAGGAACTAATTTTGAGCCTAAAGTTTTTGAGGTAGAAGGTTCTAAAATGGCCGCGATGTGTACTTGCAAACAAACGAGCAATCCTCCTTTCTGTGATGGTTCGCACAATAGTCTGTAAAATGTCGGATGGTTTTACCACAGTTAGAAATCCTAAAATCCGCTCAGCGGATTTTAGGATTTAAAGTTTTATGCGTTTCTATTGATGCAGTTTAAGTCTTCAAAAGCCAGTTTTAATCTGGTTTTGAAAGTATCTTCAGCAGCTCTAAGCCACTTTCGAGGATCGTAATATTTTTTATTGGGCTTATCATCGCCGTCTGGATTACCAATTTGTGTTTTCAGGTACTCCCGCTTTTCATCGTGATAATTGCGAGCTCCTTCCCAAAATGCCCATTGTAGGTCAGTATCTATATTCATTTTGATGGCTCCGTATCCGATTGCTTCTCTGATATCTTGCTGGGAAGAGCCTGAGCCACCGTGAAAAACGAAGTTTACTGGGTTGTGTCCCGTCCCGAATTTCTCTTTGATATGATCCTGAGAATTTTTTAAGATAATGGGAGAAAGCTTTACGTTACCTGGCTTATAAACACCATGGACATTGCCAAAAGCCGCAGCTATGGTAAATCTGTTGCTTACTGCTTTGAGCTTTTCATACGCATAGGCCACTTCTTCCGGTTGTGTATAAAGCAAAGAATTATCAATACCGGTATTATCCACACCATCTTCTTCTCCTCCGGTTACACCTAACTCTATCTCCAGGGTCATTCCCATTTTGTCCATGCGTTTTAGGAATTGGACGCAAGTATCTATGTTTTCTTCAAGTGATTCTTCTGATAGATCAAGCATGTGCGAACTATACAAAGGATACCCTTTTTCAGCATAGAATTTCTCCCCATGATCCAGCAAACCTTCTACCCAGGGAAGTATTTTCTTTGCACAGTGATCAGTATGAAGAATTACAGTTACGCCGTAAGCTTCGGCCATTTGATGCACATGCATCGCTCCTGAAACACCTCCCAGGATAGATGCCTGTTGATTTTCGTTGGAAAGGCCTTTTCCGGCAAAGAAATTGGCACCTCCATTCGAAAATTGAACAATCACAGGAGAGTTAACCTCTCTGGCCGTCTCTAACACAGCATTGACTGAGTTAGTGCCCACTACATTTACGGCAGGTAGGGCAAAATCATTGTCGTTGGCGTAATCGAAAACTTTCGTAACTTCATCACCGTGCAGAACGCCGGGACGGAATTTCGTGGAAATAGCTGTCATTCTCGTTTTGTCTTTTTATGTACGATATGAAATAGGTTAATCAATACCTTTTTCTGTAAGATAACGCTCGGCATCAAGAGCTGCCATACAACCTGTACCGGCTGCTGTTACAGCTTGACGATAAACGTTATCCTGAGCGTCACCGCTGGCAAATACTCCCTCAACGTTAGTCTTGGTGGTTTTTTGCTGTGTAACTAAATACCCCGCATTATCCATATCCAACCAGTCTTTAAAAATATCTGTATTAGGTGTGTGACCAATCGCTACAAAAAAACCTTTGATAGGTATAGTCGTTTCTTTTCGCGTTTTGTTATTGACCACTCTTACGCCTTCAACTTCATTTTCTCCAAGTATTTCCACCGTTTCTGTATTCCAATGTACCACAATATTCTTAGTTTTGGAAATGCGTTCCTGCATAATTTTGGAAGCTCTCATTTCATCTCTGCGCACCAGGACGTGTACCTTGGGAGAAAGCTTAGACAAATATAACGCTTCTTCGGCGGCTGTATCACCCCCCCCTACTACGGCTAGTTCTTGGCCTTTAAAAAAGAAACCATCACAAACAGCACAAGCTGAAACTCCTTTATTGTAAAGACGCTTTTCAGATTCCAGTCCCAACCATTTTGCGCTGGCTCCGGTAGAGATAATTACTGCGTGAGCATGAATTTCTTCTCCAGATTCTGTCCATATCTTGTGAACAGGCCCTGAGAAATCTACCTTAGAAATCAACTCGTAATTCACCTTAGTACCAAAGCGCTCAGCTTGTTTTCTAAAGTCTTCCATCATTTGAGGCCCCATGATGCCATCTGGATATCCCGGGTAGTTTTCAACATCGGTGGTAATCATGAGTTGGCCACCTGGTTCTTCACCCGTATATAAGATCGGATTTAAACCTGCTCTGGCTGCATACACGGCTGCAGTATATCCGGCAGGCCCTGATCCAATAATTACGCACTTTAGGCGTTCTGGCATAGTTGACATTCTATAAATTTTGAGTTAGTTTAAATGATTCTTTTTTCGATAATATCTTCATAAGTAACGCCTTTATTTATCTATAGGTTTAATGCTGGTTTTAATCTTGTTTTTTCAAAAACTAACCGAAAATGACCACTATAATAGGGCATATGGCTTGCTTATCCGAGGGTAATTGGTTATTTTAACAAAAATAAAATTTGATACAAACATGACATTGTTTTATTTAATAGGTTTTGCTGCAGCAAGTGTGTTTTTAGGTGTATGGTTTTATGCCCAAGAAAAAAGAGCTCCTGTAAAACAGCTTAGACGTGGTTTTTGGACAGCTCTAGTCCTATACACTCTGGGTCTTTTATTTACTATTGCTCCGGCAGAGTACAAAGTACAAACCGCATTTAGAGACTTGATGATCTTGGGAGGCTTCGGTCTCTTTTTGATGCTTGCCTTCAGATTGAAAAGATACGTAGCCATTCTTTTGGTGCTTGGTGTAGCCGGGTTGGCCTATTTTCTCAAAGAAGAAATTGCTGATACTTTTCCTTATCAAGAAGTCTTCGAAATACCATTAAGTGAAGAATCAGAATTATTAATTGAGCTACAGGAGGGGGTTGAGATCACGGCTATTAACACCTTGCTTGAGCGTTATGATCTTTCTGCTACGTTGGCTTTCCGGCCTGAAAATAAAGATTTGACTACGCTGGACAATTATTACATGCTTGATATTCCAAAGCATCAGCTGAAGAATATCAGCAAGATAAAAAGGGCACTGAATGATAAAGATCAAATCGTATGGTTGGAAGACAATGAAGTGATTCAGGTAGCTCCGCTGGAAAGTGCCAATAAAAGCAAGTCACTAAAGAAGAAATATCAGGTAAACGACCCTGGGCTGGCTTACTTATGGAGTTTTGAGGCCATGGAAATGGATAAGTTGTATGAGTATATGCGCAGCAATAACATAAAGCCAAAAAAAGAAGTAAAGATAGCTATACTTGATACAGGGGTTGATGCAAATCATGAGGACATCAACCCAAATTTTACTTCCATTCGCAGTAAGTACGACAATGATCCAAGAGGTCACGGTACTCACTGCGCAGGTATAGCAGGAGCTGTTTCTAATAACGCCATAGGTATTGCTTCTTATGCTCCCAACAACGACTTCGTAGAGTTGACCAGTGTGAAAGTTCTCAACGCTTATGGTGCCGGGACACAGTCTTCAATTATTAACGGGATCATAGAAGCAGCAGATAATAAAGTGGGTGTAATCTCTATGTCTTTGGGGGGGCGTAGCAACCAGTCCAAGCAAAGAGCCTACGAAAAGGCTATCAATTACGCTCGCAAAGCCGGAGCCATTGTTCTGGCATCAGCAGGCAATTCAAATGATAATGGTCGATTTTATGCGCCGGCTAACTCTCGTGGACTCATCTCGGTAAGTGCCATCGATGAAAACCTTAATAGAGCAACATTTTCTAATCACGTTGCGGAACTACCCATGGGGGTTGCTGCCCCCGGTGTAAATATATATTCTACTATTCCCAACAATAAGTACAATAGTTATAGCGGTACTTCTATGTCATGCCCCTACACAGCGGGTTTGGTAGGAATGATGAAAGCCATCCGTCCTGATTTGACAACAGAGCAAGTTTATCAGATTCTGGTGAGAACTGGAAAAGAAACAACTGATACAAAAGCTACCGGAAAATTGATTTTTCCTTATCAGGCGGTAAAAACCGTCGTGGAAATGAAATAATAAAAGCTCAACCAGGAATCAAAGAAAGGGAGTAAACTATTTTCTCTTTCTTTGGTTTCATCCTCTCCTGTTATTGATCTCTATACTTCATCCATGTAGGTTTAAGCACTATCTTCAGATAATTTTCTTTACTGAAATAACGAATAGCTGCTTTCTGTAGAGAAGAGGCAGTCAATGATTTCTGAGCTTTCGAATATTGTCTGAGCCTTATCGATTTAAGCGCATCTTTGTATTTTACAACGTCTGATAACTGCTCTAACCAGTAGGCATTACGCTCAGTATTTCTTTTCCTATTTTCCAACTGTATGCCCTTGATAGATTCAATAGCTTTTTCATTAAACTGACTGTTTTGAAACCGCTTGATCAGCTTTTCAATGAGCTCGGTTAGTTCTTCCGTTTGAGTGGGGCGGCAGGCCAATGAAATTTCAATAGCGTATGCCGGCGAGGGAATTCTTTCAAAGTTCGCTTTCACAGCAAGGTTGAAGGTAGTACCCTTTTCTTCTTTTAATAAATTAGTTAACTGAGCTTCAAAACTCTCCACTAGAGTATTGAAAAGGTAGGCTTCTGCCAAAGAGTAATTGAAGGATCCATGATAAACTATCTCTACTAATGATTGCGGAACTTGCTGTATGTAAATTGTGGTATCGGTAAATCCCGGCTTTAAATCAGCTTCTACATTTTTCCACGTTTCTTTTCCAGCTTTCGTGCTTAGATTGCCTAAAAAAGCCAAGAGCTCATCTTTGATTGATGCCAGCTCAAAATTTCCAACTATAATGAAGGTAAAGTCATTGGCATCCGAAAATCGATCGCGGAAAATCTTATACGCAACCGGAAGTTGTATGGTGCTAATACTTTCGGGGGTCACTGTGGCTTGCCGGGGATGGCCATTATACTTAATCTTGTTTTTGATAGAAGTGAACTGATAAAAAGGACTATCCTCCATACCCGAAAAGTTTTTCTTTTGTGCGCGTATAAAAGATTCAAAATGCGCGCGATCCGCTCGTGGTGTCTCAAAATACAGATAAATGAGCTCTAACAGGGTTCTAAATTCCTGACGAGAACTACTGGCTTCGAAGCCCTCAAATAGTTCGCCAATGTACGGTATCACCTGCACCTTTCTATTTTCGAGTAATTTTTCCAGCTCTGGCAATGAGTATTGACCAACGCCGCTCTTTCTGATAAGAAATGCTGCAATATCTCCATTTCTAAATAAAGAGTCAGGGTAAAGTGAATGTCCTCCAGGGCTGATACCTGCACAAACTATTCCGTCACCAGTACTGGAATTGGGCTTCAAAAACACCTGCACACCATTTTGTAATTCCCATTTTACTAAGCCCAGCTTTTTAAACTTTTTTTCATTTTTGATAGAGGTAACTTTTAGGCTGGAGTCCAAGAGTTCTCCGTAGATGAGAGAGTCTGCTCCTTCGCTGAAAGCTTTAGATGGAAAAGGCTGAAGTAGCAAGTAATAAATCAGCGGAAGCAAAAAGCGGGATAAGTTCATTTTTAAGGTTTTGTTTAGTAGTTCATAAAACAAACGTCCCTGTATCCGCAGATGCCAGGAACGTTTGGTAGGTGTTGGGTTTTCATTCTTACGATCGATAATGCAAGAAACCGGATGTTCATGCAGCTTTTTGGATTTTTATAGCAGAGTGACAGAGATCCAAAATTGAAACCCCAAAAAAGTAAGTTTATAAATTTCAATCGGTTACTAGCCGATTTGCTTATCTTTTTTTCTTCTTTTTTTTGTTTCTACTCTTTCTGACTGGCCTTCCTACAGGAGCAGCTGCAGCACCGGGAACAGCGCCGGGGCCGCCCGCGCCAAAGCCTGGCATACGGCTCATCTTGTACATCATCTTGCGCATATCTTCGAATCGCTTGATGAACATATTGATCTCACTGAGAGGTTGGCCGCACCCTGTGGCTATTCTTTTTTTACGACTGATATTCAAAAGTTCCGGATTTCCTCTTTCCTGAGGAGTCATAGAGTGAATAATAGCTTCTACTTTTCTGAAGGCACTATCGTCAAGATCCAGATCTTTTGCTTTTTTACCCAAGCCCGGGATCATTTCCAATAAGCTTTTTATATCTCCCATTTTCCTGATGGAATTAATTTGGGAGAGGAAGTCATTGAAATCAAATTTGTTACCCTTAATTTTTGATTCCAGTATCTTGGCTTGCTTCTCATCAAACTGTTCCTGGGCCTTTTCTACAAATGAAACAATATCACCCATGCCCAGAATACGCTGTGCCATACGGTCGGGATAGAAAATATCCAGCGTCTCCATCTTCTCACCGCTACTCACAAACTTGATAGGCTTACCAACGGTATATTTGATCGATAAAGCAGCACCACCACGAGTATCACCATCGAGCTTCGTCAGAACAACGCCATCGTAATTGATGACATCATTGAAATTCTTGGCTGTATTGACGGCATCTTGTCCAGTCATAGAATCGACGACAAAAAGCGTCTCATCCGGTTGAATACCTTCCTTGATCCCCGAAATTTCATTCATCATCTCCTGGTCAATACTCAAGCGACCGGCGGTATCGACAATAACTACATCAAAGCCATGGTCTTTGGCATGACCGATACTTTTCAGGGCAATATCCAGCGGATTTTTATTATCCTCTTCCTTATAGACGGGCACATTTATTTGCTGGCCTAAAACACTCAACTGGTTAATGGCCGCCGGGCGGTATACGTCACATGCCACCAATAATGGCGACTTTTTCTTTTTGGTTTTTAGAAAATGAGCCAGCTTTCCTGAGAAGGTCGTTTTACCAGAACCCTGGAGGCCAGCGATCAGAATTACGCTGGGTTTACCTTTTAGATTAATACCTTCAGCCTCACCACCCATCAGGGAAGCAAGTTCATCCTGCACAATTTTAACCATCAACTGCCCGGGCTTTACGGCATTAAGGACATTCTCCTGCCCAAGGGCTTTATCTTTGATGGTATCTGTAAAGTCCTTGGCTATCTTGTAGTTAACATCGGCATTGACAAGGGCTCGTCTGATCTCTTTGACAGACTGCGCTATATTCAGTTCCGTAAGTTTTCTCTCTCCCTTCAGGCTTTTAAAGGCCCCTTCCAGACGATCGCTTAAACTTTCAAACATTATCGAGGTATTTGATTATTTTTTGAATTGCTTGCAAAGATAAGGAAAACAAAGCAAATACGCATTGGCTCAATCAGATTGACTATTTCGTAGCTTTGAATTTTTTTTATTTAACAACTTACACCAAAGATCAGATTAGAACGAATTGAAATTTACTTATAGAATCGACGTCTCAGCATAATGGTTGTCTTGGGAGATGCTAACGTAAAGCCATTTTAGTGTTATTGTCAATAGGGAATGGCCAGCTTAAACCTAACTTTATAATTACAAAGTGTTAAGAAAATTTAAGTATAATCCTGAAAAATTGTTAATTTTCGACTAGTTATCAGCAGGCTTACCGGTAGAAAGGTTAATCAAGGTGTAGTTGGCGCGTCAGCCTCCCATTCTTGGAAAAGTATCATACATTATAAATAAACAATCGAAAAGTTTTTTCAGGTTGATTTATTAGCAGGCAATTTGGCGAAGTAGCAACAATAGAGGGGTATAAGCTCTGCCGTTTTCATGTTTATAGATGGAATCTTTATGACTTTTTAACACAAACCTTCCACCAGCATATGAATACTACTTCCAGGAATCTTTTGATTCTATTTTTACTCATCATTTGGGGATTGTACACAGTAGTAGTCTATCGCGGCTGCTATGATACGCTTTGTACTTCTTGTGCAGAGGGAAATGCCAGTGTACTGCCTGCCGACACCATTAATCCCTATGATCTTGCTTTTAAATGGTCATCGGCTCAACCTTACATTAATGAAGGCTTTTCTGAAATCCGACAACTACTCAAAGAACAAACTTCTGAAACTAAAATTCTCGAGATTAAGGCTAAGTATTTTCCTGAGGAAGAACAGCCCGAAGCCAGTAATGACCTGGGAATGGCCAGAGCAGAACAGGTTAAAAATAACTTCTTTGCTGATTTACCGGAATATATGGTAAGAGTCAGTTCGACTGTTGCTGAGCAAGTACCGGATAATGCTAAAACCGGCTTTTTTGAAGCCACTGAATTTTCTTTTATAGAACCAAAGAATAATCTGGCACTTGGCTTTTTGTGGTCTAATCCAAAACCAGTTGCCGGGCCAGGAATAGACGCTCTGGTAGATTCTATTCAAAATGAAGGGGCTGATAATAAAATATTAGAAATCATTGGATTATATTTTGATAGCGAAAAAACGCCTGAAGGTTCAGAAAATATAGGTCTTCAACGGGCTGAACTTATTCGCAGTCAATTTTTTGCCGAACTTCCTGATGACCGGGTGAGGCTTCGTGCCAGAGCTAATACAGATCAGCAATTTGCCAGGTATAACTATTTTAAGGGAGTAGCCTATGAGTGGGTTACTGCGAAAGAAACAGTCACAGAAACTGTGGAAGAATTAGCAGACCGGATTATCATTCGCTTTCCATTTAATTCAGTAGAAAAAGAATATGATCCGGAAGTTGATGGCTATCTACAAAAGCTGGCGGAGCGAGTAAAGCAATCGGAAGAAGAAATTACCATCACCGGGCATGCCGATAACAAAGGAACCGATCAATACAATATGCAACTAGGCATGGAACGCGCCGTACAAATCAAGCAGATTTTGATAGACGGTGGGGTGGCTCCCGGGCAAATCAGTATTTCTTCTAAGGGAGAAACACAGCCTGTAGCTTCCAATGCTACTAAAGAAGGACGATACGAGAATAGGAGAGTAGAAGTTAGATTGATTAAAAAAGATGTAAGCAATTAAAATTCACCTGTAAAAACCAAGACTAATGTTCTATTTAAATATTTTCTCTACTATCTGTTTTATCCCGTGGTGGCTGCTGGCTATGTTATTGCCACTCCTCATTGGTTTATTGATCGGTTATCTGATTTGGGCTAAATATAAAACTATGCTCAAAGAAGCAGAAAAGGAAAGGGATATCGCTGAAGCTAAATACAAGGAAGAACATGCTGCTAATACTCGCCTGAGGTCTGACGTTAATGGGTTGAAATATCAAATAGGAGAGCTGGAAAGAGAAAACCTGTCTTTCAAAAATACCCTGGCTGCTGCACAGGCCAAGTTCGGCGAGTCTGCTGAAAATACAGTAGCTACATCAGAAAAAACAAGTAACGCCACTGGGTCTGTACTAGCGGCCAATACGTCCGGGGACGAGGATAGCGCTGCCTTTAATGCTCGCTATAACGCTGCCTTTCAATCTACTGATCTAAGACTGATAGAAGGAATAGATCCCGGAATTGAAATGGTGATGCGCAATGCCGGTATTAATAATTGGGCGGATTTGGCTGCCAAAAAACCGGAAGAATTGGACGCAATCTTTAAAGCAGCCGGGCCAGAATATGAAGGAATTAATAGTGCTGTTCTAATCCAACAGGCCAGTCTGGCTGATGCAGGAAAATGGACAGCATTAATTGCGCTTCAAAAAGCAATGGGAGAAGGCGACATAGCAAAAGCACAACTCTACTACGGTGTAAAGGCCTCTAAAAATACTTCCTTTGAGAATTATGCTCTACTCTTAAAGCCCGATAACCTTCAAGTTATCGAAGGTATTGGCCCTAAAACAGAAACCACTCTTAAAGCAGCGGGTATCAATACCTGGTTTGATATTGCCAATGCTACACCTGAAAAACTAAAATCTATATTGGTTACTGAAAGTAAAGGCTTCAGGATGTCAAGAACTAACTCCTGGCCTCGCCAGGCCCAATTGGCCGTTGATGGTAAATGGGCAGATTTGGTAGCCTATCAGAAATTCCTGGATTCCGGAAGGGATGACATGGGAGACTTTGATACGCCCTCTAAAGCTAGTATGATGGTGGAGAAGTTGAGCAACAGCAGCCTTTCTCAATTTCCCAGAGATAATTCTTTCAATTATGCTACCATCTTTACTAATGATAATTTGCAGATTATCGAGGGGATCGGCCCAAAAATTGAAGCTGCTTTTAAAGAAGCAGGCATTAATAACTGGGTAGCAATAGGCTCAAGAACACCACAAGAGCTTCGGGCTGTCCTGGATAAAGCTGGGTCCAAGTTTAGAATAAATAATCCTGAAAGTTGGCCTCGTCAGGCCAGGTTGGCCGCCGAAGGTAAATGGGAAGAATTAATTGCCTACCAAAAGTTTTTGGATGGAGGTCGAGATAAGGCCGGAGACTTCAGTAATGATTCTAAGCTGGAAAAAATGGGAATGAGGCTTTTGGGCTTCTCCAATGACCCTGAGGACTTGAAGATCATCGAAGGGATCGGTCCAAAAATTGAAACCCTTCTCAAAGAAGATGGCATTACTTCATGGTCGGAGCTGGCTGCCGCCAATGTCGATCGCCTAAAAGAAATATTATCGGCCGCCGGAGATAAATTTCGCTTTGCACAACCTGCTACCTGGCCCAAACAAGCCGGGTTAGCGGCTAAAGGGCAGTGGAGCGAACTGAAAGACTACCAGGACTATCTGGATGGGGGCAAGGAACCGACAGCCTGATACTCAATTGGCATCTGAAAATAGAAAGAACCGCTTTTAGCCTATTTCAATACCTGCGAAATAAGTCTTTTGGTTAAAAGTGGTTCTTTTCATATCCTCGCTCTTAAAAAATAAAATAAGTTAGGCTGTCTGGGAAGAAGCTGTAGGTCATTTGGAAGAGCCATATGAAGTACATTTGGTTTCTTATGCCGGTTTTAACAATATTGAACCTGTTGATACACTCTAGTATGATCCCATCAGGCTTCAACTTGTAGCGTATGTTAAAAAGGAAAAACTAACTAACCTGACCATAATTGGACACAGTATGGGAAGATTCCCTATATTAGTTTAATGAAAATTTATCATCTGACACTGAGGATAGTTGGGAAATTAACCATGATAGTAATGCCAATCTATCCGGTTGTTTATATTCCTTTGATGATTCCAAAGTAGCCTACTCTGACGGTTGGAGAATTCCGACGGTAAAAGGATGTTGATCAAAAGGATGAAAAAGAAATACTGACCATTTTTAGGCATACCCTCTAAGTCGAGGAAGAATCGTAAGTTTGCCATACGATGCGTGTGTGAATTTAAAAAAATTGATAAATAGAAATTGGTAAAACTATGAAATACGCTGTACATCTATTACTGCTGGTTTTGATTGCTGCTTCTTGCCAGAGTCAAATAACCAAAAACTCTTCCGCGGATACGTCTTCAAATGAAGAGATAATTATTGATGCTGAGGGCGATGAAAAGTCAATTGCTTTTGTAACGAATGCTATTAAAGCTATGGGAGGTATGGAAAAGTATAACAATACCAGACACCTTTCTTGGAATTTTTTTGGATTCAGGAAGTTATGGTGGGATAAATACACTGGAGATGTAAGAATTGAAATTCCTGGAGACAGTGCAGTTTATCTTTATAATTTAAATACGGAGAAAGGTAAAGTCAAAATAGCAGGGCAAGAATTTACTGAGCCAGACACACTGAATACGCTACTCAAAAGAGCCAAAAGTATCTGGATCAATGATTCTTACTGGTTGGTTATGCCCTTCAAAATGCTGGACAAAGGTGTCAATCTACAATATCTGGGACCGGGTATGACAGCAGATAGTACACAGGAAACAACAATAGTGGCGATGACTTTCGACGGCGTTGGCAATACACCTCAGAATAAATATCATGTTCACTTTGATACTACTTCAAATCTGGTTGTCCAATGGGATTATTTTTCTAAAAATACAGACAAGGAACCCAGGATATCTACCCCATGGAAGGAGTATCAGTCCTATGATGGTTTGTTATTGAGTGCCAGCCGTGGGCAGAGAAAGCTTTCAGATATTGAAGTAAATCAATCCTTACCAAAGGAAGTTTACACTAGTTTAAATGCCATAGGCCAATAATTTTTTACTTCTAAGAATACTATTTTTTACAAATCTTTATCACTACCCCGGGTGGTGATAAAGATTTAAATCACTCTTTCCATTCTTTCCTCATATTATGATTTAAAGTATATTACTCATCAATTTTATAAATAGCCAAAATTATCAGCTATGCCGAATGTATCTTCAAGAGGGCAAAAGGTTCCGTTTTCACCTTTTCGCAAGCTGGTTCCTTATGCCGAGGAAGCAAAGAAAAAAGGAAAGTACGTTTATCATCTCAATATTGGGCAGCCGGATATTCTGACACCTGATTATGCGATCCGACAACTTCAGGAAGCCAAAATCGATATAGTCGCTTACAGTCCCGCTGTAGGGATACAAAGCTACCGCGAGAAGCTGACTGATTATTATGAGCAGTCGGGGATATCTGTAAATCCAGATGATATAATTGTAACCACCGGAGCTTCTGAGGGGATACAACTTTTGTTTTTTGCTTGTATGAATCCCAAAGATGAGGTTATCATAACAGAGCCTTTTTATGCTAATTATAATGGGTTTGCCCAAATAGCTGATGTAAAGATCAATCCAGTAACTTGTAAAATAGAAGATGGTTTTGCTTTTCCTGGATACGAAACAATCGAAAGAAAAATAAGCTCTAGGACCCGCGGAATATTTTTGACCAATCCCAGCAATCCTACTGGTGTATTTTATCCAGAATCAGTAATGCGTGAAATTGGCATGTTGGTGAAAAAGTACGATTTATTTCTGTTTGTGGATGAAGTTTATCGGGAGTTTGTCTTTGATGGTCATTCGTTTTTTTCGGCTATGAATATTGAAGACCTGGAAGATCATGTGGTAATCGTAGATTCTGTTTCTAAGCGCTTCAGTGCCTGTGGCGCAAGGGTAGGGGCGGTTATTACCAAAAATGAATCTTTGAAAATGAGTCTGACTAAATATGCCAAACTGAGATTGAGCCCGCCTGCCCTGGCCCAAATGCTGTCAGAAGCAATGCTGGATAATTGCGATACTTACCTGCAATCGGTTAAAGAAGAGTATGACCAACGAAGAACACTGGTTTACAATAGGTTGAGTAAGATGCCGGGAGTTATTAGTTACAAACCCACAGGCGCTTTTTATTGTTTTGCCAGGTTTCCGGTAGACAATGCCGAGCACTTTTGTCAGTGGTTGCTGGAAGACTTTGACCACAACGGTGCTACACTAATGCTCTCTCCTGGTGAAGGCTTTTATGCAACACCCGGCATGGGCATTGATGAAGTTCGGATAGCTTTTGTACTCAATACAACTGATCTTCAGGCAGCAATGGATTGCCTGGAAGCTGCCCTGAAAATTTATCCCTACAGAAAAGTAGCTGCTTCAAAGGCATTGGTGTAGGGCTCATACCCAGAGCAGCTCAGCTCTTTGATGTTGGAAGCCAAATAGAAAGGCGTTTTGGCCGTAGCGCTGCGCCAACTGTTTGGCTTCTTCTATTTTTATGTTAAGGATCAAAAGGCTGTCCTCCCGGGGCCAGTCATCAGAAGGGCTGCCACTCCACCCCTTTAAATGCCTGAAGCCACTATGAACGATATCTTCTACAAGCTGTTTTGTTTTAGTACCATTAATGCTTTCAGGCAAAACCACAGAACCGGGATTACAGGCGGTGATAAAAGCCCAGGAGCTGACGGCTCCCTGAGTTTGAGCAAGAATAAAATCTAGCTCCTCATTGTAATTATTGGGACGAATGCTAATATCATATTCGTTAAGCTTATAAATAGCATTTTGGTAAGCTTGATTCAAATCCTGGTCTATATTGTTAGAATTATTATCCAAGGTATTTTACTTTAACTTTCAATATTATTTACCTTTGCGGTGTTTTAGAAAAAAGTAGGGAAAGAAAAATGTCAACGATTACTTCAGGATAATGATCAAAGATCGATATGGTCTGAGCAATCGTTACATAAATTTAGGCTAATATAAATTTGAATGGACAGGAATACAACACTTGGAATATTTCTCATCTTCGCACTCTTTGTAACCTGGCAATTTTTGACTGCGCCTACAAAGGAAGAAATCGAGGCGCAGAAAAGGGCACAGGACTCCATTGCTGCACTACAAAATATGGATACGCTCAGCTCAGCAGATATTGCTGAAACGAATATCCCCTTAGACAGTAGCCTACTGGGAGCAGATTCTATACAAATTGACTCTATTGCAGATGTTAAGCGTCTGGCAGAGTTTGGCCCCTTCGCTGCTACTTCAAAAGGTCAAAAGGAAACGTTTACGTTGGAAAATGAGGCTATTAAAGTTACTTTTTCTAACAAAGGTGGGAGAGTGGATAAAGTACTACTGAAAAAGTATTATAAAATAGAGGAAGACGAAAAGAAAAAAGAGCTTAAACTGCCGCTCGTTCTTATGGAAGACCCGCGTGACCGCTTTGAATACATACTTCCTGTTAAGGGCGTAGTGAGCGGAAAAATCCGCACCGAGGAGCTTTACTTTAAGCTGGTAAAACAAACTGAAAACTCCATCGTCTTTCGAGCCAGCGCCGGCCAGGGCAGATATATTGAGCAGGAATACAAGATACAACCCGGAGAGGTATATGCTCTGGATTACGACTTCAGACTGGAAGGTATGCAGGGGCTTGTTGATGCAGGAAGTAGTATTGAACTCCATTGGCTGGATTTTTTGGATAAGCTGGAAAAAAATACGCGCTACGAGAGAATGTATTCTTCTACGTATTACAAAATAAAGGAAGGTGCCCCCACTCGTTTATCTTTGACAGCCAGTGATGAGGAAACACTCAATGGTAAAAGTATCAAATGGTTTTCTCATGCTAATCAATTCTTTACCAGCTCACTAAGAGCTAAAGATGCTTTCAACGGAGGAAAATTCGAAGTAGAAGTACTGGAAGAAGGTGATCCTAACCTGAAGCGACTGGAATCCTATGTCAATATACCGTTTGAAGGATTGCGCTCAGAAACCTTTGCAATGGATTTTTACGTAGGTCCCAAAGATTTTAAGCAGCTAAGAGCTTTTGGTGATAATCTGGAGGATGTCATTCCGTATGGATGGAGTATCTTTGGAACTATCAACCGATGGATTATCCGTCCTATCTTTAATTTCTTATCCAGTTTCATTGGAAATAAAGGTATTGTTATTCTTATCCTCACCATACTGATTAAAATAGCCCTGTATCCGCTAACCTACAAAATGCTTTACTCGCAATCTAAAATGGGAGCTCTAAAGCCTCAGCTGGAAGGCCTGCGAGCAAAGTATAAGGATGATCAGCAAAAGCAAAGCTCTGAACAAATGAAACTGTACAGAGAGTTCGGTGTAAATCCGTTGGGAGGTTGCTTGCCGTTGATTTTACAAATGCCAATTTGGTTTGCGTTGTATCGATTTTTCCCGGCTGCCCTGGATTTTCGACAGGCCTCTTTTTTATGGGCAACAGACTTGTCTTCTTACGATGTCATTGCAAGACTTCCCTTTGAAATTCCCTTAGGCTTTGGCTCACACATAAGCTTATTTACCATACTTTGGGCAGCAACCACACTGCTGTATACTTATTATAATACGAAGCATATGGACATGTCCGCCAACCCTGCCATGAAGTACATGCAGTACATTATGCCAGTTATGTTCCTGGGATTTTTCAACAGTTATGCTTCGGGACTCACAGCGTATTTATTCTTTAGCAACCTAATTAATATTACCCAAACTTTGGTTACAAAAAATTATATCATTGATCAGGATAAAATTAAAAGGCAACTAGAAGAATATAGGAAGAAACCAAAAAAGAAAGGTGGCTTTCAGGATAGACTAGAAAAAGCATTGAAAGAGCAGCAAAAGATACAGGCCCAAAAAGATGCTCAAAAGAAGAAAAATAAAAAATAGTTTATAATAGACTACAGGTCAGTTACCTGATAGAATGGACTTGTCAAGTAGGGAAAAACAGAAAAGAACGAACCTTCTCGAAACTGTTAAACTCCTGCGGGCAAGTTGGTAAAAGCAGCTAGTGCGATATAATAGAAGAAATAGGAATAGAGATCATCGAAATACACTAAATTTGTAGGAATTGACCAAATCAGGGGCTGCCCCAAAATGAGCTTTCGGCTTTTGAGAGCCTGGACTTTTACCGTGATCACCAAAAGGTTATGCTGAAATAAAAAACCGAAGTTACCAATTGCAACTCCGGTTTTTTGTTTTTAACGGTAACCGATTTTAGTTCAAATAAACTTTATGGGATACCATTACTTTTTGTCCTTTTTTCATATTATTCAGACGCAGTAGCTCTTCCAGTGGAATATTATACATTCTGGCAATAGATTCTATAGTCTGCCCCTGCTTTACTACATGGAACGTTCTTTTTCTCTTATTCTTAAAAAGCTCGGATGCACTGCCCTGTCCACTTGTACTGGCAGAAGAATTAGTGGTAGGAGTATCCGAAAAGCTGTTACCACCAGTAGTAGAAGAGCCGGTAGATATACTCGGCACAGGAGAGTCAAAATTGTTGGCCTGCGTACGTGGCGTTATTTTTGGTGCGCTGGTGTTAGGAATTGGCGTACCAAAACCGTTGGTAACCGGCGGCCTTACTGGATTATTCGGCGGGTTCAAGGCCGGGTTATCGATCAAACTGCCATTTTCATAAGTATTTGGACTGTCAGCCTGACTACCCCCTCTCTTACTCATAACATCTTCTGTGCGCAGGTTGTAGGGCTGGAAAAGCTCCAGAGAACTACTGCTGCTTCCGGAGTTAGAGCTGTTGGATTCTGTAAATAAGCCTGCACTTTTTGAAGTGGTATTCATATCAGAACGATTACTATTGATATCAGAGGGGGACTGATTGTAATAGTAATAGGACCTGGAGTTAGAAGGCTTTTTGGGCGTCTCTATAGTACTACCTCCTCTTGAATTAAAAGTAGGGTTTTGCATGCCCGAACTGCTATCATTGCCCACTTGATTGTTATAATCGTAGTTGTTGGGCATGGTGTTGTTATTGCCCATGGAGCCGTTAGAAGTATTGCAATCAGTTGTTTTAAGCCTCATTCCCGTTGACAGGCTGGTGTTAGGCGAAATGTCATTAAAAGCGGCAAATCGCTCAACTGTATAGCCAAACTTTCTGGCTACAGAACTTAAGTTGTCGCCTGCTTGAACTATGTAAATGGTGTTAGTATTTTCCCATGGCTTTTGCATATTATTAGAGCCTGTATTGAACCTCGTAGGGCTGGTATTACGTTGGCTGTAATCAAACGTAGGATTGGTTGTAGAGTAATCATAAGAGTTTACCCCTCTACTAACCATATTGTTAGTATTGCTGGGATCGCTGATTCTAAGTTTTGTTCCTTTTTTGAGTAAGGTATCATTGGGTTTCATTCCATTCCACATTCTCAACTGATCTATCCGAACACCATACTGCTTTGATAAGCCATATAGGGTTTCTCCCTTCTGCACTATGTGAAAGTTACGGTTGCGATTATCTACATTTGCAAGATTATTACCAGTGGTAAGGGGATTATCGTAAATATTGGGGTTGCCTCTATCCGTAAAGTTGTTATAGGTAGTGGCGTAACCTCCTCCGGTACTGGTTTCATTACAAAAGCGCTGAAGATAAGAGCTAAGTGTCTCATTGTTTACACGATCTAGCTTGAGGTTGTTATTAGTTTGCTGACTGGATTGCTCAACGACGCCTAGCTGCGGAACAAAGATGATATCTATGTAGGAGGCAGGGGAAATTCCCGGGCGTTGTTCAAATACCAGGGCCTGAGCACAGCCGTAAGAAATGTTACTCTCAAACATTACCATGCCTCTCGGATCGTTGCCAGAAAGGTCTTGTCCGGAATTGGCGATATCCGGGCGGTAGCTGAATCGATATTGCTGCCCGACATAAGATAGAAACTGACCATCCTGCAGGTAGTAATCTGCGGACATAATGCTTAAAATGCGATAAGCGTTATTGCGCTCTGGCTTCACCAAAAAGACATTATTAGATGGGTCCTGTATGATTTTTGTGAGGTTTTCACGAATAAACTGATTCCCACAACGGAAGTTATTGCTGGGCATGTAGCTTTGCAATCTACCCTGATCTTCCTGGCCTAATCTTAGAAAGAGCCGCTCAGTATCATTCAGCTCATAGCTGTATTTAACGATTGGAGCCCCAAAATTATCAGTATAGACTAGTCTATCCATGCAATTTGGATCAAATACAATGTAAAAATCTGCTGCTCTTAGTTGAGACATAAAGCCTAATGTGAAGACGACTGAAAGGAAAATGATTCTTTTCATGCGGAAGTTTTATATTAACTTTTACCCAAAACGCTAAAAAAGTATAGCGTATACGGGGAGGATTGCCATTAAATCTTATAGAAAATCAATTTCTTACACAGCTAATTTCTATAAATTAATGCAATTTAACCAAATAACGTTTAAAACGCACGTATATTTATGGATAAGTGGACATATTTTGTTAAAAAGCACGACTTTGCTAACAACAATGAGGAGTAAAACAGGTAAAAAAGAGAATTCTAGGTTATGATTCAGTAGCTTATTGCTCAACGAGCCCATTATTGAGTGCATACAGGATAAGTTCGGAAGAGGAACTTATGCTCAGCTTTTTCATAATATTTTTTCTATGGGTATAAATAGTGTGTGTACTCAAATTGAGCGCATCAGCTATTTCTTTGGCGATAAGTCCCTTGGCGATAAGTCTTACAATTTCCACTTCTCGTGGCGACAGAGGCGTTGGCTCGCAGTTTTCTTCCTCTTTTGAAAAACTCTTTTCTAACAAATAATCAATAATTCTGGTGCAATAGAATTTATCGCCTTTCGCTGTAGCATTCACAGCATCTTCTAGTTCTTCCCTGCCGCAAGTCTTGGTCATAAAGCTGTTTACGCCAGATTCCAATACCTGATAAATGGCCTGCTTGTCCTCATCTCCGCTGATTATCATAATATTGGTATGCGGAAATCGTTCTCTCAACCTGGCTATTGTGCTGTAGGCAAATTTCTCCGGTTGGTCATAGTCCATAATGACAATATCTGCCTGGCATTGCTGCAGATTGTCAAAAAGTTGATGCTCATTTTCGGCTTCTCCAATAATATTATATCTCGATCCGTCTGCTAATATGTGCTTCAGCCCTGTCCTTACCAGGTATTGAGCATCAGCCAGCACTATATTGATTGGTTTTTCCATTTTACAGTTTGTACATCGTTCTGTGCGAAAATAAGTAGCTATGCTTTCTTATTCAAGTTTATTTAGACTTAATTTAGATAGCAAGGCGCAAATGTAAGTTACGCTTTATAAACAATTATATGCTAGTATCGTTTTTTGAAAACTGCGAAAAGCTCATTACCCAGCCGGGGAGCTATAGAGTCACTGGCAATTTCAAGACTTAAAATATTAAAATGAGTAGCAAATAAGCTTTGATATATTGCTTTATTACCCCCAAACGGCGGCCCTTCGAAAGGAAACTCATGGGCAAATAAAACGCCCACAATTTTTCCCGAAGGGCGTAACAATTTGTAGCACTGCTCTACATATTTCTTTCGTAACTTTGGGTCGATAGCCGAAAAAAAAGTCTGTTCAAGAATTAAGTCCACTTCCAAATCCAACTCAAAAAAATCCGCCACGATCATGTGATCTTCTGGAAAATCTGGTGCCTGCTCTTTGAGGTGTTCAAAGGCAACTTCAGCCCAGTCACAAACCAAGACATTACGAAAGCCGGCCCGGTGCAGGTAGATGGCCTCATGTGCCTTACCGGCCCCGGGGATAAGGATGTCAAGCGCTTTATCCTCTATTTGATTTGTGTAATTGATCAGTGGAGGAGAGGCATGACCGATATCCCATGGTGTATTGTCTCCCTTGTAGCGCTGTGTCCAGTATTCGGGATTTAACATTATTTATCTTTATTTTGCTCCCTGAAAAAGTCGCTCTCAATAGCGGGTTCAGGGGCATTTTCCAAAAACTCAATTTTCAGATCATAATCCTTACTCAAAGATTTGATCACAGGAATGAACATAGTTTTCATTAGATTGGCGGCTTCCTTTTTAGCTTCCATCTGCACTTCCGGAGTCATTGCCGTTCTTCTGAATTCTGACCTTAGCAAATCAATAGACTTATTCAGGTCTATTTGTTTTACTTCTCTGAGCCAACCAATGTCCATTTTTTCGAAACGCGGGTATATTTCCTGCGCGATAATTTCTGGGGGCGGTAGCTTGATACTCACCGTCTTGCTGCGGGAATTGGCATTCACTTCAAAAAATTTAGACAAGTCAAAACCTACTTTGATCAGACTCACCGCCGATATTTCTACATCACTGGAAGATACGGTAAAGCCCCAAATCTTGGTCTGCAGTTTTTTACTAATGGCTTTTTTGTCACTTACCTCATAGGTGATCAACTGCGCGAGCACTTTTTCTACCCGTTCTTGCATCACACCTTTCGACCGGTTGATGTCTCGTACTGCCGCTCGCTCTTCCAATCTTTTCATCATAGGCTTGAGTGCCTCGCTCATGGCCATACCACAGGGCGTATTGACATCTGCGCCCTTGGCCAGTATCTTGCCCTGCTCAGTCGGAATGATACTCGTAATGACATGACTGACCAAATAGCAGGTGTATTTTGAAGCTACCTCCTGTAAATAACTGGCAGAGTTGGTAGATTCACTCTCGTACCAGGTTTGGATTTCCAGCGACGTAGTATCCTTTAAAGCCATAAAATCATTGTAGTACATATTGCGCAGATAGGGATGATGCTTTTCATATTCACTTTGAATACGGCTCTTTTGTTCCCTGGTAAACCCCATTCTGTCAGCTACATGATTTAAAATAGATAAATTTATGTCCTGGACCATCCGGTTAAAAGCCCGGCGATTCTGTTGAGGATTGGATAAAATGCTGAGCAGCTCCTCCTCATCCATCTTGAGATCGAATTCGGCAGGCACATAATTGACCTGTAATTCCTTGGGTATGGTCGTATAATAGGCACCTGGCCCGGAAAAATAATTCCGATAAATGATTATGCCAATAAGACTCAAAACTAAAGTGAAGAGAATCAATCTTCCCAATCCTAAATTGCGCGCGGGGGATCTATCAGACATAATAGCAGCTTATTTTGTGATTTTTGCTCTTGTATAAAAAATAAAATCGGTTGCCGGAATATCTCTGAATCCAAGTTGTCTGGCCATCGTTACAATTTGGCCTCGGTGATAAGTACTATGATTGAAAATATGTAATAAAATTTTATTTGTCAACTGCGTAAATTCTTTTCCACTGGTAGTAGAATAAGTCGTTGTATGTTCTGTGATGTCCTGGTTTTTCAACTTATTTTCCATCCAACTGACCAACCCACCAGAGGATTCTGACAGCCCCTGATAAGCAGCCTGCAGATTCTTATTGGATATTTTGCCGGGGAAGTGATCAAGAGAATTGCCATTTAAACGATGATGCCATATCACTTGTGCATCCCAAATGTGAAATATTGTTTTCTTTATTGATGGAAAGCTACTGATGACTTCCTTGGAAAGGAGGTCATCAGTATAGTTTTTCAGATAGGTTATCAACTTTTCATTGGACCATTGATTATATTGGCCATATTCTAACAGAATATCATACATGTTCAGTTGGTTTTAATTTTATAGTTATGTATACTTACTAGTTTTATTTTGAAGAGGTAGATAGTGGTAAAATTGGTAGATTTTTTCCCAGCCGAAGGCTTTTTCGCCAGAAAGGGCAGGGTTTCTCTTTGGCTTTGGACGCGCTAGCAACCGAAAAGGCACAATGTGGGTGACTGAGCGGTCCTGCAAGATGAAAGCCCTGTAGGCCTTCAAGCGAAGGAATGCAACAGCGCATGAGTTAGTAAAGAACCAATTTTAACCTATTTTAATACCTTCGAAACAAGTCTAAATATAAACATCTATTTCTATATGCTGAATGAAAGGATAACAATTAATTGCAAAGGTCGTTTGCTGCTACTGGCAAATCCTATAATTATGGGAATTCTTAACGTAACACCTGATTCTTTTTACGATGGAGGAAAATTTGGTAATCTTGATGAAACGCTAAGGCAGGTGGAAAAGATGCTCAAAGAGGGGGCAACCATCATTGATGTAGGCGGTATGTCTTCCAAACCCGGAGCAGAGATTATTAGTGTGGATACTGAGAAACAGCGCGTACTACCGGTTTTGGAGCGGGCCACAAGAGAATTTCCCGAAGCTATTTTTTCTGTTGATACTATTCGCGGGGTTGTAGCTGAACAGGCCATTGCTGCGGGGGCTCATATAATTAATGATATTTCGGCAGGTAAACTTGACGATGCGATGTACGATACGGTGGCCCGACTTGGTGTGCCTTACATTCTAATGCATATGCGTGGTACGCCAAAAAATATGCAGCAACAGATCCAATACGATGATGTCGTACAAGAGATTTTAGGGTTTTTGACAACCGAGGTTGGCCATTTGCGCGATCTAGGTGTGGTTGACCTGATAGTGGATGTTGGTTTTGGTTTTGGCAAAACTGTCAATCAAAACTATCAACTCCTACAGTCTATACCGGTTTTTAAAGTCCTGGACTGCCCGATACTGGTTGGCTTATCCCGAAAATCTATGATTTGTAAAGTTTTAAATGTCAAACCTGCGGCCGCTTTGAATGGTACTTCTGTGTTGCATTTGGCAGCCCTGCAGAATGGCGCCAAAATTTTGAGAGTACACGATGTCAGGGAAGCAATGGAGGTCATTAAATTATGGGAAATGTTGGAAGCAAATAGTCTAAGCGTCGAAGAAAATGTCTGAGCTAATTGATCAAATTACGGAGGATGAAGTGAAAAAAATAGCCCTGAGTTGCCTCAAGGGGTTCTATAAATTTTACCCCAGAAAAGGACCTACAGAGTTTCGACTCAATCAAAGAGGGGGCAATGACATCATTGCAGATGGCTATCTTTCCTTTCAACAGGAGGATGGTAGCATTTTTATGGCCACCTTTGAAGCTACCTCGCCTAAGAAGAGAAATGAAGTATTATACAAGTTAGAAAAAAAGCTGTTGATAGCTGATTGTCTGGCGCTGAGCTTTTTGCTGGTATTCTTTTTTATGGCCTGGCAGCATATCTTCCAGGAAAACTACTGGTTACTTGTTTATGGGCTTTTCAATACCATAGTTTTTATGGTGGCATTCGTCATTGTAGTTGGGTCTATTCTCTCATTATTCATAAAGTCTTTCAGGAGGTATCGGTATATATATGCTATTGAGCAATTCAAGCGTTACTACGTAAATGACCAGTGGATTGCAGTGGTGAAGAACGTCTTCAAATCAAATGAGAGTAAGCAATATAAGGAGTTAATACATCAATGCGTTTACAATGGATTTGGCTTGATCTTGATAGATGAAGACCGCCGTACAGAAATAAAAGTAGCACCCTCGAGAATCGATTTATTTGATCATAAAAGGCAAATCCTTGAATTCAAGGATATAAGAAAAGTCACCAAGAATCTTCCTGGTCCCAAGATGAATGTTCCCGTTAAAAAGTATTTGCCTGACCCGAAAATAGATCTTTCGGTTACCAAATACTTACCCATGCCAAAAATGGGGCAATATTTTCCCGTACCGGTCAATCAAACATCGGTAGCTCCAGAGGAGCTTAGTTCTAATCGCTTTAGAAGGTTTTATGGCAATCAACTTCTGCTTATTTTGGTTAGTGTTATTCTAATTTCTACTGTTCTTTTTCAGCAGTACGAAAGAGAACGGCTTATCGTATACCTCAGCGAAGAGGAATACCTGGCCGAGTTGAGAAAAAATCAGTATGATCCCTTTAGATTTTACGGGCCGGATTCTATTCCTATCGTTGATACGCCCTATTTGCGACCTCTACCGATAGATCCTAATATCAAAGCCTATCAGCCCAATGAGACCGATTTTTTTGTGCCCGGGCTAGTTATTTATTCCTTTGATACTGGATTTTCAGAGTATGATTGCTCAAGGCTTTCTAATATATATCTTAATAAGTATGCAGTGGAAGCCGGTCGCTTTGTTTCCCTGGCCAGAGCCAAGCAGATAATTGAAAGATTGAATAAAGGAGGCGTAAGTGCCTCTATCTTGCACATGGAATGTTTCGGTGGCGGAGAAGACTATATGATTTTTATCGGAGACCTTTTTGAATCCTTTGAAGAAGCTCGTATGGAAGTATCCACTATTCGACGCCGGCTCAACGAATTGAGTTATAACATTCCACTCAGCATCAGCCGATTGAGCCGCTGACATGACCTGCCTCAAATATTTATCACCGTATCCCGGCTGAAAGATTGGTATTCTCCGTATCCTACATACCCTAATTGATTACTGATAAGCTGCGTCCCATAAAGATCAATAGGCTTCTTATTGCGGTGGCTGTGCCCATAAAGCCAGTATTGAACATCCGATTGCTCAATGAATTTGGTATAATCTACACAGAATCCTTCGTTAAGTAAGCTGTTTTTGAATTCTCTGACATTGCATCGTTCACTCGGAAGGTGATGCGTAACCACTACTTTTTTGCCAGTTTTCGCGATAGCATTTCCCAAAAAGTTGAAAGCATAATCATGCAACTGATTAAAGTGGTCGATACTGAGATTTTGCTCCTGGAACTTGATTTTCCTAAAGTCATTTAGGCCGCGAAGCACCCTTAGAAAATTCCGGGTAATTCTGGACCACATGGTGGAAAAAATCAATCGGACGTTCTGTACCTCTATGGTTGTATTATTTACCATAATTACATTATCCATAATTTTTTCATGAGTACTTTCCAAAGCAGTAGCCACATCATAGCCGGCATAATATTCATGATTTCCCGGAATGAGGTATACCATTTCATAGTTATCAGCCACTTTCTTGATGAAGGGCAATTTACTGAAGTCCCGTCCCAAATAATAGGTATCTCCTGCGATGATTAGTATGTCAGCTTTCGGAATGAGCGGATGGTCTTTAATCCATCGCCTGTTTTCAGAAAATTCAAGATGCAAGTCAGAACAGAATTGTAATTTCATTTGCGAACGTATTTGCAGTTTGCTTTTGATGCTGAAAATGCATTTTCCTTATAATCTTAATCTAATCCAATATGTTAGATCTAAATGGGGTTATAAACAGATAAACCTGCAACAGAAGCTGAAAATCTTTCACAATATTTTAACAAAAAAACAGCAACCAATACCTAGTTTTTTACACCAATTAGGAGAAGTCTAATATTTATCTCTTTTACAACATTTCCCAGGCTAAATATGTAAAAACATTGGAGTAGCCGTTTATGTTATGGAATCTGTTGTTAGAGCGTATTGTATTACATTTAAAGCTATTCAATAAACAGCAGCATCATTCATGGAGGATAATAAAGATCCCAAAACAGAAAACGGTTTACTAAGCATCGGCTCACTTCTCTGGAAGTGGATGAAACGCTTATTACTTGGTGGGACTTTCCTGTTTGTCCTCCTGTTTTTTCTCCTCCAGATACCTGCGGTTCAAAACTGGACAGTCCAACAGCTCGCCAACCGTATTTCCAGGGCTACTAATGCCAAGGTAGACATTGATTATATCTACCTTTCCTATTTTGACAAGCTTTCCATGGAAGGCTTTGTACTGACCAAACTACCTGAGGATACTGTCTTACAAAGTCAGACGCTACAAGTAGATTTTAACCTTAAGCCCTGGGTCGTACTTTCTCGAGGACTGGTAGTAGAGGGTATTTTTTTGGAAAATGCACAACTCAACCTGGTGAATGAACCCGGAGAAATAAAAAATGGCTTTACTCTGGTCCTGAATGAGCTTTTTCCTAAAAAAGAAAAAAAGGGTAACCCTCTTCAATTGGAAATCGATCAGGTAAAGCTCAGAAACATTCAGCTACACCAGGAGCACAAAACTCGAGGAAATGTGCTTGACCTTTTCCTGCGTTCCGGTGAGCTGAAAGTCAACCAGCTGGACCTGGCCAACAATCTCGTAGCGCTGGAAAGGGCAAAGCTAGAGGGCACAAAAGTTGAGATTACTAATAATCCAGTCTCGGACAGTGCGCTGTTGATAAGCCTGGAAGAGGAAATACAAAATATAGAACAAGAAACTAACGATTCTAATGCCCTGCAAATAGAGGTAAACTTTCTGGATTTCAGAAGTGGTAGTTTTCTTTTGCACAATTACCGAAAAACAACAGAAAGGCTGGAAGATAGTACTACTCTGGATTTTAGGCACATGGACGTCTTCGATATTGATATTGATATCGATAGCTTCTCATTTCAGGATGAGCGTTTCGATTTTGGTGGCATCGTTCATCTGATCTCAGCTCGGGAGCAAAGTGGCTTTGTACTCCATAAACTGGCGGGCAAAAAGGTCAATGTTACCTCCCAGGGGGCTTATATTCACGGGCTGGAATTGATTACTCCAGAAAGCAATATTGGCGATACGCTTGTTTTTGAATATGATCAATACCTGGATTTTACTGACTTTGAAAATAAGGTTAGTATGTATGGTAAGATGAATAATTCAACAGTGTCCATTAAAGATATTATGGTTTTTGCGCCGGCACTAAAGCAAAATGTATTTTTCAATAATAATGAATCTGAAATTATTACTATTGATGGGTTGGTGGAAAATACTGTCAATAATCTGGAGGGTAAGGATCTGAATATTGAATTGGCCGGTGATACTAAAATAGTAGGAGATTTTGATTTTACCAACCTTACTGAAAAAGGAGAGGAATACCTGAAATTGGATTTGGAGTATCTACAAACAAGCATGCGTTCTTTGAGGCAGCTGATACCGCGCTTTAATCCGCCAGAAAATTTCAACAATCTGGGTACCCTCAAATTCAAAGGTAATTTCGTAGGCTTCTTTTCTAATTTCGTAGCGAATGGCCAGCTGAATACTTCGCTCGGAGAAGCCACAGTTGAAGATATGAAAATGGACCTTAACGAGGGGAAAGACCAAGCAAAGTATGGAGGTGAACTCAAACTAAAAGATTTTGATCTCGGAAAGTGGACCGGTAACTCAGAATTTGGTACCGTCAATCTGACTACCAATATTATAGATGGCGTTGGTCTGACGCGTCAAAATGTTGACGCTAACCTCATCGCTAATATCGAAAGCTTTGTTTTTAGAGGCTACAATTACGAAAATGCCTTAATAGAAGGGGTTATCAATTACAATCTTTTTGATGGCTCCTTGAAAATAGAGGATGAGAATGTAGATCTCGAGTTTATAGGAGAAATCAATCTTTATGAGGGTTTTCCAAGTTATGAATTTGATGCCACAGTTAGAAACCTGGATTTAAAAAAGCTAAAGCTATCCAAAGAAGATGTCGTACTCTCAGGTGATTTGGACATTCAGCTCCAAAATAATTCTTTATCGGACTTGGAAGGTAGTATAGATATCAAAAATTTCAACCTGCAACATAACCAAAAAGACAATTACTTCATCAACTCTATCGATATCATCTCTCAGTCTGACTTGCTGGGCACCAAGACCTTTCGGATTATTTCTGATATACTGGAATGTTCATTTTATGGGATATTCAATTTGGAAGATATCCCTGGTACCCTGGTCAAATATTTTATGGATCACTATCCGGGATTTTCGAGAAAAATAAACCTCCAATATCCCAAAAAAGATATTCTTCCCGGGCGCTTTGAATACGATATTCTCATCCTGGATACCAAAGGATTTGAAAAGCTCCTGACCCCCAAACTGGAAGCCATAAGAGACGTAGAAGTGAATGGGAAATTTGATGGTTTTGTCGATTCCATCCTGTTTGAAGCCAACATACCCTATATTCGTTATGATAAAGTTGAATTGGAAGATATCTTTTTAACGCTCGAAGGAAAAGACAATATAGCTGAATTTGAATTAGCTATTGACTCTACTATTATCAATGAAAAACAGGGGTTACCAATCTTATCATTTACTAGTCTGACCATCGGAGATACCTTGCTTTTTGGTATCAATTATTCGTCGGAGCGCAGTATGGCTGTTCCCACTTTTGGTCGGGCACCAGTCATAGAAACCCTCAACCTGGATGGCACCATGTCTATTATTGACAGTACCGTTTTGCAATTTGAATTTGATCCATCGCTGCTGGTATTTTTAAAAGATCGCTGGAATATACTTCCCGATAATTACATTCGCATAGACAGCAGTTTGATTGCCGTTAATAACCTGCGGCTAAGCAAGGAGGATATCGTAGTGAAGATAGACGAAGTTAACAACAAAGGACTCAGCCTGAGTATAGAAAATCTGGGTTTTGGTTATTTGGATACTTTGTGGCAAGAGGAAAAAGTAGATTTCAAAGGCAATTATGATCTATCTCTTCAGGTGGAAGATATTTTTAAAATGAAAGGATTAAACCTTAGCGTTCAATCCGATACATTTTGGGTTAATGATGATGATTGGGGGCGCTTAAGCTTGGTGGCGTATGCGGCCGATTTGAAAAGTCGGGCAGAAAGCTATCTGAACATTACCAAAGGAGACAGGCAGCTCTTGTCAGAAGGCTCTATTAACCTTGCAGCCCTGGCAAAAGAGCCTAAAAGCGCCGATCAGGAAGCGTTGTATTTTGATTACAATCTTAACATTACCAATTACCCACTGCATATTGCCGAGTATTTTATTGGAAGCCAGATCAAAGAAATGGAGGGCTCCTTCGGGGCTGATCTTCGCTTTTGGGGTCCTACTAGCAAACCCAACATCAAAGGAGAGGTCAAAGCAATAAATGGGGCATTTACAGTTGATTACCTTAAGACCAGGTACCGATTCGAAAAAGCTGAAATCGAGGTCAATAATACTTTCTTCAATGCCTCCGGAACTATTCTCAGGGATAGACTCAACCATACGGCTATCCTTTACGGAGGTATCACTCATAATCACCTGAAAAACTTCGGTATTGATGCCAGGCTGGAAACCAAGCGCTTTCTGGCTCTTGATACTAAAAAAGGCGATAATGATATGTTCTACGGCCGGGCCTTAGGCAATGGAGAAATCTGGTTTTCAGGCGACTTCAAGCAGACAGATATCTATGTTTATGCTTCAGTAAGTGACAGTACAACCCTAACCATCCCTGTTAATACTGGTAAAGATGCTTCCAAGCTGCAGTTTGTTAGCTTCTTTGATGCCGATGAAGAAGAAGAACAAGAAAGTAATCAGGATGACCTTCGTGGCCTAAGCTTCGAAATGGACCTGATTGTAAAGGAAGAATCTAAAGTAAGGATTATTTTTGACGAACAAGCCGGAGATATCATCGAAGGTTCCGGCCGAGGTAATTTAAGAATACTGCTGCCCAGGGGTCAGGATTTTCAAATGTATGGAGATTATATCATTGAAAATGGAGATTATTTATTCACCCTTTACAATGTTGTAAATAAAGATTTTAGAATTCGAAAGGGGAGTACCATCCAATGGACAGGTGATCCTTTTGGGGCAGAAATAGATATTCAGGCAGAATACAAAGACTTAAATACTTCGGTCGCTAATTTCATTCAGGAATATCTGGTTAATGCAGGTAGCGATCTGAAAAATGAAGCAACGAATGCCACTAATGTTGACCTTACTCTTAATTTACAGGGGGCCTTGCTTCAACCTATCATTTCTTTTGATATTGATTTTCCCAATTTAATCGGACAATTACAAACCTACACAGATAGTAAGCTTCGCGTATTAAAACAAGACCAGAATGAACTCAACAAACAGGTTTTTGGCTTAATCTTAGCCGGGCAGTTTTTGCCTTCAGATTTTAACCTTCAGGGTAGCCAAATTCTGTACAATACGGTTAGTGAATTTGTATCCAATCAGTTATCGTTACTTTTGACTGAATTATTTTCTGAATTCATTGGAGAGGATGAGATAATAAATAGTATTGATTTTGATATTGCCTACAGTCAGAATCAAAGTGTAGACCTGGGCGAAGGCCAGGATTTCAACCGGAGTGATGAGGTAAATGTGCGAATGAAGCAGACATTATTCAATGACAAGCTTTCTATTCTCGTAGGTGGTAACCTGGATATTGGCACTTCTCTGGGAGCGACCCCTGAGGCCAATGGAGCTTTTCTGGGCAATGACTTTGTTTTGGAATACGCCATCACTGATGATAGAAGCTTAAAGCTGAGAGTTTACCAACGGTTGGAACCAGATATCGGGAGTGGAAGAAAATTCCAGATTGGAACAGGACTCAGCTACCGTAAAGAGTTTGAGTCATTTAGCGAGTTTTTAAGCTTCTTCAAAAAAGATGCCGATCCTCCTGATGATGAACAGTAAAAAACTAAACCTTTACATTAGTGTGAATCAGGTTGGAATCCCCCTTGGCCAGGAGCTTCCTCGGAACACTCTTCTGGATCAGATCAGCAATTTCTTTAATGAAACTGCTTCGCACGTGATTGGGTAAATGTATAATACTGATTTCTCTGACTCTTCTTGGCCCCCCCAACTCTTTAATCATATTTTCCCTATCACCATCAAATTGTAAAGTGGTTAATTCGGGTAAAAGTGTAATGCCGCCTTTGTATTCCACTATTCTGCACAGGGATTCGATTGAAGTACTTTCAAAGTAAAAGAGGTTGTTCTCATGCTCAGCTCTATCCTGTACTTCACAAATATCATCTACTTGATTGCGCAGGCAATTGCCTTCCTTTAATAAGTAAATATCGCTGATTGGGATTTCTTCTATTTCAATCTTTTCTTTAGGGTATAGTTGGTGTTCAGGGGAAATGAAAAGCATAAAGGATTCATAAAACAATGGAAGCACAGAAAGCATAATTTTACTTTCAATGGGCGTCGCTATGATACCAAAATCAAGCTCTCCTGTTTTGATACCCTGAACGATTTCTTCCGTAATCGCTTCCTTGACGTGTACCTTGAGCTTGGGATACTGCTCATTCAGTTGAGAAATGAAAAGGGGCAACAAATACGGCGCTAAAGTAGGAATGATGCCTACATCTATTTTACCCTCATACTCTTCACTGAGTGCATTGGCCAATTCTTTAAGTTGACGGGATTGTGTCAGTAATAGCTGAGCTCGTTCGAGGAAAACCTCGCCTGCTGCCGTTGCAGTTACCTGCTTTTGTGATCGATCAAATAAAGTGATTCCAAGCTCTTCTTCCAGATTTTTTATTTGTATACTCAGCCCAGGTTGCGAAATACCTACAGACTTTGAGGCCCTCCCGTAGTTGCCCAACCGCTGTAGTGCCAGGGCGTATTCTAATTGTAGTAAAGTCATTGCTATAAGTTGGTTTTATGAATCTATAAAATTTATAAATCAAGCTTATCCTATTTTGTTTTTATTTAAAAATAATTTTCCCAAAAAAACGAATAGCTATGCATATTAATGAGCTTATCAGAGCCGGAGCGATAGAAACCATGCGAAGCCAGCTGACTGAACAGCCACAACTTGCCAATCAACCTGATGACAGAGGATTCACACCGCTCATTTTTGCCACCTACCTTGATAATATGATTGCAGCGAAGCTCTTGTTGGATCACGGCGCTGATATCAACGCAAAAGTAGCTTCCGGTAATACTGCCTTAATGGGGGTTACCTTTAAGGGCAATGAAATGTTGGTTAAGTTTTTAATTGAAAGGGGAGCTGATGTTAATATCCAAAATGATAATGGTGCCACAGCGCTTAATTTTGCCATCGACTTCGGTCATCTGGAAATATTTAAGTTATTGCTGAAAGCTGGAGCAGACCTCAACATCAAAGATAAAGACGGAAAAACGGCTCTTGAACACATCCGTACGCAGCAGAAAACGGATATGGAAGCTTTAATTGTATAAATTTCTTCCCGGGCTTTTCTCTTTTGTCAAAAACTCGATTTTCTGAGTGTTGTTTTTTATTTTAGCTTAGTGTCATATTGACACCATTAATGCGATTATAAACAAACACTTAAAATGAAAAAACAACTACAGCAAAAAGGTTTGAAGAAAATCGAGACTGACCTCAGCTTTCTGATGAATTGTTTTAAAGAAGTGCTGGAAGAGCTGAAGGAGACAGCCACCGCCAAAGCACTTCCGTGGGTAAGGGAAGAAAGTGATGCTTTAGAAATCAGTGGTACAGAAGAGCATCGATTACTTCAGGCAATCAGTATTTCTTTTCAGTTATTGAATATGGTGGAAGAAAATGCGTCCGTTCAATTCAGACGTAGTATGGAAAATGAATTGGGCCATGGTTCCATCAGGGGTTCCTGGGGCGAAACATTTCAGGGATGGAAAGAGAGTGGCTTCTCGGAAGAAGAAATGGCCCGTTGCCTTTCCGGGATGGAACTGCGTCCGGTTTTGACTGCCCACCCAACAGAAGCCAAAAGAATTACTGTCCTTTCTATTCACCGCGAATTGTATTTGCTGCTAGTAAAAAGAGAAAACAGCATGTGGTCAAAATCTGAGCGTGCGAATATCCGCCAGGAATTCAAGACTTTGCTGGAGCGTTGGTGGAGAACAGGGGAGGTATACCTTGAAAAGCCTAAGTTAGAAGATGAGCGTAAAAATGTTATGCACTATTTTACGAAAGTCTTCCCAGAAACACTACGCCTGAGCGATATAAAGCTGAGGAATGCCTGGGAAAGTATGGGTTTTGATGTATCGTATCTCAATAAAGTAGAAAATTTTCCTACTCTTAGTTTTGGTAGTTGGGTGGGTGGCGATAGAGATGGGCACCCCTTTGTAACTGCTGACTTTACGCGATCCACTCTAAAGGGCAACCGGGAAGCTGCCCTGGCGCTCATAGCCGATCAGCTCAAGGAACTCTCCAGTAAAATGAGCTTCTCTGAATTGACCAATGATGTGCCTGACCTCCTTGTCAATGCCATTAAAAAGTATCAGCAGGAGTTGGGAGATGAAGGAAAAAGTGCAGTGAGCAGAAACCCTAGAGAACCATGGCGTCAATTTGTGAACTTGATGCGACTTAAACTCGATCACAGTATTCACAACAAACAAATGGCCTACCAGCATTCCAGTGAATTGCAGGAAGACTTATCGCTAATACGTTCTTCTTTGCAAGCCATAAAAGCTGATCAGGTAGCCTTCGACCTCATCCTTCCGATCGAGCGGCAACTCAAATGTTTTGGTTTTCATTTGGTAAAATTAGATATCCGCCAGAATAGTAGTTACCATGAAAAAGCGTTGTCCCAGCTACTGAAAGCTTCCGGTTACGAGGACTTTGACTATGCCTCCTGGGATGAAGAAAAAAGACTCGCATTTATCAATAAGGAACTGGAAAGCAATCGTCCTTTCGTAGCAGAGGACGTATCTTGCGGAGAAGAAGCTGATAAGCTATTGGGCTATTACAAGGCCGTAAGAGAGCATATACAAAAATATGGCCCCGATGGTATTGGCTCTTTTATTGTCAGCATGACGAGAAGCCTTAGTGATTTGCTGGTCGTTTATTTATTCATGCGAGAAGTGGGTATTCTGGGATACACTCTGCCTGTAGTTCCATTATTGGAAACCATCGACGATCTCGACAGAGGGCATGATATTTTGGAAGCTTTTATTACCCATCCGGCGTATCAGCGTTTTAAGCCAGAGGGCCAGTCTTTTCAGGAAGTTATGTTGGGCTACAGCGATAGTAATAAAGATGGTGGAATTCTCTCTAGTAGATGGAATATTTATAAGGCAGAACAGCGATTGACCGCAACAGCCGATAAGTACAATGTCAAGTTATGCTTCTTTCATGGTATTGGCGGAACTATAAGTCGGGGAGGAGGGAAATACCATCGCTTTTTGGATAGTATGCCTGCCGGAAGTATGAGTGGTAGAATGAAGCTGACAATACAGGGAGAAACCATCGCTCAGCAGTTTGCTAATTTGTATAATGCCACATATAATCTGGAGATGCTGCTTTCCGGTATTGCCAGACAATCATTGAGAAAAAACGGTATGGAGGGGCCAAAAGAATTTCACTACGAAGCAATGGAACAGCTTACTGCTTTTTCTCATAAAAAATATAGAGAACTTATTAAGCATCCTGGATTTATTAGCTTTTACAGCCAGGTAACTCCCATCGATGTATTAGAACAAAGTAAAATCGGTTCTCGGCCGGCTCGCAGAACTGGTACCCGCTCACTGGATGACCTTAGGGCCATTCCATGGGTGTTCAGCTGGAGCCAATCACGCTTTAACCTCACTGGATGGTTTGGTTTCGGATCGGCTTTGAGGCAGCTGAAAGAGCAAAACCCCGAAGCTTTTGCCGAGCTTAAAAGTGTTGCTGACATCTGGCCTTTGCTGCGCTATACGCTAATTCATGTAGAAACCAGCCTGCTAAATGCAGATCGTGCTATCATGGACCAGTTTGCAGCGTTGGTGGAGGATGAGCAAGTACAGCAGGAAATGATGAATCTTATAATAGAAGACTTTCAGGCTGGCCTGCTACACATCGAAGAACTATTTGGGGCTAGTGCGCAGGATCGCCGTTTCAGTCAACTGGAAAATGTAGCTCGCAGGAATACTTCGCTCAGAGCACTTCATCAATTGCAGATACCACATTTGAAAGCCTGGCGGGAAAGCCGGAAGAACAATTCCAAAGAGCAAGACGAATTGTTGACCGGATTACTACTGCTGACAAATGCTATTTCTGGTGGACTAAAAAGTACGGGGTAAGTATTCTATTTTGTATCTTAGAAGAGGTTTGAATTTAGTTTTTGGACAACCTATATAAATGGATAGCAAAAGTTGAAAATCGGCCGGGTGTTAAAGGCTGTCGTATCACTCCAAATATATTTACCACAACTAAAGAATTGGATGTCTTTGTAGATGCTCTAAAGGATTTAGCTTAAAGCTTTTTGAATTTTAGCAGGTCAATTAGGTATTCTTCCCTTGTATTCGTTATATTTCCAAATAACCGACTTATTTTTTCATCCAAAAAGCTGAAGCATGAGTAGCTGTCTCAAAATATTTTTTCTCCTTCTTTTTGCCGTGGGGTCTTTTTGTAGTAAAGCCCAAAATGAAGATACCCTAATAGTGGGATACCAAATGAGTCCTCCTTTTGTATACGAAGAGAATGGAGAATTAGCAGGAATCAGCGTCTGGCTCTGGAATGAGATCAGTAGAAGAGATAGCATTCCTTACAAGTTGGTGCCTTGTACGCTTAGCGAGGTTTTGGATAAGCTATCAAACCACGAAATTGATCTGAACATATCGCCGCTCACCATTACCGGAGAACGTAGTAAAACGATGGATTTTTCGCCTCCTTATTATATAGCTAATTCTACAGTGATGGTCAAATCAGCTTCAGCACTAAAAAAAGCCTGGATATTTGTTGCCTCCTTCTTTTCTATTAACTTTTTCAGAGCGCTGGGTACCTTGTTTTTGGTGATTTTTGTTTTTGGTTTTTTTGTCTGGCTCTTTGAGCGTAAAGGCAATCCCGAAGAGTTCCACCCCAGTATCAAAGGCATATGGAGCGGCATCTGGTGGTCAGCAGTTACTATGACTACTGTCGGATATGGCGACAAGTCGCCGCGTACATTGGGTGGGCGGTTCATTGCTCTAATATGGATGTTTGCTGCAATTATAATTATATCCGGTTTTACGGCGGGTATTGCTTCTTCGCTTACTGTCAATCAGCTGAGCTGGTCACAAGAGAATATTACCAGCTTTAAAGAGAAGCCCGTTGGTACTACTTCAAATTCTGCTACAGAAAAATGGCTGAAAAAGAACTTTTTCAAAAATGTCAGGTCAGTTGATTCTATCAAAAAAAGCGTTGATATGCTTGGGCAGGGACAATTGGAAGCAATAGCCTACGACGAGCCCTATTTGCGCTCTATCATGCAAAAAGATTCCTTATCGCAGTATGAAATTTTACCTATTTCATTTAATAAGCAGCTTTATGCCATGGGGTTTTCAGAAACACTAGATGAAGAAATACAGAAAAGAATAACGATTCGTTTGTTGGAAATTACAGAAAGTATCGATTGGAAGGTAGTCCTTTCTGAATTTGGCTTACTCAAAGAAAATTAATAGCCATTGAACCGATATTATATTGCTCTTGTACCAGACAAGAAATTAAAAGAACGGGTAAAAACGCTTAAGCTGGAAATGTGTGAGCGTTTCAATGCTGGGCATGCGCTCAAATCTCCGGCTCATATCACGCTTCAAATGCCATTTAATAGGCCGCCGGAGGCAGAGCTACGAATATTTAAGGTCTTAAAGTCATTTGCAGCCACTCAAACGGTATTTGAAGTGAATCTTTCCGGATTTGATTGCTTCCGACCCAGGGTGATTTATGTGAAAATAGATAATCATTCCCCCATTCTTGAGTTACATCAATTGCTACTCCATACGCTTAAAGAACAACTGGAATTTACCCCCCAAGAACTGGACAGGAGGTTTCATCCCCACATGACTACTGCTACCAGAAATCTAACACCGGAGTTGTTTGCCATGGCATGGCAAGAATTTGAACAGCGACCCTTCGAGGCGGCCTTTTGGGCCGACCACCTCTTACTATCGGCTCATGAAAAGGTTACGCCTCAGCTTTACGATGCTTTTGTTGAAACGCTTATTACGACGATTAAAGAAAATGACTTTCTTTGGGAAACCTACGATAATGAAAAAAAGGTTCATCCTGTACAGAAGGCCTGGAAAAAACTGGCCGCTAATTGCAGTAAAGTTTTAGGAAATGATAGATAAATACCAGACTATAACGGAGCCGACCACTGCCGAATTCAAAGATCGGGGCAGCAAATTTATTGCCTATGCTTTCCATGTAGAAACAGAGGAAGAAGCACAAGCGGCTCTTGAGGAAGTCAAAAAAGAGCAATTCAAAGCAAGGCATCATTGCTATGCTTACCGATTAGGCGTAGATGACAATAATTTCCGGGCCAATGATGACGGGGAGCCCAGCGGTACCGCCGGCCGGCCTATTCTGGGGCAAATCGATAGCTTCAGCCTGACCAACGTTTTTATTGTAGTGGTACGTTACTTTGGTGGTACCAAGCTGGGGACTTCCGGATTGATCAATGCCTATAAACAAAGTGCTATGCTGGCGCTGGAGCAGGCCGAAATTGTGGAGCGACTGGTAGAAGATGTCTTCCTTTTGGAATTCGATTACGCCTTGATGAGCGATGTAATGAATACGCTCAAAAAAATGGAGATGAATATCCTGGAACAGGATTTCGGTCATACAGGAAAAATAAAAATCGCCATCCGACAATCAGAAGTAGAAGCAACTCTACCCGAAATGAGAGCTTCCATTGCCAAAGCCCACCTGGAGGAAGAAGAAAAATGGAAAAATATTGAAGGCTTTGCCTTGGAATACCAGCAGACCCGCTAAATCAGTCAATTAATTTTCTCGGTCTAAGTACTACAAGCCTACTACTTTAAATTCATTGAAGTACAACCGATTTTCATCTGCCTCACTTTCGGGGTCATTCAAGAAATAAATAGTATTGTCTTTAGTGAAATAAGCATAATTAGAATTTTCAGGAGTATCGATGAAATGTTCATTCAGCACATTCAGGTTTTTACCCAGAATCATGACTGAAGTTTTATCATATTCAAAATCGGTATCTAAAGGATCAAAATGAACTGATGTTTGCTCTGGAGTAATATCGACAAGGCGAATAAAGACATCCTGATCAGGTAAACCTACCAGTCCAGTATAGGTATCTAAATTCCATCCGTAAAGTGCACTTTCATTGACATCAATCGGATTTGTTTCACCTTTAAGCGCTTTTTCCATCCACTGAGCTGATCGAAGAGGCTTGATACTGGTAGTGTCAATCTTTTGAGACACAACATCCCTTATCTTTATTTCATTAGTTGTTAAAGACTTAAGTAGTTCGCGAAATTAAGATATATAATAAGGTTCGGAGAACCTGATATT
>CAZVOD010000028.1:0-46775 GCA_964628385.1 uncultured Saprospiraceae bacterium
TAATTTATTATTGACTCATTCCTTATCTAGTATTTCTAAAATCGGAAGCATTTATTTCCTTTACTTTTAACAAAGGTGTAGCCCAGTGTGATACCAAAGCTGTGAAAGCTGTCATTAGCCAGGCCACCTCGCTGCAGTTCCTTTTCAATAGGCTCAGGATTGGCCATTCCGGCAAAATAAGCGGCCACCATTACTCAGCTTTTCAGCAATCAGATCAACCAAATCCGTAATTTTTGGCAGGACACTCTGCACCGCTACCGCCACTTTTTGATCTTCCTGATTAATATTACTCAATAACTCGGCGGTGCTCATCTGTTCTAAATGCCTGTACAACGATGCAGACTCTGTAATTTTTTTCATAATGCTGAGATTATCCTCCAGTAAGATAAAAAATTGGCCTGACCCTATTTCAGGTTAATCAGAATTTTCCTACATTAGCACAACTTTTTTAAAAAGGAAAATGCTTAAGTGAAAGAGCCACGCTTTTTTACTGCAATCATGGGGATATAGCTCAGTTGGCTAGAGCGTTTGACTGGCAGTCAAGAGGTCAGGGGTTCGAATCCCCTTATCTCCACCATGAGTTAATTTGTGAATTTTAGATAAAAACTACCTTCCATTTGAACTACAAGCATACCTGGCCTGCATCAATCCGACCTTATAGCTTTTTATTTAATTCCCACCTAATGCAAGAGTTGGAATAGTGGTAAAAATAATGCACTCTGAGCCTACTGCTATACCTGCGAAACAAGCCTTCTAATCCCCAGTCTTAAAATCAATAAGATAGGGCTTCAGAGGAATATCCTTTGAGGTTCTAAAATTATTCGATATCAAGAGTTGATAACGCTTATTTGGCTCTAGCTGTACGCTAATCGTCCAGGATGTATTATCCGCTGACCAAAACCGCTTTGTCACATCATTCCTGGGAAAATATTCGCGTCCCAGTCTGCCGAAGTCCACACCTGTATTATGCCCGTTGAGCGGTTCCGAAAAATTGACAGTAATTGCTGTGATGTTAGGGTCAACATCCTGGCTGTTGTTTTTAAATTGCCTGATTCCCGTTACAAATGGACGATTATTTTCAAAGCGTTGATATATAGTATCCAGAGACGTGGAAAAGTAGTCTGCCTTTTTTACAAACGCTTCAACTTTAGCCTCATTAGTATAATCTAGCTCAATCATTGTTTTAATGGCTTTCTTTTTATCCCCGGCCTGTTGATAATAGTTTTCACACATTTGATAACCTACATAGTATCCCAAATCCCTTACGCCAAAATCATTGGGATAATTACTCCAGAACCATTTGGGCTGATTGTTGGGATAAAACATTTCATACTCAAATTTTTCGCGTACCGCCTGTGCATTCTTTTTTCCAAAATCGATCGCCGGAGTAGCAGATGGCATATCCATCGCTAAAGTAGAAACAAACTCGGCGACTCCTTCGCGGATAGCTATTGAAAGCAAGTTATTCACCTGAGCGTTTTGCTGAGTATGAACATATTCGTGAACGTTCAACAACACTAAATTGTCTATAGGACTTGAGCTAAAGAAAGTCTCTAACCACTCCCTGGTTTCTCCCTCAAACTCAGAAATATCAGTTTGGCGATCTGCCATTGCCAATTCGCTGCCGATGAGTACCAGGCTATCTACCGTAGTGCCATTCGTCCGCATACAGCCTATGGTAAAGTAGATTTTCGCTGGCTTTAAATCGGGATAAATAGCCTTAAGCTTTTTTATTCCTGTGTTCAGGTCATCTTTAAGCGACTTTGACCTGAGCGTATTAGGACGAATAGAAGATAAGAAATTAGGGTAATTATTGATCATTTGAATGTATTCTGCGGCAGAGTACCCACGGACTTCCATGATTTTTTTCAGGCCAACAGACCCTTTTTGAATGCAAAGCGAATCAATTAATTGTATTTGTTTTAAAGTATCTGTTTCTTTCACGATCAAATCATAGGCTGTCCAGAAATTATCGATATCTGAGGTGATCACATTATCTGGTTTATTTTCAGTTGACGAGCAAGAAACCATGACCCCAAATAAGGCATACATTAGAATTTTTTTCATCATTTTTATTTTTTTGATATTTCCAGATAGAGAAGTTGTTTAAGAATGTGGGGTTATAGTTGAAGGTAAAGGCTTGTGCAGCAAGGCGAAGCGCTTTTTACTTCTGTATAGTGAAATGACAAAAAACGATCGCTATCGTTGCTTTTAAACCCCTTTTACTGATAAAATAATCCGGGCTAAACTTACCGGGGCCAGAAAGTAAGATACAAAGACACATAATCAGGAAGAAAAATGAGAGTAATCCCGAGTCACTAATATCTCCTTCGTGATAGATAAATGTTGCAGTGAAAGTTACCAGAACATTCAGCAAGGCGGCTGGTCTGGTAAGCAGGCCGAGCATCAGTAAAATGCCACCAAAGAATTCGGACAATACTCTAGTTATGTCTGTTACTATCCAACTTTGTCCATTTCAGCGGGAAGACTTTTCCGTTTATGAACAGTGGTTTCAAGACCCTGAGCTGTAAAAAGCCCTGGGTCATATTGACCAGGAGTGGTTGGAATACATTTTACATCAGCAGGATAGCGTGGAGTTGGTTGCTGTAATGGATCAGCAACTGGTAGCAGTAGCTGGCATTTGCTTTCCAGACAAAGATCACCCCTACTGGTTGGAAGTTTTCTTTGATTATGTCATTTAATTTAAATCCCCTTAGAAGCTGTTTGAATTTGGTTTTTGAAACCTGTTAGAGTGGGTTTTGCGGCTAATTGAGGCGCCAAAACCGGAGTTTAGCAGCGCTAAATGAGGATTTTTGTAACGAAAAGTAGCCGCAAAAGACGCCTAACAGGATCGAAGGATTAAATTCAAACAGCTTCTTAAATATGGGATTTTTTTTGATCTACTGGTAACAGTTGGAGAACGTATTTTTTACAACTTATACTTCTTTGTTTATTCAGGATGATATTGTTGATATGATATCTTACAAAACATAAAATTTAAAAAGCTGCTCTAGCTCGGTGGCAGGATTTTCACAACGGCCCGGATGCACGCTGGAAGTCTGAATGATAGTACTCCTATAGGCAATGAGCCAGCGAAATCGCATAGCTTGATCCAACATAGCAATAGGGCCGCCTTGAGGATGGGCCTGACATACCAGATGCCAGGAGGCCAAATAAAAGAAGAGCTGCTCTGTGTTGGTAGTTTGGGAAAATGACCGTAGGCGTTTGTCATCCAAAAAAGTTCTGACATCCAGAAACTGCTGCTCTTTACAATACAGAATCACTCCGATATTGATAAATTCCTCTCGCTCCACTACTGGAACAAATCGAATTACAGCGTATTCAAATGAGTGCATCTCTGGCATCGCTGGCTTCTTTGTGTAAGGTATCGATTCGGTTAAAGCGAGTTTGGAGAAACGCTATGTAGATTTCACGTCTTTCTTTGACAGAATAGTTATCGTCTTCCAGCCAGTCATCTGGTAGAAGGTTGACAATGGCCTCTATATCCTTTTCTTTGACCTGACTCTTTATGGCCTCCTTTGCTTTATCTAATCGGGACGCTTTATCCAGCAAAACGTGATCTTTGATGGCCGGAAAATTACGCTGAGCGTGATCCTTCCAACTTTTTAGGTTATGATGAAAATAAATACTGGCACCGTGATCAATCAAGTAGAGCTGCTCTTGCCAGTTGAGTAGGTTGGTATTCTTAGGCGTCCGGTCAACATTGGTAATCAAGCTATCCAACAGAACAATTTTTGATGCCGTCAAAGAATCAACGGCCGGCACGTTGGGGTCATAGGTAATGGCCTGGGCCAGGAAATAAAGCCCAAGATTGAGGCCTACACTGAATTTCAGTAGATCCTGAATTTCTTCATCCGGCTCCAGCCGACTAAAAGAGTCATCCAGATTCATGAATACCAGCTCGGGTACGTTCAGTCCGATATGACGGGCTAGTTCTCCGCCAATAAACTCGGCGATTAGCGCTTTTTTACCTTGCCCAGCTCCTCTGAATTTCAGTACATACAATCGCTCGTCTTCACCTTCTACTATTCCGGGCATAGACCCCCCTTCCCTCAGTGGTACCAGATAGCGCGTAACATCCAATGTTCGTATGTAGGTATTGTACATACCGCGAAGATAACTTTTTTATGGAGAGCCACAATGCCAGGATAAATGCAAAAAGCAGAAAGGCAACACCTGCCTTCCTGCTTTTCGTAAGATACTCCAGTATTTTCTAATAAACTTACTCGCAGCCCAGATCTATCTTAGAAATAGGATCATTATTGGGGAAACACTGCCCGGAAAGTACTTCTTCGGGTACGTAGCGATTGAGGTTAGAGTCGTACAAACTTTTTTCAATAAATAAAGTAATCAAATCCACCTCCTCATCAGTAAGGAACAAGGGCTTAAATTCAGGAGCCAAATTTGTTGCTTCTGGGTTTTCAGGTATTCCCCTGTTCTTATAATTTACCAAACTTCTTACAGTACGGAAAGTAGAACCATGCCCTAAAAATGGGGAATCTGTAAGATTGTATAATTGTGGGACTTTGAATTTATAGTTATCGGCAGGATTTTTGGTGAATCCTCCCCTACCCAGATTAGCCGCCAGCTCAGGACCAGTCATAAAAGTGGGCTCATCGCAATCGTGCAGATCATTCATACCAAAAGCAGAAAATGTCATTGAATTCAATGCAGGTCCAGTGTGGCAATTACCGCATTTTGCTTTATCAAAAAACAGGATAGCTCCTTCCTTTTCCATGGTACTCATGGCCATTTCATTACCTTTCAACCACTGCTGAAAAGGTGCCTCATTGGACAGGATAGTACGCTCATAAGCAGCAATAGCCAGGCCTGCATACTCTCTGGTATAAGGTCTCTCAGACCTTACGTTGGGGAATGCTTTTGCGAATAAAACATCATATCCGTTCTCTTTGAGGAAATTGGAATCAATAACTAGGCGATGTACAGCAAGACCTGCAATGGCTTGTGTCTCCAACCCTTCATACCCCAAATGATTATTGGCGATTGGTGTACCTTCTTTCCATTGTGCCTCCGTACCGATATTGTCACCTGCCGCTCCAAACTGACCATTCCAAAGCATCAGTTCCTGGTAGGCGCCGTTCATTGCTGTTGGTGTTTTGACCGGCTGTACATCCATCTCTTCTTCTTCGTATTCCTCAGACCTAAAACGCCCTTCCCCATTGAAGCCAAAGCCTACGGCACCATCCGAAAGCCCCTGATGGCGATTAGCCTGAAAGCCAGCCCCCGCGAAATGACAACTGGCACAAGAGAAGGTACCCATACCGGATTCTTTTTTAGCTTCAAGTGCCAAACCAGTCTCGTGGTAAAGCAATTTTCCCAGGATGACTTTCTCTTCCGTTATGAGATTCTTTGGATCCTGTGGAATGCCATTGTAATCATCGCTACTGGGCATAGTAAAAAAGTCCCGACCCTGACCATTGGAGACTTCATCCAGGGTTTCTGCTAATCTCTGATCCAGAAAATCGGTATACCCAATTTCGTCGTTGTTACACGACCAGATAAACACAAACAGGGTAAGCAGTTGTAGTATCTTTTTCATTGGATTATAATTTGTTGCGACAAAAAAGTATTATCATTTTTTACATACGTAACTGTACGGATATTTTCCCACTATACTAAATTTCAAATTACATTTTTTCTTCATTTGACAAACAGGGTACATAATTTGGTATCTCAAGGAATGTTCGCTGCAAATTATCCATCCATTTTACTTAAGTTCATGCTATAAAAAAACCGATTGATATGGCACTTTTTTACCAAAACCTTATTGCCGGCAAGTACATTTTGTTCTACTTTTCAATATTTATTATTCCGATATTGGCCCATACACACTGGCATATCGATGCTGATGAGGCATTTCTCCTGAGCTATTTTAATGATGAAAGAGCCAGATTACTCAAGCCGGATGTCTATCGTTGTTCGGACTATGATCCGGTAATCATCGGCTTGGATTTGACGAATTGATCCTGGAGGCTTACTGCGCCACAAAGCAATATAAATTGCCGGCAGTATCTGCAAGAAAAATCCGGTGTTTGGTCACCGCAACGGTAGAAAGTATCGGAGCGCCTGTTTCCATGCTCCACTTTACTTTTCCGCTGCTGGCTTCCAGGCAATAAAAATAGCCATCGGAGGCCCCTATATAAATATCCTGACCATTGACCAGAACGGGGCTTGCTTCTACAGTGCGCTGTGGAGGTTCTGCATAAGGGGTACTTGTCGATTGAGCATTGCCTGTTTGATGCCGCCAAGCTACAGAAAAATCATCCCGATAGCAGGCTACTACCCCATCCGAGCCGGTACCCATGATGATGAGATTGTCAAAAATGAGCGGTGTGGAGTTGGTGTTAAGGTTAAAAATAGTGGATCGGCGCTTCAAAATATCTCCTGTTTGTGGATCAATCGCCAATAAATTTTTGCGGCTTCCCACAAATAGGGTGTCGTTATGATAAACTGGCGCGGCATCTCTGAAATTCAGTCCTACATCTCTTTTTTTCCACAATAACTTCCCGCTGGTTTTATCATGTGCATACAGTGCATTCCAATTGGAAGAGGTTACTATTACCTCTTTTCCTATGGTAGCCATCGGAGGCCCTCCTACGCCACCCCGCCAATCTTTATTTTTCCACAAAAAAGAACCATCTTTTTGATTAATAGCCGAAAAGCCATTGCTATCTCCGGTATAAACCACCCCATCGGCTGCCAACGTTCCACTTACATAGGCGGGTAGCGTATTCATTTCAAGATTGACTTTCCAGCGAAGGGCTCCGTTTTCGGTATTTACAGCGTAGACATTTCCCACCATATCGGTAGCAAATAACTGCCCATTTTCATAGGCGATCGCTCCTTTAACTGAGTTGTCCGTACGGAATTTCCAGCACTGCTCTCCGCTGATATAATCGTAGGCCATTAAAAAACAATTGCGGGCATCGCCATTGTCGTAAGAAGCTATAAAGACCTTGCCTTCGGCAACTACTGGAGGGCACATGTAAATATTGGCACCGACATTACTTACCCAATCCAGCGCAAGAGGGGCTCCGGGGCCTTCTACCTGGCCAGGATCATGCGATGGATTCATCAGGAAGTTGGGCCAAAAGGCGTTGTCATCTACTTGATTATTTTTGGGGTTGATGGAAAATACCCTTTGCTGACGTCTTGTTGCTCCATCATTAAACATTCCATTAACTATAATTTTGAGTTGGCCGGCATTCTTTTCCTTTTCACTTAACTCGTAGTTATCGGCCCAGGTCCAATTTGTAAGCTGCTGCAGATGACGAGCCGGTTGCTCATTGATCCGGTAAGTAACCGCCTTCGTCCGGGCTGTTGAATTATAAGCATTAACCAATACCGGTAATTGCCCATCTTTGAGGTTGGTGAGCGGAGCAGGAGAGATAATTGCCATTTTGTGATCTACATAAGACTGCACCACTTCGCTGGTAAAATTGCCATCCGGCTGTACCTGAAAGACTCTGAATTGAGATAGAGAATGATCAATACCTCCGCGTTGTGCTACACCAGTACAAATGGATACAACTCCTGAGCTGCCATGGGGGCGATAAAAGCTGTTGTGCCAGTGCCCGTACACCCAGGCCTTAAGGTTATGCTCGTTTAAGTTGATGAAGGCCTCGTCATTTATGCCGTAAATAAATTCTTCCTGCCCGGTAAGCAAATCATGGTTAAATACGAATTTTGGCTGCCCGGGGTCTAGATGACTCAGTAAGTTCTTAAGCCACAAATAAATATCTTTTTTGGTGTAGCTCGGCTTATAATCTCCCCCTAACATAGGAGTAACAATAAAATGAGTGCCGCCAACTTCAAAAGAGTACCAGCCGGGACCAAAAAGTGCTTCGTACAGTTCTTCTCCATATTTACCCTCAACCAAATCATGATTACCAATGCAGTAATAGGTGGGAATACCCATCGTTGAGGTATTCAGTGCTTGTGCATGAAAACGCATGCCCGGTTCGTAACAAATATCGCCAGTATGAATCAGAAAAGCAGGCTTTTCGTAATGCGCGTAAGCCTGTAGCATTTCCACCCAGTTGGTTTTATTGCTTGCCGATTCTGTATCTGTAATATGGATAAAACTAAACCCCTCACTATGATCCGCAACTTTGGATAAGGGAAAATGATAGGTATTTCTTCCGGGTTCCACCCGCTGATAAAACGGATTAATAAAATAGCCATCCGGAGTAGTTATAAAGACAAAGCGAGCATCATTGTGACCTTGCAAACTGTAGTCTCCCTGAGTACTGGTTTTCACGACATTTAAACCATCAGAAACCAGGATTCCGGCCAGCCCCTTTTCAAAATAATCTAGCTTTTGATTGTTGTTTTCATCAATAAAAACCTTGCCCTCGAATTGTGCGGCCAGCGTATTGTTAAATACTAAAATACTGATCAAAGATAGAAATAGCGCTTTCATAGTCAATGGATTTGGCCCTCCAAAATCATCTATTAACCTGATAGCACTACTTAATTACATTTTATCTTTCTGTTAAGAATTCCAATTCCTCAAAACTACTGAGGCTAATGATAGAATAATAAAAAAGCGCCTTCCTTTTGGAAGACGCTCCATTATCTAACCCTTAAATGAGTTGATTCTTACTGAGCAGCTATTACTTCTGTAGAAGCAATCTGCTGTCGTATATTTTATCACCTGCCTGAGAGCGGATTAGATACAAACCTACCGGCTCAGTGCTCAGGTCTATGGTCTGCTGTACTCTGTTCGTTCCGTCGAAGTTGTAACGTCTGATTACCTGACCCATAGTGTTGATGATCATCACTTCGATATTTTCTGTAGTTTCCAAAGAAATATCAAGTGTGAAAGAACCATTGGTTGGGTTTGGATAAACGCTGTACTGCTCGCCGAAGCTAAGCTCAGTTTCCGTACCCGTACTTGCAGGAGGTGTATTCAGGCCAGATGCCTGATTGTTTCCTGTAGTTACACCGGGCTGGTTTCTAGTCAGATCATCGTCCGCATTGCGAGTATTTGGATTAACATATTTCTGAAGAGAGATATTATCTACTCTAAATTTGTAATCCTCTGTCTCTGCTTTGAACTGTAATGCTCCCAAATCACCTTTGAAAGGAATTGGGAATATGTAAGGGCTTTCATCGCCAATTTCAGTGTATGTGATTATACCCAATGACAAGTTGTAGTACATAGTGATTGTAAACCACTCCCCTTCAGGATAATCAAACTCACGTCTTGTACCTGATAATGTCGCTTCTCCTCTTCTGCTAGTACCGAATTCCATAGTGAAGAAGGCCTTTTCTTCATCCATTTCCTCCATAATAGAGAAGGCAGCCATCTCACCGGGCTCGATGAACATATCCATCTTCAGAATCTGAATGCCGCTACTGCGCTCACCCATCATCATCATAACATTCTGTCCCTCTTCATCGATAACTAATGAATGCTTATAATCTTCATCTGTCATCATGACTTTGGCGTCTTCCTCTTCCCAGTACTCATCTTCCGTCTCTTTCTTCATGGTTGTCCAACAATCAGACTGCGTACTTACATAGTTCGCTGCAAGGTAAGCATCAAAGTTTTCACAGATGTCGGTATCGTACGGATCCGCACAATTACATCCATCCAGATCTGACTCATTTTCTATTTCTATCTTACCTGAAATGTGACAAGCATTGTTGTTTTCATCCAATTCTACTACTTCATTCTTATAATCATTTAATAAAACTACGTAGTAAGTACCGGAGCTAACGCCTGACACATCGAAGGTGCCGGATAGGTTACCAGTGCTGGCATTTTGATTCAGGGCATTCACGTTGATTTCACCGATCAACAAATCATTGTTATCATAGTAAATGTCTGTTGACAAGTAAACGCCCAACTTAGAGGCAGCAGCTTGAGCATTGCCCTGATTGCGCACCTTTGCATTCTCAATTTCCAGTTCAGCATCATCCTCTTCGTAATCGGCATCACCTGCTGACTTACATACCAGGTCGGGAGTACCTTTTGTACCACCAATCGGCACTTTTTCATCGTAGTGACAAATATTATTGTGCTCATTAGATTCATGCTCTTCGTTACCACAATCGATCACAATTCCAAGGTAGTAGTCACCCTTCGGTATATTCTGGCCCGTCAAATCAATATTGATCGTACCCGAATTGATAACCTGGCCAGAGTTTAATGCCATGAGTCTCTTCTCACCAATTAAGATATCATTTCCGTTGCCGAAGTTTTTATCTTTTGATAAGTAAACACAAACATCAAATGACCCTGATTTTGCATCACCAGCGTTCTTTACCTGTACATTTTTCAGTATGATATTCTGATCATTTACCGTTAAGCTACCAGTGCTATGACAAGTTAAGTCTGCTTTCGCAGGATCTGACAATTCCAGCTTCTTGGAATAGTGGCAGGTATTGTTATACTCATCTGACTCATGCACCTTGTCATCACAATCGATTACCAATCCTACATAGTAGTCACCATATGGAATATGGAAGTTCATCAATTCGATGCTGGTTGTTGGAAGCTCTGTCCATTGCTTAGGATCAAGGCTGGTTAAGTAAATCTCTTTAACCTTGATATCGCTGGAAGAACCGAAGTTCTTATCCTTAGACAAGTAAACGCATACCTTAGTTGGTGCTGACTCCTTATCGCCAGTATTCTGGATTTGAATATCTCTGAGTATAATATCCCACTCATCGCCTGAGTAGCTTCCTACACTTCTGCAAGATAAGTCCGGCTTACGTGGATCTTCCAAATCCAGTTCCTCGTTGTAGTGACATACATTGTTGTGCTCGTTGGATTCATGTACCTTATCATCACAGTCAATTACAAGTCCTACAAAGTAATTACCGTACGGAACATTCAAATCCATTAGCTCTATATTCGCAGTAGACAATGTGGTTGAAGCACCAGCAGACAGGCCTTTCAGGTAAATCTTCTTCACGAGATAATCGCTGGAAGAACCAAAGTTCTTGTCTTTTGATAAATAAACACACACATAGGTATAATCAGAAGAAGCGTTACCAATATTCTCAATCTGGATATTGCTCAACCTGATATCCCAGTCGTCAATAGTGATGTGACCTACACTCTTACAAGTCAAGTCTGGCTTTGGGTCTTTCAACTCCAGCTTATCATCGTAGTGGCATACATTGTTGTGCTCGTTGGATTCGTGTACTTTATTATCACAATCAATCACAAGACCTACAAAGTAATCGCCGTATGGTACATTCAAATCCATCAACTCTATATTGACGCTGCTCAATGTAGTGTGAGCTCCGGCATGAAGGCCTGGTAGATAAAGTTTCTTCACAAGGTGATCTCCACCCGAGCCAAAGTTTTTATCTTTTGACAGATAAACACATACATAGGAGCTCTCAGAAGCCTTATCTCCAATATTCTGTACTTTGATGCCTGATAAGAAAATGTCCCAGTCATCAATAGAAATATGGCCTACATCCTTACAAGTCAAATCCGGCTTACTTGGATCTTTCAATTCTACGATCTTATCGTAATGGCATACATTGTTGTGCTCATTGGATTCCTTAACCTCATCCTTGCAGTCGATTACTATGCCTACATAGTAGTTACCATAAGGAACATTCAAGCTCATCAACTCTATGTTAAGGTCCGGCAATGTCTTATGAGCACCTGCATTGATACCAGGGAGGTGAACCGTCTTAATCAAGTGATCACTACCGGAACCGAAGTTTTTATCTTTTGATAAATAAATACATACATCGGCATCATCGGAAGGTGCATCACCAATATTCTGCACCGTTATACCTGATAGGAAGATATCCCAGTCATCTACATGGATGGTACCGGTACTCTTACAGGTCAGGTCAGGATGCGTTGGTTCTTCTAACTCCAATTTCTTGGTGTAGAAACAAGTATTGTTATTCTCATCTTCTTCGTGTACGTGATTCTGATCATCAATGATGATACCTACGAAATAAGAACCGTAATCCAGATTCAGGCTATTGATATTGCCAGTAAAGCTCAACCATGCTGTCTGGTTTGGTTCTAGCATTTCCAGGTTAATAGAACCCAGGAATATATCGTTTTTCGTGATCGTATTATTAGCAGAAATATACACTCCGACTCTGGCAGCATTTGACTTGGTTTCTCCAAGGTTTACCACTTTGAGGTTGTTGATCTTGATATCCCCATCTTCTTCACAAATCAATTCACCCAAGTCCTTACAAGTCAAATCTGGCTTTCCTGGCTCCGGCAAGTCAAGCTTATCACCGTAGTAACAGGTGTTGTTATTCTCATCGTGTTCTTCTACCGCGTTGTGTCTATCAATGATAATACCAACGTAATAATGACCATAAGGAATATTTTTGCCTTTTAGGTGTGATGTGAAATTCAACCAGGCGAAATCTCCGGCATTTAATGCCTGTAAATCAATATCCCCAAGGAAAATATCATTGGTAGTAATAGTAGTATTTTCTGATAGGTAAACGCTTACCTTAGTTTTACCAGAAGCTGCATCACCGTGGTTACCAACTTTCAGGTTCTTAATCTCTAGCTTCCAGTCTTTATCAATCGTGTAATATCCAAGATCTTTACACTCCAAATCCGGCTTGCGTGGATCTGGCAAATGTAAGATATCATCGTAATGGCAAATGTTATTGCCTTCACCTGATTCATGGATGTATCCATCACAGTCAATGATGATGCCCACATAGTAATCACCGTATGGTACATTCAAATCCATCAATTCGATATTGGCACTCAAGAATGCTGACTCATCAGGCTGAAGCCCTGGTAAAGCAATCTTACTCACCTGAAAATCTGAATTTGTGAAGTTCTTATCATTAGATAGATACACACAAACAAACGTCTGCTCAGAAGACTTATCTCCCATGTTGGTTATCTTCAGATTTCTGATGAAGATGTCCCAATCATCAATGGTTAAAGTCCCTAAATCCATACAGGTCAAATCCGGCTTGCGTGGATCCTCCAACTCCAGCTTCTTCGTGTAAGAGCAGATATTATTACTTTCGTTCGATTCGTGTACCTTATCGTTACAATCGATTACCAGCCCTACAAAATACTCGCCATACGGAACGCCCAAATCCATGAGCTCGATATTGATATTTGGCAAGGTAGTAGAAGAACCAGCCGCAATGCCAGGAAGGTAAACGGTTTCAACAAGGAAATCCGATGAAGAACCAAAGTTTTCATCCTTTGACAAGTAAATACATACTTCGGTAGTACCAGAAGCCTTATCACCAATATTTCTAATCTGAATACCTGACAAGAAGATATCCCAATCGTCAATCCTGATCGTTCCGGTACTCTTACAAGTTAAATCCGGCTTGCGGGGATCCTTTAGCTCAAGGATATTATCATAGTGACAAATATTATTGTATTCATCTGATTCGTGTACCTTATCATTACAATCAATTACCAAACCGACGTAATAATTGCCGTAAGGAACATTCAAATCCATCAAATCAATAGTAGCATTCGATAGCTCTGCCGTAGCTCCGGCGCTCAATCCTGGTAAATAGATCGTTCTGATCAGGTAGTCAGAAGCAGAACCAAAGTTTTTATCCGTTGATAAGTATACGCATACCTCAGTTGCATCAGAAGCCTTATCACCTACGTTTTGAACCTTGATATCTGATAAATAAATATCCCAATCATCGTAAATCATTTTACCCAAATCCTTACAAGTCAGGTCTGGCTTACGTGGATCTTTTAACTCAAGCACCTTATCATAAGTACAGCTATTGTTATTTTCTGCTGACTCATGAACATCATCCTCACAGTCAATTGATACAATCACGTAATAATTGCCATAAGGCACATTGAGATTCATTAGCTCAATATTGGCAGATAACTCCTGGTAATAATTAGGATTCAGTGCCAGTAAATTGAGTTTTTTAACAAGTATATCGCTATTGGATAGCTTCTGATCCTGAGAAAGATAGATGCATACCTTAGCAGCACCGGAAGCCTTGTCACCAAGGTTGGCTACTTTGAGGTCTCTGATAAACAAATCCCAGTCATCACAAGTAACCGTTCCTCTATCATAGCACTGCAAGTCTGGCTTGGCAGGATCTTTCAGCTCTATCAGCTTATTGAGGCTGCATACGTTATTGTATTCATCTGACTCATGCACCTTATCATTACAGTCAATTACATAGCCTACATAGTATTGCCCTGGAGGTACATTAAGCTTCATCAAGTCAATCGTAGCATTGGCAAGCGTAGCCACCTCCCCAGGATTTAAGGCTGGTAAGTAAATCGTTCTGATTAAGTAATCTGAGCTGGACCCAAAATTCTGATCCGTTGACAGATATACACAAACTTCTGTATCATCTGAAGGGGCATCACCAATATTCCGGATTTTAGCATCTCTAAGGAAAATATCCCAATCATCACAAAATACCGTTCCTATATCTTTACAGGCCAAATCCGGCTTGCTTGGATCTTCCAACTCCAGCTTCTTGGTATAACCACAGGTATTGTTGTATTCATTAGATTCATGAATCTTATCCTCACAATCAATTACCAATCCAATGAAGTAACTACCGTAAGGAATATTTAAATCCATTAATTCAAAATTAGTATTGGGCAATGTTGCCACTCCTCCGGCTGAAATAGCCGATAACGGAATAGTACCCACCAAAATATCTGAAGTAGAACCAAAGTTTTGGTCTTTTGACAGATATACACAAACTTCGGTATCATCTGAAGGGGCATCACCAATATTCTGAACCTGAGCTCCCGCAATATAGACATCCCAATCGTCGCAAGTCATCGTCCCCAAACTCTTACAAGTCAGGTCCGGCTTGGATGGGTCTTCTAATTCAAGTGTTTGATCGTATTTGCAGGTATTATTAGATTCATTGGACTCGTGAATGGTGTTATCGCAGTCGATAATCACACCGACGTGATAGCTTCCATATGGCACATTCAAGTCCATCAACTCAATATTGGCACTGAGCTCCGCGTAATAATTCGGATTTAAAGCAGGAAGATAAATCTTCTTAACTAATACATCCGAGGTTGTAATATTGGCATCAGTAGAAAGGTAAATACAAACATACCCATCTTCAGATGCAGCCTTGCCAAGGTTAGCTACCTGAAGCTTTCTGATGAAGATATCCCAGTCATCAATGGTCAAAGTACCCAAGCTGTAACACTGAAGGTCCGGCTTTTTGTCTTCCTTAAGTTCCAATACCTGATTGTAGAAGCAAGTATTGTTACCATCCGACTCCTCGTGGATCGTATTGTCACAATCAATAATAAATCCTATGTAGTAATTACCAACATTAACGCCCAGCGCTTCCAGGTCGAAGCTTGTGCTTAAGTTTGCTACCTGACCAGGATTAAGTGCCGGCAGTGATAGCTTGGCCAGTAATTGGTCAGCACCAGTGATGGTTTGATTTGTTGAAAGATATACACAAACAAAACCAGCAGTAGAAGCAGTTTCTCCAATATTCTGAACTTGTAGCCCCTGAATATTGACATCCCACTCATCAATCGTTAATTTTCCTACATCCTTACAAGTCAAATCTGCCTTCTTAGGACAAGCCTTGTGTACCTGAGGATAATCGTAATGACAAACATTGTTGTTTTCATACACCTCATGCACATCATCATCTACATCCAAAATTACGCCTACGTAGTAATCTCCACATTCTGCCAGATCACCGAAGGAACCATGGAAATTAACTTTAATTCCATATCCAGGGTGCAATTGCTGAACGTAGACCTTAGCTACTAAAATATCGCTCTTTGTAAAGTTCTTATCCTTTGATAGATAAATACCTACATAACTTGCAGCAGCTGTTCCGTCTCCGGTATTGAATACTCTTAAGTCCTTAATATCAATAGTATGACCAGAAATAGTCAATGTACCATTGTCCTTACATACCAAATCCGCCTTACCCGGAACCGGGAAAGTTAGCGTAGGATGCTTGAACCCACATTTGTTATCCAGTTCAAACTGCTCTTTGACCTTGTCTTCGTAGTCAATTATAAAGCCTATCATGTAAGTCCCATCCGGGAAACGGTTAGGATCAATATCAGTCTGGAAACCTAATTCCAGTGTCTGACCTGGCTGAACAGCACCAATATCAAGTGTGCCGATCAATGAATCAGCAGTGGTGAAGTTCTCATCTGTAGAGGCATAAAAACCAATGGAAGTAGGAACGCTAGCCTCATTTCCGGTATTAGTTACCTCTAAAGAAGCAATAGTTACCTGAAGGCCTTTAATATCCAGGTATCCAGGATCAGTACAAACAAGATTGGGCTCTTTTTCAAGTGGTAAGCTTACCTTTGGCGCTTCAAATACGCAATCGTTGTTGTCTGACTCATTGGATTCATCTACTTCGTTCTTATAGTCAAAATAGAAGCCTACGAAAAAGTCTCCTACCTTATTCTTATCAACAGAATTCAGGTCAATAGTCACATCAAAAGTGAATACTTCTCCAGGATTCAGTTCAGGTACAGCTACTTCTTCCACCAAATGATCATAAGTAGTGATCATATCATTGGTAGAAAAATAAATACCCGTAACACTGCTACCGGCCTTCACATTTCCGGTATTAACCACTTTAGCGCCCTTGATCTGCAGAATCTCATCTTCGATAATGAGTGTTCCCTTATCTTCACAAGCCAGGTTAGGCTCACCATCAACCGGGATTTCCAGCTTTTGAGTCTGGAAAGCACAGGTATTATCGGCCTCGTTGGTTTCTTTTACATCGTTTTGGTTATCCAAAACATATCCAAAGAAATAATTACCGGGAGGTAAGTTCAAATCAGATATATCTTTAGAGAAATCAACGCTAGCTACAGCACCGGGTGCCAATGAGTTAACAAAGAGCTCCCCTACAAAAATATCATCGCTGTTGACCTCATCGTCTGTAGAAACATAAAAGCCTACTCTTGAGCCTTCAGCTGCTCCCTCTCCATCGTTGGTAAATACGAAATTGTCAACCGTAATCACATCTCCTACAAAAGAGAAAGCGCCCAAATCTTTACATACCAAATTGGCCTTAGCTGCATCAATGATAATGTCAGGCTTGGTAAAGAAACAGTTGGAGTTGTCAATTTCTAAAATCTCTTTTACTTCCTCCTTTTCGTCAATAATGTATCCTACAAGGTATTGTCCGGCAGGAATATCAACCGTATCCAAATCTACCGAGAAAGCAACCATCGTAGAGCTATCTCTGGCAAGCGCAGGAACCGGCGCATAACCAATGAAGTAGTCCAGCCTGGAGATAGTCCTGTTAGTAGACAAGTAAAATCCTAAATGACTGGGCGCAGCAGGGCCATTACCAGTGTTGAGGATTTCAATCATCGTAAGTTCCAATAATGAACCTGTAATACCTGCCCATCCAGTATTATTACATACCAGGTTAGGATCACCCTTAGCAGGGATTTTTACAGCCGGCGTATTGAAGAAACAATTGTTGTTATCCGTTTCATTCTCTTCCGTTATTTCATCATCATCGTCAATTTTGAAGCCCAGATAATACGTCCCCTCAGGAATACCCAGATTAGAAATATCAGCAGCAAAGTCCAAAGTCAGAATAGCATTCTGTGGAAGGGTATCTACTGCAATCTCCCCAATCTTATAATCGTAAGTGGTAAAATTCTGGCTTTCAGAAAGATAAACGCCTATCGTAAAGGCACCAGCATCTTTAACACCATCGTTGGTGATCTGAAGGTCTTCCACATCAACCATTTCGTCCTCAAAGGTTAAAGTCCCGGCATCCGAACAAGTCAGGTTCGGGTCTCCTACCGGTAGCGTTACTAGTGGTGACAAATAAACGCCCGTGTTGTTATCTTCGTCAGATTCGTCTATAATTTCCTCAACATCTACAATTACGCCAAGCGTATAATCGCCATCTACCAGATTAACTGATTCTAGCCCCGCTGTCAAAGAAATTTCGACTGTATCACCAGCCGGAATTGCTGGTAGATCTTGTGAAGCTAGCTCAAAATCAAATGGAGTGACATTGTCATTTTGAGAAAGGAAAAATGCCAGCTTTGAAGCTCCGGCATCAGCATCATCCTGATTAACGATTTTGAGGCCTTCAATAGATACCTCGCCGTTTTCTACCACCAGCGTACCCACTGTATCGATAGCCAAATCCGGCTTTGGTGGCGCTGCAATAGTAACCTTGGGATCAAGGAAGAAGCAGTCATTATTGTCCTCTTCGTCCAGTTCTTCTACAATATTTTTATAATCCAGAATATAACCTACAAAGTATTCACCAGCCGGAATATCCAACTGGCTGAAGTCCGTACCAAAAGTGATCTTTACACTTTCTTCTGGCTCCAGACCTTTTACAAAATTCTCACCAATGTAGAAGTCTGTAGTGGTAAAACTGGTATTTTCAGAAAGGAAGAATCCTACTGAACTACCAGCAGCGGTTGCTTCCCCGTTGTTTTTTATTACCAGATCAGATACCAACACTACTGTTCCGTTAACCGTCAGGTTACCCTGATCATCACAAACAAGGTTAGAGCTGCCAGTTTCTGTATTAGCCGATTCAATAGTCTGTACATTCAGTTGATCAACGTAAAATTCACTTTGAGTAGCCTGAGAATAGAAATTAAGAGCTCCCAGGTTACCGTCGTAAGGAAAGTCGTTAAGTAATGCCTGATCATTAATGGTCAAATCAAGCGTATTACCATTCAGGTCAATTACCTGGCTTACCAAAAACCATTCATCTTCAGGATAGCTAAAAGTCTCTTTAGCTTGTGGAACACTTCCCTGACCCGGACCCACATTTCCAAATTCTACCGAAAGATTAACATCATTGTCTGCTTGGCTATTCTGTATATTGTAAAAACCCTTTCTGTCACTAGGAATATACATGCGGAATCTTACTTCCACGATGCCCTCCATTCTGTCAGCAAATGTAAATAGTACATCCTGAGCGCCTGTTCCGTTAATCAACAACGAACTGTTGCCATCAAAGGCTTGCGCTGTAGAAATATTGGCATCGGCGAAGCCACCTTCCTGACCGATAAAAGTTGTCCAGCAATTAGATTGTAAACTAATGCTGGAAGCCGCATTGAAAGATTCAAAATCTTCACAAATATTTTCTGCTCTGTTAGACGTACACTTACAATCATTGCCACTAAGTGGCAACGTGCGTACTAACATAGAGACACTGCAACCTACCTGATACAACTCTTCTTCTTCTCCATCTACGGTTTCGGTAGCAAATTCAATCAAGCGGAAATAATAATCTGTATCTGGATTCAAACCCTGTAAGTTGGCAATAAATCCATTAGTTACCAGAGCTACTACATTGCCATTTCCCAATGAATCACCAGCCGTGTAAGTCTGGCCATCTAGCGGGAACCGATCAACCGGTGCTCCTTCTTTATATACGATCAAACGCTGGTCTCCATTTCCTGGTGACCAAGTCAAAAGCATATCCGTTTCTCTGGTTACCAAAGCTTCAAGCTCGGTAGCCGGATTATCGGGGCGGTTGCGAAAATCAACAACGGGGCTGAAATTATTATCCAGCAAATTGATACAGCTAATCAACAACTCATTAAAATCAGTTGCAAATGTACTGCTTACTTCTTCCGTTAATAAGGTATCCTTATTAAATGCAGCTACCCAAAGATAACCATCATCTGTTTTTCCCCATGTTGCACCAGAACCAGGTATAAGGCCCGAATGCCACCAGTTATCGTCCGTGTCTACCTGTACGCCCTTAGCATAATTGCTATTATTAGCCGATGGCGTTGTTAGGGTATTGATGCTCTGGGCACTCAATACATCAGCCACTGATGGTAGCCCGTCTATGGTCAATAAAAATTTAAGAAAATCTTCGCTGGAAGCTACCCAACCATTAGCGGCTGTAGTTGCCTCAAGGTGATACTGCCCGTAAGCAGCAGCAACTGTTGAGCTAGGATCAAAAGCCGATGGCCCAGTAGCTGTCGTATTGTACTGCGTTTCTCTTTCCTGGCGATCGGCCAGTAAGGATCGGGCTGTAGTGATATCACAAATATCAGCAGGTGCAAAAAGCTCTTTTTGCACGTAAGTCTCATAAGAACTACCAGAAATTTCGGCAATAATCTCTCCAAGTATTACATACCCTATATCAGCGTACTTGAAGTTAGTGCCGGGATCAAAAGACAATCCTCGTTCAAGGGCATAACCGATCAATATCTCAGTACTTGCCGGGTTATTTCCTCCCAACTCAGCAGCCGCTTCTATTGGATTGGCCACCGGATCGATACTCCAGCCGGCACTGTGCTCCAGCAACTGCTGTACTGTAATGTCAAAAATACGGTCATCCGTAATGGTCAGGTCAGAATATACGCCAGAAGCCAATATACCGTCGTCTCCAAATACTTTATCGGAAAGCTGAAGCTGACCCTCTTCTACCAGTTTTAGAATGGCAACAGCGGTAACTGTCTTAGAAAGCCCTGCCAATCTAAAGCGGTGATACGGCTGAGTTAACTCAGCGGTGTTTTGATCAACCTGACCAAAACCTCTTGTATAAAATAGCTTGCCACCTTTTGCAATTGCAATGCTGGCTCCAGGAATTTCCCATCTGCTGATAAAATCTGCATTGATTTCATCACAAGCATTGGTTTCCTGAAGGGCAAGTCCAGTTTGTGCATAGTTAGATATCATACCTAACAAGCACAACAAGATAAGAGTAAACCTAAATCTTGGGATCATAAGTCATTAGTTAGTTTATAAATCTGAGAACTTGTATACGGAAAATAAAGAACGTGTTCTATGCCACGCGACATAGGCCTAAGAAAATCTCACGAGTAGATATTCATAGTGTTGGTAACCATCCTGAACACGATGAATCGATGAGAGTGCCTATTTGAGGATTAATCACAGGGGGGAAACTGTAATTCTGACGTAAAATATGAAATATTTCTTTTATTTGAAAGAAAAAGCCAATTTGAATAGAAAATTATTAAATATAACTTCCTTTTATCCATACTTTACCCCCCTTCTAGTTTGGGATTACTGAATGCTTCTTTTCTTGGAGCTACTTTGTTTTAATCGGCACTGTAATTTAATGAATTTTTAAAATATACAACAAAAACCCTAAAAATAATGGCAGGCTTTTCATCCTCCTAGTAGAATAACTCTTCATAAACTCAAGTTTCATCAGTTTTTTGGCACTATATATCTCTCTTAAGCTTTTAGACGTAAAAAAATAATAAAAGGTCAGGTTATTTTTAGAAAAAAAATCTTTTTCGATTTTGAAGCAAAAAATCAGCTTTGACGTAAAATCTTTTGATTCATACTGCTCACTGACTGTTACTTTAAAAAAGAAGTGAAAAAAGACTTACATGGGCATGATTCTATTACCCGAATCCATTTGATCTCAGTAATTTCCCTTATTTTGAAATTTGAATATTTTAGAACCCTTAGAAGCTGTTAAAATTTAATACTTCCGTTAATATGAGGCTGTTTTCCAGCCATATTTCGTTACCAAAATCCTCATTTAGCGCTGCTAAACTCCGGTTTTGGCGCCTCATCTGGCAGAAAAACAGCCTCATATTATTCAGAAAACTAACTTTTAATAGCTTCTTATAAACCTTTAACCTTTGAAAAAAAAATTAAAACTTGCCTTTGCCATGGGCGGTGGTGTTTCTCTGGGAACCTTCTCAGGGTCGGCCCTAACGGAATGCATTAAAGAATTCATTGTTTTTAACCCGGATAAAGAAGTAGAAATAGATGTTTTTAGTGGTGCCAGTGCAGGAGCTATTTCGCTGGCGGCTATGCTGCGAATAATGGCCAGCTTTGAAGATAAGTTACCGCTACTTAGAAAGATGGAAGAATTTAGGGAGGTCCCTGATATTGAACGGGCGCTCATGGAAAAACTTACCCAACAATACGGTGATCAATTTACCCACCTTTCAAATCATCAACAACGACAAATGCTCTGTGCACAAGTGGCTCAGGAATTTCAAAAGTTGATATGGTGTTACGAAGCGGAGATCAAATCTTTGGCCGGTATTTACGGGACTGGTCAAAATAGAGACCTGGCCAATAAAGGTAGCCTACTGGACCGGGAACGGCTGTTGGATCTCGCCCGGGAAGTGATCATCCCCGACCACGATAACCTAACTCTTAACCATCAGGACTCTCCTTTGGCAGGCCGGGTGCTTTTTGCCAATACACTCACTAGAATAGATCCCATCATCTTTGGCTCTTCCAAGATATTCAACAACTTTTGTGATGATGAAGCGCTCAATAAAAAATATACGGAAATTTTTCAGACCATTGCTCAGGATGGTACTTCCTCAAAAACACATAAGGATGTCAGGGTTTTTGATGTCATCTTTCCGGTAGCTGCAAAGGAACGATCTTTGGACCCCAGAGCTAATATTCATCCGCCCAGATGGGTGAGGGCTCAGGTAGACGGGGGCCTGGCTCCTGAAAGTGGGCGGGAGCTCTTTGACCTTTCCAAGCGGCAGTTTTGGGCTACTGTAGTGGCTACAGCGCTGGCTTGCGGGGCCTTTCCCTTCGCTTTTGAGCAAGTTCCTTTAACCAGATATGATTATGAATATGGAGAAAATGGGATAGTCGTTAATGGGAAAAGATTCAAATCTTACACGCACAGTTATATTGATGGTGGCACTTTAAACAACGAGCCTATTAGCGAGGCCTTCCGCCTGAGTTCTTTCATCGATGCTATGAATGTGGATGATCAGGCTGAACGCTACGTTGTTTTTGTGGATCCTTTTCTAAGCGACAAGAGCGATGCCAAGGTGAAAAGTTTTTACAGGCAACATTTGCTTTCTGAAGAGACCAACAATATTCTCAAAGTGCCGGGATTGAGTAAAATCACTGCCTTTCTGGGGCCAATGATTGGAATTCTGAGAAGTGAAGGCTCTATTTCTGAACTAGATAAGTCAATGTCTATCCTGGATAAGTTTGAAAAGCGGAAGCAATTGAGAGAATTCTTTAGCCAGACGATCGATTTTGGTTTTGTTAGTGATGTTAATTCTATTTCAGATGATAAATTACACCTCATCAATACTCAATTGAAAGAAGTCAGAAAGCTCATTTCGGATGAGGTTAACAAGCTACAGGGCCGAACGACCATTCCCAAAATCATCAATTTCTACACAGAAGTTCGTAAGCTGCTTACTGATCCGGAGAATGAATCTTTTTTCCTACCTGAAATTATAAGCGCCGCCAGGCAAGATAAAATGATGCAGCTGGCTGGCTTCAGAGAGTTTTTTGATGTGAATGAACCTATCCCACTATCCCGGGAAAACACACAATACAGTCGTTATTGGTTAAAATGTTTGTATTTCATTTTATTGGACATCACCATGGATTTGATTGGTAAGGATGAAAGAACCAAACTGATTCCTATTGGCCCCGTTCGCTTTACAGAAAATGGAGTAGAAAAGATAAAATTAGCAGGCCAGCCCATGGAGGCTTTTATAGGCTTCTTTGATTTTAATCGACGTATTTTTGATTTTGAGGTAGGCCGTTCGGTTACCAGGAATATTCTACATATACTGGGACTTGGTGCGCCAGAAATGGCGGTGCTGCCTGAGGCCCAGTTTGATGATATCACCATTGACATCAACCTGAGAAATGTCCTGAATCAGGTGCTGGAAAAGCGAGTGAGTGGCGAGATCGTTCGCAATATCAAGAAAATGCTCAATAGCACCGGCCGCGGTATGAAAGACGATTTAGTTGATAATTTCTTGTCCTTGCTCGCTGTATTGTTTGGAGGATATGCTTCAAAAATGACCGATGCCATCCTGGCACCCGCTTCGGGCTTACCCATAGAGCTTAAGATAAAGGTGGAGAGTGACGGTTTTCAGATAGACGATCTATCTCAGGGTCATTTGATGGAAGCCCTTAATGACCGGGATATTTCCGTCACCAGAGACGGGCACGGTAATATTTTTCTTTTGGCTGTTTTTCCCTATTTCGAAAATGAAGGCCAGTGGAAGCAAGAGCAATTTATCAAAGATGGACAGATCACTATAGTAAAAGACAGAATAGGCCGGGACAGGGTCATCGCTCAAGTGCCATTACCGGGTCGAGAAATTATGGAAGAAGCCCTGAGATATCCATATCCTATACTTCGCCTTAATTTCAGCGATTTTGAACAAACCGGCCACGCTAACTGGGAGGTCGAGATGGGGGTTACTCCACTAGAACAGCAGATATTGAACGAGCAGGCCTAGAAAAACTCAAAAAGAAGGGGAAGGGGGTATTTCTTTATTTCCCTTCCGCCAGCTCTGGCTGAATTTCGTATATCTTAGCCTTTACTGATTCAGGAATAGGCACTTTTTTTCCAGTACTGTAATCGATCATCACCACAATTGATTCTCCCAGGGCTGCTACTGCATCCAGTTTTTTGCTGTAGATTTCATAATTCATCTGAACGCTGGTATTTCCTATTCTTTCAATCCAGCACCCCACAGTGATATCATCAGGAAAGGAGACAGGCATCATAAACTGACAGCTGATTTGTGCCAATACCGGGCCTTCTCCTTTGCCAGCCTGTAGCTCTTCCTGACCGATTTTCATAAAATAATCAATTCGGGCAGCTTCAAAATATTTAAAGTAAATAGCATTATTCACATGCCCTAAAGCGTCCATTTGGTTCCACTCTATTTTTATTGGATAAGCTACCGGATGGTATTTCATGATTGTAAGGATTTATTTTCTGACTGTAAGTTTAGTGAATTTCCGGTACTAGTCAAAAGACTTCTCCTGCAAGGATTAATTTCACGAACATAAACCTTTTGAAGATGTTAAAACCACATATAAAAATCAGCATGGCTATACAAGAACAGAAATTGAATTGGATTGATCAGGTTTTTAATTTCTTCTTTGGAGAGCGCTTTAATCATATCTTCGAGCGCGTTATTTTGTACCTGGCGCTATTTGGTTTTGGCTTCCACTTGATTTCTATCTATTTACATGGCTCTGGTATTGTGGTTCTTTCTCGGCAGACAGGTGATTTGCTTCAATCTCCAGTATCCGCCATTTATACGCCTTTTTCCCTGATCCTGATTTATGAAGTTTACCTACTCATTTATTACTTGCCGCGTTCTTTCAGTACGAGTATAGGCAAGCAGTACGAAATTATTTCTCTAGTTGTTATTCGTAGAATTTTCAAAGACATCTCTAATGTCCACCTTGAAAACAACTGGTTCGAACATGAATACAATATGCTGCTCACCGGAGATTTGGTAGGTATACTTGTACTTTTCCTTCTTATTTATTGGTTTAATTCTTTGTGTAAGAAAAAACCACAAGTTGAACAGCCCACCAAGATTAAATATTTTATCAATTTCAAAAAAGTATTAAGTGTTATCCTGGTACCAGTGGTTATTTTTTTGGGCTCTTATAGTTTTATTTCATGGTTGGTAGAAGTTAAGCAGTTCGCGATGGATAATCGCGAGGAGCTGTCGGATGTCAATAGTGTATTTTATGATGAGTTTTTCAATATCCTCGTCATAGTGGATGTACTCATTCTGATCGTCTCTTTGTTGTACACCGTTAGATACAGTCAGCTTATTAGAAATACCGGGTTTGTTATCTCTACCATTTTGATAAGAATCTCTTTCTCCGCTTCTGGTATATTGAATATCATCCTGATTATTACAGCGGTACTCTTTGGTGCTCTCATCATGGCCCTGTATAATGTAGTGGAAAAACAAGAACAAGAAAGAGAACCAGATCAGGAAGATTTGATCGACCAGTAATCCCGGCATATTCCGAAAGCTTATTTAGACATAACCAAATCCTTTGAGAAGGTTATCATCATCTCGCCAGTTATCTCGTACTTTGACGGTGAGTTCCATATAGACCTTTTTTTCCAAAAATTGCTCTATTGCCGCTCTGGATATAGCTCCCAGCCTTTTTATGGCCGTACCGTCCTTACCAATAATGATGGCTTTTTGCGTTTTTCTCATCACAAAAATAGTAGCGGCAATCCTCACCAGCTCCTCCCCTCGTTTGGTATGATCTTCTTTGAAAGAATCTACAATGACCTCGCAAGAATAGGGCACCTCTTGTTTGTAAAGTTCCAAAATCTTTTCTCTGATAATCTCACTGATAAAAAAGCGCTCACTGCGATCGGTCAATTGATCTTTGGGATAATAAACAGGACCCTCTGGTAGCACATCCAAAATCAATTCCTGCAATTTGTCCGTATTCATTTTGTTAAGCGCAGAAATAGGAATGGTTTCTTTAAAATTGACCCACTCATTCCATTGTTGGATCAATAGCAATACCCGGTCTGGCTTGACGGTATCCACCTTGTTGATAACCAAATAAACCGGAATAGGCAGGTTTTGTAATTTCTCAACAATCGGATCTTCTTTTTTATAATTCTCTTCAACAGCAGTTACAAACAGCATCAGATCAGCATCCTCAAAAGTAGTTTCTACGAAGTGATTCATCTTTTCCTGCATCTTGTAGGAAGGTTCATCAATGTATCCCGGAGTATCGGAAAAGACGATCTGAAAGTCCTCTGCACTGACGATGCCAATAATTCGGTGCCGGGTAGTTTGTGGCTTATTGGTGATAATAGACATGCGCTCTCCAACGAGGGCATTCATGAGGGTGGACTTACCAACATTTGGTTTTCCGATAATATTTACAAAACCTGATTTATGCATAATTTTCCGCTTTGAGAATGCAAATATACATCAGAAAAATTGAGACTGGCTTCACAGCGTCTGAAATAGTAATGCCCTGACCTCTGCAAAACAAGTCTATTCTACCCGAGGGGAAGCTGTCTTTTTAATTCTCCATTGACCAACGCGTCAATAGCTTTAACAAAAATTTTCGGCTTGACCGGCCGCCAGTTGATGCCATTAAATTCCTCCCCAAAATTCACCTGATATTGTAGCTGTGTATTTTTCATTTCTTCAGAAACGTGATCAAGCGTATTAATCATACAAATCCAGCCTTCCTCCTCCCGAACGTCGTCATACCATTCTTCGTAGTAGCAATCGTCAGAACCATGGAAATTCAGGACATTTTCACAGATCAGGATAAATTTATGGATACCGTACTCCATTAAAGGATCTGCCACTTCTCTTTTCAAAAACATCACATCATTAGACAAGCAATCATTCCACTCGCCAATCATCTCCAAGATAGCATCTCCTTCTTCGTAATCCGCATAAATAATTTTGGTATATAAGGTACTTGAACCAAACTCATCCCATTGAGGATGGATGAAATAGTTATATACTTTTTTGGTGAACCGAAACTCATCATACACCCGGCCAAAAAAAGGAGAACGCTCGTCTTCGGAGGCCACATACTTGTCGCGCCACTGATAAAATGGTTCTATATCGTGCATTAATCTGTCTTTTAATTCTTTGACAAAGGTAGAGGCATTATTACTAGCCTCCAATTTTATATTTTATTGTTTTAGTAAGCCATGCGTAAAAATCGTAGCATCTGGCTGTTTTTGAAATTTACAACGACCCCGGGCTCTTGATTGTTTAAGAAATGATTTAGGGAGCGATTACAGATTATGCTCTAAGTCATACACCTTGCGCTTGCGGGCTTGGAGTGAATTTAAAACTGTTGGGATTAGCCTGCTACTCAAAAGATTTATTTATGCAAAAAATAGTTATTACAGGCCCGGAATCTACGGGGAAAACAACTTTGGCCGAGCTTTTGGCTCAGCACTATCATACACAGTGGGTTCCAGAATATTCCAGAACCTATCTTGGTCAGCTCAATAGACCTTATGAATACAGAGATTTGCTAGTTATAGCCAAAGGACAACTGGCTAGAGAACAAAGCTACCAATTCAATGACAAGCAATTTCTTTTTTGTGACACCTCGATGCTGGTTATGAAGGTCTGGTCTGGTGTAAAATACGGAAAAATGGATCCGTGGATTGACCAACAATTAAAAAATAATCAGTACGAGCTTTTTCTACTCTGCAAGCCTGATATCCCCTGGGAATATGATCCGCTACGCGAAAACCCGGCAGACCGGGACAAGCTCTTTGATATTTATCTCCAAGCTTTGAAAAGCTATGAGCTGAAGTTCGATATTATTACCGGAAATACTCCAACACAAAGACTTAGTAAGGCCATCAATGCCATTGAGGATAGATTCGGATAATACCTTTTGTCTTGACATTTCAACTTTAAGCGCCTACATTTGTCCGCAATCGTTTGGGGTGCCTTTTCCCTTCAATCGGAAAAGGCTGAGATTATACCCATTGAACCTGGCCGGGTAATTCCGGGAAGGGAAATGAACACTTCAATGGTGCGAGATAAGAACATGCTTCTACCCCAAGGAGGCATGTATTTTATCATTTATAAGCTTTTTTCAATGTTATTTAAATGGTTTTATGTAATTGTATTGCTCTGTAGCACTACAATAGCATTTTCGCAAGCGACGCTTCGGGGCCAGGTAGTGGGTACCGATGGGCAGCCTATGTCTGAAGCTAATATTTTTGTAGAACAATCAGATGTTGGTGACAATACCGACGAGCAGGGTAATTTTATCATTCAGGGCCTTCAAGCTGGTTCTTACCGGCTTCGGGTTTCCTATCTTGGCTACCGAACTTATTATGAAGAGTTTGAAGTAGGAAATGAAGACCGCGACTTACAGTTCTTTATCACCCTCAAACAAGAAGTCAAAGCCCTTCAGGAGCTCATTGTTAGTGCTACTCGTGCTAACTCCAAGACACCGGTCACCTACACCGACCTTAGTAAAGAAGAGATAGAAGCGGCCAACTTGGGCCAGGATGTCCCCTTTTTACTTCGCTGGACGCCTTCGGCGGTTGTTACTTCTGATGCAGGTACAGGTATCGGATACACGGGTATACGTATTCGAGGTACTGACCCTACACGTATAAATGTGACGATCAATGGTATTCCTTTGAATGATGCAGAGTCACAAGGAGTTTTTTGGGTAGATTTACCGGACTTTTTAAGCTCTGTAAGTTCTATACAAATTCAGCGCGGTGCCGGAACTTCTACCAACGGGGCGGGCGCTTTTGGTGCCACCATCAATCTGAGTACGCTCAATGAAAGAGAAGAACCCTATGTTACTTTAGGAAGTACAGCAGGAAGTTTTAATACTTTAAAAGGTAATATTCAACTTGGCTCAGGCCTATTGAATGATAAATTTATCTTTAGTGGACGCCTTTCCACCATACAATCTGATGGATATATCGACCGGGCATCTGCTGACCTTAACTCCTATGCCCTTAGTGGTACTTATCGCGGAAAGTCCAGCAATTTGCAATTCAATCTTTTTTCCGGTCACGAGATTACCTACCAGGCCTGGTATGGCGTCCCTGCTGATTCTCTGGCAACTAACCGGACCTACAATTCGGCGGGTACTCAAAAAGAAGGAGAACCTTACGATAACGAAGTGGACAATTATCGCCAGACGCACTACCAGCTGTTGTATACCAGCCAGTTGAATGACAACTGGGCGTTGAACCTAAACGGTCATTACACTCGGGGCAGAGGTTTTTTCGAACAATACCAGGCCGATCAGTTTTTGACGGATTATGGTATCAATACCAGTACGCCGGAGGAGTCTACTGACTTGATTCGGCGGCTTTGGTTGGACAATGACTTTTACGGTACGACCTATGCCCTTGATTATGCCCCACAGGATAAGCCACTGAGGTTTACCCTGGGTGGAGGTTTCAATATTTATAAAGGCAATCACTTTGGCGAAGTTATCTGGGCCAGAACTGCCGGCGATAGTGAGATTGGGGAGCGCTACTACAAAAATGACGCTGAGAAGCAGGACTTCAATATCTATGGGAAAGTCAATTATGCTCTAACGACTCAACTAAATGCTTATGTTGATTTACAATACCGCAGGATTGATTATGCTTTTTTGGGTATTGATAATGACCTGGAATCTGTGGAGCAAAGCATTGATTTGGGCTTTTTTAATCCTAAAGCAGGGCTGGTTTTTCAACCCAATAACAAAAACTCTATTTACGCCTCATTTGCAGTAGCGCAACGGGAGCCCAACCGCAATGACTATGTTTCTTCCACTCCGGCTAACCGCCCTGATCCGGAAAAGCTTTACGACTACGAGTTCGGTTGGCGACATACCAACCGAAGCTTTGGCTTTGAGGCTAATCTATATTTTATGGACTACCAGGACCAATTGGCCATAAATGGGCAGCTCAATGAGGTAGGTCAGGCCATTCGTATAAATATACCGGAGAGTTACCGACTGGGCCTGGAACTATCCGGTAAAGCGGTTTTATCGTCAAAGTTGAGTATTAAGGGCAATGCTACATTCAGCCAAAACCGGGTGGAACGCTTCACGGAATTCGTTGATGAATACGATGCAGCTTTTAATTTTGTTGGGCAGCGGCAAGTTGTCAGAGAAGATACAGACCTGGCCTTTTCTCCTAATATTATTGCCGGAGGAGGCTTTACCTATACGGTTTTTGAAAATAAAAAAGGCGAGCGTCTATCTGCTAATTGGCAAACCAAATACGTCGGCCAACAATTTGTGGATAATTCCTCCGATGAAGATAATGCACTGGATGCTTATTCCTTTACCAATTTGAGAATCAAGTATCGCCTGGCCCCTCAATGGATGAAATCTATAGAAGTAACCTTGATGGCCAGAAATATTTTTAATCAATTATTTGAGGCCAATGCGTATTCGTATCGCTACTTTTTTGATGGTAATCGAACGGTAGATCAGTGGGTATATCCACAAGCCGGAGCAAACTTTTTATTAGGTGTAAACCTTGACTTTTAGTAATTTACAATTGGTGATTTGATGCTTTTCAAATCACCAATTTGTTTTTTTAAAACCCAACCGTAAATCCAAATCTGAATTCAATAGGATTTTGGTTAAATGGCTGGTTTTGATTGAGGTTGTAGAGTGCAAGAATTTCGTATTTCACTCTATCACCGCTGGTATAGCCAGCTCCCAGGTAAGTATTTCCTACTTCTACTCTGGTGGCTATCAATTCATTATTTACAAAAATAGGAAAAGCCTGATTTTCTACTCCAAGCTCAGCGTGAGCAAAAATGGGCGATCTTGGGAATCTATACCGTGCAAATACGCCGACTTCCCACGATAGCGGCCGAATGGTTTCATTATCACCCTGAAATTTTATGGTATAAATGGTATAAAGTACAGAAGTTCTGAGTCCCAAAGAAAATTCATCAAACAAGCGATACCCAATCATAGGAGATAAGCCGAAATTGAAGACATTTTCAAAAGTTCCCAGCTGAAAACCCAAAATAATACCACCACCATACCAAAGGTTATCAGAGAATTTAGGAGGTTCTGGCCGCTCTCTTTGTGCCTGAAGTTCGTTATTGGAAACCAATAGTAAACTGCTGAAGAGAAAAAGAAAAAGTAGTTTTTTCATTGGTCTGTATCATTTTAATTTAAGTAATTCAAGCTGTGCTGTGCTTTGGTTAGTCGAAATAGCGCTTAAGAGGCCTATTTTCTTATTTTACCTTTACAAATCACAACCTGGGTTAATCAGATGAATATTTAGTCCTTTAATTGTACGCTAAGGAAACACTTTTTTCCCAAACATTAGGGTTAAAAAAATACAAAAAGCAAGGTTAAAGAACCATTAATTGGAAGTTGCCTGACAATATTTACTTATATATATGATCGGCCATGCTATGGTTTGCCGCGTTTGTACTATTTTTAAGTTGCTAAGCATGTATGATGAAGGCCTTTTTTACCGTTTGGTTAAATGATGCTTCATCTGTATCAAAAGAGCTTTGCAGGGGAAGGCTTATACTTGTTAGCAAGTATCTCCTTTCCGGCTATTTACAAAATCATCCCATAAACTGAAGAGAATTTAATGAGACGAATTCTAATCCTGTGTAGTGTTGTATGTCTTCCTTTTACTGTGCTTGCACAATATTGTGGCCTGGAAAGCCCAATTCTAGTACGAAACGGTGAAATTCAGGAAATTCCCATTGATATTACCTCATTTGTAAACAATGACCTGTCTGATCCAAGTCAGGGAGTAGCAGAGGTAAAACTGACTTTCACCCACCTGAATGTAATCACCATGAGTGTGGCCCTGCGCTCTCCGGCAGGAGACGTAGTAACCCTAATAGGTCCACAATTACCTAATTTTTTCCCAAATTTTAATACACAAGGGTTCGATATCACCTTTATCCCCTGTGGCGGTACGCCCGCCCCCGACATGTTTTACGGAGATGCCTGGGATAATACCAACGATTTTAGCCTGATCAATAATTTTACGGGAAGCTATTACCCAAATTCAGGTTGCCTGGAAGCCTTCAGCAATGGCCCCGTCAATGGCCAATGGACGCTTATCTTTCAAACTGACGATGGTGCTTTTCCTAATGATATCCTACCCACTTCTAATTTTTCGGAGGTTCAGATTATCTTTCGAGATGATGAAGGTAATCCTTGCTGTGATGCTAACGCCGGTACATTCAACAATCCTACTGTTGCGGCCTGTCAGAATGACCCTTCACTGGCCTTTACACCAGAGCCTGTTTACGCCGTGTCGGCACCAGATTCATCACTGTTTGGTTTTATTTATTTAATCAGCGATTCTACCGGAGCCATAATAGACGTTAGCAGCGAACCTGATTTGACTTCTTTTTTACCCGGCGCCTATCAGGTTTGTGGTTTGTCCTATGACTTTAACGATGCCTCCAATATTCCTTTTCCGGATGGAACAGTCAATATTAATGATCTGCGTTCTAACCTGGCTTCAACAGACCGGATTTTTTGTGGTGATATTTCTACCAATTGCGTGGATGTTATGGTTTTACCTCCCTCCCCTGTTACCGTTATTGATACTACGATTTGCGATGGCCAGACCGTGAGTATTTGTGGTAATGATTTTAGTGTGGGGGGGGCTTATACTATCCCCTGTGTCAATGCCAATGGCTGTGACAGTATTGTCAATCTCAACCTCAATGTTACTGACGTTTTATTTACGCCATTAGCGCAAACCATATGTCGGGGAGATTCAGTACAAATCTCAGCTGGCGGCCCCTTTTACCGAACAGAAGGAACCGTTCAGGAAACCTTTGTCTCCGTCGGCGGATGCGATTCTATCGTTGAACTGAGCCTGACTATTAATGACCCAGTAAATTTTAATAAAGAAGAGATAATTTGTTTTGGGGAAAATTATATTGAAAATGGAGATACTTTTAATGTAGCCGGGACTTACGAAATCATATACCCCGGTGCTGCATCCACAGGCTGTGATAGTGTTGTACTACTGGACTTGGATGTACTTAACCCCGTTGCAGCGATAGCGCCCCCTGATCTGCTGGATTGTAATACCAGCTCTGTTATTCTGGACGGGACATTATCTTCTCCGGCCGGCAACCTGGCTTTTGTCTGGATGGATAGCACCAATCAGCCAATCGGTAATACAGCCTTTCAGGAGATTACTACGCCGGGCAAATATTTTCTTACTGTCAACCAAATTAGCAATGGCTTGCTCTGTTCCAGCGAAGATAGCGTAATCGTGAACGGCGATACCTTAAGGCCATTTGTGGATATCGGCACAGATCAATTGATCGATTGTGAAAATACGGAAGCGCTACTTGGCTCACTTAACAGCTCCGATGGCCCTGAGTTTGTATACGAATGGAGCAGTACAAATGGAAATATCATTGCAGGACAAAACACCCTACAGGTAACAGCAGACGCCGCTGGTCTTTATCAACTATTGATCCGCAACACTGTAAATGGTTGTGCGGACTCTGCTTCGGTAGAAGTAGTAGCAGATCAGGATATTCCAATTATTATGATTGAGCCGTGGATCAATCTGAGTTGTACCAATGACTCTACTGTAGTTGACGCTACGGGGTCGGCTTCCGGGCTCGATATCGTTTTTTCCTGGAGTGCCGAAGCGGGCGGAAAGATAAACGGTGAAAACACACTTATGCCTACGTTCTTCGAGCCAGGCCGCTACCAGTTGTTAGTTCGGGATACAAGCAATTTTTGCGCGGATTCTGCCTTTGTAGAAATCACGGCTGATACCGTTCCGCCTACTGTCAATATTGCGGATGTCAATCAGTTATTAGACTGTAATAATCCAGACCTTCAGCTAGATGGCAGTGCCTCAGATGCAGGAGCTAACTTTGAGCCCCTTTGGCGTGCCCTGAATGGCGGCAGAATCAGCGGTGGACAAAATACCTTAACTCCTACCGTTGATACTGCGGGCACATACAGGTTGGTCATTACCAATATCATCAGTGGATGCAGGGACTCAGCCAGCGTTGAAGTGAGCTCAAATTTTGTGGATGTAATGCCATCACTCACTAAATCCAGCGACCTGAATTGTACTGAAAATACGGTAACTATTGATGCTAAAGGTTCTTTTCCTCAAACCGGTGTTAGTTATTCATGGTCTACCTCAGATGGTAATATTGTCGGGCCACTCAATCAGGATATAGCTACTGTCGATGCTGTGGGTACTTACCGGGTTATTGTTCAGGATATAGCTTCGGGCTGTCTGGATAGTACTACTATTGCGGTTGCGCTCGATACGGTACCACCAGTTACAGAAGCTGGCAATGCCATTTCACTGACCTGTACGAATCCATCTGCTCCGCTAAATTCAACAGGCTCTTCCATTGGCACTGAATTTCAATATGCCTGGACAGGGCCCTGCATTGTTTCGGGAGCCGATTCACCGGCCCCCATTGTTGAGTGTGCCGGATTTTATACCCTTACAATTACCAACTTATCAAACGGTTGTTCTTCCACTGATAGTGTAGAAGTCCTTGACAATACGACCTTACCAGTGGCTAATGCCGGACTGGATACCACTATCAGTTGCTTCTCCCGATCGCTTATTCTGGGGGATAGTGCTACGACTACTGGTGTTGGCATTAATTATCAATGGAGCGGACCTGCATTTCTGAGTGGTGCAACAACTCGATTTCCGCTGATAGACCAATCTGGAGAATATATCCTTACTGTGACCAATACGGCTACCGGCTGTGTGAATATGGATACAGTTATTATTCAGGTAGATACCCTTCAACCTATTGCAGATGCCGGGACAGATCAATTGATCGATTGCCAGAATGTTACAGCAGTACTGGGCGGCCCCGGAACCTCTACAGGTACTGACTTATCCTATGCCTGGAGCACTGATGAAGGGCGTTTTACCGGGCCAGTTGATATGGCTGTATCCAGTACTGATAGCGCTGGTCTTTTCCAATTAGTAGTAGAAAATACAAGAAATGGATGTGTGGATTCTGCCCAGGTAACCATAAGCTTTGATCAGGAACTGCCGGCAATAGATATAGGAGATGACCCACTTCTTTCCTGTGCTCATCCAACAGCCGTAATTGGCAGCGATATGGCCGCTCAGGGGCCTGAACTCATCTATACCTGGTCTGGACCAGATGATTGTATTGTTTCTCCTGCAGATCTGCCTCAGGTGATTGTCAACTGCGAAGGCTTTTACAGGCTACAAGTACTCAATACAGATAATAATTGCCAGATTACAGACAGTATCCTTGTGGTGCGAGACTTCACTCAGCCAATAGCAGCACTGGCCGACACTGCTTTCATTGATTGTTCCAATGGCGAAGCCTTACTGGATGGCGCTGCCTCCCAAAATGGCATTTTAACCTGGATATTCGAGAATGATACTATCGCCGTAGATGTTCCATCCATCAATGTAGGTGATACCGGTAATTATACTTTAATAGTTGTTGATACTATTCGGGGATGTGTTGATTCGGCTAGCATTCAGGTGGTACAGGATTGCACTGTAGAGGCTGCTATTGCAACACCTAATTTGCTAACCTGCGACAGACAAATTGTGACACTTGATGCCAGTTCCTCTGTAACAGGTACCAACCAGGAAGCGTACTCCTGGACGACAGATAATCCCACCTGTATTTTGACAGATGCCAATGCACCGATTATAGAAATAGCCTGCTCCGGTACCTATACCGTTACCGTGACTAACCTTGCAGTTGGTGTTGTCGATTCTCAAAGTATCTTCGTGGGGATAGATACTATTGCCCCAAGAGTAGAGGCTGGCTTACCAGATACCCTTACCTGTGATCAGCCAACTGTTCAAATCGATGCCAGCGCGTCAGCATTTGGAGTTGAGACCCTTAGCTCCTGGTCAACGCTGGAGGGTGATACGATCAGCAGAGACGTTATTACGACAGTAGACAGTGCCGGTATTTATATTTTTGAACTTATCAACCAAAATAATGGCTGTGCCGCCACTGATTTTGTGGAAATAGCCAGAAACTTCAATGCTCCTGATCTTAAATTTGATGACAGTGTAATACAGTGTGATGCGGATAGCATTATCGTAGGTGTCAGAACCAGTTTTGACGGTAACTTCAACTTTAACTGGTCTGGCCCGGCAATAGCAGAAATCATACCGGGCGATACTGCAATAGAGGCATCAATGCCAGGAATATACAGGCTTGAAGTAACTAACCTAAATAATGGATGTACCAGACTGGATTCAGTAGAAATCGTCAGTGACCTTTGTCCTCCCTGTGTAGACGTTGCGACGCCCGATATGCTCAATTGTATAAGAGAACAGGTAACTATTGCTTCCAGCTTATGTGAGCCTTGTGATGGCTGCACTTATCAATGGAATACAACTAACGGGACCATTATCGGCTCCAATACAAACCCCGAGCTTAATGTAGGAGCAGCCGGTATCTATACCCTTACCGTAACTGACACTACAACACTTTCGACGACAATAAATGTAGAAGTATTTGAAGATACTACCCTTCCCGTTATTGATGCTGGTCCGGATATTGACTTAAATTGTCAGCAAAGTTCTCTTTCCCTATCTGTTACTACGGACATAGAAGAAAATGCCAGATTTCAATGGTCGGAACAGAGCACTCCGACCAAGCTTCTTTCTGAAGACGCAACGCTCACCGTATCTTTGCCCGGTACTTATTCCGTTACGGTGCAAAATAATCAGAACGGATGTACTACTACTGAGACTGTTGTTGTAGGCATAGACACCATTCCGCCGGTAGCTAACGCCGGAACTGATTTGCAACTTAATTGTACGAACAACTTTGTTCGGCTAGCCGGGGAAAATTCTTCAAGCGGACCCGAGTTTGCTTATCAATGGGCTACCACAGATGGAAACATCAGGTCTGGCTCCACTGCCACTAATCCGGCAGTCAACAGGGCCGGCGAATATATTCTTACGGTGACCAATACTGTAAACGGCTGCACTGCCAGTGATGTGATTAGGGTTACAGAAAACCGCCAATTACCGGAGATCACGCCCATTTCGGATGCTGAGATCAACTGTAACAACCCCGTTGTAGTCCTGAGGGGTAACCTGCCTGATCCCGCTGATTTTTCGGCTCGTTGGTATCAGCTGGGGATCAATGGCGACACGCTTTTCAGCAGGAATACCGATACTATTCCAGCTAATATTGCCGGAACGTTTATTTATGAGTTGACCAACCAGATGACAGGATGTATTAATTCTCAAAGGGTTGTTGTGAGTGAAAATAGAGAAGCTCCGATAATCGATCCCGGGCCGGACCAGCGTTTGACCTGTACCTCAACGGAATTACAACTCAGGGGAAGCATTCTAACGGAGGGTAACTCCTTCGAAGAGCAATGGTTAAATGCTAATGGAATGACCTTGACCGATCCTTCCGGCAATTCTCCGAATATTATGCAGCCCGGCACCTATATTTATCGGGTAACTAATACGGAGAATGGCTGTATTACTGAAGATAGTATTGAGGTTATGCTTGATGATATTCCGCCGGTATTGGTACTTGAGCAGGATGAAACGCAGGTTTTAGATTGTTCGAGGCCTTCCTTGAATTTGAGCTCTTCCGTAACGACAACAGGCGGGAACTTCCAGGCTCGTTGGACTACAATAGATGGTAGAATTAGTGGTACAGCTAACCGATCCAGTATTACTGTTACTCGCGGAGGGACTTATGTTTTGCGAGTAACCGATCAGTCTAATGGTTGTATCAGTTCAGACTCTTTACAAATTACAGATAATTTTACGCTACCCGATCTTGTTGTTGATACGCTGAATGGTACAGAGTTGAATTGTTTGACAGACTCTGTAAGTTTTGCGGTCAGCTCAACCGTCAGTCCTGTAGAATTATTTTACAGGAGCCCGAATGGCAATACTATAGATGACTTTTTTGATGCTACTGAATTTCACGTAACAAGTCCGGGACGTTACTTTGCAGTAGCTGTTAACCCTGAAAATGCCTGTCGCGATTCTGTTCCTATTCTTGTGAGTGGCAACTTTGACCTACCAGATATTCGGATAAGCCAACCACAATCGCTCACTTGTGAGCGGGCAGCCGTTACTGTAAGTGCAGCCGGGAGCGAGACTGGTCCGGCATTTACGTATGAATGGATGAGTCAGAATAGCTTCGTACCATCAGCTGATCCTCTTCAGATTACGGTGGACCAAGCAGGAGCCTACCAGTTGCAGGTTACAAATGCCGATAATGGTTGTATAGACTCGCTATCCGTTCAGGTAGTAGCCGATACTATGCCTCCCAATGTAGTTATTGCAGAGCCGGAAATACTGGATTGTGAAAACTCGCTAATAGAACTAGATGCCAGCTCTTCAACGCCTTTCGGAAATTTGATCTATGACTGGCAAGTTATTGATGGTGGGCAATTCGTTGATGGCAATGATAGTCTGGTCAGAGTACAGGTGGATGGGGCTGGTAGCTATGCTGTGAGCGTCACTAACAGCGTCAATGGTTGTACGGCGACCAACACAGTAAGTGTGGATGCCAACACTGCTCCAATTGACGAGATTTTCTTTACGGTTATACCACCAGATTGCCAGGGCGATGGTACCGGAAGTATAAGAGTTGATTCCGTTGCTGGTGGCGTTGGTCCGTATGCATTCGCTGTCAATAGTGATATTTTTGTGATGCAAAATATTTTCCAAAACTTGGAGGTGGATACACATCTTGTAAAAGTTATGGATGCTCGCGGCTGTACTCTTGAACGCAGTACTGCTATTCCGGGTACACCTGAGCTGTTCGTTGAACTAGGTCCAGATTTAAATATTGATCTGGGAGATAGCATCAGAGTGGAGGCACTTGTAAACCGACCGTACGAGTCTTTGTCCTGGATGCCACTACCGGACAGCCTCAACCCAAGCTCGGCCGTACAGATTCTTAAACCTGTTGAAACTACTACTTATCGGGTTTTCGTAAGCGATTCTTTAAGTTGTACCGCGCAAGGCACTATTGTGATAACAGTCAACACTCCTCAAAGCTATTTCATTCCAACTGCTTTTTCTCCCAACGGAGATGGCAATAATGATATCTTCTATATTTTTGCGGATGATGCAGTGCAAGAGGTAAAAATTTTCCAAATTTTTGATAGGTGGGGAACGATGGTTTTCCAGCGTGATAACTTTCAGCCTAATAATCCTAATCTGGGATGGGATGGTACTTTTCAGGGAAGAAAGCTTCGTTCAGCAGTTTTTGTCTTCTATGCTGAACTGGAATATATCGATGGCAGAACTGAAATTATAAAAGGTGATTTCGTCCTCGTGGAGCGATAAAAAAAAAGAGGGGAGTTTAATACCTCCCCTCCAATTAACACCTAAAACCCATATTCATATCATGAAAACCTTCTATGTAAATAACAAAGTACTTTCGTAGTTTCGTTCACTCTTCCTCTAACTTTAATAGTTTTTAACAGATTATAACATTGCGAACGCTTCGGCTACTTTGTTTTAATTTTTCAAAAAAACATCAACTTTGATTGTAATGTTGGTCAATTTTGTCTTGCTTTTGTAAAAAAGGTAGAGAGACTACAGAACAGTGTTATTTATTGTTGTGAAATGAACAAAACACCCTTCTGATAACATCTCTCCACCCTCAATCTAAAAGGTTATTGACCTTTTAGAAACGTTTTTGTGTTCATCTGCTTCTTTACCAATTTCTACAATCGATCCGTGGGATTATAATACACCTTTAACCAGTAAGGTATAAATGAGTCTTTTCTAAGGAAAGGAAGGAAGGCCCAAACCTTCCCCCAATACACCTAAAACTCACATTCATATCTTAAAAAATAATTATCGTATCTTTAGGCTAATCAGTTAGTAAAACTTTCTTTTCTCTATGATTTGTTGTTTTGACGAGCTATTTTTTCAAAGTCACTCAGTTGAATAAAGAATTAAAAGTTTTTATCAATATTCACTCAAATCTAATGAGTGGGATAGCAAATGTAGCTACTAATACTACCCGGCACAGAACAATGTTGGTAGAAGTCAGTTAAGCAGATAAAAAAAGTAGATGGATCAATTTAGTACATTGGAAGACTGCTTTGATAAGTGCTGGGATCTGATTTTCAGAGCAACAGTAAAAAAGAATGACCCTATGAGGACGCCCGTTATGGGCACCTACGATGGAGAACATTGTCAATTGAGGACAATTGTTTTGCGGAAATCCACAAAGATAGAGCGCAAGCTACAGTTTTTTACAGATATCCGTTCGGCAAAGGTGGATCATATCAAATCGGGTTCTTCTGTATCGTTGTGTTTTTGGCATACCAGCCACAAGCTCCAAATCCGGGCTCGCGGAAGGGCTGATCTTATACAGGCAAGTGAACAGGCGGAAAAAATATGGCAGAATTTATCTAATGCAGGTCGCAAAAGCTATGCTACAGTACAGGCTCCGGGAACAGCCCTTGGAGTGTATTCAGATGGCCTTCCTGAATTTTGGGAAAATGCGCTGGACAAATCTAAAACCGATTTCGCTTTTAAAAATTTTACGTTACTGGAAGTGTTGGTAGAAGATATCGATTGCCTGCATTTACATTCAGACGGGCATCAGAGAGCCACTTTTACCTGGAGTGGAACAGAATGGAAAAAAACGTGGAATGTACCTTAATCCACAAAAAACTCCATCAGCGGCTTGAAAAGTACAGCTGATGGAGCCTATTTATTGCTGGCTAGATTTATTCAGCAGTATCCAGCGTCAATTCTATTTCTATATCCTGATCATCTCGATTAATAGTAAGGGTAACAGTATCTCCTGGCTTATATTTCTCGAGTGTTAGGATCAAATCGTTATATCCTTTGATGTCATACTGGTCAATTTTGACAATAATATCTCCCAGTACAATTCTACCGTTTCTGTTGCGATAAGTAGGTTTCAATCCGGCTCTTTCTGCTGCCCGATTTGGAACTACATCCACGACCAAAACCCCTTCAATACCTAATCTTTTTTCCACCCCCGAACCCGTTCGGATTCCTAGCGTTGGCCGCTGTATTTTACCATATTTTATAAGTTCGGGAACAACCCAACTGACTACATCTACAGGAATAGAAAACCCAATACCAGCTGAAGCTCCAGATGGACTGTAGATGGCTGTATTCACACCAATCAGGCGGCCCGAGGAATCTAGCAGTGGGCCCCCTGAATTACCGGGGTTGATGGCTGCATCTGTTTGAATAACATCCCTGATAGGCACGCCGCTTACAGATTTTATTTCTCTTCCCAGTGCACTGACGATTCCTGTGGTGAGAGTTTGATCCAGGCCGAAGGGATTACCAATGGCGTAGACAGATTGCCCTACCCTGATATTTTGAGAGTTCCCTAGTGGTACGGGACGCAACATCTTTTTCGGCGCATTGATCTTAAGTACGGCCAGGTCTTTCTCCGCGGCATAACCAATTAATTCGGCATCGTAAGTATCGCCGTCAGATAGGGTCACCTTAGCCCGGTCAGCGTTCTGAATAACGTGAAAGTTAGTTATAATATGCCCTTCATTGCTCCATACAAACCCAGAACCACTACCGCTGGGAACTTCCGTGACATTTAGCCGAAACAAGTCTTCCCTAAGATTAGAGGTCGTAATAAAACAGACCGAAGGCGCTGATTTTTCAAAAAGAGCAATAGTAGCTCTCTCAGAAGGATTAAGCGACTCTTCGTATGCTTCGGATGCATTCGATGTCGCTATCGCCTCTCCTTTTTCATTGATTTTCTCTGTTTTTACCTTTCGGGTATCCTGATCAGCAGTATCAGAATCAGAACTTCTCCAGGCCATACCAGCAAAAAAACTGGCAATCAAAAGGCCTAGCATAAAGATTAATCTAAGGCTGGTGGACGATCGTTTTGACATAATCTCGTTTTTTCTTAAAAATTTTATAATACCCCGGTGGTATTTATTTCATAACCCATTATGTCTTTCTCTTCTTCTTTTTGGCTGCCGGGAAAAGTATATTATTGAGAATTAACCGATATCCCGGAGAACTTGGGTGCAGGTTAAGGTCTGTCTCAGGGTCATAAACGAAGTGACGATAATCTTCAGGATCATGACCGGCGTAGAAAGTCCAAAAGCCCTTTCCGGCAGTACCATGGATATATCTTGCTTCGTTAGCGGGCTTATTTTCTCCCATTATCAACACGCTTGATTTTACATGACGCTTTCTAAAGGCAGTAGTTTGCCCCATAAAGCCTTTAACGGTACGAGTGTGATTTTGCGTGAGCATAGTTGGTACCGGATCCCACTTGGCAGAAAAATCAAAAAGGGTAAAGTAATCCTGCTCTACCACCACATTACGGCCTCTATTATTATCTATACTAGAATGCTCATACTCCAGCGGGTTTCTCATCAGTTGAAAATCTTTAAAAGCCAGGGTACTGGAATAATCCAATTTACTTTGAGCATTAGGATCCATACCATCGCCATCGTACATCTTCTCACAAATATCCACGCCTTCAGCCGCCAACGCAATATCATAGGTATCAGTAGCCGAACACATAGCAAACATAAACCCACCACCTACTACATATTCTTTAATCCGCTTTACTACTCCAAGCTTTAGGTGCGATACTTTACTATATCCCAAATCAGTTGCCATTTCTTCCATTCTCCTCACATTTTCCCGATACCAGGGTTTGTTGCTGTAAGAACGATAAAAGCGGCCGTACTGCCCAGTGAAATCTTCATGGTGTAAATGTAGCCAGTCGTATTCGGTAAGTTTATCACTGAGCACTTCTCTGTCATAGATCGTTTCGTAAGGGATTTCTGCGTAGGTTAAAACCATGGTAACAGCGTCATCCCAGGGTTGTATTTTATCCCCTTTAGCGTTAAAATCAGGCGTATAAACAGCAATCTTGGGTGCTTTTTCCAATTTCATAACCTCCATATTCACCTCCGGGTCAGCAATCTCTTCCTGTATTCTGGCAAATTCTCCGTCAGTAATCACTTTGTAGCTAACTCCTCGCGTCAGGCACTCCTTTTCAAAAACTTTATTATATCTGAAGGCAAAGCTACCTCCTCTATAATTCAATAACCAATACGCTTCCACACCATTATCCAATACCCAGTAAGTAATACCATAAGCTTTGAGATGATTTTTCTGGGTTTCATAATCCATTGGAACTAAAATATAGGAAGCTTGAAGATGAAGGGAAAAAATAAAAATTCCCAATACGGTAAGAATGAAACTTTTAATAGGCATATTCCTCTTTTTTTCAAACACTAAGATAAGTTTAATTGTACAGTTCTAGTACGTCGTAAAGTATGATTTTGTTGAACTGTGTATTTCGATATCTATTTATTATTACAATACAATTGAAAAATAAAAAAATTGTATACACAGCGAAGGAGTTTAACAAAACGCTAACAACGGCTTGCACTTTAGGGAATTTAAAAAAGGTTATAATTGCGATCTATGGATCAGTTAAGTTTTCAATATCCGTCCTGGTACATTCTTTTATGCCTCTTACTAGGCCTTGCTTTTGCTGCTGGTCTGTACTATCGCGATCAGACTTTTAAGACCATGTCTTCCCTACTCAACTGGGGGTTGGGGGCTTTGAGATTTCTGTTGGCCACTATTTTGAGTATTCTTTTGCTGTCCCCCTTTTTGAAATCTTTTCAAACCCAAACGCAAAAGCCCGTGGTGGTCATTGCACAGGATGCTAGTGAATCTATCAAAGCTGACTTTTCTGCGGAAGAACTGACAGCCTACACTCGTGAGTTGGAAGAAACCGCCAAAGCATTAGAAGAAAATTATGAAGTACAGCGCTATGCTTTTGGCGAGCGAGTACGAGAAGGCTTCGATTTTAATTTTACGGATAAAGTAACTAACACCTCAGAGCTTATCAAGAATATCAATGACCTCTACTCTACCGAGAACCTCGGCGCTATAGTACTGGCTACAGATGGTATTTATAATGAGGGTAGCAATCCGTTGTATCTGAATACGAACTTTACAGCTCCTATTTTTACGATGGCTCTTGGGGACACTACAGAAAAGAAGGACTTGATGTTGAAGCGTACTTTTTTGAATCGTATTGCTTATTTGGGAGATCAATTTGTGGTGCAAGTAGATATTGCGGCTACTAATTTGAAAGGAAGAGCTACCAGCCTGAGTATTTTTAGAGTTAGTGGACAGGGAACGCAAAAACTAGAGGAAAAAGTAGTCAATATCAGCTCTGATGATTTCTTCCAAACCAAAGAGTTTGTACTGAATGCAGATAAAAGTGGGGTTCAGCGTTATCGGATCATCCTCAACCAAATTGATGGGGAGTCAACGACGGCTAATAATGCCAGGGATGTTTTCATTGATGTTTTGGATGCCCGTCAGAAAATTCTGGTACTGGGCCACGCACCACATCCCGACCTGACGGCAATAAAGCAAACGGTTACTGAAAATAAAAACTATCAACTGGATGTATCTTTGGTAAAAGACTTCAGGGGGCAATTGAAAGCGTATGATTTTGTTATTTTACATCAGCTGCCGAGTGCTCGTTATAATATTGCACCCATTCTAAATACTTTATCTGAGGAAAAAATTCCTCACTTTTTCATTGTAGGCTCCCAGACTGACCTGAGCAATTTTAACAGTGCGCAGTCTCTACTCTCCATAAGAGGCGATGGCCGTAACTTTGACGAGGTGAATGCTAAGGTAGCTCCGGGGTTTACGCTTTTCACGCTTAGCGAAGAGATCAGTAATAACATTGTCAATTTTGCTCCGCTCATTGCACCATTTGGTGACTATCAAACGAATGGAGCTGCACAAGTACTACTCTATCAGCGAATAGGTAAAATAGATATGACCAACCGGCCTCTTCTGCTCTTTGGTGATGACCGGAGTACTAAAATAGGTATTCTGACAGGTGAGGGAATCTGGAAGTGGCGCTTGTTTGATTTCCTACAAAATGAAACTCATGATATCATTAATGAGCTGTTAGGTAAAACTGTGCAGTATGTGAGCGTTAAAGAAGACAAAAGAAGATTTAGGGTCAATCCTGAGAAAAATATTTTTAATGAAAATGAAAATGTTCTGTTTAATGCAGAACTGTACAATAGCAGTTATGAATTGGTAAATGACCCGGATGTGGATATCGCCATAACTGATGCCGAGGGGAAAGAATACGATTATATTTTTGATAAAACAGAAAAGGCTTATTTGCTGGATGCCGGCATTTTACCGGTAGGGAATTATAGATTCCGCTCTACAGTTAGCTATAATGGTGAGCAGCTTACAGCCTCCGGGCAATTCAGTATTCAGCCGGTTCAGCTGGAGCTTTTCGAGACTACCGCTGATCATAATATGCTTCGACTGCTGAGCAACAAGTACGGTGGCAAGCTGGTGAGCAAAGAAAATGTACGGACGGTAGCTCAGCAAATCAAAGATACAGAAACGATAAAGCCTGTAATGTATCAGACCGCTCGCACCCAATCGCTAATCAATCTGAAGTGGGTCTTCTTTTTATTGCTAACGCTACTGGCACTCGAATGGGTATTAAGGAGGTACTATGGCGGATATTAAAAACGGCGATAAGGTAAATATTGTAGTGACTACTCAGGGCAAGGCGCACGAATTGACGGCCTACAAAGGAGAGCGCCTAAGAGATGTGTTACTAAGGAATAACTTATCCCCTCATGTCGCGTTAACTTCTAAGTTGAATTGTGGAGGAAATGGTATTTGTGCTACCTGCGGTGTGTGGCTGCAAAAAGACGTCAGGGCCAGCCATTGGCATGATAAACTAGCTAAAAGATTTTCTTATCCCCGATTATCCTGTCAGATTGTAATAGAGTCTTCTATCAAAGTAGAATTGGTAGATGACAAGAAAATATGGGGCAAACCGAATGTCGACAAAACTGTCGAGTAAACACTAGCGGAGTGGGATTGATGCTCTGATTGTAATACCCAAAGCATCAATCTTAGATAAATTATACAGAAAAGCCCGGATAAATTACCAGGTCATATCTTCTTCTGTTTCGATTTCTTTTTCCTCCAGTGAATCAAAGTTGGAAGTAACATCATCTCCGTCTTCTGAATCTTCTTCCATTTTTGATTTCTCATACTCTTCGTGTCTGCGAGTGTATTCATCATAATCGTAATCCGGCATCAACTCCGTCTTTACGTGATCAATTGCATCCTCAAGCCCTGCCATGAAACGATTAAAATCTTCTTTGTACAAGAAAATCTTGTGACGCTCATACCCCTCTCCATTGAACTTTTTGGTGCTCTCAGTCAATGTTAAGTAAAAGTCGTCCCCTTTTGTCCTACGCACATCGAAAAAGTAAGTCCTTCTTTTTCCAGCACGAACCTTGTTAGAATACACACTCTCGAATCTTCTTTGGTTTCTCTCGTTATCCACTTATTGAAGAATTTTGTTAATGAATTTCTACCTAACTGCTACAAAAGTAATTATTTGCACATGTAAAGCAAAAAAACTTGCCAGATATCGCCAAATTGTATATTAACAAAATGGTAACTATTCAGCACGCTTGCGTGCTGGTTAATTGAAAAACGATAGAATTATC
>CAZVOD010000029.1:0-45822 GCA_964628385.1 uncultured Saprospiraceae bacterium
ATATGACGCGAAAGGAACTGGCTAACGAACTAGGCATCAGTTACACAACACTTTACAGAAGATTGAGATCTAACAAGGAAAAGTTGGGCATCAGCAATAATCGTTTGCTCATGCCGGAAGAAGTACTTCGCATTTATAGGCTTTTGAAATTTCCTATTCCGGAGCAATATATTAAATCAAAGAAACCCAAATAAATATCTTTTATTTCAACTCTCCTATTCCTTCATCGAAGGAATCATAGACATTCAGGATTGGCATTAATTTAGTGATATTCAGCAGGTGCAGGATATTCTGTGATGGATTGACCACTACCATTTTTCCGCCTGCCCCATCGGCTAGCTTACTGATCTGTATAAGTAAGTTGATTCCCACACTATTCATGTAACTTACGTTGGCCAAATCTACCAAGAACTGATTATGACCTTCTTTAACTTTAGCTTTTGCGACCTGGAGTACCTCTTTGTTAGCGTACTCACTTAATAAATTTTTGAGGTGTAATATTTGTATGTTCTCTACACTACTTAATTCGTAGTAATCACTCATCAGTAAGTCTATTTGTTAATTCAGGTTACTACTTGTACTGCTCAAGGTTTATATTATGAAGTTGTTTAAAAATGTCGTTTCATGTTTGCAGACAAAACATTGTGCACCAAATACTTCAGCTTTTTTTCTTTCCGTAGCTTTGGCTACGCAAAGAAAAAAACGCTTCGCCTTGCTGCACAAGCCTTTGCCTTCAACTATAAACCCACATGCTCAAACAACTTCTATGAAAGTAAAGCCAAACTCAACATACAGACTGATTTGGCCTAATCTTTCTTTTTCATTTAAAGCAGGTAGAAACCCGGGTTGTTAATTATTATCCAGTTCGGCCACTGTGCGAGTTCGCTCACAAGCGCCATCACATTGGCCATAGAGATTTAGGGAGTGATGGGTTACTTTGAAATTTAATATTTCTCCCATCATATTTTTGATTTGCTGAATTCTCGGGTCACAAAACTCTAATACCTTTCCACAATCAACACAAATTAGATGATCGTGTTGCTTGTATCCATATGACTTTTCGTATTGTGCCAGATTCTTACCAAACTGGTGTTTTTTTACCAAATCACAGCTCACCAGTAGTTCCAATGTATTGTACACTGTGGCCCGGCTCACTCTATAACTTTGATTTTTCATGTGAATATACAGGGCTTCTGCATCAAAGTGATCCGTACGCTTATATATTTCTTCCAGTATAGCAAAACGCTCTGGCGTTTTACGCAATCCGCTTTGTTCTAAATGGGAAGCAAAAATATTTTTAACCTCTTTTATGACATCCTCCAGACTTCTATGCTTACTCATAATGAATTGAATGGTTGGTTATATTGATTTGATTAGACTAAATTTTTCACAACATTCTTCAATTTTGTTCAATGGAACTTAAGATTCCCGATTTTCACACCAAAATCTATCTTTAATTTTTACTTAGTCTAATAGCGTGTTTGGAATTTGCTTTTGATGCCGAAAATACATTTGGGATGATGAGAATAAAGCTATTTTTGAGTTTCATAGCAGGGCTATGGAGCGAAAAAAAGCTGAAATATCTTGTCCCGCTGAAAGCGGGAAGCGCTATTCTAAGTGTACTTGCAGGCCAAGAGGCAAAATCCAAATACGCTCTAAAATACCTTTTTTAATAACAAATCAACAATTACGACCACATAAAGTTAGAAATAGGCCTAAAAAGTTGATAATGATCAAAATGTAGCGACAAAAGACAATAGCCAGGCAAATCACTGACTTGGCTCCTATCTTACCACTATGTCTTGGGTGTATTTTCGATTACTCGAATTACGGCCTCTTTATTCGAGAGCTACCCGCGTTACGGAATCAACATTTTTGAGAGACTTCAAACTGCGAATGGCTAGGGTTAGCTGATCGGTGTTAGCGACCAGAATACTAATGCGGGCTTCAAAGTACCCTTCATCACCGGATATATTCAATTGCCTGATATTCAGGCCCAGCTGAGTAGAGATTTGATGGCTGAGCTGCTCAATGACGCCCGGCCCATCGTCAATACCGGTAATGATCAGATTGGCTACGAACATAGCTCCCGGATTGGCACTCCACTCGGCTTTCATAATGCGGTAGCCATAATTGGCCATGATATGCGTCGCATTGGGGCAATTTGTACGATGGATTTTCAGGCCAGCGTTGGCCGTCAAATAGGCAAAGACCCTATCTCCCTGCACCGGATTGCAACAGGTAGCCAGCGTGTAGTCAAATCGATCCGCTAATTCCCCGTCGATGTAGAGGCGTGGTTTGATCGATGGATTGCTTTTCCTTTCCCGCTTCACCTTTTGCTCCTGTATCGGCGGCTCTACGGGCCTGGCTTCTTCCTCTTTTCCCACTTCCACCAGAGTATTCCCCTCTGCTTTAAAAGTTTTGAATATGTCGGGTATATTCAGTCGTTCCATCGCAATATCATAAAACAAATCTATTTTGGACTGATAACTATAATATTTCAACAAAACCTCTATGCTGTTCTCCTGATCCACTTTCAGGTGAGAGAGCTTACGTTCCAGCGCTTCTTTGGCCAACTCCCCTTTTTTGCGCTTTTCCTCTTTCATGACGGAGCGGATCTTATTCTTGGCCTTGCCCGTTGTCACCATCTTGAGCCAATCTTCTGTGGGTTTCTGATTTTTATTGGTGACTACATGCACCTGATCACCATTTTTAAGCCCCTGCCCCATTGGAACCAGCTTGTTATTAACCTTGATTGCTGTACAGTGGTAACCTACATCAGTGTGAATACTGAAAGCAAAATCAAGTGCTGTAGACCCTTTCGGCAAGATGATCAAATCACCCATCGGCGTGTAGACGTATACCTCGTCATTGAATAAATTATCAGACTTAAAATTTCCCAAAAACTCCACAGCATCCAGGTTGGGATTGTCCAAAATCTCGCGCACATTATCCAGCCAACGCTCGTAAACATCGGGCTGATTGGAGACCCCCTTGTACTTCCAGTGAGCGGCAAACCCTCTCTCTGCAATTTCATCCATCCGGACTGTTCGGATCTGCACCTCCACAAAGCGCCCCTTGGGCCCAATCACCGTAGTATGCAAAGATTCATAACCATTAGACTTGGGTACAGTGATCCAGTCTTTTAGGCGTTCCGGCAGAGGCTTGTGTACATCTGTAACAATGGAATATGTTTGCCAGCAGAATATTTTTTCATCCTTTATCGGAACATCCAGGATGATACGTACAGCGAAGAGGTCATATATCTCGTGAAATTCTACTTTCTTATTTTTGATCTTTTTGTAAATCGAATGGATGGATTTAGGTCGGCCAAAGATTTCGTACCGGCAGCCCATTTCGTCTAGTCGATCTTTTAGAGGGGTAATAAATTCATTGATGTATTTATTGCGATCACTTTTAGTTTCCTGAAGTTTCCTGGCAATATCCCGGTAGTCATCGGGTTCAGTAACCTTCATACACAGGTCCAGGTACTCTGTCTTGAGGTTGTAAAGGCCTAACCGATGTGCCAGAGGGGCGTAGATAAAACGCGTTTCGGCCGCAATTTTTTCCTGCTTTTGGCTGGGCATATGACCTATTGTCCGCATATTGTGCAGGCGATCTGCCATTTTTATCAATACAACTCTTACATCTTCTGCCAGCGTACTCAGTACTTTTTTAAAGTTTTTGGCCTGAGGGCTTCTGTCTTCATAGGCATTGTCGAGTTTGGTTAGTCCATCAACGATTTTTTCTATTTTGGCCCCAAATTGCTCACGAATATCCTGCAGCGTAACTTTAGTATCCTCTACTACGTCATGTAGCAGTGCCGCGACAATAGCAGTTGCTCCCAATCCGATTTCCTCAGCACAGATCTTGGCTACAGCTATTGGGTGTAATATATAGGGCTCGCCCGACTTTCTTCTTTGCTGACTGTGGGCTTCTACTGCCAGTTGGTAGCTCTTCTTTATTAATATTCTATCATCTTTATCAAGGTCTGCCTTTACTGACCGGAGCATATCCTCGTAAGCTTCCTGGATCATTGCCAGCTCTTCTTGTTGTATTACTAGTGTTTCTGCCATAATTCCCGTAATTTTAACTATGCGAATCAAGTCTATTGCATCGCTCCTTTTCAATATAACAAATTTCTCTTATTCTTGATGCATCCACAATTACAATTTGAGCAAAAGTCTTTTTATCCGTTTTGTTCCGTAGGTGTGATAAATATTGAAAAAATATTAGGAAAAGCTATTTGCTTTTTCTAAAAATCCCCCTATATTTGCATCGCTTTTAAATCAAGTTAAGACTTATAGCCATGCAGGCAAAAGCGGGTGTGGTGAAATTGGTAGACACGCTAGATTTAGGATCTAGTGCCGCGAGGCGTGGGGGTTCGAGTCCCTCCACCCGCACTTTCAAAGCGATCATAAGGTCGCTTTTTTTATATTAACGGTACTAGTAGAAATTGGTTGCAAGCAGCTTACCCAAAACAACGAATGATCCCTTCAACCGTCTTCTAAAATCCAAATAACATTTTAAGTTTTTTGCATATGTCAAAAGTAATAAAAGAAGAGATTGATGCTTTAAATGCTAAGCTGAATATCACTATTGAAAAGAGTGACTATGAGCCAGCTCTTAACGAGGAGCTGTCAAAATACAGGAAGCAAGCCCAGATTAAAGGTTTCAGGAAGGGCAAGACACCAATGAGTGTTATCCGCAAGATGTACGGCCGGGCGATAATGGCTGACGTTATCAACAAGAAATTGGGTGAAGAGATTTATAGCTTCATCAAAGACTCAGAAGATCATATTCTGGGCCAGCCCTTGGCTTCTAGTGATCAGGAGCAGGTGGATTTTGACCCGAAAGCGCCGGAAGATTATCACTTCAAATTTGATATTGCCCAGGCACCTGATTTTGAAATTCAGGGCCTGGATGATGGCAAAGTCTTTACGGAATACAAGATTGATGTTACGGAAGATATGTACATGCCCGATATTGAAAGTGCCCGTACGCGTTTTGGAGACCGGGAAAGTGTAGATGATGGCATTCAGGAGAACGATATGCTTACGCTCAAAGCCCAGGAACTGGATGCTGATAAAAAGGTGGTAGAAGATGGACTTGGTGGAGAGTTTAAAGTACTGATGCAGTATGTTAAAGACGACGCTATAAAGGACAAACTATTTTCATCAAATAAAGGTGATATCCTACAGCTGGATTTGAAAAAGCTGGAAGATGTAGACGAGGAGTTTATAAGAAAAAATTACCTGGCACTGGATGAGCCGCTGGAGCGGAAGCTGCCAGAGTTATTTGAAGTGACTATTGAAGACGTGGTGCGTGTAAAACCAGCGGAGCTTGATGAAGAGTTTTTCAAAAAATTCTTTGGCACGGATGAGATAAAAACCATAGAAGACGCTAAAGAGCGTATGACAACGGGCATTCAGGAATACTATAAGAATCATGCAGAATCATTAATTTTCAAGGATTTGCAAGAACACCTGATGGAGTCCAATGAAATAGAATTACCGGAAGCCTTTCTCAAGCGCTGGCTGCTGGCTACCAATGAGGAGATCACTAAAGAACTATTGGAAGAAGAATTTCCCTATTTTAAAAAAAACCTGAAATGGACGCTTATAAAAGATAAGCTGGTTAAAAAACACGAGGTCTCTGTTGACCAGGCGGAAATTCAGGAAGGTCTCAAGCGCAGGGTTAGAGGGTATTTTGCACAATCCAACCAACCGGCTGATGAGAATATGGTGAATATGCTGGCAGAGTCTTTTATGAAAGAGGAGGAGCAAGTGAATGAGATAAAAGAAGCGATATTGACGGATAAAATTTTTAATGCCATTTATCCTAATATGGCTAAAGAGGAGAAGTTGATCAGCCACGAAGAGTTTAATGCAATAATGGACAAAGCGAATGAAGAAACCGAGGCTGCCAGAGTAGGTGCAGCCGCTAAAAGTACGTCTCAAAGCCAAGAAGAGGAAGAAGAATAGACTGATCAAACGAGACAACTGATTCTCAATAATAATATTGGCTGGCGAAAAAGGCTTCGGGTCTTTTTGGACAGCCTTTTTTATTTTTAAGTGACTTTCCGAGTATAGTGTAGGGGTGCTGGCATTTGCAAATCAGTATCTTCTCCGGAATACTTTCAGGGTCAACTCAACCGGACAAGATAAAAATTGTTGTTCTTAGGTGTATCAAAACATAAGTTCAATATTATCAATGGTACCTTACATATTATCAAACATAAACCTGACTTCATGTATCCAAAAGATGAATTTCAAAAGTATGCGACCAAGCATTTGGGTATGAGCAGCATGCACCTTGAGAAGTATGCTCAGCACGCCGGCCGTACTGCAGTGCCCAATATTCAGGGTTTTACACCTAATGTGATCGAAGAACGTCAAATGAATATAGTGGGACTGGATGTATTTTCCAGATTGATGATGGATAGGATTATTTTCATGGGCGTACCGGTAAATGATTATGTATCCAACGTTATACAGGCTCAGCTTTTATTTTTGGAGTCTACTGATCCAAAGCGGGATGTGCAAATGTTCATCAATAGCCCGGGAGGGTCTGTAATTGATGGTTTGGGTATTTATGATACCATGCAGTATATTTCTCCTGATGTAGCTACCATTTGTACGGGTATGGCTGCTTCCATGGGTGCGGTTTTACTTTCGGCCGGTACTTCAGGAAAGCGTACTTGCCTGTATCACAGCCGCGTTATGATCCACCAGCCACTGGGGGGCATGCAGGGCCAGGTTACCGACATGGAGATTTACTACAATCTGATCAAGGAGCAGCAAAAGGCGCTTTATGACATTCTGGCCCACCACACTGGCCAATCTTATGATAAGATCAAAGAAGACTGTGAAAGAGATAACTGGATGACTTCTAGTGAAGCCAGAGAGTACGGATTGATTGACGAGGTGCTCGACAGAAACAGCAACAGAAAGGAAGGTAAGTAATCTGTCTTTTGCCTTTGTATCTATCAAAGAAAACACTCCACTAGCATTGAAAGCTGATTGCTACACGATCAGCTTTCAGCTATGGTCTCCTTCTGGCGGTTCAACCCTCTTTGAGTTTCAGACGTTACCAATAGCGATAAAATTATACTAATCATATGCGACGTAACAATAAGCAAAATTATAAATGTTCTTTTTGCGGGAAGAATAAATCCGAGTCTTTGATTCTCATCGCCGGAATTGACGGTCATATTTGCGAAGCATGCGTAGAACATGCCAGCGAAATCATTGAGGAAGAATTGTATGGAAAAAAGAAAAAAGGAAAAAATGCCTCTGGGCTTGTCTTGCCAGAGAATATCACACCCCTGGAAATCAAAACCTACCTCGATGATTTTATAATAGGCCAGGATGACGCTAAAAAATATTTGTCGGTAGCTGTATACAATCACTACAAAAGACTCCGGCAGCAAGTAGTTGATGATATAGAAATTGAAAAGTCCAATATTCTTTTTGTTGGAAGTACCGGTACCGGTAAAACACTACTGGCGAAAACCATCGCCAGATACCTCAATGTACCCTTTGCTATTGTAGACGCTACCGTATTTACAGAAGCAGGCTATGTCGGCGAAGATGTCGAAAGTATATTAAGCCGCTTACTACAGGTTTGTAATTACGATGTAACTAGTGCTGAAAAAGGTATTGTTTATATAGATGAGTTGGATAAAATTGCCAGGAAAAATGACAACCCTTCCATCACCAGAGATGTTTCTGGCGAGGGGGTACAGCAGGCTATGCTAAAGATGCTGGAGGGTACCAGCGTCAATGTACCGCCACAGGGAGGTCGCAAGCATCCTGAACAAAAGCTGGTAAAGGTCAATACAGAAAATATTCTATTCATTTGTGGAGGGGCTTTTGACGGTATCGAAAAGAGTATTGCTAGAAGGATCAATACGCAGGTTATTGGTTTCAAAAAAGAAGGCACCGAAAAAATAGAACAGGAGAATTTACTTTCTCATATCAGCCACCAGGACTTAAAGGCCTTTGGTCTTATTCCTGAGCTAATAGGCCGCTTGCCGGTATTGACCTTCCTGGAACCTCTGGATACGGCTGCGCTAAAACGCATACTTATTGAACCCCGGAATGCCCTGATCAAGCAATATGTCCGCTTATTTGAGATGGAAGGTATAGAACTTACTTTCAGTGATGGTGCCATTGATTATATCGCCGAAAAGGCACTGGAATATAAACTGGGAGCCCGCGGTCTTCGTTCCATATGTGAAGCCATAATGACAGATGCTATGTTTGAACTTCCATCCCGGAAAGAAGATATTCAAACTTTTGAAGTGACTCGTAATTATGCAGAAGAAAAACTAAACAGATCTAAACTGGCTAAGCTGAAAGCAGCGTAAGCCGTCTGTTGCTCAAATCCTTTCAAAAGGTATGCACCTCAAGTGAAAGGGTTCGATCTTACTTTATTCATCATCCATTACCAATGGCAGTATATTCTGTCTGTGATCCGGCAACCCATCCGACCGTAGGAGATACTAATGAAATATTTCGCAGAATTAGCATATAAAGGTAACAATTACTGTGGTTGGCAAAAACAACCTGACCAACCCAGCCTACAAGAAACCCTGGAAGATGGCTTTTCTACCATTCTCGGTAAAATTATTGATATTACGGGATGCGGCCGTACCGATACCGGTGTACACGCCAAGCAATATTTTATCCATTTTGTTTACAATGGCAGTTTTCCTGATGCTTTTCTGAGAAGACTCAACAAATACCTGCCGGAAGATATTGTGGTATATCGTATTTTTGAAGTCTCACCTGAGGCTCATGCCAGATATGATGCTTATCACAGAAGTTATGAATATCACCTAGAATTTAACAAAAACCCTTTCACAACTGACACCGCTCTTTACTTTTCTTACCCTCAGGAGCTGGATTTAGAAAAAATGCAGGTAGCAGCGGCACTACTCATGAAATATGAAGAATTCCTCCCTTTCTGTAAAACCAATACAGATGTCAAAACCCTTAAATGCAATATAACCCGCGCTGAATGGGTAGTTCACAAAGCGCAAAGCAAATGGGTCTTCCATATCACCTCCAATCGATTTCTTAGAGGGATGGTCAGGCTCATCGTAGGCATGTGCCTAAATGTAGGCCTGGGAAAAGTGTCTATAGAAGAAGTCAAGGCTGCTATGGACAATCAGGAAAGGCTTCAAAAGAGCTACAGCGTGCCTCCTCAGGGCCTGTTCCTCACTGATATTCGCTATCCTTTTTTTCTGAATGCCAGCCCAGTGATCAAGTCGCTTTTTTTGTAGGCCCAGAAAAGGCAACTGCTATCGGGTCATGATCGCAAGCTGATCTTTCCGACTTTCGCCAGCCAGTTTTTTTGTTTACTGATGTGTACATAGTTGTTTTGCCTAGCCCCAAACCCAATGGCCAATTCATCTTTTACTCCCGTATTAAAATCAAATAAAATGGGCCTGTTGGCATGAGAACGAAGCAATAAGTTGTACATAAATGGCAATGCGCCTTTTTCTTTTCCCTCCTCAGAATCCAGTGCCAAAAAGCTCATTACTTTTTTATGACTGTAAATCAAAAAACCAACTGCTATCAACTCATTGTCTTTATTTGCAACTCCGGTAGCAAATCCCCAGCCCCGATGCAACACATTATACATGATGCGCTGCATGCCGTGGAACTTGATTTCTCTGTTTTTCCGGTCATCAGTGTGCTGAAAATAGAAGTCAGCCAGGGCTTCAGGCTTTAGATTAGAAACGGGCCGAAGTTCATAATCCTGAGCCATTTCCAGCTTTCTCAACAGATCAGAAGAAAATTCACCGGCCAACTCTTCATAAGTCTTATCCAGCATCAACTGATGGTTGGTCAGTTGCTTTTCATCAAAATTATGATCTTCCTTTAGAATATTTTGCTCATTCAGCGTCATCGCTATAGACACAAATTCCTCAGGGATGGCTTCCAGAAAGTAATGTAACCGCGCTCTGGATAGTACATTGATAGAATATAAACCCAACTCCCTCATTAAAGCAGGCTGAAAGATTTCTTTTCTGTTGAGCCAATCGTGGCGCCATACCAGCGGCATTACACTTTCGTAATCTCCTTCAACCAAACCGTCCCATTCTTTACCTATAAAATCCAGATACCAGATATAACCGAATATGTTTCCGTTGCTAGCGTAATGTACGCAGCTATTCCACTTTACTTTATCTATTTCGTCTCTTTGGAGGTATTTTATTTTCATTCCTTTTATTTCCTCAGTTAACCGATTTTTCTGCTAATGTGTTTAAAAGAATAAAAGACTTGTTTGGCATTTACTTTTGATGCCGAAAATGCATTATGGCGTACCTGACGGTACTTTTATGCAGACAAAAGAGATTTCTTCATTACTAAACAAAACAAAAAATATGAGTGAGACCCTAAGATTTAAGACTAACATCAACTGTGGCAGCTGTGTTAAATCCGTCACGGGCTTTATCGAAGATGTGGCTACTATAAAAAAGTGGGCAGTAGATACGGATAATCCGGATAAAATCCTGACGGTTGAAGGTGAATCAGTACAGGCCGCTCAGGTCATAGAAGCAGTGGAAGACGCTGGCTTTGATATTGAGTTACTCCAATCTTGATTGAGCAACTTCGCATTTAACCTTTGGATTAAGGGATGCTGTGTCAGCATCTCTTAGAAGCTATCGATAAAATAGCTCCTATACTAGCTCAGTGCCGGATGGCTATCCCAGCCATCCGGCATTAAATTACCAGACTAGGCTACGGCATTTTCGGCGTACAATGGGAAATTAGCCATAAAATTATTCACCTCACTGCGCGTATGTGCAATCATTTCGTCGCTCTCAATATTGGTAATGATCCCGTCTATCCATTCTACTACTTTCAAGCAATCCGCTTCTTTCAAACCTCTGGTAGTAATAGCTGCTGTTCCAATTCTAATACCGGAAGTCACAAAAGGAGTCTGAGTATCAAAAGGAACCATATTCTTGTTTAGTGTGATATCAGCCTTTTCGAGGGCTTTTTCGGCGGCTTTACCGGTTACGTCTTTACTGCGCAAATCAATCAACATAGAGTGATTATCAGTACCACCAGAAATAATCTTGTACCCTTTTTCCATAAAGGCAGTAGCCATAGCCTGAGCATTTTTGATCACTTGCTGTCCATATGTTTTAAACTCTGGCTGTAGTGCTTCTTTAAAAGCAACAGCCTTCGCGGCTATAACATGCTCCAGCGGCCCGCCTTGCGTACCAGGGAAAACACCGCTGTTAAGAATAGCAGACATTTTGATAGTGACCCCTTTTCTGGTCGTTTTACCCCAAGGATTGTCGAAATTCTCTCCCATCATAATTATACCACCGCGTGGGCCACGCAGGGTTTTGTGAGTAGTAGAAGTAACAATATGACAGTGCTTTAAAGGATCGTTCAAAAGACCCGCCGCGATTAATCCGGCCGGATGGGCAATATCAGCTAGCAAGAAGGCTCCCACTTTATCAGCTATAGCTCTGAATCGTGCATAATCCCAATCCCTTGCATAAGCAGATGCACCACATATGATGAGCTTAGGCTTGATTTCCAGGGCTTTGGCTTCTACTTTATCCATGTCAATTAAGCCAGTATCATGCTCTACCCCGTAGAAATGCGGTTTGTATACTTTCCCGGAAAAATTAACCGGAGAACCGTGCGACAAATGCCCGCCGTGTGATAAATCAAAACCCAAGATATTATCGCCAGGTTGGAGTATGGCCAAAAATACAGCAGCATTAGCCTGCGCTCCAGAGTGTGGCTGCACATTAGCGTAAGCAGCGCCAAACAACGCTTTCAAACGGTCGATTGCTAGTTGCTCAACTTTATCAACTACCTCACAACCACCGTAGTATCTCTTTCCTGGATAGCCTTCGGCATATTTATTAGTCAAAACGCTACCCATTGCTTCCATCACCTGAAGACTAGTGAAGTTCTCTGATGCAATTAATTCTATTCCCTTCTGCTGGCGTTCCAACTCTTTATTGATCAAACTAAATAAAACGTTATCCCTCATACTAAACTTGTTTTTCTACCTGGTTTTTGAATAACAACAGATCGTTGTATATCTTGATATATTTTTTACCGTATTGTGTTAAGACAAACTGTACAAACCTGATAAGCAAGCCTTCAGCAACCACTCTAAAATTCCTGACAAAAGTAAAATAATTTTAGCAATAAATAAGGTAAAGTAGCCGTTATGCCCACTAAGAAATATACGAATAATAATTTTGATAAAAAAATTAAATCTCTTCCCATCTGATCGATTTTTACCTTATCTAAAGAAAGCGGTGCCAGGTATTCCAGCTTAACAATGTGAGTTTTTTACCTATACCCGCCCCAATTTGATTGATCTAAAACAAGTACAAAAGAAAAATAAAAGTCATTTATGGTTCGACACATTGTAAAAAGATGGGGTTTCAGTTGCTTATTTCTGGCATTCTGCACTATTGTCTATGCCGGAAATTCCAGATACCGAATAATGTGGCGAACGAATCCTTCTACTTCTATGGTGATTGGCTGGGACCAATTCTCGGGTATTTCGCCTATTTTGCACTACGGCACTACTGACCATGGGCGCAATCCGAAAGCTTATGAGTACCAGTGTGCCCCAGACAGGATCAGCAGAAACAAAGGCATGAATAATCACTTCGTTCGCTTGGAAAACCTCAAGCCAAATACCATTTATTACTTTGTGATAAAAGATAGTGATGGCATTAGCCCGCGTTTTTCTTTTAAGACTATACCTGATAATCCGGATAAAAAACTATCTATCATTGCCGGTGGCGACAGCAGGAATAGACGTTCGGCCAGGGTGGCTGCCAATAAACTGGTTAGCAAGTTAAGGCCAGACTTTATACTTTTTGCTGGAGATATGATTGATGAAGATACGGCTTCTGATTGGAAGGATTGGCTGGACGACTGGCAGAGTACTATAGGATCGGATGGTCGCCTTTTTCCTGTTGTTCCGGCTTTGGGCAACCATGAGTTTTCCCCCAAAACCCTAACAGATATTTTTGACTCAGGTAGTCAGGACGCCTATTACGCTATGAACTTTGGCGGTAATTTACTGAGAGTCTATACGCTTAACTCCAATACCTCGCCCCTGGGCAACCAAAAGTTGTGGCTAGAGAAAGACCTTTTCAACCACCAAAGCTCCACCCTTTGGAAATTTGCACAATACCACCATGCCATCAAGCCGCATACCAGTGGTAAACCACCCAGAGAAGAACTAATGATCTGGGCCAGGATTTTCTATCAATTTAATGTACAGCTAGCGCTCGAATCCGATGCACACGTCGTTAAATGGACTTACCCTATACGCCCCTTTAACGGTTCGGGCAGTGATAATGGCTTCATAAGAGATGATCATAAAGGGACGGTTTACATTGGGGAAGGCTGCTGGGGGGCTCCTCTGAGAAGCGGCGACAAGAAATACAGGTGGACCCGGGCGAATGATGCATTCAATCAGTTTAAGTGGATTTTTGTGAGCAAAAATAAGGTAGAAATCCGCACTGTCAGAACCGATGGCTCTGACCAGGTACGAGAGATAGATCACAATGATATTTTTTCGATTCCTATCGGGCTTTCTGTGTGGGATCCGCCCAGCGGCTCCCAAATAGTCATCAATCGAAATATACCGGCGGCTCCATTGGCCGAAAATCGGGTAGTAGAATTTGAAAAGGCCAGTGCTATCCCTGAGAAGGCGGGTGTAAGAGTCAAATGGATAACCAGGCAGCCATTGCCTTCCGGCAGCTTCAAAATAGAGAGGCGCAGCGGCCAGCTTGCATACGCTTCGCTGGGTACTATGACAGTGAAGGAAGCCAAAAAAATCTTTGAATTTGTCGATAAATCCCCTCCCGATGGAGATGTAAGTTACCGGATCAACTGTATTTTGCCTTCCCAAAAAACCGTCAGCATTGAGACGGGATGCCGGGTCAAAGTACAGGAAAAAACCACTCGCCGACCGACCATTAAAATAGCGCCTGATCCGAATTCCAGGCTATTGACTTTTCCGTACACCCTACCCAGGGCCGAAAAAGTTAAATTTATAGTCGTAGATGCCGATGGTGTAGTAGTTTATAATCCAGCCCCTTTTCAGGAGATTTCTGGCAAACATATGGGTAAGATCGACTTTTCACCTTATCGAAAGCAAGAATACTACCTGATCGTTAAAGCGGGAACCGAGCTACTGGCCAAATACCAGATCATCAACAGGTAGTTTGTGTTGTAGCAACTGCCTCTCTCCTTCTGAAAGTGGCTACCGAAGCCTCCTTTCATTTCTTTCAATTTTTTTTGAATTTTTTTTGAATTTTTTATAAACAAAAATATTAACACCTTGTTGAAGTTTCATGAAAGTTATTGAGAAGCATAATTTAACGGATAGAGATATTGATAGGATTGTAGGAATGGCATGGGAAGATCGCACGCCATTTGAGGCTATTGAAATTCAGTTTGGATTAACTGAAAAGGAGGTCATACAGTTGATGAAGTATGAGATGCGCCTCAAGAACTGGAAAAAGTGGAGAGCCAGGGTGCAAGGTCGAAAGACCAAGCACCAGAAACTCCGCCAAAAAGGTGTAGATCGCCACAAGTCTAAAATGCAGCGATTTATCACCAAGAATCACATTTCCAAGAAAAAATATTAACAGAATAGAGTTGGGTGTATCTGCCAGATGGCCGTAAGGTCATCTGGCTTTTTTAGACTTGATTCGGAGGGGTAGAATAGTGGTAAAATTGAATTATTTTTTTCCCACGCGAAGGCTTTTTGCGCGAAGAAGGGCAGGGTTCCCTTCTGAGCCTAGCAGCGCTAAGCGACTGAAAAAAGACACAGTGTGGGTGACTGAGCGAACCTATAAGGTGAATGCTCTGTGGGCATTCAAGCGAAGGAACGCGAAAGCGCGTGGGTTGGCAAAGAAACAATTTGGGCCTATTTTAATACCTGCGAAATAAGTCTTCTACTGTGGGGCTGTTTGCCAGGCAAAAGCAATGCCAAATGCAATTACTGATATGATCAGTCCATACATAAAGATACTGTAGCAAATCCGGAGGTATTTATACTTCTTGGCGAGCACTATCCCCAGGAAATAAAGATCACGAGTCATAGAACTATACAAGAAATCGCTGTCCTTAATCATTTCCATCATTCCCCAGTGAAAATCATCCAGCTCCATATTATAGAAGTTTCCAAAAAACAACAAGTTAGAGCGCTTATTTCTGATATCTTCTCTGGTAAATTTTCCTTCCGTAATTTTGGGTCGGGTCGATAAAATAGCAAAGACCAGCGCAGACAGGCAGACCGTCAGTAAAATTCCGGTGGGAACAATAAGTCTTTGGTTTTCACCAAACTGAGGAACCAAGCTCGATACAATGATAGAAATAATAATAGCATTGATACTGAGCATGATGTTTGCCTTATTATCGGCAATAGAACTCAGGTTAACGTGCGTACGATAAGTAGTGCGGTACATCGTTTCTACTCCCCGCCCCAACGGCATATCTTTTAGATCATTTATCTTTTCTTTCTTTTCTGTCTTCTTATATTTTTTGCGCTTCTTTTCTTCTCTCATGGCTTCTTCTTCCTGCCTAGTTAATCCAGGATTGACGCGTTGTTTGTGCTTTTTTAATTGCTTTATATTCTTCTGCTTGCGGTCGCTGTAAAGTTCCTTTGCTACCTCAGTATGAAAATCGTGATTAGTAATGAAATTCAGCTCAAAATCAACCCACTCCCTTTCCGACATCATAATATTACGGGTAATGCCGATTTCCTGTCGGAGCCTGCTGCAGCGATCCCAGTAGAGTTTGCTTCCGAGGTGACTCACATCAGCGTCGCGGATGATCATCTGGAGCAGGTCCTTTGGATAATAATCCATGGCAGTGGCCGCTATGCAAGAACAGATAGCCTCTAGGTCGGCTTCCGGATATTCAAACCGATGCAGGAAATTTCTGGCATATTCGCAGCCTCTGATCTCGTGATTTTGCCTACCTTTATCGCAGCCCATGTCGTGAAACCAGGCGGCAAGTTGTAAAACCTCAATCTCTTTTTCACTAAGTTCGTAGCCGCTTGCAATGAGTTTTACGGCTTCCACTACATCTTTAGTATGATCAAAATTGTGATATACATACTCATTGGGCATATGCTCCTTAAAGTATTGCTCTACGTGTTTCTCGGTCTTTTTGAGTATTTCGTTTTGTACTTCTGCCATTTTTTTTCCTTGTAAGATCTGCTTCAAAAGAGGTTTCAACAGTCTCGAAAATATTAAAAATAAGTAAGGGTACACGAATACCGGGATATAAAGTTTGTAAAACTTCTTGGTCCTGGTCTGTGGAAATGCTTTGGAAGAATAAATCTAGTGGGTGCTGCCCTGGAGTTTTCCGGAAAAGCAGGCAATTTTACAACTTAATTTAATCGTCTGCATTAGACTTTTTTTGGGTATTGATAGAAGTAAAAATTAGAAAAAACAGTGCAATTGAGTACGAAGTTAAAAGCACATCTGGCCTTGCTATTAGTAGCTATGATCTACGGTGGTAATTTTATTATTGCCAAAGAAGTTATGAATAACAATTACCTGGAGCCACTGGCTTTCATCCTATTGAGAGTAAGTGTAGGATTGGTTCTATTCTGGACTTTTGCTGCACTTTTTGTAAGAGAAAAAGTAGATAAACAAGACTTCCCCCGACTGGCCGCCTGTGCTTTATTTGGTATTGCCCTCAATCAGATGTTTTTCTTTATGGGGCTGGAGCTAACTACACCTATCAATGCCTCTTTGATAATGACTTGCACACCGATAATTGTCCTGATTATTTCTGCGCTTTTAATTAATGAAAAAATTACGGCCAGGAAAGTAATAGGTATCATCCTGGGAGGAGTGGGGGCTATTTTACTCATTGCCTACGACAAGCGTGTGGCGTTCAGCAGCCAGGAGCTCACGGGTGATTTGTTGATTGTCATCAACTCCTCCTCTTTCGGCATATTTCTTGTAATAGTAAAGAAGCTAATGGAAAAATACCACGCTATAACGGTTACAAAATGGCTCTTTACAATAGGATTATTCTATGTATTACCCTTTGGCATCACTCCTTTGGTGAACACCCAGTGGTCTGGGTTTACCACCGGTGCCTGGATTGGCGTAGCATATGTTTTAATAGGCACTACCTTCTTGGCTTATTTATTGAACACTTTTGCCCTAAAAGTGGTTCCGCCTTCTATTGTGAGCATTTATATCTATTTACAACCGTTTTTTGCCACCTCTCTCGCGCTCCTGCTGGGGTTGGATACGTTGAGTACCATCAAAATACTGGCCGGTACGCTTATTTTCACAGGAGTATACATGGCTAGCATAGCGGGACAAAAGAGAACAAGAAAAATAAAAAGCCACAAAAAACCAAAGCATGCATCAATTTATTAGTATATTCGTATAGACAATAAACGTAAAATTGATAGTTACACGCCCGGTAGTTTCCCGATAACAGGGCAAAGTCATATACATGGCTGACAGTTTTCTAACCAAACATTTATATCTACTTTTTTACTAAATGAATAACCATTTAGCTTAATATCTATTATCCTTTTCTCTGCATACCAATCCAATTGAAATAAAAGACTATAGCTAGAAAAAAAGTGACAGTTGAGATATAAGTTTATATTATGTGTCTTAACATGATGTGATCTTTTGTTTCGGGGTATTTCACAACGAAAAAAAACACATATCTTTTTCATCTAAATCCTTAATTTATAACTATTTATATACAATCAAACCATTCCCTGATAATTCGGTACCGTTCCATTAATGGATCTTTTAAACTTGATTAAATAATAGCGTAATTGAAATAAAATTGCTTATATTGAAAGCAAAAGTTAAAGCAAATCCTATGAATGATTACGACCACAAAACTATTAACGCTTTAGTTTCGGAATTCGAGGCAATGGCTGAGCGTGGAGTTTTGTCCATACTGAATGAACGCTCCTACTCACTGTTAATAGAACACTACATGAAAGAAGACATTTTTGACAGAGCAATTGAAGTCATTAACCATGCGCTACGTAATTATTTTTACTCTGTAGAATTTTACATCAAAAAGGCGCAACTGCTGGCTAAAGCCGGGCATAACTCAGAGGCACTCAAAGTACTGGATGCTGCTGCCATGTTTAGTCCTAACGACGAAGAGATGGCCATGACCAGAGCGGATATACTTATCCAGCTTGGTTTATCAGAAGAAGCCACCCATTTGATTGAGCGCCTCAAAGGCAGTTCTGATGCATGGGTAGTAAGCCACGCCTACATTTTGGAAGGTAAGTTACTTAGAGCGCAGAGTCTGCCTGAATTGGCATTTGCTGCTTTTCGTTCTGCTGTATTTGCTAATTCCAGAAATGAAACAGCTTTTGAGGCTTACTGGTCTTTTGCTGAAAGCAACAAAAAGTATGAGGCATCTGCACATATTTTTGAAAAGATAATTGATCGCGATCCTTATTCTTACCTTTCCTGGTTTTACTATGGTCACACTCAATCTTACCTGGGCAACTACCACGAAGCACTGGAAGCTTACGAATATGCTTTTATTATCAATCCTGATTTTGAGTTAGCGTATAAGGAATATGCTGATGTTTGCTACTTGCTTAAGCTTTACAACAAAGTATTGAGATGCTGTGAAGAGTATCAGGAAAGATTTGGAGTAAACAGTGATTTTGTAAAATGGCGGGGTATTTGCTACCAGAAGCTGGGAAATACAGAACTAGCCAGATTTTATCTTCATCAGGCCCTGAACCTGGAGCCTTTAGACGATGAGCTTTTCTACCATTTGGGAGAATGTTATCTGACGGAAGAGAAGCTATCAAAAGCTATTAAATACTTTTCCAAGGCTATCTCTATAGAGGAATACCGAGAAGAATATTACTGCTCGCTGGCCAATGCACTGGCGCAGGTTGGTGATATAATTCAGGCGGAAGATAATTACTGGGCAGCCATAAATATTGCTGAGTCAGACCCTATTTACTGGCTAAACTACGCCAACTTCCTCATCAATAATGACAGGAAAGAAGAAGCACTAGAACTACTTTGTGAGGCGGAAGACAATACAGTAGGTAATCAGGCCGTATTTGGCAAAGTAGCTTGCCTTTTCTGCATGGGCAGGCGACAGGAAGCCTTGTTCAGACTCTCAGAAATTATCATTGAAGATTATGAGTCTCATCCTATTTTATTCGAAATGTTACCGGAACTTACGGATGATTCAGAAGTTATCAACTTGATTGCCAGCCAATTGGGGTAATTAAGTGCATAACCCAGGTATGGAGTAGTCAGATATCTCGATCAAATTGAAAAGTATACCTGATTACTCCATATCCTTTATATTATCCATAGTAAGCGTGCCAGGCTGCGCCCGCTATCCCCGCGTTGTTGAGTAAACTAGCCGGTACTACCTCTGTTTCAGGATTCAAAAACTGCTTGTATAGCTCAAATTTCTTACTGATACCTCCGCCGAGAATGATTTGATCGGGAGATAGCAAGCGCTCCAAATGATGGAGGTACTCATTGAATCGCTTTCCCCACTCTTCCCAGCTCAAATCCGCTGCCTTTCTGGCATTATTGGAAGCGTATTTTTCAGCCACTTCTTTGTGACCTTCCAAAAATACATGGCCAAACTCAGTATTGGGTACGATCTGTCCGTTGTAGATCAGGGCAGTTCCCAGGCCTGATCCTATGGTAATCAATAAAATAGCCCCCGTTGAATCTTTGCCGGCACCGAAGTAATACTCGGCAATTCCAGCTGCATCAGCATCGTTAATTGCCTTAACGCAGCACTTAGAAGGCCCGGCAAACCACTCTTCGACGTTCTGACCAATCCATTGTTTATCAATATTAGAAGCAGAATGAGCTACGCCATTTTTAAGTATGGCGGGAAAGCCGCAGCCGACCGAGCCTTCCCAATCGTGCATTTTAATAAGATCCAGAAAAGGCTCGATCATAGCCTCCGGCATGGCTGGCTGGGGCGTACTCAACTTTATTCTCTCCGACGTCAACTCTCCACTGCGTACATCTACGATAGCCCCTTTCATTCCTGTTGCTCCTATATCTATACCTAAAACGTGATATTCCATTAGTTTAATTTAGATTCTCTTATCCTTACTTGATCACCCTAATAACCATAGGGACATCTTCCTTGGGCCGATCCCTGCCATCTGTTTGCACCTGAGAAATCTTGTCAATTACCTCAAGGCCTTCGATCACCTGACCAAATACCGTGTAGTTTTGGTCGAGAAAAGGAGTTCCTCCCATTTCCACATATTTTTTTCTCAACGCTGAGCTATATCTCAGGTTATTCCTAGCCTCGAATTGATTCAGGGTCGCTTCATCCACCTCGCGCCCCTCAACAATATAAAATTGAGACCCTGAAGACCGCTTTTCCGGGTTAACCCGGTCGCCCGTCCTGGCCGCTGAAAGCGCTCCTTTGATGTGTGCCAGGGTGTCAACAAACTCCGCCGGTATGGTATACCCAGGGCCGCTGGCCCCCAGCGCCTGGCCTGGCCTGGCATTCTTACTGGTCGGATCACCGCCCTGTATCATAAAACCATCAATAACCCGGTGAAAAAGTAAACTATCGTAAAAACCTTCATCAGCCAACTTGAGGAAATTATCCCGGTGCTGGGGAGTAGCATCGTACAAATGTACAATCATATTACCATAGGGCGTCTGTACTTCAGCCAGACAGCGCTCGGGAGCAGCGATAGTAACCTGCTTTTCTACAGAACGCCTTTTCTTTCCTTTAATAGCGGTGAGCGTTACGGTAAAATTGCCGGATTCCATGTAGCGATGCTCCGGAGATATGGACATAGCCGTGTCCCCATCACCAAATTGCCACTCAAAAGATTCCGCATTACTTGATATGTTCTCGAATTGCACGCTGGCAGGAGCGACATCCTCGCCTCGATAGCTGAATATAGCCGTGGGTCTGGAACAACCCGCCGCCAATAGGACCCCCGATATCAGATAGGTGATATATCTTATCTGTTTATTCATTGGTTTATTTGATTTAGAAAAATAGATTTAATTGAAAGTCGCATGTATGTTTTGGTAAAACCATGCCGCAATAACGAAGGCGCTGCACCTGTAGTTTACCGACATCCCTTTGATTAGTTTTCCATTTTAATTTGCATACGTATATCCTCGCGAGGACGTTCGTATCTACCTCTGGGCTGGGCCGCTATTTGGTCAACGACCTGCAGCCCTTCGATGACTTCACCAAAAACGGTGTATTGTTCATCCAGCGCCGGAGCGCCTCCTACTGTTTTATAAAGCTCCCGGGCTTCGGGCGTAAAGTTGATCCCCAGCTTTTGAGCGATCTGGTCCAGAGCTTCGTCTGTATAAGTTTGCCCTTGTACAATATAGAATTGTGAGCCAGAGGATTTCCGCTCTGGGTTGACATTATCCCCCAGGCGGGCCGCCGCCAAAGCCCCTCTTTTGTGTATGGCAGTAATTTCAGCATCCAACTCATAGCCGGGCCCGCCCTGCCCTAGTGGCCGGTTTGGACTAGCCTCCCTGGAATCAGGGTCTCCCCCCTGAATCATAAAATTGGGAATCACTCTGTGAAACAGCAGGTCATCGTAGAATCCTTCCTCTACCAGCTTCACAAAGTTGTCTCTGTGCCGGGGAGTACTATCGTAAAGCTTTACTCGAATATCTCCAAATCTAGTCTGAATGACAGTTATCTTTTCTGTATCACTGGCACAACTTAGCAAGCTGGCTAATGCTACAAACATGGAAATATATTTTATCCATTTCATCAATTGTCGTTTTATTTTACTTCATTTTCGAACTCTGAAAAATACTGAATTACTTTGATTTTGAGGAAATGTTCTTGTTCCTTGACGCCTTTAGTCTGAAAAGGCTTGATCATCTCCCAGTGTGGCCAGCCGTCGGCATCTCTACCCACAAATTTATAATAGCCTTCAAAACTCAACAACCTGCAAACAGCGATGTGCATTAAGTCCTGCTTTTCTTCTTTTGTAAATTCGTTTTTCCACCTGCCCAATTCCTGGATGCCAATCAAAAATAAAATGGCGTTTAAATCGGGGAGGGTATCTTTATTAAATCGATCTTTAATAAGATGCCTGATCCTAAGCCATTCAAAATCGATTTGCCACTCTTCCATAATTTTATTTTAGAGGCGTTAGCTAATTTTCCTGTAATTGTCTTTAGCTATTCCTTATTCTTCCCTGATAATACCTGAAATGCGCTGTGCTCTCAGCGCTGGTAGTATCGACGCTAGCAGGGTAATTCCGATGACAGATAATGCGACCACCAAAAAATCAATAGCCCTCAAGCTGATAGGATATGAAGAAACGACAAAGCTCCCGGGCATTTTTATAAAACCAAAAGTTTTTTGCCCTACAAACAGGAGAATGGCCAGAACAAAGCCTATACCCAGCCCGAGCAAGCTTAGCAAAAGACCTTCATTCAGGAATATATTTCTTATGCTGGTATCCATTGCGCCCATGGATTTGAGTACAGCGATATCTTTCTTTTTTTCCAATACAATCATCCAGAGTGCTCCAATAATATTAAAGGCCACAAGTATCATCATCAGGTTCACAATAGCGAAAGCCAATAATTTTTCTACTCGCATTAGCTTAAGGAAAGACTCTTGCTGCTCGTATCTGTTTTTTACCTCAAAATCAGCTCCTACGTAGTCTTTTATTGCTCTAACAACCTTCCCTTCCGAATAGCCCGATTCCAACCTCAGCTCCAACGCACTCACCTCGTTATCATAACCAATCAAGGAACGAGCAAAATCCAGTGAAGTGATCACATAACGACTGTCATACTCTTGTTGTACGGAAAAAGAAGCTGCCGGATAGACAAAGCGCTTTCTGAATTGTTGTTCAAAAAAACTGGTCGTTTTTCTTTTGGGCATATAAACAGCCAAAGGGTCGACCAACAAGTTCTGAGGAGAGGCCACTGCCAGCTCCAGTTTTATCACCATGCCAATACCAAGAACGGCCAGCTCTGAAGTGCCTTCGCGCAACTTGAAGTCTTTTCCTTCTACCAGTACAGAGTCAATTCGCGTTACTTCATCGTAGTAATCATCCACCCCTTTTAGTACCCCAAATTCCTGATTGTCGCCCATTTCAAAAAAGGCGACTTCTTCTATGGTTTCTGATATAAAGGCGACGCCATCTATTTCCCGAAGCTTTTGGATAAAAAGCGAATCAACTTCAAAAGTCTTACCGGTTTTAGGAGTGATCTTAATGTCAGGATCGAAGTTGCTATACATTTTGGTAAATAAGTCTTCAAATCCATTAAAAACAGAAAGTACTAATATAAGCGCTGCGGCGCCAACAGCCAGTCCCAACACAGCGATACCAGTGATAATATTGATAATATTTCTGGATTTCCTGGCAAAAAGGTAGCGCAGGGCAATCCGCATAGACCAGCTCATATATTCCTTAATTTTTGCGTTAAGCTCAGCTTACTGCGTAACTTGAGGCAGCTCCCGCCGTTCTTCCTCTATTCCACTCATCATTGCCTCGTAAATGACACTTTGAATCCTGGGCCGATAATCGTATTTATTCAACTTATAATTGTACATCGACGGATAAGTTCGATTAGATAAAAAGACAAATACGATATTATTAACGGGATCTGCCCATGTGGAAATGCCCGTAAACCCAAGATGGCCAAAGGTACGAGAAGAAGCCAAAGTAGAAAAGTTTATAGAACGGCTTTTATCCAATTCCAACATATCAAAGCCAATACCCCGGCGGGTACTCCTGGGGTGCCGGGTAGTAAACTGTGCTATTGTCTGGGGTTTTAGAAACCTATGATTACCATAATAACCGCCTTGTAGTAGCATTTGCATAATAGTGGCCAGCTCCTCGGCATTAGAAAACAGACCGGCGTGTCCGCTAACTCCCCCCAGCATAGCAGCTCCCATATCATGTACATATCCCTGGACCTTCTGCCGCCGGAAGTAACGATCTTCTTCCGTGGGGACAATCCTGGACTTTGAAATCCTGCGCCAGGAGTTGAAGCCCGTAACTTCCAGCCCCAAAGGCCTGTAAATATTATCATTCGCGTATCGATCCAGTGGTAACTGACTAACGCGATGTACCATTTTACTCAATAAATAAAATCCCAGATCACTGTATCGATAATTATTGTTCGGACGAAGATCCGAATGAATGATCTGATACCAGATAGAATCCGTATAATCTCTTCTCATGAATAAGCGGTCAGCTACTGGCACGATGTATTCTTCTGATGACTCGTTTCTATAATATTTTGACATTGGGCGCTTGTTCTGGCGCCTTCCGCTGACGGTTTGTTCATAAAATGGTATCCAGGAAAGTAAGCCTGCATGATGAGCCATGATATCTTTAGTCACCATATCTATTTTATTCGAGGCTTTTAATTCGGGCAGGAAAACACTCATCGGCAAGTCGATATCCAGCTTATTTTGCTCCGCTAGCTGCATGACCGAAATGGTAGTTGCTGCTATTTTGGTTACAGAAGCCAGGTCAAACACATCATCTTTGCGCATCCGGCGGCGCATTTTATAGGTGTGGTACCCGAAAGCTTTGTGATAAACAATATTTCCGTCTTTGGCCACCAGTACCACACAGCCGGGAGTGGCCCGTTTAGCAATCGCTTCGTTGGCCAGTTCATCAATTTTCAATAGAGTATCAGGATGTAAATCAACATCCTCAGGGTTGGCATATCCAAAGCGCTGTGCAGCCTTTGTGACGACGCCCACATTATAGGCAGAGCGGGCAGAAGCCGTCACTGGTAGACGACCTTTAATAGAAAATGCTCCAAACAGGGCTTGTGCGGCCAGCTCTTCCGTATCTTCATTTTCCTGATAGGCCTCCAGCACCCAATCTATAGCATCAAAATATTTGAGCAGATAGGGCGTACCAAACACGACCAATATAACATTGGTTTTTTCATTCAACTCATTAATAAAAGCCTTTAGCGATTGCGTCAATCCAAAATCCTTACTCGCGTAGTCACTAAGGTCATGCAGGCTGACGATCACGGCCGCCTGATCAGCTAGCGAGCCAATGAGTTGCTGCCGCTGAGCCGTAGAAATATTCTTGCTGAGCTGAAGGTGACGAAACTTCCCGTAGGAATCCAGCCGCTTTTGGAAAGTCATTTTAGCACTAGCACCAATACTGATCGTCGCCATTTTTTGATCACCAGTAGTCTGAAAAGGAATCAGATCATTCTTGTTGCGAACCATCGTTAATGCTTCTTTGTACAATTCTCTTCGCAGTGCTTTAGCCCTTGGTGTATTGATCTCTTTTCTGACATTCTCTTCCTCAACCGGCTGCAGGCGATGCAGTTGGAGCTGGTATTTTGCCCGCAGTATTTTCTTTACACTTTCTTCAATTCTATTTTCACTAAGCTTCCCCTCCCGTAAGTAGGACTTGATAGTTTTCAATGCCGCAGCAATATCTTCTGGCAGCACCAACATATCATTGCCGGCCAGTAAAGCTTCCGCCTCTACTTGTCCGCTATCAAAATATTTGGTTACCCCTTTCATTTCCAGCGCATCTGTAAAGATGATTCCCTTGAAATTCAATTGCCCCTTCAACAGGTTGGTGACCGTATTATAAGATAAAGTAGTGGGCCGGTTAGGACGGTCGTCCAGGCCCGGCATACTTAGATGAGCAACCATCATACTACCAATGCCATATGCTGCCAGCGATTTGAAAGGAAATAACTCCAGGCTGTCGAGCCGATCCTGGGGGTGTTTGATAACGGGCAAATCCAGGTGCGAGTCTACATCAGTATCGCCGTGGCCAGGAAAATGCTTACCACAGGCCATAATACCGACATCCTGCATGCCCTTCATGTACATATAGCTTTTGATCGTCACATTGTAGCGGTCTTCACCAAAAGAACGCGTATTGATAACCGGATTATTAGGATTATTATTGATATCCAATACAGGAGCGAAATTCACATGAACGCCCGTTCTGTTGAGCTGGTTGCCAATTTCTCTACCCATCTGATAGATAAGTCGATTATTCTGAATGGCCCCAAGGGTAAGCTGACGCGGATAGCTAATAGTACTTTCTTTCATGCGCATACCAAGCCCCCATTCCCCATCGATAGCTACCAGCAGGGGTAAGTCTTTACTCAGTTGTTGATAGCGATTAACTAACTGCACCTGCTTTTCGGGTGTACCCTGAAAAAAACACAGCCCTCCGACTTTATATTTTTTGATCTGCGCTTCAACAGCAGCAATGTGAATGGCCCCCAGGTCTGAATGAGCCCGGATCATAAATAACTGGCCAATTCTCTCATTCCAACTCAGGCTGCTATACACAGAGTCTACCCAAGTCTGCATCTTTTGTTGTACTTGCGCTTGCACATTTCCCATAAACATCATCATCCAGATTACCCCTAACAGCTTCTTCATAAGACCTGATTTGTTTTAAAAAAACTTATTTTGCCTGTACTACAAGGGTTAAAATTGGCACTTCACCGCCATCCCACCAGCAAAAACAAGTCTAGAGTTGTGTCAATATCTATTGTACGCCCATCCGCTTGAGCACCTCCGGGTCTATTTCCACAGCACGCTCATGGAGCGCCTGTCCTTTTTCAGCATTACCACTATTATAGTAAGCTCCTCCTAACATATACATGACGTCCGGATTATTTGGTTCTTTTTCAAGTGCTTTTGTGAAATATTTAATGGCCTGCCCAGTCTGGCCGACAATACCGTAGGCTACCCCCAGCAAGCGATTAGTTTCAAAATTATCCGGGTCCATTGTCGCTGCCTGTTGCAAGTACTGAATGGATTTATTCAGCTCCCCCTTTTCTTCTCCGTAGTATCGGCCAGCCATTTGATAGGTCAATAGCAGATTATTTTCTGAATCTTCGTACCCCGGGTCAATTTCCAGGGCCTTCAGGTAGGCACGGATCGACGCCTCATACTTCTTCTGATAGTTGTAGCAATTCCCTAAAATATGGTAGGCTTCCCGGTACAAAGGATGAATGCGAATTGCCTCTTTTAGATGACCTTCAGCCTCCAGCAGCATCTCCATTTTCTTTTGCTCATTCCTCTCTTTATTGGCCTGAACGACCAGCTCCCCTCCTACCGCATTACGCAATTTGGCGCTATTAGGGGACGTTTCAATGTCTGTGGTGAATAGGGTGAAATTATCTTTCCAAACCAGATTGCGGGTTATCGTCCTGACACTAAAGGCTATGACCACAAGGGCCAGTAAATAAAAAGACCAGTGCCTAGTACTGAAAACGCCAAAAGGAAAAGTACGATAAAGCAAAATGGCCACTGCCAGAGCAAAACCTACAGACGGCATATACATTAATCGCTCTGCCATATTGGTACCAATTGGAAAAAATAAGTTGGACACAATAGACAGGGTGGCCAGGTAATAGAGGATGGCAAAACTTACCGGATCTTTTTTGGGCAAACGAAGCACAGCAAAAGTACCAAGCGCCAGATAGGCCAGAAAGCTCAATAAAAACCTAATATCCTGAGGAGTGGTAATTGGTATATGGCGAGGGTAATAATCATGAGTTAGTGGATGGGGGAAAAATAATAATTGCAAGTATTTTCCCAAGGTAAAAATGACAGTAGCCAGCCATTCGCCTGTATTATAGGAAATATAACGACCATTGACAAACTTCAGAAAGGGATTGTTCATCAATTCCATAGAAGCCGAACCCAGATCTGCTCCCAGAATGGAGGTTCTGATTGTCAGAAAGACAACTATAGCCACTAATAATGGAAGCGTGTGCACGAAAATCGCCTTAATATTAGCCTGCGTAAAAAACCAAAATGCCAATGGTAAGACCGCCAGGTAAGTGATAGCATTTTCTTTGGAAAATAAAGCCAGCAAAAATAATACGCCCACTAGTAGATGATAAAAGGGCTTGAGTCGTAACCTGTATATTTTTAGGCTCAGTGCCAGTCCCCCCATACTGCATAGCAGGGTAATGATCTCATCTCTGCCTTTGATATTGGCCACCACCTCGGTATGTAGTGGGTGAGCGGCAAAGATCAGGGCCGTAAAAAAGGCGATGCTGTAGGCTTTTAGCGCAGATGATTCTTTCTTATGATTAAAAGCAAACAACAAAAACCAATATACTGCCAGTACAGTTAGGGCATTGTAAAGGATATTGAACAGATGCCCTACCAGAGGGGAATCTCCCCAGAAAGCTCTTTCAATGGCGAATAGTGCCAGGGTGAGTGGCCGGTAGCGGCCACCGGATACCAGCTTATCTTTTCCTTCTACTTGGAAGAAGCCATAGAAGGTATCATAGGAAAAGATTCCTGATATACCCTTCAGGCCTTTTTCCACAAACATATTTTCAGTAATGACGATGGAATCATCCAGCGCATAATTGTTGGACAGGGTATTGACATAGAGGGCCAAACTAACTACTGTAAGCAGCAAGAGGTGCCAACGCTGATTGGTCAACCAGGAAGGGACGATAATATTTCCAGTCGCTCTTTTTTCGGGTGCCTTCTTTTTAGCCATAGTTGTAGCTCTAAAAGTCCAAATCTGCTAAATTGTTTAATACCTTGAAAAACGCTTGAGAAACGGCATATCAACCACCCCGATGAGACGTCTCTATGCCTGGCTCATTTCTCAACTCCAGATACAAGAATAATTATATGAAAAACAGAAGAGATTTTAGGTAACCCGCAGCATTTAATTTCAATAAAAGGCAGGTAGCTTAAATGGCCAGTTGGTGAAGTCCGAATATTTTATTTTATTACAAATTATTATTTTCTAAAAAATATTTTTTTTAAACAACTCCTTATCAAGTATGAAAAAAGGATCTCTATTGGTGCTTTTGATACTGGGCCTTTGCTTTCAAACTGCTTTAGCGCAGTTTGGACAGGGTAGCTCAGAGATCAAATTAAAGCCCGTAACCAAAACATTTGCACTCACGAAAGTACAAATCATTCCCAGGCCCGGGGAAACTATCGACAATGGTATCATCATCATCAAAGATGGACTGATCCATGCAGTTGGTACTAACATTGATATTCCCAATGATGCCAAAATCATAGAAGCAGATTCCATGGTAGCTTATGCAGGATTCATTGATGGTTTGTCTCATACCGGAATTCCTAAGCCCAAACCCGACAATAACCGACAACGAGTGGAAGACCCAGGTAATCCACCCAATGACATTGCAGGGGTACAGCCGGAGCGTTCTGCTACTGATATGCTTGACCCCTCTGATAACAGTGTAAAGGATATGCGACAGCTTGGATTCACTACGGTACATGTAGCGCCTAGAGGCAGCATGCTACCCGGCAGTGGGGCGATTATCAATCTGGATGGTGAAAAAGCCACTGACATGGTTGTTATGGCCCCTTCCTCTTTCTTTTCGCAGCTAAGTTCTGCCCCTGGAGTATTTCCGGCCACGATCATCGGAGTGATGTCCAAATATCGGGACCTGTACAAACAAGCTGAGCAAAGTAAAGCTTATAGCGAAGCTTATGCTATGAACCCTGCCGGCAAAAAGCGCCCGGAGCGCGATCCGGTGATGGAAGCTTTTTATCCCGTTATCGATGGCTCCTTGCCTAACTTTTTTAATGTATCCGAAGTTAAATCCATCTATAGAGTTATGACCCTGCAGCGGGATTTAGGTTTTCCACTGGTATTGGCCAATGTAAAAGAAGGCTGGCATGTGATGGATGATATCAAAGCCAATCAAATTCCGGTATTCTTATCTCTGGAATTGCCTAAGGAAGTAAAGAAAAAAGAGGACAAGAAAAAGGAAGATGAAAAAGAAGAAATGAGCGAAGAGATGAAAATGTTTGAGCAAAAGCGTGCTGAAGCCATGGAAAAGGCGGTAAGCCAGGCAGCGGCTTTTGAAAAAGTAGGCATCACTTTTGGGTTTTCGGCAGCTTCTGTATCTACCAGAAATTTCAAGAAAAATCTCAAAAGGATGATGGATGCCGGATTGAGCGAAACTACAGCTCTTGCCGCGTTGACTACTACCCCGGCAAAAATGCTGGGTTTGGATGCCGTGATGGGAACAGTTGAGAAAGGCAAAATGGCCAACCTTGTTATTACGGATGGTCCTTACTTTGAGGAAGATTCCAACGTCAAGTACGTTTTCGTTGATGGTAATCTATACGAATACGAAGCGCGCAAAAAACGCAAGGCCGGAGCTACTGATGCCGAGATGTTGAAACTGGCTGTCGGAAAATGGAATGTCAATATTGCAGTACCAGGTCAGCCTACTGATGCTACAATGGAAATCACCAACGAGGGGGGGGTATTGAGTGGAAAAATCACCACTCCTCAGCGATCTGACGGAGATGAGATGCAAGATATTGCATTTGATGGAAAGACGCTGCTGTTTACCGTTCCTTTTGCTATTCAGGGCCAGCAGTTAATCCTGGAGTATGAATTAAATATTGATGGTGATAGTATTACCGGTGATGTGACAGTGGGCGACTTCGGTAGCTTTGACGTGAGAGGATCACGTTCACCTGAATAATTTTTTAATTTTAAAAATTCTGAAAATGAAACATATATTATATCTGTTTTCTTTTCTGTTGGTCATGGGTCCGGCTTTTGGACAATCACAGAAAGGAAGTCTTCTCATCAAAAACGGAACAGTTTTAACAATTACAAACGGGACGCTAGAAAATACAGATGTCCTGATTGAGGATGGAAAAATCACCAGGATTGCCAAAAACATACGAGCACCCCGAGAAACAGAAACGGTGGATGCTACTGATAAGTTTGTGATGCCGGGTATTATCGATGCGCACTCTCACATTGCTCTTGATGCGGTCAACGAAGCGACCAACCCGGTAACTGCTGATGTATGGGTGGGGGATGCTATTAATCCACTGGACATCTCGATATACAGGGCTTTGGCCGGAGGCGTTACGGCTACTCACGCTATGCATGGCTCTGCAAACGCAATCGGTGGAGAGTGCGAGACGCTAAAAATGCGCTACGGCACTTATAATCCTGATGAGCTAAAGATGGAAGGTGCGCCGAGAACCATCAAGTTTGCTTTGGGTGAAAACCCGATGCGTGTTCACGGTGAAGGCCGGGGCATTACGCCCAGCTCCAGAATGGGTGTAGAACAAGTATTTAGAAAAGCTTTTTCAGATGCTAAAGCTTACATGGAAGCACAGGAAGCTTATGAAGAAGAAAAAGATAGCAACCCTGCTGCAATGCCTCCGAAATACAGTCGCAGGATGGAAACACTGGCGGCTATTTTGAAGGGAGAAGTTATTATTCATTGTCACTCCTACCGAGCCGATGAAATTCTGATGTTGATGAATGTGTGTAAGGATTTTGGTGTGGAGAAGCTGTGTTTTCAGCACGTTAACGAAGGATTTAAAGTAGCGCCGGAGTTAGCTGAATTTGGTGCTGGTGCTTCTGTATTTTCAGATTGGTGGGCTTACAAGTTCGAGGTGTACTATTCAACGGCTTACAATGCCGCTATTTTATCTGAGAATGGAGTAACTACTTCTATCAATTCAGATTCCGGGGAGTTGATACGCCATTTGTACCACGAGGCGGCAAAAACTCAAAAGTACGGCGGCCTTTCAGATGATGAAGCACTCGCATTGATCACTATCAATCCGGCCAAGCAACTAGGTATAGATAACTGGGTGGGCTCCCTGGAAAAGGGCAAAGACGGCGATGTAGCTATTTTCAATAACCACCCCTTGTCCATTTATGCCGTACCACAAATGACAATCGTTGACGGAATTGTTTATTTTGATATCAATAACGATCCGGATGATATGCGTTTGGATGTGGACCCTGAAGATACGACACCAACTTTTATGCAGGAACATGAGGAAGACCACGATAGATGTATGCAGGACGTATATGAGACTACTCAATTTTTGTTAGGTAGGCAAAAGTAGGGCTTAAAGCTCATACTGCTATCAATGGCAAATGCTCAGGCATAAGCCACAACCTGAATTAAAAAAATCAAAGACAATATGTATTCTAAAATATTATCAACAATAATTTTTTGTGTTGCTGCAATGAGTCTCGTTGCACAACCACTCACCAAGCCCAGTAAAGGGGCTTATGTGCTACAAAATGCCACTATTCAAACAGTGACTAATGGCACCGTACAGGGAAGCATACTTATCCAGGATGGCCGCATAGCAGCTATTGGTGAAGTAGACGCTCCCGCGGGTGCTGAGGTTATCGATTGTACAGATCATACGATCTATCCCGGAATGATAGACGCCTACACGAGACTTGGACTGGCGGAAGTCGGTTCTGTTTCGCTCACTAATGATTATCGGGAAGTAGGCCGTATGAATCCTCATATGCAGGCCCTGACAGCTGTCAACCCCAATTCTGTTGCTATTCCGGTAACCCGGGTCAGCGGAGTCACTTCTGCTCTGGCAGTTCCGGCAGGAGGGCTTTTTTCGGGTACTGCAGCGTTGATCAACCTGGTAGGCTATACTCCTGATCAAATGTATGCAGGCTTTAAAGGAGTCATGATGAACTTTCCGTACTCTGGCAGACGGGGAAGAAGAGATAGAAGAAGTGAAGAGGATATCAAAAAAGATATGGAAAAGAACATGAAAGAGGTGAATAATATATGGGAGGAGACTCAATTGTATGTCAAAATTAAGGACGATGGCGGTATGCCAGAATACAGTGCCGAGATGGAAGCGATGGCAGAAGTAGTGAGGGGCGACGTGCCGCTATTGATAAATGTAGATCGCGAGAAAGATATCAGAGCCGCAATAGAGTGGGTAGAAAGTAAAGAACTGGACAATGTCATTTTTTGTAGCGTAGCTGAAGGCTGGAGAGTAGCTGATGAACTGGCCGAAGCTAACATTTCCGTTATTGTGGGTCCTATACTAAGAACTCCGCCAAGAGCATCAGACAGATACGATGTAGCCTACAGAAACCCGGGGATTATGCAAAAGGCAGGCGTTAAAGTAGCTATTACTTCCGGCGATACAGAAAATGTAAGAAATTTACCTTACAATGCTGGCTTTGCCGCTACTTACGGAATGGGCAAAGAAGAAGCCCTCAAGGCTATCACTATCAATCCCGCTGAAATTTTTGGCGTAGCCGATGAGCTGGGCTCTCTGGAGGTAGGCAAACGCGCTAATCTCTTTGTAGCTGACGGTGATCCAATGGAAACTAAAACTCAAGTGAAGTACGTATTTATCGATGGCTGGAAAGTTCCGATGGATAGCCGGCATATTCGTCTTTACAATGAGTTTTTGGAAAGACAACCAGGGTTAAGGAAGTAATTCTTTTACTCTTCCTTTAATAAAAATGGCCATTTACCGCTGGTAAATGGCCATTTTTATTGATAACTTATTTTTTATTTACCCAAACACATTACACCAAAATAAAATACGACTGATCCGTATTGGTTTATTTAAGTTCACTTAAAATTACTATTTGTAAAAATATTCAATAAAAATTATTATAATAAAATAACCTCTATTCTCCAAATAAAACTCCAGTCTTAATTGTCAAATTACCATTTCTAACTAATTGCTGTCAAAACGTTTCTTTTATCAACGATTCCGTCATCATCTTTCCCTGAACAACGTTTTGAAATTGTATTTCATTTACAATTAAAAACTTTGATTAATGATCCCGTATTTTAACATTTTGATGATTACTGCCAGAGGTAAGTATACCTTGATGGCAGTACTTATGCTATTCATGACATCATGGATAGCTACTCCACAGGCTCATGCTACATGCAAAGCAGATGCCGGTACGCTGAACAAAGGCCTGGTTTGTCTGGAAGGAGACTTCGCTACTATCAGCGCAGAAATGGCAGGAGATGCCAATATTCCTGATGGTTTTATCAGGTTATTTGTACTGACTAGCGGTGATGACCTGGTGATACAACAATTAAGTCCACTACCTTCATTTAAGGTAGAAGCGGTAGGGCTTTATACCATTCACACGCTGATTTACGATCCTGAAACGCTTGATCTGAGCAATTTAATGATTGGTCAGACAACAGGGGTTGATGTGAACGGCCTTCTGATTCAGGGAGGTGGTGATATTTGTGCTTCGCTGGATGTAACAGGCATTAAATTTGATTTTAGCGGTTGTACAGCTCAGGTATGCAATGCTTTTGCGGGTACTTTGAAAGCTAAAGATCAGGAATGTTTGAAAGATGGCGAACCTGTTCAGTTGATGGCCGAAGAAGGAGCTGCTCCTATCGTACCGCAGGGGTTCGAAGTACTATACGTACTTACTTCCGGCAGTGACCTGGTTCTTGAAGATGCTGGCAATATGCCTTCATTTTCTGTAGATAAACCTGGCAGGTTCACTATTCATACGCTGGTATACGACCCTGCGACTGTGGATTTGGATATTATTGAATTTGGTACTACTACAGGTTTTGATGTGAACAGCTTATTGATTCAGGGTGGTGGTGCCCTTTGTGGCTCGCTCGACGTGAAAGGAGCGCCTTTCGATGTGCATGGTTGTCCTTGTGAAGCCGATGCCGGGCACCTTACGGCCAAGTCAAGTCACGATTGTCTGGAGCCGGGTGCTTCTGTCCATATCGAAGCTGCTGTCACCGGGCAGCCTACAGTTCCGGCAGGATTCCAGCTGGCTTACGTGCTGACTAAGGGAGATGGGCTGGTTATTGAAGATTTAAATGACGAACCGGAATTCGATGTAACAGAGACTGGACGATTTACCATTCACACATTCATTTATGACCCTTCGACGCTGGATTTGGATATCATTGAATTTGGTACCACTACTGGTTTTGATGTGAACAACTTGTTGATTCAGGGTGGTGGCGACCTCTGTGGAGCGCTGGATGTGTCAGGAGCAAAATTCATAATTGAGGAATGTGAGTGTAAGGCAGATTTTGGTAAGATTAGACCACGTCATATTTCTTGTTTGGAAGAACATGGTTCTGTGGTGTTAAGAGCTGACGTTACCAAATATCCAACCGTTCCTAGTGGATTTAAGGTAATTTATGTCATCACTTCAGGTGATGAACTGGTTATTAGAGCGGCTAATAATTACCCAGCTTTCCAGGTATTTGAACCTGGTAAATACACGATCCACACGCTGGTGTATGATCCCAAGACATTGGACCTTGATATTATTAAGTTTGGTAAAACTACTGGATTTGACGTTAACAAACTATTGATCCAGGGTGGTGGCAGTATTTGCGCCGCACTTGATGTAGAGGGGGCCGCTTTCCATGTTGAGGCCTGCGAAGTTTGTAAAGCCGACTTTGGCAAGCTCCAACCCAAATCTATCAACTGCTACGACGGCTATAACTGGGTATTGTTACAAGCTAAAACTGTAGAACATCCAACCGTTCCTTCAGGCTTCAAAGTAGCTTATGTTGTTACAACAGGAAGTGACCTTGAGATACAGGCAGTAACTTCTCAACCTGCCATTTATGTGAAAGGAACAGGCAAAGTAACCATTCATACCCTGGTATATAATCCACACACATTGGATTTAGGTATCATCAAACTGGGTAAAACCACCGGATTTGACGTTAACAAACTATTGATTCAGGGTGGTGGTGATATTTGCGCTGCCCTTGATGTAGAGGGTGCTCAATTCCATGTGAATGCCTGTAGCTATCACTTGAGCTACAATGGCCAGGGCAGTACGCCATCTCATCAGCAGGCGAGCAAGATGAATGATAACGGCCGTACTTCTATAATCAGCACTCCATCCACTGATAATGGTATTGTTATTGGGGATGCAGTAGATACGGCAAATGCAGCGGTACTACCTAACATATTTCCAAACCCTGCCAGCAATTTCATTCAGATCGATATTCCTACTGTCTTGAATGACCAGGATTTAACCATCAATATTATGGATAATTCAGGAAAAGTACTGGCTACTCAGGAAATAGCAGCAGGTACTTCTACCGCTCGTATGGATGTTTCAGCACTGGATAGCGGCACTTACGTCGTTCAGTTTAACTACGCCAACGGACAGTCCAAGAGCATGTTACTGAGTAAAGTAAAGTAATACAGGATTAACAAATGCGATCTTCGCATTCATTACAACGACCATCCGCCACTGTGGCGGATGGTCGTTCTGCTTTTATGGTAATGGATGACAAATGCTTTGAGCGTATTGAGGCCTAGGACCATTCCAGGCGTTCATCTTTTTTAATAGCCTGGTACCGTCCTTTACCATATTTCTTACCATTAAACTTTACAACCCCTTTAAGCTTTAGCTTCTCCTCTTCCGGCAGGTGGTTATAGTCAGCGCATTTTTTACTACAGCAGTCATCGTACTGATTGGCACAATCATCACACTGAATAAATAAAATATGGCATTCATCGTTAGCGCAGTTCTTCTGGGTATCGCAAGGCTTACCGCACTGATGGCATGTAGCGACGATATCATTTGAAATACGCTCTCCCATTCTTTCGTCAAAAACAAAATTTTTCCCGATAAATTTATTAGGCAATTTTTTTTTCTGGCACTGCCTGGCGTATTCAATGATGCCTCCTTCTACCATATATACTTGTTTGAAACCCCGGTGCAGGTAGTAAGCACTGGCTTTTTCACAGCGTATACCGCCGGTACAATACATGATAATAGGATTGTCTTTTTTATCTTTTAACATTTCTTCTACAAGCGGTAAAGCTTCGCGAAATGTCTCTACATCCGGACGGATAGCATTTTGGAAGTAGCCGATTCGACTTTCGTAATGGTTGCGCATATCCACGATGATCGTATCTTCTTGTTCCGTTAGCTGGTTAAATTCTTCGGCATTCAACGGACGGCCTCTTTTGGAAGCATCAAAAGTAGAATCATCGAGGCCATCTGCCACTATTTTTTCGCGAACTTTTATCTTCAGCTTATAGAAAGATTTACCATCATCATCGATAGCGATATTCAGCCGTACATTATTAAGGAATGAAATACTGTATATATCGGCCTTAAAATCTTCGAAATTATTGACTTTCACAGAAATTTGACCGTTGATACCTTCATTTGCCACATAGACCCTACCGAATACCCCCAATTGATCCCAGCGCACATAAAGCTCATTTCTAAACAAGATGGGATTTTCTATGTTGTGATATTTGTAAAAAGAAAGGGTTATTCTTTCTTCATTGCTGGATAGCAGCTTCCCTTTTAACCCGTCATTATTGACGCGATTGTACAAAATCTTCATTTTAAGTTAGGTGTACGTTTACGAATAAACAAGTTGCAGGCTTGCTGTAACTGTACATTTTTCAAGATATAAAAGTAAAGAATATAATAAAAGCGTGCAAGAAGAGGACTGTTATAAACAAAGTATATATTAAGGCCACCTACATATTTATTTTAGTTGAATATATTTAATGCAAGCCTATTTTCAGGTGTATATAAATACAAAACGAATCAAATTTTCCACTTTTGGAAAAGTTTACTTATTTTAGCTCAAGTTCCTATCCCATGCATATCCTTCACTAAATTAGCTTAATTCAAAAAACATACAATTATGCGCCAGACGACCGTATACAATGCCTTTACGGGTATCAGTCCGGGGGAGAAGACAAAATTAGCCAATTTTATCTGTAGCAATTGTCCTCAGGCCAAACGCCCTCAAGTAGTAGAAGCTATCAGCTATGCATTGAAAGAGAAGCCTTCTTTCGGTGGTTTTGTGCTGGCAGTAAAAAAAGAACATCAGTATTTGGCAGCTATTGTAGTCAACAATACTGGAATGGAAGGATACGGCCCCGGTAATATTTTTGCCTACGTTACTGTAGCTCAAACGGCTGACGATAAGGAAAAGATCCTTGAGGAGATCATGTGTAAAGCGCTTGATATGTCTAATGGAGATGTATCGCTGCGCCTGGAACGTAGAAATCCAATCATTAAATTATTCAAAAAACTAGGCTTTACCAATAACATGGTAGATTTGCGCCTAGATCGTACAGCCTCCGGCAGAGCAACGGCCTAGATATTGCCGCCCTGAGCTAGCTAAAGTTAGTACTACTCAATTCCCGAACCTGATTAAGGTTTCCCCACTCGAAGCAAAACAATGTTATGCTAATAGACTTTTTTCGCAGGTATCAAAATAGGTTAAAATTGTTTCTTTTTTTCCCACTATTCTGCCCCTTCGAAATAAGTCTGAGATTTTTACGCTGTCAATCGCAGTAGTCATTTGATAAATTCATCTTTTTCCTCTAATTAATTGTTTGTACTAATTAGGTTGTACCGATGTTTTAACAGATCAAAAATATGGAGGAAAATAGAATTATTGGAAAATACGAGGGCCAGCGAAGAGGCCCGATGCTCATTTGCCTTGGAGGTGCACATGGTAATGAGCCTGCTGGTGTAGAGGCTATCAGTATTCTGTATACTCTTTTAAAGGAAGAACCAGACAACAACCCCGATTTTATTTTCTCCGGCTTATTTCTTGGGCTGAGGGGTAATACAAAAGCGCTAAAAGTAAAAGAGCGCTACCTTGAAAAAGATTTTAACCGGCTCTGGGAGGATGAGGCCGTATGCCGTTACTTGGCTACGCCTTCCCAAAACCTAGGCCCGGAAGAACAAGAAATCAAAGCAATAGTAAGCCTCATCCATGAAGAAGTAGAGCGTTACCAGCCTGATGAAATTGTTTTTTTGGATTTACATACCACTACAGCGCATGGCGGTATTTTTTCTATCCCAACAGAAGATTCGGAAAGCCTTCGTATTGCCGTTGAGCTACACGCTCCAGTAATCAATGGTATGCTGCAAGGCATGAAAGGTACTACCTTACATTATTTTAAGAGTTCCAATTTTAAGGGGCGAAAAGTAACAGCCGTGGCTTTTGAATCCGGCCAACACGATGATCCTTTGTCGACCAACAGAGCTATTGCCGCCATTATCAATTGTATGCGCACCATCGGCTGTGTTATTGCCGAGCAAGTAGAAAACAGACATGATGAGTTGTTGATAGAATATTCTGCTGACCTCCCTAGGGTGAGTAACTTTCTGATGTGCCACAATATTAAGGAAGAAGATGAATTTCAAATGCTTCCCAACTTCAAGAATTTTGAATCCATACAAAAGGGACAGCTTCTTGCCAGAGATAAAAACGGACCTATCTACTCCCCTTTTAGCGGAAGAATACTAATGCCCCTGTACCAACAAAGGGGTGATGATGGCTTTTTTATCATTCGGGAAGTCAACTTACTGGACGATGGACTGGAACACTTGAATTAAGCATTTTCCGGCTGAAGAAACTGCATTTCATACAATTCCCGGTAATGACCGCCCTCAATTTTCAATAATTCCTCGTGAGAGCCAAATTCCTTAATTTGTCCTTTGTCCAATACCAGGATATTATCAGCATTTTTGATCGTCGATAGGCGATGCGCTATAATGATGGAGGTACGCTTGTCAATAAGCGTCTCTATGGCGCGCTGGATAATTTCTTCGGAAGCAGGGTCAATGGAAGAGGTTGCCTCATCAAGGATCAGAATATCAGGATTAAATATAAGTGCCCGGACAAAGGAAATGAGCTGTCGCTGCCCCATGGAAAGTGTTGCTCCACGTTCCATCACCTGATAATCATAGCCTCCCGGAAGACGCTCAATAAACTCATGAGCCCCGATCATCCTTGAGGCTTCAATGACTTCTTCTCTGGTAATATCCGTATCCCGGAGGGTTATATTTTCCATGACCGTACCGGAAAATAAGAATACATCTTGCAAAACGATAGCCAGCCGTTCTCTGTAGTTTTCCAACTCGTATTGCTGCAGATCTATATCATCGATAAGTATCTTTCCTTTCTGTATATCATAAAAACGATTCAGAATATTGATAATAGTCGTTTTCCCTGAACCGGTGCTTCCCACAATGGCCAGAGTCTCTCCGGGTTTCACACTGAAGCTTAGGTCCCGAAGTACATAATCCCTGGCATTATAAGCAAACCAGACATTTTCAAAGTCAATCTTACCCTGTAGCTTAGCTGGCTGACGATTCCCTTTGTTAGGAATCAATTCATCCTTATCAATAACGTCAAAAACGCGCTCAGCCGCTACTAATCCCATTTGCAACTGATTGAACTTATCAGCTAACATCCTGACGGGACGGAAAAGCATATTTAGATAAATGGGAAAAACAACCAATGCACCTATAGTAACGGTAGAGCTAATCACACCTTGTGCGCCCCACCAAACCATTAAACCCAGTGCCATAGCAGAGATAACATCTACAACCGGAAAAAATATAGCATAATAAAGAATAGAATCAAGGTTAGCCTGAGTGTATTCTTTGTTGATCCCCTTGAATTTCTCCATCTCATCCTTCTCAGCATTGAATATCTGTACGATTCTCATCCCTCCGATTCTTTCCTGCAGAAAAGCATTCATTTTGGAAATTTGCTTTCTTACTATCTGATAAGCTTTTTTAACTTTTTCCTTAAAAATATATCCGGCAATAATCAATAGTGGCATGGTTGTCAGGCAAATAAGGGTAAGCTGCCAACTCGTATAGAACATGACGCCCAGAACTGCTATTATGGTAAGCAGATCCGCAATAATTGTGATAATACCCTGAGAAAAAATGGTATTTATAGCCTCAATATCATTGATCGTACGAGTGATGGAAGTACCGATAGGTGTTTTATCAAAATACTTCAAACGCAAAGAGATCAGATGATCAAAAACCCGTACTCTCAGATTTTTAATAACCGATTGACCGAGCAGATTGGTAAAATAGATAAAAAAATATCTGGCAACTACCTCGGCGACTAAAAGCCCCAGATACAGCAATGCCATCATTCCTAAACCGGGTAAGTCATACTTGAAAATATAATCATCTACCATTACCCTTACCATATAAGGCGGAGCAGTGGCCAGTGGCGCTATCGCAATAGCCAGCACACAAGCCATGATAAAGAGACTCCTGTAAGGCATTGCCAGGCGCAGTACTCTTTTCAGTAGATAAAAATCTATTTTATTTTTCGTTGCGTTAGCCAAAGTACTAAGATTCTGTATGGTAAGATAGTGAAATAACGCAGTTTAAACGTCTCATTCAACAAATAGTTTGATGAAGAACCCCTCGTATTTGTTATGCGAAGCCAGACTATCTCCCCAATGAACGACTTCAGGTGGCCCTTTACTTTCCTCCCAAAGGTACACGCTTGATTTTCAGTAAAGTACCAGGAGTTAATGCCTCATTCATTTTAAGGTCATTGAGCCGCATCAAGTTATCATAATTGATAAACAACAATTTGCTGGCTATTTCAAAGGGATATTCCCGCTTTTTTAGTTTGTAACACAAATAACCATTATGCTCGATAATCTGCTCCCTCAATTCCTCTATGTGATCATTGTGTGGAGTAAGGCGAACGAGTGGCCGGGCGGGCGCAATTTCCGGCAATTCTTTAAAATCCCGGGCTTCAAATCGCTTGATCGACTTAGGTACGTAGATCGTTAGCTTCTCCCCTTCCCGAGGGATCAGGTTAGCCAGGTTATTCCAGGCTCTTAGCTGTTGAACAGCGCAACCTACCTTTTTGGCAATATCTTCCAGGCGCTCTCCCTTTTTGACCGTATAGGTTCTTTGATCGTAATTAGCTTTATCTGTATTTAAGGCTCTTGAAACATATACTGGCAATGATTGTACTTTCCTCCTGGCCTCATAATCCGGCCTTTTTTTATCCAGATATCCCTTAAAAGCAGGCATTACCCGGCTTGGTAGCGTCAGATAATGTCCTGTTTCCTTTGCCGGAATAATCCCCGACTTGTAGGCAGGATTCATCTGCTCCAAAATATCTAAAGGCAGCGAAGTCACCTGAGCGATCTCGTAAAAAGTCAGTGTGTCGTATACCGTAATAGTCTGCGACAGCTGTAAATCCAACGCTGGTTGTTCAGGAACAAGATCGTGCTCTTTGTAATATTTCATCAGGTAAGTAGCCGCAATAAAAGCAGGCACATAATTTCGGGTTTCGCGGGGTAGGAAACGGCGCAACCTCCAAAAGTCTTTACTTCTGGCTCTTTTTACAGCTCTGCTTACCCGGCCTTCCCCACTATTGTAAGCCGCAATAGCCAACTCCCAGTCGTCAAAGCGCTCGTATAACCTTGACAGGTAAACGATAGCAGCTTCCGTTGCTCTGGTTGGATCTCTGCGCTCATCCACCAGCTTATTGATTTCCAGTCCGAAAAATGCTCCCGTTCGAGGCATAAACTGCCACAAACCGGTAGCTCCTACCCTGGAAACTGCGTTAGGATCAAGGGCAGATTCTACCACCGACAAGTATTTTAGGTCAGTGGGCAGGCCACTTTCCTTAAGTTTTTCTTCAAATAATGGGAAATAAACCAACTGCCGCCCAAGTATCTTTTCAGATACTTCTCTTCTTTTGACGGTGTAGGTTCTGAGGTAGCTCATGACCACCTGATCAAACTGCGGAGGCACCACCTCGCTGGTCATGCTATCCAACCTCGCCCTGATGGAATCTTCATTCAATTCATTCTCCGGATCGGTAAATCCAAAGCCAGCAAAATCATTGGCTTGTACCTTGATACTTACCACGAAAACCATCAATACCGTAACCAGCCTTAACACTGAATTTTTCATAATCAATCTCTTAAATGATTTCAAAACAATTAAGCAAGCAAATTCGAATTCAATCTGTTTCTGAATTTTTATGACCCGCTTTAGAGTGCTATAAAAATCAAAAGCCTACCTTTGTTCTACGCCGTGGCAGTACAAAAGTGATTTTTGGAATTGTCATTCGGGTTACCTTAGTGGAAAAGTTGATAAGTAAGAGGCTCCCGGTCCTGTTTGGTAAATTTGGCCCACGGAATTAATCAGAGTTGCTCGACAAAAATAATTTTTATTTATGGATAAGTAAACCCCGAGCCGACAAAAAGCAAACGTAATTTTATAAAAAACGATTGAATATGTCTCGCCTTATTAACCAATTGATAACAGATAGTCAGCAAATGCCATCAATGGACCTTCTTCAAAAGCTCGTCCCATGAGCTGTAATCCAAGATGCTGACCGGCCTCATTTTTTCCCATCGGAATAGAAATAGCCGGAATACCAACCATATTAGCTTGTACGGTAAAAATATCAGCAAGATACATAGCTACGGGATCACTTGTTTTTTCCCCCAGCTTCCAAGCCGGAGAAGGAGTTGTCGGCATTAGAATAAAATCGTAATCTTTTAGTACAGCCTTTGTCTCTTCGGCAATAAGTCTTCTCACTTTTTGTGCTTTAGTATAGTAAGCATCATAAAAACCAGCACTCAGAACAAAAGTTCCCAACATGATGCGTCGTTTTACTTCCGCTCCAAAGCCTTCCGTACGGCTGGCGGTATATACCTTTTCTAGGCTTTCAGCCCCGGCGGCCCGGTAACCATACCGTACCCCGTCAAAGCGCGATAAATTGGAAGACGCTTCGGCGGTAGTCAAAACATAGTACGCCGGAACGATATAATCCAGATATTTAAACTCTAGCGCCTCTACCTGATGACCGCTATTTTTCAATTTTTCAATATACCCATTAGTCGCCTTACGAATATCCCCGTCAACAGCTTCGTGCTCCAGTGCAGTTCTGTAATAGGCGATTTTGGGTTTATTTTTATGGGAAATTTGCTGGCTGAAGGCCGGTACAGCCTGTTGACTCAGGGTACTGTCAAAATCGTCAGGACCAGACATTATCTCCAATAATAAAGCGATATCCTTCATATTTTTTCCCAAAACCCCCACCTGATCAAAAGAAGAGCCGTAAGCTATTAGCCCATGTCTGGAAATACGCCCGTAAGAAGGCTTCACACCAATCACCCCACAAAATGCAGCAGGCTGGCGTACGGATCCTCCGGTGTCTGTTCCCAGTGCACATAAGCAGGTATCTGCCTGTACAGAAACGGCAGCACCTCCAGAAGACCCTCCCGGAACGGTATGCTGATCTTCGGCATTTTTTACCGGACCAAAAGCAGAGTTTTCGTTGGAGCTCCCCATTGCAAATTCATCACAGTTGGTTCTTCCAATGATAATGACATCCTCAGCTTCAATTCGCTCCACGGCAGTTGCAGAAAATAGTGATTCAAACGCCCCCAGAATTTTGGAAGCGGCCGCCACTTTATGGCCTTTATGGCAAATAACATCTTTAATTGAAACCACCATTCCCCACAGTTTGCCAAGTTGCTCCGGTTGTTCCCGAAGCTTCTTATCCAGCTCAATGGCCTTAGCTCGAGCTTCCTCCTGGTAGACTTCAAGATAGATATTCAAAGATTGCTGCTGTTCAATCTGATCGAGGTAGTAATCCACCAGCTTGGCAAAGCTTAGTTCTCCGGCTTTGATGGCCGTTTGAATCTCTTGTAGTGAACGATATCCTTTCATTACCCTTCCAATTTCTCTATGATCTTTTCCAGTCCCATCATTTCCTGATCACCGGTAGCCATATTTTTCAAAGAAAGCTGCCCCGATTCCATCTCGGAAGTGCCCACAATAGAAACATAGGCTACCCCTCTGGCATTAGCGTATTTCATCTGTTTTTTCATTTTGACGGGCTCGGGATAGATCTCCGCGTTGATGCCAGCCGCTCTAACCTTTGTCAACTGCTCGAAAGCGTACCTGTGAGCATCCTCATCCAAAGCAACAAAAAGCAACTTAAGATCCTGGGTCGAATCTTCAGGAAACAATTCCAGCTCTTGCATCACATCATAAATTCGCTCCGCTCCGAAGGAAATTCCAACACCGGATACGTTTTTCAATCCAAATACCCCCGTCAGGTCATCGTATCTTCCACCTCCGCCAATGCTGCCCATTTTTACGCCCACTGCCTGTACTTCAAAAATACATCCGGTGTAGTAATTCAACCCTCTGGCTAGGGTAACATCAAACTTGATTTCATTCTGTGCCGTGTGAGCTTTCAGGTAACCAAAGACAGTTTCTAGCTCGGCAATGCCCTGCATGCCCGTTTCACTTTTTCCAAGCAGTGGTTTAAGCGCTTGCAAGTCATCAACTTGCAATATGCTTTCTATCGTATCAATTGCTGATGCTGGTATTGCTCGCCGGTTCAACTCTTCCTTTACGCCCTCCATACCGATTTTATCCAACTTATCTATGGCTACAGTCATGGTAACAAAATGATCGGCGATACCGGCAGCTTCAGCGATGCCAGCCAGAATTTTTCGATTATTGATCTTAATGATTACCGGCACATGCAGGGTAGAAAAAACCTCATCGTATATCTGCGTCAATTCAGCTTCGAACAACAAAGAATCCGAGCCAACTACATCGACATCGCATTGGTAGAATTCCTGGTAGCGGCCTTTTTGAGGCCGGTCGGCCCGCCATACCGGCTGTATTTGATACCTTTTGAAAGGAAAAGCTATATCGTTTTGATGTTGTACCACGTAGCGAGCAAAAGGGACTGTCAGGTCATAACGTAAGCCTCTTTTGGACAAGCTGGGAACTGCCCGGGCATAATCCCGAGACTGAATAGCTTCCTGATCCGCTTTATCTAAAAAAGCACCATTGTTTAATACCTTGAATAATAACTGATCGCCTTCATCACCGTACTTGCCTGTCAGTGTAGAAAGCGCTTCCATAGTAGGCGTTTCAATAGGTTGATAACCGTATTTTACAAATACCCTTTTTATCGTATCAAAAATATAATTCCTCTTATTGACCTGATCGGGTCCAAAATCACGTGTCCCCTTAAGATTAGTTGCGCTCATTTTTATTACTATTGGGTGGTAAGTTCAAAATGGTGAGTACCTATTGACGCACAGGTGATGAAACTCCCGGCAATACTGTCGTTCACCAATTTTAATTAAAACCTTTTGCTACTTAGAAGCTGTTTGACTTTAATCCTTCGATCCTGTTAGGCGTCTTTTGCGGCTACTT
>CAZVOD010000030.1:0-45333 GCA_964628385.1 uncultured Saprospiraceae bacterium
GTCCTGGCCCCAGTTCAGTGAGCCATCGAGCGGAGCCTGCGCAGTGGAGTTGATCCAGTCCGTGTACCGGAGGTCACGAGATGGATCATACGGAACGGAGGTGGCGGAGCGAGCGAAAAATGTTGGGAGTAGGCTTGGCAAGGATTTAAGGTGATTGGCATTAATCGGGGTGTGAGGGGGCAGGAAGAAGTCAGCTAATCTTTATTTGGCAAAGTGACTTTAGCGCATTGCTTCTTAAGCAGATAGGCGCATAATGTACTCAAAAGTCCGTATCTTTCCGCCCAGAGCAAAGCAGGATAAGCGTATTTATGGCGAAACAGAAGAAAATATCATTTCGGGAGTTCTTGAATAAACGGATGAAACCAGTAGACGGAGACCGGTACCCCGTTTACGTTAGAGTAATTTTCGATAGCCAAAATTCCCGAATGCGCCCCGCTATGCACGCAGATATATACTGGACTAAAGAACAATTAGAAAACTTTAAGCAAGGGCATTTGAAAGATGATCAAATGCGGCAGGAAGCTAAAATCCTTAAAGAATCAGAAGAAATCATAGAATTCGTAATAAGATCGATCGATGAAAAAGTAGAGGATTTTAAGTTTTCAGGGGTTACGGATAGAGTTCGTTTCTTTCAACAGCCTTTATTGGGGCTCTTGGAGGATCTCACCATCGAAGCCATCTTCAAAGAATTAGAAGATCTCATTCTGGCCAAAGTCTACAATAGACTTAAAAAAGAATATACTGACGTCCCTGTAGTTACCCCAATTGTTTGGACAAGTTCAGAATGATTTATCTTTGTTAATGCCACTAGAAAACGAGGATTATCCATGGGTTATAAAACTTGATGATTTAGAAGTTTTATTATTAACATTGGCCAAGCTAAAAAGTAGGCCTGACTCATTGATGGATTATTTAGAATTCCGCGAAAGTCTACATGGAAAATTAATTTGTAGTGATGAATTGGAACTTTGCGGGGCATACATTACTGGAGAATTAAATTTTGATAAAGTAGCAAAAGCAAAGGTAATCATCACATCGCCCGATTCAGCTAAAATATTCGATAAAGAATATCAGAAAGGGATGGGGTTCAAAAATGAAAAACACCTAAAAGAGAAACGGGAGGATAATACAATATTTTGGTAAATTGTAATAGCCACGACTTGACCCCACCCCTCTGCTAAAAATATTCTAAAATACATAAGTACTCCCTCATAATCAACTAATAATTAACAAATTAAAAAAACAGTTCGAATCCTGGCGGGATCACCAGAGAAAACGAAAGAGGCTGTCTCAAAAGTAAATTTTGAGGCAGCCTCTTTGTGATTCAGGGAAAAAGTCCGAATTTATTTTGACTTCCTACGATTGGCTGTTGCCAAATATATTGAAGCTAGTTAGAAAGAATTATTGACCATATTTATCTTTCCATTCCTTTACTATTGCGGGTAATTCTTCACCATCTGCCACAAATATCAAAGAAGCAGAGTTCAGGCAGTACCTTAGCCCTGTCGGTGCCGGACCATCCCTAAATACATGGCCAAGATGCGAGCCACTTCCGCTATCCACTATTTCTGTACGAACCATGCCATAACTCCTGTCGGCAATCTCTTTGACTGCATTTTCATCAATTGGCTTGTAAAAGCTAGGCCATCCAGTACCTGATTTATACTTATGCTCGGAGCTGAATAAGGGCTGACCGGTGGCCGCTGAGTAATATATTCCCTTTTCCTTATTATCCCAGTAGGCTCCGGTAAATGCGCGTTCTGTCCCACGCCGGCGTAGTATGATAAATTGCTCCTCAGAAAGCATCTCTTCCCATTCTTCATCAGTCTTTTGAATGGGATAAGAGTAATTTTCCTCTTTTGTATCAGATTTGGTCTGGCAGGCCCCAGTGATATAGGCAAGGCACAGAATTAAAACAAGCGATATTCTCATATTTTTTCTTTTAAAAAACGGAAGGTTCAACTAATTGTTTAGTAAAACTATGAGTTAACCAGGAATGCTACGATAAGACCAGTCTAAATGGCTCTGTCAAGATATTTAAGACTTGAAATACCCTCAAACTCCACCAGGTTTACGCAGGGTTTGTTTTACAATGGTGAGAGAGCGTGGTCTTCCCACAGGTCAAGATTGGCCACTGTGCACCTGAGCTTAGCTACCAAAATCTCACCAGTCTTTGGGTGAACACCTAATCCATAAAATTTTTTACCATTGGAAGTCATAATGCAGTCAGCTCTTTTTAGCAGCCCTTTATCAGCAATTGCGGCTCTGTAAGGCCTTGGTTAACCAACAAAGGATCAGGGTGAAATACTTGATTCTTTTCATCAGTTCGATATTTTTGGTTTTAATTTTGTACTTACATCTACAATACTGGCCCGGATAAGCCCTCCGAGCAATGGCTGCTGAACGATTGGTAGGCTTGTCTGTATATTTGGTAATGATGGATGAAGAGCCTATTTCCTCTGGATCGGGAAAACAACCTCTTTCTAAGGCCTGCATTTTAAGATTAGGAAGAGTTGGGAACCTGGGTTGTCTTTTTTTAAAATTCTACAATGTTACTAGTGAAACAATCAAGAGTAATGTTATGACACTGAAAATCAGATACAGCACATAGGTCATTAGTGATCGCAGAAGGTTAATTAGGCGATTTCCTTTATCAAAAAATTGCCAGAATACCCAAAATGTGTAAAAAGTGGAGAGTAATAATGCCAACAAAAGGATTTTTTCCTGCCCGGTTAAGGAGATGACAATAGCAAACAAGGTATAGAAAATAGCTTGCTGCCCTGATACGTAAGAATTAATAACAAGGTGCTCGATATAGTTTCTACTCAACCTCCTGAAAGATAGATAGGACGCTAAAGAAAAAATTGGTAGCAGTAGTAGGTTAGTGTAAGCGTAGTTTTTGGTAATCCAGGTTAAAATGGTAGGTATTTCAGCTTTTGGGTCATCGTCTGTCAAGCCTTCTATAAACCCATTGATTATATCACTAAGCCAAGTATTTTGATCGGTAAGTTTTGAAGCTAAAAAATAAATAGTAGATAGCGTAAGCAAATAAGCGACGGGTTTGAAATGTTGTTTACGTTTACCATCCAGGAATTCTCTGAGGGTTTGTCCTGGCCTTACAAATAGCCCATTAAGCGTGTAAAAAAAGCCTTTGTCAACCTGAAAGATACTGGCTGTAAGATCTTTTAGGAGATTGGAAATATTAATTTCATCAACCTGAGTACTTTGGCCGCAGTGGCTACAATAATTTCCGTCAGCGTGGTATCCACAATTTTTACATTCCATTAGTTCTTAGTTATTTGCCCTTTGTTGCAGTAACAAGCTTGATGAAACATATCTAAGGTACTATTTTTAACTTTATTGTCTGCATACTAATGGCAGTTTTAGTTGACGGTCCTGTACAGTAAGGATTTCAGGAGATAACCAAATAAAAGTCCGGCAATTGTCCAAATTACAAGACCTAACAATAGGGTATAAGAGGTAATAGTTTCTCCAATGATTAAAGGGTAAGCTATAGACATGGCCACAAACATAAAAGCGCCCCAATTTAATCCGATTTTTATCCAGGTCCTTCCCTTGAATGGAGGCCGGATAATTTCAAGGTTGATGTTTTCATATCGTTTTGGCTGTCGCTCCAACCATTTTGCCTTCAGGCTTTTTCTGAACCAACCCCATATCGGAAAGGTCAATGTTAGAATCAGGAGGCTAAAAATATTTGTTAAGCAAGGGATAATGTTTCCACAGCTTGTGCAGTAAAGTCCAAACCAGTTTTTAAAGGCTGTACCGTTTTGTATTGACCAGGTCCGGCCGTCGTGTAGCGTCTTGCAATGAGGACAAGGAACTCGTATCCGCTCGTATCTTGCCTTATTTTTGAGGGTCTTATCTTCCAGACTACTTTTGGGAATTCTTTGCCCTAAAATTAACTCATTGATAGCTAATCCAGGATTGAGCAGCCAGTGTAGCATCATCCCATTTTTCCAGTCATAAATCTTATACTTGTCTCTATCAACATTCATTGGTCTCAGTTTTTATCCTCTTAATTAAGATAGTATTTCCTAAACTTTTATACCAATAAATCAGTTGGGTGATTCATCGAAAAGTTAATTTTGAGAATATAGCACTTTCGTTGAGGCTAAAATTTGGTTCTTACTAATTTTAAATGTATATTACAATCGAATTAGAGTTTATTTCTTGTCTGTTAAATTCCTCTTCTTTCAGGAAGCTTGCGTTTTTACCTTTCTTTTAATTTCTCTACTATTTTTTTATTTTAATTTTTTTTGATGAATATTTTTATTGCTAAGTTAAGTTTTGACACTTCTGAGTCACAATTGCGTGAAGCTTTTGAAGATTTTGGTGTTGTAGATTCTGCTAAAATCATTATGGACAGAGCCACTGGCCGTTCTAAGGGTTATGGATTCGTAGAAATGCCAAATGACGAGGAGGCCAACAAGGCCATTGATGATTTAAACGATTCAGAATTAGATGGTAGAACTATTGTCGCTAAAGTGGCTGAGCCTAGAAAGGATAATTTCCGTTCTAACAGTTCTTACGATCGTCGTTACTAGAAAAGTAAAGTTGGAGTAGGCAATTAGGCCTACAATAACTAACACTGGATAATGGCCTGCCAGTTCTGAAAGTAGGTCATATTTAAGTTCTTTAGGGAAAGCTTCCTTAAAGAACTTTTTTTGTATATCAATCTTTACATATCAATCCGTTGCCAGTTTAATAATTGAAACCTGATCATCGTCGATGAGCAAATATAAATAGCCATCCGGCGATTGAATGATGTAACGAATTCTGCCTAATCTATTGTTGAAAAGGTCAAATGCAGTACCCTGTGGATTTCGGTGACCATAAGAATAAATTTCCGGCATGGCGCCCGTCGGGTTAATGAAAGGATTATCAGCCGGAACGGAGCCATTGCGCCACTTGCGTTCCTTTGCCTGGATGCCCACAGAGGCTATAACTTCCCCTTATGAGTCTATAAAATTTATAAATCAAGCTTATTGTATTTTTATGTGAAATCAAAACATAAAATCTTATAAGATGGGGAATAACCAATATTCAAACGCGACAAATGGAGCGGCACATCACGGCGCCAATGGTGCTGATATCAGCAAGTGTCCATTTATGAATGGCAATTTTAAGCACGGTGCAGGTAGTGGACGTACCAACCGTGAATGGTGGCCTAATCAACTGAAATTGAACATCCTGCGTCAGCATTCTACGCTTTTTAATCCAATGGAAAAGGATTTCAACTATGCTGAGGAGTTTAAAAAGCTTGATTTGGAAGCCGTGAAAAAAGACCTTCATGATCTGATGACAGATTCACAGGAATGGTGGCCTGCTGACTACGGGCACTACGGACCATTTTTCATCAGAATGGCATGGCACAGTGCCGGTACTTACCGGGTTGCTGATGGCCGTGGTGGCGCTGGAGCGGGTGCACAGCGTTTCGCTCCGTTGAATAGCTGGCCGGACAACGCTAACTTGGATAAAGCCCGTTTGTTATTATGGCCAATCAAACAAAAGTATGGTAAAAAAATCTCCTGGGCAGATTTGATGATCCTTACCGGAAATGTAGCTCTTGAATCTATGGGCTTTAAAACCTTTGGCTTTGCTGGTGGTCGCGAAGATGTATGGGAGCCGGAAGAAGATATTTATTGGGGACCTGAGACAGAGATGGAAGCGGATGAGCGCTATACCGGCGATAGAGAATTGGAAAATCCATTAGCTGCTGTGCAAATGGGGCTAATCTATGTGAATCCCGAAGGACCTAATAGTAATCCTGATCCTGTAGCATCAGCTCATGATATCCGTGAGACATTCGGGCGCATGGCCATGAATGACGAAGAAACGGTTGCTTTGATTGCAGGAGGACATACATTCGGAAAGACACACGGTGCAGTTGAAGCCAGTTATGTAGGAGCAGAACCAGCCGGCGCAAGCATAGAAGAGCAGAGTATGGGTTGGAAAAACTCTTACGAAACCGGAAATGCACAGTACACTATTACCAGTGGTTTGGAAGGAGCATGGACAAGAACGCCAGCGAAGTGGAGCCACGATTATTTTGAGCACTTGTTCAAGTACGATTGGGAATTGACAAAGAGTCCGGCCGGGGCTCATCAATGGAAGCCTAAGAATGGAGCCGGAGAAGGCACTATTCCTGATGCTCATGATCCAACTAAGAAGCATGCGCCATTTATGCTAACTACTGATTTAGCGCTGCGTATGGATCCTGCATACGAAAAAATTTCAAGACGTTTTTACGAAAACCCTGATGCGTTTGCGGACGCATTTGCACGGGCATGGTTTAAGTTGACTCATCGCGACATGGGGCCACGTGAGCGTTTTCTGGGGCCTGAAGTACCATCCGAAGTATTGATCTGGCAGGATCCCATCCCTGCTGTCAATCATGAATGGGTAGATGAAAATGATATTGCGAGGTTGAAGAAAATGATTTTGGCATCAGGTCTTACCGTAGCTCAGTTGGTGTCTACTGCTTGGGCTTCAGCTTCTACTTTCCGCGGTTCTGATAAGCGTGGTGGCGCAAACGGCGCACGTATTCGCCTGGCACCACAAAAAGACTGGGAAGTTAACAATCCAGCTCAGCTAAATACGGTACTAGATACATTGGAAGCGATCCAGAAAGAATTTAATGAAGTTCAGTCTGGCAATAAAGCAGTTTCACTAGCCGACTTGATCGTACTGGGAGGATGTGCTGGTATTGAGCAAGCAGCTAGTAATGCCGGTCATGACATCACTGTACCTTTTACTCCCGGACGCGCTGATGCTTCACCGGAGCAAACAGATATAGAGTCATTCGGTTATCTGGAGCCAATCGCTGATGGTTTCCGCAATTACAGAAAAACCGACTATACTGTTACTGCTGAAGAGTTATTGGTAGATAAGTCGCAGCTACTGACTTTGACAGCGCCCGAAATGACAGCCTTGGTAGGCGGAATGCGTGTATTAAACACCAATTACGACGAATCAAAGCACGGTGTATTCACGGATCGCCCAGAGGCATTGACCAATGATTTCTTTGTTAATTTACTGGATTTGAATACCAAATGGGAATCTATTTCAGAAGATCAAAATACTTTTGAGGGCCGTGACCGTAAGACCGGACAGGTAAAGTGGACGGGTACTCGCGTCGATTTGATCTTTGGTTCGAATACAGAATTGAGAGCTATCGCCGAGGTATACGCGTGTGCAGACAGTGAAGAAAAGTTCCTAAAAGACTTTGTAGCTGCTTGGGATAAGGTAATGAACCTGGATCGTTTTGATTTGGATTAAGATTAGAGTGATAATATAGATAGAGATGGCTCCCGACAGAGTCATCTCTTTTAATGGCTAATTTTTGTCGTTCAAAAGAATCTACTTTTTTTAATCCCTGTATTTTCACAATCTTTACAATATGAGAATAACAGGGATTTTTTTATTCATCTTCTTGCTGCTTCATCAGTTTTCTTTTGCACAAGACTCGGTAAAAGTTAAGAACTCTATTTTTCCAATAGCTTTTTACCTGCCCGAAACGGGCCTGGGCTTCGGTGCAACTGGGGTGCTCAGAACTATCCCGACAGATTCGGTTACCCGATCCAATTCTTTTATTTATAGTATTTCCTATACTTTTAGAAATCAATTGCTGCTTTTTTTTCCATTTGAACTTTACGGAAAAAGTAACCACAACCGATTTAGAGGTGAACTGGGCTTCTATATGTATTTCTACAATTTCTATGGCATTGGGCCTGATAGCAGGGAAGACAACCTCGAGAACTATGACGTGACTTTTCCACGGCTGGATGTAACCTACGCCGAACGTATCCTGCCCAATTTTTTTATTGGTCTTGGCTACCAATATGATGGCTTCAATATTACTTCTATCGATGCTGATGGCTTCCTGAATACTGCTCAACCCATCGGTTTTGATGGAGGAACCAGATCTAACGTTCAGGGATTATTATTCTGGGATAACCGCGATAACTACCTTTCCGCTTCCAAAGGATATTTCGTTCAGGCTCTCGTACGGCAAAGTGTTAGATTCCTGGGCTCTGACTTTGACTATACCGCCCTGGATTTGGATGCCCGCGGTTTTTTTCCTATCAATGATCGATTCGTTTGGGCTAATAGAATCTTATTGTCCATTACCAGTAAAGGGGCGCCGTTTTTTGACCTACCTTTCCTTTCCTCAGCAACAAGGGCTCGTGGATTTAATGATCGACGATTTATGGACTATAACATGTTGACCACACAATCAGAGTTTAGGTTTCCCATAAAAAACCGATTCAAAGGTGTGGCCTTTACATCTATCAGCTGGCTATCTAGGGACCTGGGAGATATTTTTTCCGCTACGCCCAAATTCAGTTATGGTATTGGATTGAGGTATGAGCTGGATTCATTCAGCAAAACCCGTGTGCGCGTGGATATTGCCAGTGGGGGAGGAGATTTTAATTTTTACATCACTACCAATGAGGCCTTCTGATTTTTTATAAATTATATTCCGCCGGCAAACTATTTGCCAGAGATCGCTCGTAGTAGTTTTTAACTTTGGAAAATAAAAACAAGTCTGGTTTTAAAGGTTGAGGGAAACAAAGTTGTACAAGCTTAATTCCCAACTATAATCTTTATACTCGATATCGACCTTTTTGTCGGGGATCAAGCCCAGGCCAAGGAGGATATTTTTAACACCTGATTTATGCCCAAAATCACCCCGGAACCAGGAGAAGAGTGTGGTAGTTCTTACGAGGTCTTTTGCTTCGCTGTAGTCCGTAACTTCGTTCAGGTAATTGGCTGTCATGATATCGAGTTGCTGATCTACTGTTTCCGGCCGGTAAATCGCTACCGGAGGGCAGCTTTTGGCACCGCAGTTGAGCGCAAAGTGAATGCGCCAGTCGCGTTCGTCTACCCGAAAACGGCGTTCCCTTTTGTTGGGAAAAAAGTTAGGTAAAATGCCTAAGCCCCAGGAGACCATAGATTTGCGAATGTAGCCATGTTCGATTCGCTCAAAGCTCACCTTTTCTCCCGCAATTTCAATTTGCTCATTAGAAAAGAAGGAGCGGCGATCATCGAAATATTCAGGGTTTTCGCCTAGTATGATCATGATGTAGGAATTGTAGATATTGAGCCAGAAAGTTTTTGTTCTTTTATCTTCAGTTAATTGGGCATCTAAAGAATCAAAAGGCGCTTCTGCCAGTATTTGCTGATACTTTTTGGTATCTTTTTTGTCCCTCACAGCTTCGAGTAGCTCAACAGAAAGTTGTACATAATCAATTGGCTCGCTGTGGTCTTGTGCAAGGAGAGAGGAAGAACTAAAAAGGAGAAGAAGCGTGAAGAGAAATATATTGTTAATCATTAAAATGTGCTTATGAGTTTGTCAATAGTTATTCCTGCTTTAAATGAGGAAAAGAACCTTAGGGAACTGCTTCCCTACATTCATTCGTGTAGGTTTAACGCAAACTACGAAATAATAGTTGTCGACGCTTGTCGCTCAGAGGGTAATACTAAACAGGTCTGTAAAACCTACGACACCAAATATTACAAAAGTACTGCTGCTCGGCGGAGTATCCAGATGAATGAAGGAGCCCGGTTGGCCAGTAATGAGCTGCTAGTATTTCTTCACGCTGATGTAAGGCCACCGGAGGATTTTTGCTACCAAATACATACAGCTATAGCAGAAGGGAATAAAATGGGCTTATTTGCTTATCGCTTCGATTCTGATAAGATCATGCTGCGGATCAATTCCTATTGGACCAAGTTTGACGGCTTTTTTACCGGAGGAGGAGACCAGGCCCACTTCATGAGTAAAGCCTTTTTTGAAGAGATGGGTGGCTATCGGGAAGACATTACCTTCATGGAAGATTTTGACTTCTGGTTTCGCGTAAAGCAACTGAAAGTCCCCTATAAGCTGGTTGAATCCAGAGCTATAGTTTCTGCCAGGAAATACGAGCACAATTCCTGGTTGAGAGTTAATCTGGTAAATTTATTTCTATTTTTAAGATTTAAATATGGCAAGTCTCCCAATGAGATGAGCCACATTTATAAGAAATACCTGAATATTTGATTGATACTTCGGCGGTTTATCAAATATCTAACACTATTCTTGCCCTGGTGCTTCTTTTTCGTCTTCAGGTACCTTGAAGCTATCTAAAATTTCTTTTAAAAACTTATTCATATCAAAAAGGGGCGGCTCTTCCAGCCCCATTCTTACCACCACCAGATCATAAGATGGAATAATGAATACACGCTGTCCCTGAAAGCCGTTGCAAGAAAATACCTCTTCCGGCAAGTCAGGTAGCTGCGATTGGTTGACATTGAGCCAAAACTGCCCGCCATAAATCCCTTCGCTGTTACTGGCCGGTATTTTTACAAAATCCACCCAGGAGGTATCGATAATCTGATCTCCGTACCAGTTGCCTTCATTGAGGTACAACAAGCCAAATTTAGCCCAGTCTCTCGGGGTAGCATAGCAGTAAGAAGAACCCACATAAAGACCCGACTCGTCGGGTTCGATGATGGCAGAGCTCATGCCAATGCGATTGAATAAGCTATCGTAGGGAAAGCGCAGGTAAGCTTCCTGCCCTAATTTGTTTTTTAGTAAGCGAGATAGCAGATTGGTAGTTCCGCTGCTGTAATACCATTTAGTGCCGGGCTGGTGAATCAGTGGTTTGCCCAACGGAATAGATGAAACATTTTCTGATAAATAAAGCATTTGAGTAGCATCAGAAAGGGCAGCATAATCTTCTACAAATTCAAGACCACTCTGCATCTGCATCAAATCTTTCAGGCTGATATTTTTGCGGTCATCGGTCCACTCCGGGAATAGTTGTTGATCTTCTAAAGTTAGTGTACTATCTTTTGCCAGCATACCGATTAAAGTTCCGGTAATGCTCTTAGTCATAGACCAACCGAGGATTTCTGTACGGTCATCGAAGCCATTGGCATATTTTTCAGCAATAATACTATCTTTATAAACGACTACTACCGCTCTGGTCTTGAGGCTATCCATTCCCATAGAAGGATCAAAAGAACGGTCGATAGCATCTCGTAGCTGCTGTAAGTGTACTCCATCAAGACTATCCACAACGGGGAGGCTATCAGCTGTAGACAAGCTATCAGTGGTGAGTGTATCACTGGATAGTGTATCCAAAGCCATACTATCAATTGCCGGAGCCCGCGTACCTTTAGGCCAGTAAAGAGAATCCGGCAATGCGGGGCGTTCTACTTTTAGGGATACTTGGTAATTATCTTCACCCTGCAAAAGGATACAACCTAAGTTACCCCGATATTCAGCGGTTTTGGAAGCTAATCCAAAAATGGAGCTGGTCACTATTTTGTTTATGGTATCGATGGTGGTACTCGTTAGCCCAAGTGGACCAAAGCCTAGGTCTTCCTTTTGAATACTTTCCTGGTTTCTACCGGCAATGAAAGTACAGGAGCACATTTTTTTGGCGGCATAAGCGGTAGCCACCGGAAATTGCGGATACAATTTGACAAAGGTAAACGCACCATAGATCAATAGCGATAGTACAATGCCAACAACTATTCTTTTGAACATGCAGGATAATGTTTTTTGTTAGCCTCAAATATAGGGAATTTGGAGTAACTGTATAGCCTGAATGTGAAGACTTGTTAGCAGGGGGTGAAAATGTATTAAATAGACAATTGACGTTCTGCTTATTTGTAGCTTGTAAAATTCAAAAGCAAATCTTTTATTTTTATACTTTGGAGGTTCAGATCAAACCAAAAATCAGTCAAACTGCTAAACAAATAAAAACATGAAACAGCATCCATTTATCATTATGCTCATTTTACTACAACTTATTTTGGGTTGTTCAAATGACAATAGCAGCAAAAAAAAGGATATGGCGCAAAAAACAAATAGGGTATGGGAAGTTGACTTTTTTGATGATTTCAAAATGTTTGATCCAGCTAATTGGCAAGATCAACGGATTTGGGTCAATAATGAAAATCAATGCTATGTGCCTGATAATGAATACGGCACAAGAGAGGTGAGCAATGGTACCTTAAAGCTGAAGGTGATTAATATTGGGGAAAAGCGTCCATGTGATAATATGAACAAACACGGAAACCAACATCCGCCCACGGAATATGTAGCAGGTCGGATTGCCTCCAAAAACAGGAAAGAATTCGTAAAGGGTAAATGGACGGCCAGGCTAAAATTGCACGGTAATGGGCAAGCCAGTATGTTCCCTGCCTGGTGGATCCTGGGAGCAAGAAACAATGAATCACCAGTAGAGGAGGAAGATGAAAATATTTGCTGGCCGCTAACCGGTTCAGGGGAGATAGATATTTTTGAACACCACGGGGATCATCTGAAAGATGCTTTTACTACTGGTGCCATTAAGAGCCTAGGGGAATGTGATAAAGGAGACTGGATGAGCTTCCGTACTAATGTTGACGCCTCGCTGAATGATTACCATGAATATTCTGTAGAATGGGAAGGTAGTGACCTGGTTTATCGCCTCGATGGGGAAGAAGTATACCGCAATGTCGGACAAGGCGATAATTATCCCGAACCCATGTTTGCCATTTTGAACTATGCCAAGATTACGGATTCTCCTATGACCGGCGAGTGGATAATGCAAGTGGACTGGGTAAAACATGAATATAGAAAATAACTCCTGCCCAGCAGCTCACGGTTTTTTTAGATGAAAAAGCAAGTCACTTTTTCATCTAATTTTTCTTTTCTCTTCTCACTTTTCTGCTCATCAACACACCACTCATCGAAAACCAGTATTAGATACTCAAAATAACGAATCGATGAAAACCATTCAACACATTCTTTCAATGGATGGGGAGGAGACCTTACGCGCCTGGATGATCCCGAAAATGATGGTATTTACACCGTTACGGTAGCAGGCTCTCAGGTTGGGCAATCGCTCGAATTTAAATTCAGGCAAAATGGTAGCTGGGACGATACCGAGGAATTTCCCGGAGTAGGCAATAACAGAACATACACAGTTGAGGCAGGAGAAAATACATGATTGTAATGGTACAATCATGAAGTTTCACCCAATGGGCCGCCAGTGGCTGGGTTTATCAGCGATGCCCCGGAGGTGTATAAAAGTGCTGTAGTGACTTTTGTGGATCAATCTTCCGGCAATGTTACGTTTAGAGATTGGTACTTTCCGGGAGGCTTGCCCGAGTGCTCTTTAGGGGTAAATCCCAAGGTTCGGTACACTGCGCCCGGCGTATATGACGCTACTTTAATTGTGGGAAATGATAATGGGCAGGATACGCTTTATTTACTATGGAGAGGAAATTGGAATAAATGGCCGAAAACAGGATCCTGATATTCGCCGGCCCATGCAGTGGTCTTCTGCTTCCTATCATCAGTTTGTGAAGTTGTAAAAAGAGCGTCTTTTACGAATAAGGAAAAAGATAAAGCCTCCCAGAAAGATAGCTAGCAGGGGGATCAGGTAAAACCCTGCCGTCTTTTGTTTGAGATCGAGTGTTTTATCATTGCCCAATAAAATCATACCACTCCAATAGAAGGGATGTTTGAGCGGGGTATTTACCTCATGTAGAAACTCCAGTTTGGCGGTTCGTAGCGCTTTGCTCTTATTCTGACCGGTATTAAGCCTATCGATCAGTCGACGTGTGATGTCCGTGCTGGTTTTTTCATCTACCTTCCACAGGGACATAATGCTACTATTACAACCGGCGTATCGTAGGCCATAGGCTAGGGAGATCATTCCTTCGCCCGCTTTAAGTTCGCCGATACCGCTTTCACAGGCATTTAGTATGGCCAGGTCAGATTGAAGGGAAAGGGCATAAAGCTCGTAAACATGCAAATAGCCATCTTCTTCCTGTTCACTCGCTTGCTTGGCCAGTATCAATCTGGATCGAAGGGGATCAGCCGGGTCTGCAACAGCATGTGTACCAAAATAGATAAGATTTCCTGAAGATAAGCTGCTTTTTACGGTTGCCTCTGTGGCTTCTGCCCCCGTAATGATGCTGGAATTATACTGCCGGCCTAATTCTTTTGCCAGCTTAACGGCCCAGGGTTGGCGAAGGGTTTTTATATAGTTTTGGTCTGGAGTTTGGTTGCTATCCAGTGTGTTAAGGTAAGCTTGCTTCATGCTGGCCTCAAATCCCGGAGCGATGGCCAGCAATTGACTATTAGAACTTGAGGAGGGCTGTTCTGAAAAGTAAAGGTCAAGCGATAGGGAATAGCTAATGTTATAATCCTGAATCAAAAAGCGATGTCCGTCTTTAGTAGGGCAGAGGCCTTCCAGGCTCAGGTAAAATAGGGTGCTCACAGGGACCACTACTACCTTATTGCCCGAAAGGCTACCTTCTAGCGGTTGCCACAGTGACTGGTACAGTTCGTACCCAAGCTGATAAACTTTAGGGTCAGCCCCGGAGACAGCTTTCCGCCAGCGCCTGATCAACTGGTCAATAGCCTTTTTATTTCCCAAATAAACCACATCAATAGCTTTGGGATTGATCACCATAGTGTAGTAGGCCGTATCATCGAGCATGAACTCTATTATGTTTTCACCTGCAGGTATGTTTTGTTGCACGCTGGACAGGGGAATAATTTGATCCCTGAATTGAAGCCGATAATAAGCAGGATAGTTTTCTGAAAGGTACGCTGTATAAGCATCGTACTCATTTCTCAACTCAAAAAGTTGTTGCCGCAGTGGTTCATTTTGTTCGGATTCTATCAATTGTGCATTAAGAGCCTGAAGGCGTTTTTTTAGTCGTTCTCCGCGGGCCAGCGTGGTATCAGGGATATTGGCATAATCCGTCAATTGTTCATTTTGCAAGTCTCTAAGAAGATTAGCCCGGCTATTTTCCGAAAGTTGATAAATGGCATTCAGGTAGTCCTCATCTTGAGTATGTTGGTAAAGCTTTACGTACGCTCCTATATAGCGACTGTAAGCTTCTGAATTGTTTTTTATTAAAATGCTATTGGTATACGGATCGTTAAATTGCTTGCGAAAACGCTGAGATAAGCTTAAGTAATAGGCTGTATAGGCTTCGTATTGTTCCAGTGCTTCGGGCTCACCGGTAGACTGGTATTTATCAAAAAGATAACCAGTGTATTGATTAAGCAATATTAGCGCATTTGGCGTCATCTCAAAAGCGATGGGAAGCTCCAGGCCCCGGGCTTTGATTTTATTTAAGGCCTGATCAAACCAGCGGTCAGCTGCTATCCACTGGTCTTTTTCTGCAGCAATCAAACCAAACAACGCCAGTACCTGCCCATACTCAGCGCTTTCGGCCAGCCCCAGCCCCTCGTAAATGCCTCGGGAGCGATTGAGACCGGAATAGGCCTGATCATATTGCCCCAACTCATAAAGGATATTGGCATAGTTAAAATAGTGGGTTCCCAAAGGATAACTGATTGATTCTAAATTGTTTTCCAAAATGCGATTGGAAGCTTTCATATAGTACAGGGCAGAATCCAACTGGCCAATGGATTGATAACAAAGAGCTGTATTTTCTTTATTAAAACCTTCCGCCTGGCTATCAGGGCCGTAATTCTTAATGATAATAGGACGGACTTTTGACAGGTATTGCAGCGTTTTTTCGTAATCACCGGATTCTTCGAATGCAATACCCAGCACTTCGTAAGGCCCAATCAAAGAATAGTGAAACGCATCGTAAAGCTCTTCCCGTAGGGCAATACAAGACAACATATAGTCTTTGGTTTTGCCATAGTCCCCCAAAAAATAGTAATAAACACCCAAAGAATAATAAGTGCTGGAAATACCATCCTGGTCGCCCAGCTGTCTGAATTGTCGTAGCGCATCTTCGGTGAAAGCAATGGCCTCCTGGTAATTTTCTTCGGCTCTGGCTATACTGGCCAGGTTGCTGAGGGCGATCGCCAGATCACTTGATACTTCGCCGAGTTGCTCCCTGGCAATTTCAATAGATCGTTGATAAAAGTATTTCGCCTGGTCAAAAAGGTTGTTTCGATAATAACAAACGCCAAGCCCATTGTAGATATTTGCAAACTGTATACTGTTGGTATCCAATATGTTTTTATAAATATCATAAGCTCTGTTAACATAAATCAGACTGGAATCGTACTGCGATAAACGCTCAAAAGTGAGCGCTGCATAATAATTGGCATCAGCTATCAGGCTAGGGTCATTTTCGAGGGCCCGGCTCAATTTAATGACTTCCCGGTGCTCATTGATAGCCTTCTGAAACTGAGAGTTATACTTAAAATATTCCCCTTTTTTTATTCTGAAGCGGGCTCTGGTAACAGGAGAGATATCCCGTTTGCGGAGTATTTTTTCAGCTATAACCATAACAGAATCTGCTTTTGAAAACTCCGAGCGGTAAATAAAAGCACTAATCATTCCACTGACCGCCTGTACCTGAATATCAGCAGAACCTGACTGAAAGGCTCGCCGATAACAATAAATAGCAGAATCCAATTGATCAGAATGGTAGTACCCTTTACCTTTTTCTATCCAATCTGACGGTGCCTGGGCCCCGCCAGCACAGGGGAGCAACAAAAGAAGGAATGCTGTTATTTTTTTTAGGGAAAAAAATGGTAAATAACTCATCATTCCAATTCATTTTTGAGATCACGGGCCTGTAGTGCAAATTCGTGGTTCTCTTTTTCCAAAATAATACGCAGCATTTGCTCTACTTCCTGATTGTTTCCCTCTTTTAAGTGCGCCAATGTCTTTAGCCATTCTGCTTTTTCCTGATATTCACTATCCGTATTTTTACTTACGATATCCAGGTTTTCAATAGCTGATTTTAATTTGCTCTGGTAAAGCTGACTAGCTCCCAGGTAGTAGAAAAGTGTATCGTTTTGGGTATTTGTTTGGGTTAATGCCCTAAGCTTATCCTCGGCAGTTGCATAATCTTCTTCACTGTAATACGACATGGCATCATAAAGCTCATATTCATCCGTTTGGCTCATCAACACAGGGATTCCCGGGTCGACATATTCAAACTGTGCGTATAGCGAAGGCTCGGGGTTGTAAAATAAGCCAAAGTAACCAACCACAAGCAGCAAAACAGAAGCTGCTACAGCAATTATTCCAGTGCGGGAACGAAAATTGATGACCCTGGCTCCCTGTTGTTGTGGTTTGGGAAAAATTTCTTTGATTTGCTCGCGCAGCCCACTGGCTTCTACAGCAATTTGGCTATTTGTCAACCATTCTATTTCCGCATCGAGGTCTATATCCTCCTCCTGTTCGGCAGCCTTCTGTTCCAGTGTAGTCCGGCTAATTTTTCCTTCGAGATATTCTTCTATGTATTCCAAAAGTTCGGTTGTCATAATCGTGAGTTTTGAGCTTTAAAAAGGGTCCTCAGGTTTTGCATACAGCGGTATTTGCTATTTTTGGCCGACTTTTCTACGATGTTGAGTTTGTCGGCAATTTCCCGTATGGAAGCTTTTTGATAATAAAAAAGTTGTAATAGCTTTCTACAGTGCTCGCTGAGTTGTGTCAGCAGGTATTCCAGTACTTTTATCTGCTCGTAGTACTCGCTCATATTCTCGCTATCGTCGGGTAGCTCATGGCTGGATTCTTCAGATACAAAATGGACATCCCTGGTCTTTCGCAGTTTGCTAAGCCATATATTCCGGCAAATAGCATACAGATAAGTTCCTATCCTGGAATCGTTGCTGACGCTTACTTTTCCCTTTTTGATATTGGTCCACAGTGCAATGAGACCTTCCTGAAAAATATCCATGGCGTCATCCTCCGTACCATTATTTCGCTTTACCAGATTGATAATCTTATCTTTGTAAGAGTTGTAGAGAAAAAGAAAAGTATCGTTATCCCTTTGACTTATTCCGTCGTATAGTTCTTGTTCTGTCACTATCCTTGATATTGTGTGATTAACATACACACTAATATAAGAAAGCAAAGTTATTTTGGGGTAAACAAGTAACGGAGTTTCCTTGATTACCCCTATGAAACAAGCTTATCAATTGGCGCCTCTTAATTTTCTCCAACCCATATGACCGATATTCGGGTCATTGGCTGGGTTATAAAAAGCATCGTCAGTTCCAATGTATCTGCCATCGTTATTGATAAAATAGTATTTGTAATGCCCTTCTACCTTCACCGTGTTACCACTACCAGGGTCAATCATGGCGTTGCGCTCCAGCGTCATATCCACTGCTTTATCCTGCATGCGATCTGTCATTTCACTTCTCCTTCTAAAGCTTTCCATACTCAGGTCATTGATGTGATTGTAAGTATCATTGTGGATCTTATTCATAGCGTTGAAATGGTCCTGGTTAGACTTCATGCGGGACCTGTGATTGGCATAAGCTACGTTAGACCGCTGTTGTTCTTTTTGGTTAAAGGCAGCTACTGCCTGTGGCGTAGGTTTCATATGTGAAAGTCCATAGATAATTTCCTGCTTGACCTGGTCGTAGTGGTGCTCATCCGTATCTACAAAATGAGTGTAATAAGTGGCAAAGCTACCATAGTTAGAAATGGTTTTGGTAAAATGGAAAATCATTAGGCCGGTTTCTCCGTCTGGACTCTTCATTTTCATCCCCCTGGTTTGATGATATTTCTGAACCGGAAATGGCGTCCAATACTGCTGGCCTACCTGCTGATCATTTTCAGTGATAGAAGGAATATCGAAGCTGTTTAGAATTTTTATGTTGGCATTTTTTAGATTGGGAGTGATCTGATATTCAATTAACTGATCTACATCTGAGATACCTGTTTGCTGAATATTGATAGTAGCGCCCTGATGTTCGGTTACTTTTGCGCCTCCCGGCCCTTCAAAACCATTAGATGCCATTTTCCAATAAGACGGCAAAGGAATATGGGCAATCACCATCCCATTTTGTGGGTTCTTGATTTCGTGCATAACAACATTGGAATTTTGTGAACGATTAGAAGTAGTGTAAGGCAGTGCTTCATCCGCCGGATAGGAGACGGCCTGGACCGTACGGTATGGCATAGCTTCGCTGTAGCCATTATTGTCAAAGTCATCAACCTGGCCACAAGCCATAGTCAAACAAAAAACAGGTCCTAGTGCAATTAATTTGGAGCATTTCATAGTTGTTAAGTTTTTAGAGGTGCTAACATCGCATCTCGTAGTGATTCTTTTTGCTTGTTACATACCTGTCTTGCAGCAAACCCTAAAAGGTCATCACAGATTTTTAAATTTTTTTCTACTTTTTTTTAAAGGTCGCTCTTTCAAAAAATCTTTTTGCAATACCTTTATTTTCCGAATTTTCCCTTTGTATTTTGATAACAAACAGAACAACATTACAAAATGACCAGCTTCCGTACTCGTCCAAGGTTTAAAATGCTGTCGGATCGCCCTGCGCAGGATATTCAACAAAGCATACAATCTGCTCTGGAAAAGCCCGACTCTACCTGTACCGGGCGTATGATTCTGGGGTATGTTACGCTGTTCATTTTTTTTGAAGGCCGACACTATTGGTCTCCTCAATTGAGTCTATCCATAGAAGAAGACTAGGACAGTGCAGTTATTAGAGGTCTTTATGGGCCTAATCCTACCGTATGGGCTATACTTTCATATCTCCATACTTCATACTGGGTATTTCGTCTACTTGGTAATATCTTTGATCCTACTCATTTATTGTTTTCATGTACCTAAAATTAGGAAGGAATCCTTATTGTGGACATCCTAATTTTTAATAATAATTAGGTATTTGTTTAGGCAAGGCTATTTTTGATATTTGTCCTAAATTAGAATTTGTCTAAATAAAAACAATAGTCGTGAGATATATTTTTACCTTTTTATTTACTGTGCTCTATTTCGTGCAGGGAGTAGCTCAAACTGGCGTAATTAGTGGAAAAGTAACAACCACAAATGGGAGTACACTGGAATTCATTAATGTTTTGGTTAAGGGAACATTCAATGGCACTTCAACAGATTTGGAAGGGAAATTCACTTTAGAAGAAGTTTCTGTGGGACAGCAAACACTCATTATTAGCGGTGTTGGGTACGGAAATATTGAAAAGAGTGTTCAGGTTGAGGCAGGTAAGACTACGGCGGTGGAGGTTATACTACAGGAAGCTGTTTCAGAATTACAATCTGTAGAAATTATTGGGCGGAGAGATAGATCCTATCAAAACAGAGAATCTTATGGAGCTACAAAGACAGCCACGCCGATAAAGGATATCCCACAAGCGATAAGCTACGTAACCAAGGAATTAATCGCTGACCGTCAGGCATACAGAGTCAACGATATAGTTGAGAATATCAGTGGGATTAATCAATTTTCTTATTATAACGATTACACCATCAGAGGTTTTCGTTCACAGCAGGAATTAATCAATGGGCTTAGAGTAATCGGGTTATTTGGGCCACAAATTCTTACTGCTAATCTGGAGCGGGTGGAAATAATAAAGGGGCCTGCTTCAGCCGTATTCGGAAACGCGTCTCCTGGAGGTACTATGAACCGGGTGACAAAAAAGCCTTTAGATGTAGATCGCAAATCGGTATCCTTTACAACGGGGAGCTTTAATACATTAAGAGCAACACTTGACTTTACAGGGCCCTTAAATAAGGACGGTTCATTGCTTTACCGGCTAAATGTAGCTCATGAAAATTCTGATGACTTCAGGGATTTGCAGGAGTTTAAATCTACTATGGTTGCCCCTTCAATATCATTTCTGCCTGGCGATAAAACTCGTATAAATTTTGATCTTGTATTGACGCGCTTTGATGGCAAACTAGATAGGGGGCAACCAATTTTTGGTGCTTCGGCAGGTACGGATCTCACGTCTACGCCAATAAATTTTGCTATTGGTGCTGCCAATGATTACCATACTACAGATGTTACGTATAGTACTTTATCCTTAAATCACGATTTTAATGACGAGCTTTCTTTTAATGTTTCTTACATGCGATATGCTTATCAAGAAGAATTGTTTGAGCATCGTACATCCAATCGATTTGCGGTAGACGGCTCTGGAAATGAGATTCCAACCTTTATGGGAATGAGAATTAGTGCCAGGGAACAAAAGCAGATTAGTGATAACGTATCTTCTTATTTTGTATGGAATACTAAAATAGGAAATGCAGAACATAAATTACTGGCCGGTTATGATTTCTTGCAGCGTATTTCACCCGTTGGCAATGCTGGAATTTTTACTAGTAGCTCAGCCATTTACAGAACTCAAAACGGAGGACTAAGTAGCTATGATCCTGCGAACAGCGATCAATTTATTTTAGATGCAAATGGGAACCCTGTACCTAATATTCCTCATTTCAACCTGGAAAATCCTAATTATCTTTTAGGCTATCCTAGTGATTATATCCTGGGAAGGTTTGAGATTGCACCGAGCCGATTTTATTCTAGTGGGGTATACATTCAGGATCAAATAAAATGGAATCGCTTACAACTTCTGATTGGTGCAAGAATGGAATACTATACCGACGTGCTCAATTATAAACAACTTGATGAAGAAACTATCCGGCAAGAAAAATTTTTACCAAGAATTGGGTTGGTTTATGGTATAAATAAGAACATTAATGTGTATGGTACTTATACAGAAAGTTTTCAGCCTCAGAATCCCACGGATTTAGCTCCACAAAATGGCGGCCCTTTTGACCCACTTACCGGAACTATGGTCGAGCTAGGAGCTAAAGGAACCTTCTTCAGTGATCAATTAGCGGTCAATATAGCAGTTTACTCCATAGAAAATAATAATATTTTGATTCCGGACATAGCTACCGGATTTCTCCAACAAAGAGGAGGAGAAGAAGCTCAGGGCATCGAGTTCGACATCAATGGCCAGATTAATCCTAATTTGAGTATTACAGCAAATTATGCTTTCAATGAAGCTATTATCTCAGCGAGTGATAATGAAGCTGAAGTGGGACGTACTAAAGAGAATGCGCCAAAACATTCGGGAGGGTTCTTCATCAATTATCGATTACCTCAAAGTTCCCTACTCAGTGGATTAGGCTTTAATTTGGGAGCTAATTTTGTTACTGCGCGCAACACTTTTGAAAGTGCTTTAATACTACCTGGCTATACTGTATTTGATGCAGGTATCTCTTATCAGATTAATAAAGTGAGAATAGCAGCTAATTTTAACAATGTCTTTAATGAAACTCACTGGGTAGGTGGATATAGCTACGTAAGATTATTTCCCGGAGCACCTCGCAATTTTCTAGTGAATATTGCATATACGTTCTAAGAAAATTTCGGTTTGTATATAGTTTATCGATTTGGCTCATGTGCACTTTTGTATCATGAGCCCTCTTTAAATTAAATTTTTCATAAAAAGACCAATGATGCTCAAAAAGAGAAATTTTTTTAAAATACATAGTTGGATCGGTATAAAGTTGAGCATTCTATTCTTTATCGTATGTTTTTCAGGTACCATCGCAACGATTAGCCATGAACTAGATTGGCTGCTCACTCCGGGAATACGAGTAAAACCCACTCAAGAGCAAGTCTCTAAAAACTTAATGCGGGATAATATAAAAGCGGAGTACCCCAATGGTGAAATCACCTACTGGATGAAGCCTGGAGCTTCTTATTTAGCCGATATTGTGTATGTGGAAGAAAAAGGCTTGAGAAAATACGTGTTTTTAAATCCCTATACCGGAGAAGTGCAAGGAGATGCTCAAATCACCATACAGCGCTACTTTAGAGACTTACATTATTTTTTATTTATTCCTTTTCAGGTTGGTCATTTTATCGTTTTGGCTTTCGGTTTTCTTTTGCTCGTATCTCTATTAACTGCACTTGTTTTTTACAAAAATTGGTACAGTAAGTTATTTGTGCTGAAAACGGGGAAAGGATCGTTAGTATTCTTTCGTAGTCTTCATCGATCCATAGGATTATGGTCCATACCGTTTTCTTTACTTTTTGCCATAACAGGTATCTGGTACTTTATAGAACGGTCAGATATAGGTGGAATTCGTGAGCTGATTTATTTTGATCGTCCTATCGTAGAAAGAAATGAGGAGGAATGGAAAAACTTAACTTTAATGGTAGATTATGACCGTGCTGTACAAATCGCTAAGGAAGAGATACCAGGATTGGAAGTTGAAAAAATAGGCCCTCCATCCAGGCCTGGAAGTCCATTGTATGTATATGGAAAAAATGAAGTCCCTCTTGTTCGGTCAAGAGCTAATCGTGTGTACATAGATCCTATTAGCTACGATGTGTTAGCTGTTCTAAATGCTAACGACCTGAACTTCGCAACATGGCTGAATGATATTGCCGACCCACTGCATTTTGGATATTGGGGTGGACTTATTACCAAGCTAATCTGGTTTTTGATGGGACTCGGAATTTCTTCGCTAGTACTATCCGGAATATGGATTGCCGTGAAACGGCAATCTAAGCAAAAAGAAAAGAAAAAGGTCATAGGCAATTGGGTGTATGCTAATTATTTGATAACAGCACTGATGTTCTTTTTCATGTACCATGCTCTCATAGTACGATATCGAGTAGAATGGAATGTACTTTTAGCCGTAACATTATCCTGGGTATTGGTAATAGCCTTATCCTATTTTATTTTTGTTGTAAAAGTCAAAAGATCAGTATCAAGATCAAAAAAATCCCTAAACTCCAAAAACTTTAGTACTATTGGAGAAAAACCATGATAAACAAGCAGAGGGTTAAGTCTAAGGCGGCCGGTCGCATCAATATTATAGGAGAGCACACGGATTATAATGATGGATTTGTACTACCGGCAGCAACAGATAAAAATACCATTTTTGATATACAGCTCAACCATACAGCGTCCCGGGTCAATGTGACAGCGGCCAATCTGAATGAGCATTTTTCTTTTGATCTGGCTAATTTTGATCCTTTACCTTCCGGCTGGCAGAATTATGTCATGGGGGTGGTCTATGAATTACAAAAAATGGGAGCCCAATTAAAGGGGTTTGATGCCCACTTTGAAGGTAACGTCCCCATTGGCGGGGGAATGAGTTCTTCTGCTGCTCTGGAATGCAGCCTGGCCGTAGGCCTGAATGAGTTGTTTGATTTGAATTTTGGGAAATGGGAAATAATCAGGGCAGCCCAAAGGACAGAGCACGAGTTTGTAGGGATTAAATGTGGCATCATGGATCAGTTTGCGAGTATGATGGGTAAAAAAGATCAGGTCATGCTACTGGATTGTCGCTCATTGGATTTTGAATATCTCCCCTTTGATTTAGTGAATTATGAATTGCTTTTGCTCAATACCAATATATCTCATTCCCTGGCTTCTTCCGAATATAATACCAGGCGAGAAGCCTGTGAGCAGGGAGTGCAGATTTTACAAACACAGTTTCCCAAAATTACTGCCCTTAGAGATGTGGATATGACAATGTTAGAAATGTTAAGAGATCAATTGCCAGGAAAGGTATATCAAAGATGTAAGCATGTCATAAAAGAAAATGAAAGGGTATTATTGGCAAAACAAGTGCTGGCCAGCAAAGAAATTCATAAACTGGGGCATTTGATGAATGAATCACATAAAAGCCTTCAGTACGACTACGAAGTCAGTTGCCCGGAGCTCGATTTCCTGGTTGATCTGGCCCTTGAGGAAAATCATGTTTTGGGTAGCCGAATGATGGGAGGCGGCTTTGGTGGTTGCACGATAAATATCGTAGAAAAAAGTAAAACCAATATCTTCGTGGAGAAAGCTGCCCAACGCTATAAAGCTCACTTTGGCACAGATTTAACACCTTATGCTGTGGCCATAGATGATGGAGCACTAATAATGAATTGAAGTATTCCATTCCTCCCCCATAAGGGTAAGGAATGGAATAGATGGGTCAAACATAATCTTCATCTGTTCGTCGCCGCTTCCTGGAAGCAGTCAGGCCTGTTACCTGTCCTTATAATAGAGGGACAAAGAAAATAGCTAGTGCTGTTACAGCAATCCTACCTCCGATAACTGTAAAACCGATGGTTCTTCGGGCATTAGCACCTGCACAAGTAGCCAGAGCCAGCGGGATCATACTAAAAATGAAGGACGCCCTAGGTAGAATAGTGGAAGATATTGCGATTTCACTCTGCCTTAAAACTTATTAATCAAGCCTGTAGACTACATCCAGTTATTTGGAATTAGAACAAAACGTAAGAACTGCCGGATTGATTAATATTTCAGGAATAGCTTCACTAGATCTTTTTTTTGCTATTACTGAGCATCTACTGCTCGCTTAAGAATAAGTAAGCCGATGGTGGCGGCAATAGTAGAAGCGATCAAAATACTTAATTTGGAAGCATCCAGTACCGCTCCATGAAAAGCCCTGGTAGCCACTACAATAGACATGGTAAAACCTACACCTGCCAGGAATCCCGCGCCCAGAAGCATTGACCAGTTGATTTCTGCTGAAAGTCGGGCAATTTTTGCCTTGGTAGCCAGCCAGCAAAAGCCGAATATTCCCAGAGGTTTTCCTACACATAAACCCATAATAATACCCAGGTTGACGGGTTGAGTGAGATCAATTTGTGTGCCAGCAATCAAAATTCCGGTGTTGAAAAAGGCAAACAAAGGCAGTATAAAGTAGTTAACTCCTCTTTCCAGGCTGTGCTCCAGAAAATATCCCGGACCTTTGAGTCGATCTATGACGATTTGTAGCCGGTTTACGGCTGTGGTACTGGCACTGGCCTGATTGGTTTTATCACTTTTTATGCGGTTGGTCTCCCTTTGAAAAATAGCTGATGTTTGGTCTGCTAATGCTACCACATCGCCGTCTTTGCGAAAGGGTATAAGTGCAGCGGTAAGAACACCGGCAACAGTAGCGTGAATACCACTTTCATAAACAAAAAACCAGAGAATAAGCCCTAAGATAATATAAGGAGTTATGGAATAAATTTTTAAATAATTCAATACACCCATCACTACAAGAACGCCTGCCGCGACCAGAAAAGCATCCAAATGAAAACCATGGCCATAAAATAATGCAATAACAACAATAGCACCGAGGTCATCAGCCACCGCCAGAGCTGATACAAAGACCTTTAGAGAAAGCGGCACCTTGTTGCCAAGTAATGCCATTAGTCCTAGGGTAAATGCTATGTCAGTGGCCATGGGAACGCCCCAGCCATCAATGGTTGCCGTGTTTAAGTTGAATAAAAAGTAAATCAGTGCGGGAGGGATCATACCACCAAGCGCACCCAGGATGGGCATAGCTGCGCTTTTAATGTCGGATAGCTCTCCGGAGATAATTTCTCTTTTAATTTCAAGGCCGATCAATAAAAAGAATATGGCCATTAAAAAGTCATTCACCCAGGCCTCAAGGGATAGGATAAATGGCTGTCCGGCAGCAATAAAGCCTAAAGAAGTTTGCCGGATGAGTTCATAAATTTCTCCATAACCTACATTGACGAAAATGAGCGCCGCAATACTGGCGATGAGTAAAACAAAAGCTGCTGAGGCTCCCCAGGAAAAAAATCCATCAATGGCAAACTTTATTTTTCTTCCATTCCTTTTTTCTACAGCCTCCAAAATGGCGTGTTCATCCCAGGCTCCTTTATAAGGAATACCATCAATACTGATTCCGGGAGTGATTTTCATCCCATCTTGCTCTGCTGCTTTCCGGTCAGCTTTCAACCGCTCTGCTACTTTTCGACTATTGAGGTCTTCCTTGAACTGGGAGACATCTAGTTTCAGGTTTTTAGCTATTTTACAAATTTCATCTACCGTATAATTATAATTGCATTCAAATAGCCGATCATTCATAGCTGCAGCTTTATCCTGATATTCAGCAGCTATGATGGCTTTGGCAGCAATAATAGCACTTTCATTCTGCTGAGGTACAAAGCGGTAATTAAGTTCTATACTCTCCCCTAATTTGGTTATAGTGCGGTTGATGATATCTCTCGTTCGTCGTGATATGTTGTTGGTAAAATCAACATAAACATTAAAATCTACTTTATTGTCGTTTTGAGTTGCCATGTAATACAGATTAAACTTGAATTTCTGGGAAGTTTATATTGTCAATTCGTAGCTTGAACTCAAAAAAACAGCCTCATGTTCGTAAGCCAACGCAGTAAAAAAAAACTAAACAGGGAGCTAAAATAGCTAAAAGTGCAGTTCCTATACCTGTTCTCTTCGAAGGGTAAAGCTATCAGGTTTGGCTGTAAGGGAATGTCTATTTTTGAACGTATTTAGCAAAATGATGGTAAAAAGGCGTGCGGGAATGTTCGTGCTTGGGTATGTACTTTCCAGTAATAAAAGGGATGTACATATTTCTTCGACGGGACTGTTCTCCAGCCACAAACTACCGTAGTGAATAGTCAAATCACCCGCTACTATATCCATTCCAACCTCTCTGAGGTCAGGCTGGTGATCAAAATGCTGCCGCTTGCGAAGTAACAACTGAAACGTTGATTGCTTGTGTGATCCCGGCAATACCCGTAATCCGTCATTGACCATCGGGCAATCATCCAGGTGAATACCTATATTGAGCATAGGCAAGATACAGTGGCCTAAAAACAGGTCTCTTGGGTTGTCAGTATGCCATGCAAATTTTGTGAATTTACTATTAGGGTGGTTAATATAGTGGTTAAAAACAACACCGTCTTTTTCATTTGCCCCTATTCTACCTTCGTAAGGCTCTAAGTGCTTGTTTTTTCAAGTTCAGGAGGGTTTTGCAGCAAAAAAAACTATTTTATGAGCAGTGGGTGAGTTTTATAAAAGATTTTCTAGTATTTTTCCGTAAGGTAAAAGCTCCTCCTTGTCTAATCTTCAAAAAGGAGGAGCTTTGCAGTGTTGTTCTACTCCAGGATCAAATCATGTGAGCCTGCTTTGACTCTAACTTTACCATCAACTTTTTCGACTGCTTCTGGTGATTTGATCGTCTCTGCGATTCTAAATTCAGCAATGGCTTCCTGCTCATTTAGAGTCAGTAAAAGATAACCATGATCTCTTTGATTGTTGTATTTCATGTGTGGGTTGAAACGGGGGTCCATAGAGCGCTTTTCAATCATTAATGCGGTATCTACTGAAGTGTATTCATCTGTGTTAGCCGATGTAATACTGGTACTTCCAAATTCTACTGCGACAGTGGCCGTTGAATCCTGCTTGTAACTTTCAATCGATTCAGGTACTTCAAACGCCCAGGCCCGGTGGGTATCGCCAGTAACAAAGACCACATTTTCGATGGTATTATTTTTAATGTAGCGGATAATCTCATTTTGCTCTGCTGGATACCCATCCCATGCATCCTTGTTGATGACGCCACTCCATCCCAATGCTGAAATATCCAGCTTGGAGAAAATCACCTGATTGCCTATAACTTTCCATTTGGCATTAGAGTTCTTGAGCTGCTCTTTGAACCAGGCTAGCTGTTCTTTACCTAGCATGCTGCGATCTTCACTTTCAAAATCAGGTTGTTTAATGCTGTCAACCTGCGGCGAGCGCCCGGCGAGGCGCTCATCAAGCATGATTAGGTCTACAAGGTTACCATAATCAAAACTGCGATAAAGGTGCTTGTTTGGCTGCTCTCTTACAGGAAGCCATTCGTAATATGCCTGACGGGCTACATTTTTCCTCACCTTATAGTCTCCTTCTTTTTCGGGTTGATGGTTTTCGGCTCCTGTCTGATAAGCATTATTAGTGATTTCATGGTCATCCCAGATGGTAATGAAAGGATGCATTTGATGAGCCTTTTGAAAGTCCTCGTCTAGTCGATACTGAGCATAGCGAGTCCGATAATCCTGGAGCTCAACGATTTCTTTATTGGGTAAATGATGCCGGCCCAGGGTTGTATCGCCGTATCTGCCTACCTCGTATTCGTAGATATAATCTCCCAGATGCAAGACTGCATCCAGGTTGTCAATTTCAGCAATTTTGCCGAAGGCATTAAAATAGCCTGCCTCGTAGTTAGAGCAACTGACTACTGCCAGTTTAACTTCGTCAATGGCTCCTTCGGCCGCGGTCTTGGTTCTGCCAATAGGTGATGCCTGACCTAGGGCTTCAAACTGATAATAGTAGTAAGTATCTGCTTCCAAACCAGTAACATCTACCTTTACGGAATAATCACTTTCCTTAGTAGTTGTAAAAGTTCCCTCTTTGATGCCATTTTCCAGTTGGGCATCAGTAGCTACTGTCCACTTTACTTTTACGGGTCCTTCATATTCCGGTGTGACGCGCGTCCAAATAATGACTGCATCCGATAAGGGATCGCCCGATGCTACACTGTGGTAAAATGGTGCCATTTCCTGCTTCCAGTATTTGGAAGTGCCATCATCCTGTATTGGTTGCTTATTGGGCGTTTGGCAAGAAGAAACTGAAAAAATAATACTCGATAAAAGAAAAAGAATACGCTTCATTTTTTTGTGAAAAATCTGGCTTTATCTTCTGATTTCCATCTTTTTTTAGATTATTTTTTGGTTAAGAAAATAGCCTTGTTTCGAAGGGGTAGAATAGTGGTAAAATTGAATTATTTTTTCCCACACGAAGGCTTTTTGCTTAGAAGGGCAGGGTTCCCTTATGAGGTTCTTCCAGCAGGGTTTGAAGTTGTTTAAGCAAGAAAAGATACTTTAAAAAGCCCAATATTTTGTCAATAGGTTGATGTTAAGTAGCACTTCAACGCTAATTTAAGACCATTCATATAACTATTTGTACATTTTAAAACATAGCCCTTGCAACAGGGGTTTACCTGTGCGTGTTTTACCTTGTGTTACGCCAAAAAATAGGAGATGCCGGCTTCTTAATGGCTTGCCTTTCTTATGATGAGTGCCCAATATTCAAAGGAGTAACTATTTCATGTTATCATAGTTATACGGAGAGTAAAGGCTAATGAAATGATTAGTAGCTCGGTTGGCTGCTGTATTGGTCTTGGGTTTTCCAAAATTTCACAAACTTCAAAAAGGATCATGAAGAAAAAATTACTAATCCTAATGCTTACGCTATCAACCTGCAGTTTTGTGGTAGCGCAAAAACTAACCATTAGCGGTTATATTAAAGATTCCAGTAATGGCGAAACGCTAATTGGAGCGACGGTGACCATCAAAGGAGGAACGGCCGGTGCAGTGACCAACGAATACGGGTTTTACTCTTTGAGTTTAGCCCCCGGCGCATATACTTTAATTGCAGGGTATTTAGGATATGCAGACAAGGAAATACCAATACGTCTGAAGGATACCAATCAAAAATTGGATATTGAACTTAGCGAAGCCGGAGAGCAGTTGCAAGAAGTAATTGTCACTGCCGAGGAAGAAGATCGCAATGTCAAAGAGGTACAAATGAGTGTGGAGCGGCTGGACATGAATACAATACAAAAGTTACCTACTCTGCTGGGCGAAACAGATGTCATAAGAAGTATCTTGCTACTGCCGGGAGTGAGTACGGTAGGAGAGGGGGCCGCCGGGTTTAATGTTAGAGGAGGTAGTATTGATCAGAACCTCGTTATTTTGGATGAGGCACCAGTATATAACTCCAGCCATTTATTTGGCTTTTTTTCTGTATTTAATCCGGATGCTGTAAAAGGGGTGCAATTGTACAAAGGGGGAATCCCCGCACGCTACGGTGGCCGATTGTCATCTATCCTGGATGTCCGTATGCGGGATGGTAATAATAAGGATTTTGAAATGCAGGGAGGCATCGGTACTATTTTTAGCCGTTTTGCTGTAGAAGCCCCGATTGTCAAGGATAAATCCTCTTTCCTGTTGGCTGGCCGCAGGTCTTACATTGACGTGTTGGCAGCTCCGTTCCTTACCGGTCAATTCGAAGATACCGAATTGAATTTTTATGACCTGACTCTGAAAACGAATTATAAATTAGGCGAAAAAGACCAGCTATTTTTATCTGGTTATCTGGGACGTGATAACTTCGGCTTTGGTCAGCAGGCTGGTTTTAACTGGGGGAATGGTACAGCTACTTTACGCTGGAATCACCTGTTTAATGATCGCTTATTTAGTAACTTTACAGCTTATTACAGTAATTATGATTATCAGATTAACTTTGGGGAAGATGACGATGATAATTTTGACTGGAATGCGCGTATTATCAACTACAGTGTCAAACCAGAATTCACCTACTACATTAACCCTGATAACATTCTGCGTTTTGGCGGGCAGTCTATCTATTACGAATTTCAACCGGCCAACGCGCAGCTGGTGAGTGTAGGCCAGGAGGTAGATATAGGTCTGGACCAACAATTTGCACTGGAAAGCAGTGTTTTCATTCAAAATGAATTGACTTTATGGAATCGGCTAAAGTTGAATTATGGCTTACGCTTGAGTCATTTTGCTTACTTAGGAGGCCGTAACATATATACCTTTGGGGAGCCGGAAGAATTGGGAGATGAAAAACCATTGCAGGATATTGAATTTGTGGAAAAAGGAGAAACAATCGAAGATTGGATTAACCTAGAGCCGCGCCTGGCTATGCAATACCAAATTACGCCAAGCTCTTCTCTGAAAGCCAGTTACAATAGAACCACCCAATACATTCACCTGCTGAGTAATACTACTGCTTCTGTGCCTCTGGATATCTGGACACCCAGTACCAATAACATTGACCCACAGCTAGCAGATCAGGTGGCATTCGGGTATTTTAGAAATTTTGATAAAAATCGTTACGAAGCTAGCATTGAGATATATTACAAAGAGTTTAAGAATCTCATTGACTACATTGATGGTGCTGACCTGATCCTTAATGAGTTTGTAGAAGGTCAGATCCTTAATGGTGAGGGACGAGCATACGGAATGGAATTAATGGTCAAGAAAAATGCCGGAAAGTTTACTGGTTGGGTCAATTATGCACTAAGTCGCACCGAACGGCTGGTAGCCGGTATTAACAATGATGAATGGTACCCCAGTCGTTTTGATCAAACTCACAACTTTAACATTACAGCTTTTTATGAACTTAGTGAGCGGGCTACTCTAAGTGCTACTTTTACTTATAATACAGGTACGCCACTTACGCTACCCAGCAGCGGTTATTATCAGCAGGGCTATTTGATTCCCAATAGTGATGATAATGCCCGGAATAACTTCCGTATTCCTGATTATCACCGTCTGGATATCAGCCTGACGCTCGACCGTAATCCCAACAAGCCCAAAAAACGCTGGGAAGGACAATGGGTATTCGGTATTTACAATGTTTACAATCGCCGTAATGCGTTTTCTATTTATGGTAGCCAGCAGGATGAAAGGGTAGCGCCCGGTGCCCTGAGAGATGCCGAAGCGATTCGCTTTTCGGTAATCGGTAATTTCATCCCTTCTATTTCCTATAACTTTAAATTTAAATAAGCTGTCCTATGATTCGTCAATATACCAAATCTATTATTTTATTTTTTCTTATGGGATCTGTTCTGTTTACTTCCTGTGAAGATGAGATAACTATATCTAGCCAGTTTGAAGCCTCTCAGTTAGTTGTAGATGCTTGGCTGACCAATACCAATAATACACAAGTAATAGCGATTACTCGCTCTATTGATTACTTTGCCGGCGGGGCACCTCCTGTGGTGCGGAATGCTCAGGTATCCCTTTGCAGTGATGATACGCAGGTTTGTTATGATTTTGTATACAATGAGGCAGATGATAACTACATGTGGACGCCGCAGGGCGATGAAGTTTTTGGAGCTGTAGGGGAGCAGTTTACGTTAACTATCACGGTGGACGAGCAGATTTATACGAGCACTGAGCAAATTTACAGAACAGCTGTAGCGGACTCTATAGGGATTACCTTTGAAGAGGAAAGTCTGGTATTTGAAGAAGGGTTATATGCACAAATCTATGCCAGAGATCAGCCGGGCCGCGGAGATACATACTGGATCAGAACTTTTAAAAACGATACTTTACTCAACAGGCCTGAAGAGATTCTGATCGCCTACGATGCTACTTTTGACGCCGGAGCTAATATTGACGGTATTTATTTCCTCACTGGTATAAGATTGGGGATAAATGAGATTAGCGATGATGGTACATTTGAGCCCTACCAACCGGGGGATCATATCCGTGTTGAAGTGCATTCTATTAGCAATATGGCTTTTGAGTTTTTAGATATTGCTTCTGAACAAATTCTAAATGAGGGGATTTTTACGGTGCCGGCAGCCAACTCAGAAGGGAATATTATCAATACTCAAACGGGAGAAGCTATCCTGGGAATTTTTAATATTGCTGAAGTAGCCGCGGTAGAGCGAACGGTGGAGTAGCATTTTCTGGTGGTGATAAGACACGTCTATTGCTTGAAGCGGTTGACGATATTCTTCTGGGTAATTCGGGCATGGGGCGAATTGGAGTTGAATTAAAAAAGTCTGTTAACAATCAGTAAGATAGGGGGGCGTGGGTAGATAAACCTGCACCCTTTTTTTAGGAGGGTACGTTTCACTTGTTTTAATGTTTGCGAAACAAGTCTAGTTTAAACCAATTGGACTTTAATGTTTTTATAGGAAAAAATTAATACTATATTCAATAACAGATGGAATATAAAAGTGCTGAAGACTCCAAAATTGTAATGACTCAGTTAATGCTGCCTTCCCATTCTAATTTCAGTGGAAAGATCCACGGAGGGTATTTGCTCAACCTGATGGATCAAATAGCTTTTGCTTGTGCCTCTAAGCATTCGGGGCATTACTGCGTGACAGCTTCTGTCAACAGGGTGGATTTCCTGAATCCCATAGAGGTCGGGGAGTTGCTTACACTCAAAGCTTCTATCAACTATACCGGGCGCACTTCTATGGTGGTTGGTGTACGTGTAGAATCAGAACATATACAAACCGGAAAAATCAAGCATTGTAACTCTTCTTATTTTACCATGGTGGCCAAAGATCCTACAGGTAAAAGTGTGGAAGTACCAGGCTTGATCCTGGATACCAAAGATAGTTTGCGGCGTTTTGCCCGGAGTATCCGTCGGCAGCTGGAATCTCGTAGCCGAGACCAGAATTTTACTCCGGAAGGATTTATCCTGGAAGAGCATATGGAGATATTGCAGACAAAGAATGCGAAGATTGTCTTCGATATCTCAAAATAAATCAAACATGTCATGTCTAGACATGACATGTCCTAATTTTTTTTGATAAAAAACTGGTTTTCAGTTGCTTTTACCACATGACATGTCTATCTTAGAAGAAAATGGCATGTTTAAACATGACATTTCTGGACTGCTACAGCTACTTTGTAGCCCCCTCCAAAGAAGCCATAATCTTATGGTAAATCTCATTATTCTCGTAAATGCCCTGAAAAAACTCCGCTCCCGGACCTTTGGCAAAAACCGGAATCAACTCAGCGCTGTGCTGATCTGAGTTGAAATATATCTGTACCTCTTCCGGTTTTTCTCTAACCACTTTTGTTTGCTCGTCGACCTCATATTTTTTGCCAAGACTGACCTCTCCAGTTTCATGATCAGCAGTGACAACCAGCAAAGTATTTGGGTTTGTCTCCATAAATTCCAATACTACTCCCAGCGTACGGTCAAAGTCCTCAACTTCCGTAATTAGCATATCTTCATCTTCGGCGTGGCCAGCCCAGTCGATATAAGAGCCTTCTACCATCAGAAAAAAAGGAGAGGTTTGGCGGCTGAAATAGTCCAGTGCATATCCGGTTGCTTTCTGAAGAAAAGCATCTCTGCCCATCGTTATAGACGGAAAGCTGTTATCTACCAAAATGTAAGCATTTCGCTTTTCAAAATCCGGTTTTGATAAAGCTGAAGTGTCCAGATGATATCCCTTTTCCAAAAACCTTTTAAATAAATCCTGATGATCTGACCTTTTCCCAAAATACTGCCTGCCCCCTCCGGCAATGAAATCTATTTCAGCATCCAATAGCTGCTCCGCTATTGTTTCATGCATGTCTCGGTCATTCACATGAGCATAAAAAGCTGCCGGTGTAGCGTGAGTGATCGATGTAAGGCTGATCAATCCGGTTTGATATCCTTTGTTCTGAAGGTGTTCCAGAATAGTTTCCTGAGCCATCGAATCTGCAGAAACACCAATAGCCCTTTTGAAGGTTTTTTGGCCAATTGAAAAGGCCGTTGCACCAGCTGCCGAATCCGTTACTTTGTGAGTCAGGTCGGCTGTTTTGTGAAGGCCAATATGTTTGAATTGAGAAAAATTAGCTTTTTCATCCCCAAAATAATAAGCAGTAGAAATTTGAGGTACCCCCATGCCATCTCCAATTAGTAGAATGACATTCAATGGCTGGGCAGCGGTATGGTCGGAGTCCATACTGGTACATTTACCCAAAAGAAATAGCAATAAAATTGCTGCCGTCAATTTTATGGTAGATTTCATAACCTTAAAATGATTTATTTAAAAAAACAGGCGGCAAAGCATTAGCTCTGCCGCCCGGCTTGTATTTGTAGCGAGTACTAAAGATTAATAACCCTGGTTTTGTACCAAAAAGCCTTCCACATTGGAAGCTCCATCAATAGCACTTTGGGGAATCGGGAATAATCTCTTGGTAACATCAGTGCTGGTCTTCTCTGTCCAGGAATCTTCATATCTTCCAAAACGGATCTGATCGCTTCTTCTAAAACCTTCCCAGTACAGCTCAAAACCACGCTCACGGAACATAGTTTCCAGATCTATGGTAGTCAATGCTTCAGGTGTTTGCTCAGGGCGAGCCGTTCTGGATGTTCTTACCGTGTTTACATCTGCTAGCGCTGCCGTATTATTTCCCAGTCTGAGATTGGCTTCAGCACGCATCAGGTAAATTTCTGCCAAACGCATCAACACAAGGTCAACACTACTGAAGTTATTACCATTAGGAGAAGTACGGCTAAATTGATACTTGGCACATCTGTACCCTTTGTTGTGTAATCTGCCTTCGTTAGTAAAGTCAACCTCTAGCGTATGGAAAACATAGCCCGTATCTCTATCCGGACCATTACCCTTCCTTTGTAAAACCGGATAAATCCTTACCGTACCATCATCGCATCTAAAAAAGGCACCATCAGGACCTTTTCTAGGACCCCACTGAATACCACTTAGTATCCCTCTGTCCATTTCGAATTCTACATCCGGAATACAATAGAAATTATCCTGATCATTAAGTGGAGACAATCCCGTAAGATCCTGTATCTCCTCAGGAATGATAGCATTCTGCTGATAAAATCTGGCGTCTGCTTCTGCCGGATCTACGTCGTAAGCGTCCAACCAAGTTTGGATAAAATCAGAAGTGAAGGCAGGACCATCTGTACCATCAGCACTTGGGAATTCAGGCCTTGGGAACATAGAACCTGCAACGGACCAATAAGCCCAGCGGCTGTGCTCTCTTCTCAGTACCCCTCTCTGGTCAAGCGCAAAAATAAGTTCCGGATTACTGTTATTATTATCATTGAAAAGCTCAAAGTATTCGGGTGATAAGCTGTAATTGCCAGAATTGATAATATTAGTAGTGTACTCAATAACACGGTTCATGTCCTCTTGCGTGAAGTTAGGGGTTCCGTAAGGATCGCGATATACCGCAGCATTTAGGTGTAATCTCGCCAAAAGACCATATACCGCATCCTGTGTCATCCTGCCGGGACCAAGGTCTGTATTGATTAGGTCTACTACAGATAAAAATTCGCTTTCCAGGTAGGCTACAGCTTCGTCTCTTCTCAAAATGGTAGAAACTTCGCTGGATCTGTCTTTGTCAAAAACAAGCCCCCAGCTATCTAGCATCAGCATATTTAAGTAAGCTCTCAAAGCGATCATTTCGTAAAGAGCACCTTCCGCCTGTATGTCTCCTTCTTCTGATAAGGGACGCAATACTTCTATAGCAGAAATAGCTCTGGAAATATTTTTTGAAAGTTCGTTCCAAGAACTACCTACCAGGTCATTACCCGGTGTCATCAAGTGCTGATGTGTAGCAATAAATTTACCACCATCAAACCAGTCAGTACCACCACGGTAAGGTAAAATGGCTTCATCAGAAGCAATAAGTTGTAAGCCATAGTAATTAGTGTGTCTCCATGTCCAGGAAACCTGGCCGTAGGCCGGTGCAATAGCACCACTAACAACTTCTGCCTGGCCAGCACCAGTTAGCGATTCATCAAGAATCTGCTCTTCTAAATCTGTACAGCTCCAGCTTAACATTGTCAGGAGCGATATAATTGAGAAAAATAAAATATTGTTTTTCATCTTTATTTTTAATTTTTAAAAACTGAAAAATTAGTTCTTGCCTTCCCTTTAGAAAGATACATTCAAGCCAAATAAAATAGTTCTGGCGGTTGGGTATGTGAAACGATCAATACCAAAGGTCTGAATACCACCAATAGAGCTACCTGTATTCACCTCAGGATCAAACCCAGAATAATCAGTGATCACAAATAGATTTTGTCCTGTAATGGAAAGACGTAAACTGCTAATCCAATCACCAATGCCCAATTGCTCCGGCTGGAAAGTATAGCCCAAAGTAGCATTGTTCAATCTTAGGAAGTCACCATCTTCAAGATAGCGAGTGGATACCTCGTTGGAGTTGGTAATATCTTCTTCCGGAAACTCCACGGCAAAATCTGTTGTGTTGAATGAAGAAGCCAAGCTTCCCTTCTGGAATAAAGACATAGTAGTATGGTTGTAAATCTGATTACCCGAAACACCATTGAAGTTGAATCCTAAATCAAATCCCTTGTATTGAAAATCAATATGGAAAGCATAAATCAAATCTGGCAAGGCACTACCTACTACCGTACGGTCATTTTCCAAAACCTGACCATCACCATTAATATCTCTGAATTCGTTCAAACCATCGTCACCAATACCTACAAATTCTTTCATGTAAAAAGCACCAATCGCCTCTCCGTTGATGTATCCGTTGATCGTCGCTCCAGTCTGGCCAGCACCAGTGGCTCTACCCGTAGTCAATACAGCGAAAGGAGAATTAACTACCTCGTTTTGGATATAGGTGAGGTTACCTCCAATGTTATATTTGAATTCGCTTCTTGGATTACTGCTGTATTCCAGCGCAAATTCCACACCATTGTTTTGAATTTCTATGTCAGGTACATTAGTCCAGAAAGTAGCCGTTGGCTGAATAGGGTCAGCCGGAACAACTTCCAAAAGTATGTTCTCAGATACTTTGCTGAAGTAGTCAATAGTACCGGTCAGACGATAGCCGAACAAACCAAAATCAAGACCAATGTTGGTCTGTGTAGAAACTTCCCACTGGATATCCGGGTTAGCCAAACGTGTAAAGATGGTTCCGAAAGGATAATCATCCAAAGTAGAAGCATTGGGATCTAATGGGTAAGTATCATTATTATTTCTGCTTTCTGTAAAGCTGGACTGCGTAATTTTGGAAGGAATTTCCTGGTTACCAGTTTGTCCCCAGCTGGCACGGAACTTCAAATTGTCAAAGAAAGAACCTGCCATGAAGGGCTCTTTGCTGATGTTCCAGCCCAGTGCAAATGATGGGAAAACTCCGTATCTGTTATTCTCACCAAACTTAGAGGAACCATCGGCACGAACTGTTGCCGTCAATAAGTACTTGCCGGCATAACCATAGTTGACTCTACCAAAAAAGGACTGTAATTCATTTTCAATTGCAAAAGAACTCAGCGTAGTTGGCTGATCCTGGGTGCTGGTTTGATCCTGGAAGATAGGTTCAACATCGTTATTGGCAAAACCTGAAAGGTTGAAAGACTGCTGCTGTACAAAGGTCTTCTGATAAGAATGACCAGCCAATACCGTTAGGCTGCTCAAGCCACTTTCCAGGTTGTAGGTAAGTATATTTTCCACCAAAGTATTTTCATTTCTGGTGGTAATGGTATTTAAAGCCCCAAACTCAAGGCCTTCCAGTAGATCGTAAGGCTCGCGCTGAATTTCTCTGTTGGTAGTGGAGTAATCAACTCCCAGGTTCAACTTATAAGTCAAACCCTTGAAAATTTCCAAAGAAGGAGAAATATTGGCCAACAAGCGGTTGTTTTCAGCTTCGTCAGAGTAGATCTCGTTGCGCACCAATGGATTCAACATATCATCCAACAAAGTAGGCTGCCCGTTAGTAAATACAGGAAGGGTTGGGTTGAGCTGTAGCATGTCTACTACAATAGCGCCATTATCAGGACGGAAGTTTTCTGTTCTCGCTCCTGTGAAGTTATAGTCAATCTTCAAGCGGCCGTTCAAGCCTCTTTGCGTAAGGTTGGCTCTACCGGAGTAGCGTCTCAATCGGCTACCAAGCAATATACCTTCCTGATCTTCATAACCAGCAGAGATGAAGTAAGAAAACTTTTCGCTGGCTGCTCCACCCAAAGAAAAATTGATATTATTGGAAATACCCGTTTGCGTAAGCTCATCCTGCCAGTCTGTATTGGCTCCTCCATCAAAAAGGTTACCATCAATAGCATTGACTTGAGAACGGAATTCATCGGCAGAAAAAACGTCGATCTTGTTTGCTAATGAAGAAGCAGCCGTAGTAACGGAAAGGTTCATTTCTGTCTTTCCATCTTTTCCTCTTTTAGTAGTAATAACAATAACTCCGTTGGCAGCTCTTGCACCGTAAATGGCCGCAGCAGAAGCATCTTTCAACACATCAATGCTGGCAATATCCTGTGGGTTGATAAAGTTTAGCGGATTATTAGCTACTCCGGTACCGGTGTTGTCAATAACAAAACCATCCACTACATAAAGTGGCGTTGTACCAGAACGCAGACTACCAATACCACGGATAATTACATCCTGTGCAGCACCTGGCTCACCACTAACATTAGAAACATTGACACCCGCAATTTTACCCTGTAATAATTGCCCCGGGTTAACAACAATACCTTTGTTGAAATCCTTTTCTGTAGCAGAGCCAATAGCGCCAGTTACATCTGATTTCTTTTGTACACCGTAAGCGATAACTACAACGTCATTAAGCTGCTGAGCATCCGGCAACAATTGAATAGAAAGATTAGTCTGGTTATTTACTAATATTTCTTTAGTAGCATAGCCTACATAAGAAATTACCAATACATCACCTTCCTCGGCTTGTATTGCGAAATTCCCCTCTGTATCCGTTACAGTCCCTGTGGTAGTACCTTTGATGCTAACAGTAGCACCAATCAAGGGTAGCCCTTCTTCATCGGTAATATTTCCTCTGACCTGCACTTCCAGAGTAGCAGTAAAAGCCTTCGAATCGGTGGCCATCACAGCCTTCTTGGCAAGTGGGCCCTTTAAGTCCGCTGAGGCATTGTCATTTGCTTGAGCTACAAGGACTTCTGAGCAAAAACAACACAGGATCAGACCCAGAATTAAGTTGTTTGTTGGAAAAAGTTTCATTGAAATACTAGTTTTGATCAAATAATAAAACCTATGTCAAGTGTAAAATGAGTGCTTATATCGCAAGATCAGGGCTTTGCTTTTCCGATTAGTAATTTTGGAAAACAAAGCGCGGCGCGTAGTCAAAAGATACGTAAGTAAATTGTTGAGCGGGTAGTGTCATCAGAAGTATTGGCCAGTTTTGCCCTCGAAGTATAGCAATACTGTTTCCACTTCGAACAAGTGAAATCCATAGAAATGCATTTTGTTGTTTAATACTAGTTTTGACCGAAGTCGCTATTCACAAAATCTTAAGGCAAATTTATTTTTTTTCATCAGATCCCACTTATCCCACCGAGATACTTAACTGAAGTTTAAAATAGTGCCTGGTTTGTTAACAAATAATGAACAATAAAGACATTTTGAGTTTTTTTATTTCTCTTTTGTAAACTTTGAAGGGGGGAGTGGCTAATCAACAATGCAAAGTCATTTCTGTCCATTTGGGGCTTCAAAAGTAAAATCATAAGTATGGGGTCGCTAACTGCTATAAAATCAGTGGTGTAGCTTTATTTATTTTTTTTAGTAAGAAAAAAATAAACACTTTTTTAACAGTAAGTTAATGTTTTATTGGTTGGTGTTTGTACTTCGTTTATGTAGATAAGTCAATGGCTTTTATTTAAAAGAAAAATAATATTAGAGCCTGTTTTGTATTTATTCATTAACTCCTTTTTAATTTCCTCTTAATAGTTGCTGTTTAAATTATCGGCCAATCAAAACACTCTTTACAAATGAAGCTTAAACCAATCATGATGACCGCTGTAATATTTTACAGCTTAATTTTCAATGTATTAGGTCAAGACCGTATCATTGGAGGAAAAATCATTGACGCTACCACGCAGGAGCCATTACTTGGAGTTTCAGTAGCATTCCAGGGCACTTCTGAAGGTACTTATTCTAATGTTAATGGAGAATTTACACTTACTATCCCTCAAAATATTGAGGGCACGGTGGTTACAGTATTTTCTTATATAGGTTACAAAACTCAAATTCTTTCCATCGAAAGGGGGAGTGAATCGACTGATCTTTTGATCGAAATGGAAGAAGATTTGGTAAAACTCAACGAAGTAGTCGTTACTGGACAGGGAATAGACATTAGCAAGCGGCGCTTATCCACAGATGTGGCAACGGTAAGCGCTGAAGAACTTGATCAACTGCCCAGCAATCGCCTTGACCAGCTGCTGCAAGCCGAATTGCCAAATGTACAAATTCGATTGACGGGGGGACAGCCGGGGTCGGCCTCTACTGTTCGTTCGAGAGGTATCGTTTCTGCCTTTACTAATTCTACCCCTATTGTTTATGTAGATGGTATACGTGTAGATAATTTAAATACCAGAGCCAACTTGGGGTTGAATATTTCGGGCAATCCACATCAGGGAGCTGCTACTTCTGCGCTTACTGATATTCCGGTAGAGAATATTGAACGCATCGAGTTTATTAATGGTGGGGCTGCTACAACCCTTTATGGTTCTGATGCGGCTAATGGAGTTATTCAAATTATCACCAAAAAAGGAGGCAAAGGACGCACCAATGTTAGCCTGAATGTTGAAATGGGAGCCATTACACCAACTAATGATTTCCTATTCTGGGATCGTACGGCCGATCTACTTTTCCAGGACGGCTTTGAACAGAATTATTCCATTGGCATCGATGGCGGTAATGATAAATTTGGCTACAGTTTTGGCGGACGTTTCAGTGAAAGCGATGGTTTCCGTATTCACAACCAGGGGGAGAGTAATAAAATAGATCTACGGACTGGATTTCAGGCTAAGTTAAATCCCTTTTTGACCTATCGGTCGTCATTTGGTTATGTAAACCAGCATTTTAGAAGAGTAAGAAATGGTAATGCTGGAGGGTATACAGGAATGTGGTTTGCAGAAGCCGGGGCATCTTTATTCACTGGCCCGGGATTCAATAATAGGTTGGATGAAAATACTCCCGAAGAGTTTGCTGCTATACAGGAGTATGTGAGCCTTGCAGAGAAACTACAGAACAACCAAACGACGGTTGATCGCTTTCAGACATCACAAGTCTTTGAATATAAGCCACTTCCCAGCTTGACAATCCGGGCAACGGGCGGGATAGACTACAGGGTGTCAACAGAGACAGGGATCGTCACTAATGAATATTTAAACCATACTCGTGATACGCCAGAAGAAAGCTTCACCACTACGGAAGGTTCTATCAGTAATTTTGATCGTAAATTCCTGGGATTGACATTTGAATTAAATGGCCAGCATCAGGCAGAAGTAGGGGAGTTTTCTTTCATTTCTACTCTTGGCGGTCAATTTTTCCGTAACGAAGATCAGCAAATTGCATACGTAGGCGAAAATATACGGGATGGCGCTATTAGCATTAATCAGGCAGCTATCCGTACCAGTGATGAGTTTTTCTCGGAAGTAGCGAATTACGGTGTTTACTTTCAGGAAAATATAGGTTTTAAAAATCGTTATTTCCTTGAATTTGGTATTCGGGGAGATGGTAACTCTGCTTTTGGTGATGATATCGGTATTCAATATTATCCCAAGGTAGGAGCTTCTTATATTATGAGTGCTGAACCCTGGTTCAACGACGCTGGCCTTTTTTCTTATGTTAAGCTGAGAGGTAATTATGGAGTAGCCGGTAACTTCCCGACGCCATTTGCTAATGAGCGTACTATAGAATTTGTAGGGTTTCTGGGGGAACAAGCTGCCATTTTTGGTACTCCCGGAAACGACGATTTAAGACCCGAAAAGACTTATACTTTTGAAATAGGAGCTGATATCGCTCTTTTCAAGGAGCGTCTTTCTTTTGGTATCAACTATTATAATGCTGAAACGCGGGATGCCCTATTCAATGTTCCTCAACCTCCGTCAAATGGGGAGGCTGCTGTTGCCTTGCAAAATATTGGAGTCATCCAGAATAGTGGTATCGAGTTTAATGCTAACCTTGTATTGGTACGCAATAAAGATTGGGATCTACGTATTGGCGGATCTGTCAATACCCTGGAGAATGAAGTGACCGATGCGGGTGGAGCTCCTCCTTTTTCCATTAATGGTTTTAGTGGAAGAACTGTGCAGATAGTCGTAGAAGAAGGCTCATCAGTGGGAGTGATCAGAGCAAACAGAGGGACATTTGAAAATAATGTCATGGTTGCCACTCAGGGACAATCTTTACTAGGGCCTACATTACCAGATCTTTTTGGTAGTGTCAATATAGCTCTCCGCTACAGAAGCTTTAACCTGTTTGCTAATGCAGATTATCAATCTGGTGCTTTTGCCCATTCCTTTGATCGTCAATTCCGTTATTTTTATGGCGCTGCCACAGAAGGTATCCCACAGGCAGAAATTGATGCTAATGGCCGTTCTAACTGGTTGAACTTTACAGATAGATTTGTAGAACCCACAGACTTTTTCAAAGTAAGGATAATTGGCTTAACGTATGATTTGCCGAAGACTCTGGTAGGAGATTGGGCCAGAAGGGTAAGTGTAGGTTTCACCGTTACCAATCCAATCAATATAACAAGTACAAGTTTTGATCCTGAAGCTACTCAGGTAGGGGCTGCCCAGGGGCAAGGTACCGCCACCACCGGAGGTATCAATTATTCTGTGGTTTCACAGCCAAGGCAATGGTTGGGAACTTTGAAAGTTAATTTCTAATTTTTTTGGATTTTTCTAAAATAAAAATTTATGAAACGTTCTATTATATTTTTGTCAATCCTCTTTTTTTTCTTTTCTGGATGCCAATTGTCAGAGGTGGAAAATCCCAATGTCAATAACGAGCGATTTATTAACTCGCCACAGGCAGCTACTTCCTGGATCAATGGGGTGCGCCGACAATTAGCCCTGACTACCAACCAGGTGATAGAGTTTACGGAATTGGTTTCGGATAATTACTTCAACAACCGTACACTTAGTAGTAAAGTATTTGATATACCACAAATTACCTTTGAAGATATCGACGTGAACCGCATACAGGCTTCTTTTCATGCTCTGCGTACGGCAGCCGAATATGGACTTTCTGATGTGCTTCCTTTTGATGAAAGAGCAGATGCCGAAGATGAAGCTATTCTTCACTTTTACAGAGGTATAGCTTTTTTATACAATGGTATCTATTTTACTGGGCTTCCTGCCGAAACTCTGGGAGAAGTATTTGGATGGGAGCAGCACCTGGCTATTGCTATTCAGGAGTTTGATCAAACTATCAACCTGACTGCTGATACGGACCTTCAGGCGGCTGCTACCCTGGCAAAAGCGAGAGCGCAGTATCGTTTGGGCGACCAGTCTGGCGCTGTGGCCAATGCTCAGCAGGTCATTAATTTGAATAATCAATTGAATTATCAGGTAGAGTTTGACGGGAATAATGGTGTGGATAACGAATTTCAGTTTTATTTATTTGAAAGCTCTAATGACGAGTTTGCTCCCTTGCCAAGGCTTGATTTCCTGGATCCTAAATATTTTAGTATTTCAAACCCGTCTCAGGAGCAAAAGCCTGTTTCTTTATTCAAATCTGAAGAAGCTTACTTGATTGTTGCCGAAGGGCAAATTGCGGATGGTGATCTGGATGCTGCCAGAGCTACCTTGGTTGATCTTTTAAATCAGGTAATAGCAAATCGCTCAACAGCAATGGTAGATGATTCCAGAGAAACTCGTGGTGGTGGTAACCGTACGGATTATCCATTGACAGCAGACGTTCAGGTGAAGTTCTCTGCGGATGCTCCTGCCCGCTCAGGCTTTATTCTGGATCGGCAGGCGGGCCCTGTCACGGTGCCTACCGTTTCTGGAACTTCAGTTACCGCTGAGCAAATCAATGCTGCTGGTTCTGCTGATGATCTTTTGGAAGTCCTATATCTGATACGTCAGGAAGTGTTTATTGCCGAGGGGCAACGCATGGCTGATTTGGGCATTAAGTTTCCCATCTCTCAAATTGAGGTTCAGAACAATCCAAATGATGCTTCGGCTTTCGAAATGGCCCAAATTCCTGGTTTCATCCCGAATAATTTCGATATGGATGACTTTGCCTACGATACTGAGAGTGGTGTAGTAACTATGGCATTTGATATGAATGCAGTCATAGTGACTAATAAAATATCGCCATTTGTAGTGCCTTTTGAATAGATTGATAAGTCAAAAAAACAAGACATGTCATGTCTAGACATGACATGTCTTATTTTTTGGTTGTGTTATAAAATGTATGATGACTGAGAATTAAGCCAATGGACGAAAATCA
>CAZVOD010000031.1:0-45201 GCA_964628385.1 uncultured Saprospiraceae bacterium
GCAATAGCGGTTTGAGTGTATACTTGAACCGTTTTTGCATTTAGATAAGTATCTTACTATCTGAAAAGTAAGTGCTATAAAATCCGCTACTGCTCATAAACTGGCCGTCAGACTGTGCAAAAACCCTCCCAAACCCTATCAAAAATGAGGAATAGATTGTATTTTTAGGAGGAAAGCAAGAACCGCTAAAAAAAGAACTTCGAGACCACCCATCAACACGACACCTACGCGCTTGGAAATGCAGCCTTGAGTGCACGCAAAGCTCAACAAAGCCTTGTACCGCAGGCGCCAGGAAATAGTGGAGCATCCCTTTGGCACCATCAAACGACAGTGGGGATACGATTACACCTTGATGAAAGGATTAGAAAAAGTAGATGGAGCGTTTGCCATCATCTTCACCACATACAATTTGTGTCGTGCCATCACAATATTAGGTGTAAGAGAACTGAGAGAAAAGCTCCGCACCTCTATTTATCCAGTATATTGGCTCTTTTGGGCGCATTTTAAATCCCGTAGCACCTATTTTATAAAAAACAACATTCACCGCCAACCTGAAATGGCCCAGCCTAAATACTCTTAAACACGCTCGTATGTTTGTAATAATAAATGTTCTTTAAAATCAGTAGATTAGTGCAGCCTCAGAGCAGAGGCTAAAACACGTAAGCAACCCCTTTGGGTATGCAGATTAAGAGATACCCCTGCTCTCTAAGTCTACTTTAAAAAGCATGTCTAATATTAAACGTACGCTTTGATAATGAAATATTTCCTTTTTTTGATTTTACTGGTCCTGGTCAGTTGTGATATGGCCGAGCCATCCCAAAAGACCGTCGCTGCTCCGTTTGCTACACCGGCAGCATTATATCCTGAACTCTTTAGAGCGGTGCAGCTTCAGGGGGTATTTGAAGATAGCAAGACTTTTGTGGATTGTACGCCTCGTTTTGCTCCTGATTCTATCAATCTTTGGTATGAAGAGCAGGTTTCAAAGCCTGGATTTGATTTGAAGGCTTTTGTTGAGGAGCATTTCAATGAACCTCCTGCTCTTGCTAGTGGCTTCCAAACCGATACGAGCAAGACTGCCGTTGAACATGTCAGGACCCTTTGGCCAGTATTGACTCGTCCAGCTGATGAAAACCGGCGGGGCAGCTCGCTCATTCCACTACCTGCGCCTTATGTGGTGCCCGGTGGTCGTTTTCGGGAGGTTTATTACTGGGATAGTTATTTCACTATGCTGGGATTAATAGAAAGTGATGAACTGGATTTAGTACAAAATATGCTCGACAACTTTGTACACTTGATTGATACACTCGGCCATATTCCCAACGGCAACAGAACTTACTACAAAACGAGATCGCAGCCGCCGTTCTTTTCCCAAATGGTTGGGTTATACGCTGAAGAAAAAGGGGCAGAAGTTTGGGATCGATATGCCGGAGCACTTCGGCAGGAATATAGTTTTTGGATGCGGCAGTCTGATGAAGATACGGTATTTGAGCATACGGTTATGACTGAGCTGGGCATTCTCAATCGGTATTATGATAGAGGAGCGGCACCTCGTCAGGAGTCTTACAGCGAAGATTATGAGTTGGTAGAGAAATATGGAGGTGGAGAAAAAAAGTACAGAGATTTAAGGGCTGGTGCTGAATCTGGCTGGGATTATAGTTCTAGATGGTTAGCGGATGGTAAAAATTTGCAGGGTATCCATACGACAGATATTCTGCCGATTGACCTTAATGCCTTATTGTATGGCCTTGAAGACATCTTATTGTCTTTGGAAAAGGATGACACATCTTTTTCGAAGCGACTCAAGTCAAGTATGGAGGCTCGGCAGCGCTTTGTTAGTACCTGGTGTTGGAATGATGATGGTACTTACGAAGATTATGATTGGGTAAAAAAAGAGAAAACAGGGATCAAATCTTTAGCGATGATGTATCCTTTATTTTTTGAGATGGTAGATCAGGAGCAGGCTGATCAGGTAGTGGCTTATATTGAAAAGAATTTTTTGAAACAAGGCGGGGTAATAACTAGTCTTCACCACACTGGCCAGCAGTGGGATGCGCCGAATGGTTGGGCACCATTACAATGGATTACCATTGTAGGATTGGACAATTACGGGCATCATGACCTTGCACAAGCCATCGCTCGGCGCTGGATAGATCTTAATGAAAGAGTTTACCAGAATACGGGGAAATTCGTAGAAAAATACAATGTAGAGAATATGAAATTGGAAGCAGGTGGTGGGGAGTACCCTGTTCAGGACGGATTCGGCTGGAGTAACGGGGTATATTTGGCGCTGAAAAGATATCTCGGAGAATTGTAGGCTGGTCCTGTTCTTTTGATACTCCCTCAAGACATGTCATGTCCTTATTTCTGGGAGTTGTAAATGTTGCTGAAAACAGGCATAAAACAGCTTGTAAAAGTCAATTGTATAGATGTCATGTTTAGACATGACATGTTTGTTTTCAGACCAGATATCACGATTTTTCCCTACCTACCGATCTTCCTATTCCTTGAAGTTGTTTAAAAATGATTTGTTTAGATTCTGAGCAGAATGAGAGCAAATGCCAGATAATGCAAGCTCAGCCAGGTTTGAGCTTTTGTTTCAAAGCGGACCAAAAGAGCTTTAAATGCATCGATCCAGGCGTTTGTTCGCTCTACCGAGAATCGTTCTTTATATAGGGCGTCCCTGAAAAGGGCTGCCCTAACCTACAATCAGTTGGAAATGAATATGGGCTTAAGTGTGTTCTCAGATAAGAAGGTTAATGATTGTGTGTAATTTTTATGAAATTTCCTCCTTTGTACAAAAACCTTAATAGAGTTCTCCTGACTTGCTCTCAGTCTGATGAGATACCGCCTCATCATAGCCGGTCTCAACCTTTAAATACTCATCGTAGTTTTGCTCCACCGCACGGTGGCTTTGATAACCTACAGCAAGCATTAAGCCAACTGCACAAATACAAAATAACATTAATGAAAGCGTTCCGTTTTTAGTGTTCATCGTCAAGCAGTTTAGGTCATGTAATGAAATTACTGATGTTATATATTTTAAATTAATAGTTTAGGCTAACGCTATCAAGAATCCTTAGAGCAAGTTTATACTTTAGAATTGCTCTTAAAACATAATTTATTAATCTGCCAACTTCATATAGTCATCTTTTTGAAGATGCTAGCTTAGCTCTTCTAAGACTTAGCAAGCACCATGCCGCTTCATGACAATGTGGTCATTTTGAGGCAGTCTTTTCGAAGGAGACAAACTCAAATTGAATTTCAGGTTTAATCGTATAGTAATTGGGAAAATAAAAATGATTAATTTTTAGGATATGTGTGTCTAACTCGGTTTGTTTAGCCTTTTAATGATCGATCAAGTTGATCAATCGTATTTGTGTAAGCTAACTTGAATCCCGGAATGGTTTTAAAAAAAAAATATTTCAACTCAACAACATTCCAGAATATTTATTTTAAGAGATGCTATGTTAGCATCTCTAAGTAGTACTCTCTTTATAATACAAAAGTGTAGAATTTATTTTTATTATGAAAATAGAATTTCTGCAATTATTCGTGAATAATATTGGATTATACTTAACTACTTGGCTGATTTATTAAAAAAATACAAATATGTCACAGTCAATTATAGATTATAGTCAATTACGTTGGATTATAATCCTCAAATCAATTTGAGTATGTATTTCCTAGGATATATCTTAGGAAAAGACTATTACCATCTTCGCGGGCAAAATATGAGGATCCAATCCTCAGCTGTAAGCCTACCCCTTTAAACATCTTCTAACAGTCAGTTAAGATTAACTTAGCTTTACGGTATTGAATTAAATCAAAACATCGGATCAAATAACATTGATAATGAAACAACCTTTAGTACATCCACTCGATAAGAATACCACCACCAGAGCCAAAGAAATGGCAGATTTCTACCAGGAAACCCTTGGGTTTACGCCCAATAGCCTTTTTACTATGATGCATCGGCCAAGAATAGCCGAGGCTTTCCTGGAAATGAACCAGGCGGTGATGGAAAACAAGGGGCGGGTGAATAGTGCCCTAAAACGCCTTATAGCTTACATTTGTAGTCATACTGCCGGATGCAGGTACTGCGAAGCGCATACTATCAGAGCCGCTGAAAGATATGGTGCCGAAGAAGAGAAAATGCGAAATATCTGGAACTACAAAACGAGTAGTCTTTTTTCGGAAGCAGAAAAAGCAGCTTTTGATCTGGCAGTAGCAGCTTCTTCAGTGCCCAATGCCGTAGATGACCAAATAGCTCAAAATATGAGAATCCACTGGAACGAAGGCGAAATCGTAGAAATTATGGGTGTTATTGCTCTGTTTGGTTACCTCAACAGATGGAATGACAGTATGGGTACCCAGCTGGAACAACCCGCTGCAGCATCCGGACAGAACTACCTGAGTGCAAAAGGTTGGAGTATTGGCAAACACGAATATTAACTCCAGGGGGCTTCCAAAAACCGACCCCAATGATGTTCAAGCACTGAAGGATGTAGACATGACTTTTCCCAAAGGGATGTTTGGCCTGCTCGGGCCTAACGGCGCAGGAAAGAGTACTTTGATGCGGACACTCGCTACCTTGCAGGAAGCCGATAGCGGTCAGGTTCAACTCGGAGCAATAGATGTGTTAAAGGAAAAAAAGCCGTTGAAACAATAAAAGAATTGCCGCTGGGAAAAGCTAAGAACCAAGGATATATTCACTATCGGAAGGGATCGGCAGTAATGTATTACCTCAAGGAAATGATTGGTAAGGAAAACGTCAATATTGTCCTGAGAGCTTTTCTTGATAAATTCAAATATGCAGCCCCCCCGTATCCGGTTTCTACCGATCTAATTGATGAATTTAGGAAGCAAACTTCTGATTCGCTGCAATACATTATTGATGACCTTTTCTGGGATATTACCCTTTTTGAAAACAGAACAGCATCTGCAGATGCCGTTGAATTAGGTGATGGTAAATATGAGGTGAGTAGTGGAAAATTAAAAGCCGATGGTCAGGGTAAGGAAACAGCAATAGCTCTTAACAACTGGATGGATATTGGTGCATTTGCCAGGCCGGAAGGCCAAAGGAAGTACGGTAAGACCTTATACCGCAAAAGAGTTCAGATAAAAATGCTTCATTCCCTAAAGTGGGATGATTTCAGCATACACTTTTATAAAAGCAAGGGCCCGGCAGCATTGCTACCGGGCTCTGTACTTTTATCTTATGTTACAAATAAGTATTAGTCGTTCTTAACGAACTGCTTAAAGATAGGCGTATTACCCTTTGAGTTTACTCTCAGGGTATACGTTCCAGCTTTAATGCCTGATCTTGACAAATCAATCTGTACATTCTGACCGGCATAAACTGCACCCAACTGGCTTCTCAAGATACCTCTACCTAATAGGTCAGCTATCTCGATATTTACATTTTCACCAGCTTCGCCGAATCGAATATTCAGTGTATTGTTGGTTGGGTTTGGCCAAAAGCTCAAGTCAGAGGCACTGAATTGTGCATCCACACCATTGTTGTTGATGCCATTGGTACCCAGGAATGCAGGACCGAACTCGTCAATCGAGATATCACTGAAGGAACCTTTAACTACCCAGCTCTTTCTTGCTGTTGCAAAGAAACCTACTAACAATTCTCTGCTGTCAAATCTTCTAGAAACAAGTACAGTAGAACCGTTGAAGATTCTTACAAGACTACCTCTACGCTCTATGGTAAAGGTGCTGCTCACCTGATCAACGTTTGTTACTGATGGATCTTCCATAGAAGCTCTATCACGGAAACCAATTTCTACAGTTCCTCTTTGTTGAGTAGAAACACCTGCGTAAAGCATTTCAGCATTGTCAGCATTGCTTGTTCTTACCATTACACCGGCTACTGCCTCAGTAGTAATCAATGAAGTACGAACCTCCAATGTGAAATCGCCAGAAATAGCTGTATTAGTAAAGTGATTCCAATCTTGAGCTGCATCTCTTGGAGCACCTATTGCAGAAGAGGTACCATTAGCAGCGTCAACTACTGAAACGGAGTTTCTATTAAAGTTGGTAACGTATGCTGTGCTTGTACCAGGAAGGAAAGTAATTTCCTGCGGAGCAGCACCAACTACAACGTTAGCTCCAGACTAGATCAATGGATTAGCCGTAAATGTAGCTACATCACCAGACCCGTTATTGGCAATCAATAAGTTTGAAGAGCTTACCACCACTACCTGAGATCCGTCAGGTGAAATGGCTACCTTTACAGGTGCTCCCATAAGCCCTATTATTGGCAACAACTGACTCAGTAGATAAGTCTACTACCGTCAATTCATTAGCACCATTACTTGCAACATATGCCACTTGTGCATCCAAAGACACAGAGCCGGCCAAACAAGCAATCGCACATGTAGCCAAAAGGCTTTTGTACAATGATTTAAGTAAGTAAGAAGCAAAAAAAAACCTTTGCATATCATTCAATTCACAATGAGTTAACAGCAGCTGTTAAATACCTGCCTTTCGTTCAAAAACAACGCCACAGTAGAGAATATTTCGATTGCTTATCCAGATAATAGGTATTTAGTGGAAAATATATTTACCAAATTACGGACAAAGAAAAAGCGGTATTACTATTCATTCACACCGTTTGTTGTTCAATTTTAAAATATTATTTTCTATACAAACTAATTTAATTTTTTCTTTGTTATAATCTCGAGTAGCGATTGTAAAAATGTTAGTTTTCAACTTTTTATGATTAGAAAACTCCTTCGCCGTATCAATATTTTGCCGAAATACTTTCAGTACAAAACAAACCAATTATACCAATATTTACATGAATAATTCGTTAGATATCAAGCTTTACACTCCACAGGACAAGCCGTCTGCTGCTGACCTGAACGATATAGTGGGCTTTCTATTTCAACATTTGGATCAATATGGTGATGCCCGAAAAGACATAAAAAACGCCATTGATTATGCTATGCAAGAAATTGACTCTTCCGGCGGCTATGTGCTATCTGGAATAGTTGATGGCAACATTGCAGGAGCCGTTGTGGTGAACCGAACGGGTATGTCCGGTTATATACCGGAAAATATACTTGTATATATTGCCGTTGACCGGGGTTATAGAGGCCAGGGTATAGGAAAGCAACTGATGAAAGCGGCTATACAGCAGGCAGAAGGTGATATTGCACTACACGTAGAGCCTGATAATCCGGCCAGGTTTTTGTACGAAAAGCTGGGTTTTGAAAATAAGTACCTTGAGATGCGCCTCAAGAAAAATATTTCCGGGAACGCGTCGGCAGCGAACCCAAAAACTTCTCACACCAATACTTCCACGTAAGCATATTAGCCATTTTTTCCATGCGTATTTTATTTAGATAGAGACTACATAATTCACAGAGAAATACAAGTTATGAGCGTTATTGATATTATTGTCTTCATTGCCTACTTCGTAGGTATTTTAGGCATTGGATTCTACTTTTTCAAGAAAAATAAGACTTCAGATGATTACTATGTAGGTGGACGACAAATGACTGCTGGGCACATTGGATTATCAGTTGTAGCTACTGACGTAGGTGGTGGTTTTTCTATTGGCCTGGGTGGTCTGGGTTTCATGATGGGTATATCTGGGTCATGGATGCTGTTTACTGGTTTGATAGGAGCGTGGCTAGCAGCGGTATTTTTGATTCCGAGAGTCAGTTCACTAGCCAGAGAGAAGAGCTTTTTTACCTTTCCACAAATATTCAAGCATTTTTATGATGGAAAAGTGGCCCTTTTGGCGGGTATTATTTCCGCTATTGGCTACATGGGTTTTACCAGCTCTCAGATTTTAGCAGGTGCCAAACTGGCCTCAGCAACCTTTCTGGAATTAGATATGAATGTGGCATTAGCCATTATAGGAATGATTGCGGTGGGATATACGGTTATTGGAGGTTTGAAAGCTGTAATCTACACGGACACGGCACAGTGGATTATACTAATGGCCGGACTTATATTTATAGGTATTCCACTGGGGTACAATGCAATTGGTGGTATGGACGCCATAAGAGAAACCGTTCCTCCCAAGTTCATGTCGCTGACCAATCTGGAGCCCGTACAATTTATCAACTGGTTTGTTACTATCGTTCCAATATGGTTTGTAGGGATGACGCTCTATCAAAGAATATACGCCTGTAAAGACGAAAAAACAGCCAAAAGAGCGTGGTATATCGCTGGGCTTTTTGAATATCCTATTATGGCTTTTATGGGAGTCCTTTTAGGGCTTTTTTCCAGAGTAGCGGCAGATCAAGGCATGTTTGACTATGCCGGGTTTGGATCTATCGGAGCAATCGATGCCGAGATGGGTCTTCCCATGCTACTGCGTACGGTGTTACCTGCCGGATTAATGGGATTGATGCTATCTGCTTACTTTTCTGCCATCATGTCTACTGCTGATAGTTGTTTAATGGCAGCATCCGGTAATGTAGTTACGGATATCCTGGGAAGATGGACAGATGGTAAAAGCCAAAAGATAATGCTAAGAAGTTCTCAGATTGTCACGCTAATTATTGGTGTGCTGGCACTTGTTATAGCTACGTTTATGAAAAATGTGCTGGAGCTGATGCTACTGTCTTATGCCTTCATGGTTTCTGGTCTTTTCATACCAATACTGGGAGCTTTATTTTGGAAAAAGAGTACGCCTACCGCTGCTTTCTGGGCCATGTTGTTGGGAGGTAGTACAACGGCTGCGCTCATTTTGATCAATCAGAATTTACCACTCGGACTAGATGCCAATATTTTTGGAATTACTGTGTCAGCAATTGTCTTGGTAAGTGTGAGTTTGATTTTTCCTGAAAACCCTTCCGGTCAGGACATCAGCTCCGAATCGGGGATAAGCAAATCCTCTGATGTTTTTGCATCATCAAATCAAAACACCTAGAATAATCTGATTGCGGTGATGGAAAATGAGGTAGATGAGAGAGGCAGTGTATCGCATTTTATTTCACTAATTCAGGGATATCATTTATTCTTCTTTACTTTCATGAGCCGCAAGCTGGGTTAACTTAAAAAAAAACTATATATTAATCTATTAACAACACCATTAAAATAGGAAGGAATAACTATGACAACAAATATTTTTAAACATACGGGCGTAAGAAAAGCAAAGCATACGTCCAGAATTGAACTAAGCCAGACAGCAGTAAAGACAAATATTAATTTTTTGAAGCGGCAATTAAGTGGCCAAACCCGATTTTCTGCCGTTGTAAAAGCCAATGCTTATGGCCACGGGATAGGCCAATTTGTGGGTATGCTGGAGAAAGCAGGAGTTAACCACTTTTCTGTGGCCTCAGCATACGAGGCAGAAGAAGTGTTTGATCACTGCTCCGATAATTCGGAAATCATGATCATGGGAATTCTCTACGATGATGATTTACCTCTGATTATAGAGCAAGGTATAGAGTTTTACATTTACAATGTTGATCGCTTACCCCTGGTACTGGAAGTAGCCAAAAGAGTTAAAAGAAAGGCTTTGGTGCATTTAGAAGTAGAAACAGGGACGAACAGAACCGGAATGACGAAAGAGTATTTCGAAGAAGCAATAACTTTTTTGAAGGCTAATCGGCAGCACATCGTCTTCCAGGGAGTTTGTACACATCTGGCTGGTGCAGAGACTCAAAGTAACTGGTTTAGAATAGAGCGACAAATCAAGCGTTTTAAGGAAGTGCTGGCCATGCTTAGGAAGGTTAAGTTTATGCCCAAATATAGACATATTGCCTGCTCAGCGGCTGTACTGACCATGCCAGAGATACACTATGACCTGGTAAGAGTGGGGGTTTCTACTTATGGATTTTGGCCCAGTAAAGAGACCTATTACAATTACCTGAACCTCACCGGAAAGAAAAAAGATAATCCCATGCGTAGGATTATTTCCTGGAAAACCAATGTAATGGACATCAAGATAGTTCACAAAGGGGAGTTTATCGGATACGGTACTTCTTATCAGGCATTACATGACATGGATGTGGCGGTAGTGCCTGTAGGCTATGGTAATGGTTACCCAAGAGGGCAATCCAATAAAGGGCATGTGTTAATTCATGGAAAGCGAGCGCCCATTGTTGGTATGATCAATATGAATCTGTTTATGGTTGATGTAACGCATATCAAGCAAACGCAAACGGGCGATGAGGTAGTATTACTGGGTAAACAAAAGCATAGTGCAATAAATGTAAGCTCATTTACAAATTACACTCAGCTTCTCAATAACGAAATGCTCAGCAGATTACCTGATGCTATACCAAGAAAGATAGTTAAGTAGGTGAAGCCCAGCCAACGAAAGTGTAGTGATTGCCCGCCTATGGCGAGTAAACGCTGCTACTTTTCTCTTCCACCCGAATTTTAGGGTGGAAGATTTTACCTGGACTTTCCAACCCATATAAACTCAAGCTAGATGCTAGCAATGGCGATATTTAGTGCTGTTAAGACCAACTCTGAAATTGCCCTTTATTTTTCAATACCAAAAAAAATGAATAGTCGAATAGTGTTAATAAAGTATGGCGGCAACGCTATGCTCAACAAAGACCTTCAAGAGAAAGTCGTACAAAATGTAAAAAGGGTACGTGAAGAAGGCTATCAGGTCGTTCTTGTACACGGTGGCGGCCCTTTTATAAAATCAATTCTTGAAGAAGTAAAAATTGAATCGGAGTTCATAGAAGGCCACAGAAAAACTACTCCCGAAGCCCTAAAATATATAGAAATGGCTTTAAAGGGAGAAGTAAACGGGCAGTTAGTCAACTTACTCAATAAATCAGGTCTTAAAGCGGTAGGCTTATCCGGCAAGGATGGCAATATGGTGATTGCTAAAAAGAAGCAAATGGAAATCACAGAAAACGGCCGTCTGATCACTAAGGACCTTGGTCAGGTAGGAGAAGTCATACGCGTCAATACAGAACTGTTACAACTGTTGTTAGAACGCGGCTATCTACCTGTGGTTACTTGTCTGGCTTCGGATGAAGAGGGCAACGACTATAATGTCAATGCCGATTTATTTGCAGGTCATCTGGCAGGTGCCCTAAAAGCCGAACACCTTTTAATGTTGACCAATGTGGATGGGCTGATGCGAGATATCAAGCAGCCTGAATCTTTGATTGACAGATTAATAGTCCAGGACCTTCAAGAACTTTACGGAACTGTTATCAAAGGGGGTATGATACCCAAGCTCCAATCTTGTGAATTGGCACTGGAGCTGGGGGTTAAAAGTACGAGAATAGTCAATGGCACTAAGCCTGAAAATATATATCGATCTATTCAATCTAATCATTCAATAGGAACAGAAATATGCTTGCAGTAGATACCAATAGTACGAATGCACAATTATCAGCGCTAGATCAAAAGTATTACCTACCGACTTTTAAGCGCTACCCTTTAGCTATTTCCCATGGCAAAGGAGCAAAAATATGGGATGTCGAAGGCAATGAGTACCTCGACGTTCTGGCCGGTATTGCGGTTAATAATTTGGGGCATTGCCATCCGGCAGTTGTTAAAGCTGTACAGGAACAGGCAGCAAAAGTGATGCACATCTCTAATTTTTATGTAAGTGAACCACAGGTTGAGCTTGCCCAAAAATTAACAGAATTATCCGGCATTGAAAGAGTATTCTTCTCCAATAGTGGTGCCGAATCTGTGGAAGGAGCCATAAAAATTGCCAGAAAATACGCCCATAGTAAGGGCCGCGGCGGTGGCATCATCTCTATGCAAAGTTCTTTCCACGGAAGGACACTGGCGACTATTGCTACCGGAAAGCCCAGAATGCAGAAGGGTTTCGGCCCGATGCCCAGCGGTTTCCACAGGGTGGCCTTTAATGATCTGGAGGCGATCCGGCCACTTGTTAGCAACGATATCGCTGCTATTATTGTAGAGCCTATACAGGGAGAAGGCGGAATCAACCCAGCATACCCTTGCTACTTGCGCGCACTCCGGGAGTTATGCAAGCAGGAAGATATCGTTCTGATATTTGATGAAATACAGTGTGGTATCGCCCGTACAGGTAAGTTTTTCGCTAAAGATCACTACAATGTACAGCCAGATATCATGACACTGGCTAAAGGGCTGGGTAGCGGCGTACCTATTGGAGCCATACTGAGTAATGAAAGAGTAAGTGGCGCTATCGAATATGGCGATCACGGAACAACATTCGGAGGCAACCCTCTTGCCTGTGCTGCTGGCCTTGCCACTCTCAAGACGATTGAAAACGAAAATATCAATGAGCGCACAGTGTATAAAGGTGATTTTTTGAAAAAATTACTGGAAGAGCGCCTCATGCGCAAATATCCGGTTAAAGAAATCAGGGGTAAAGGCCTTATGATAGGTGTAGAATTCGAAATGGAAACCAAACCACTGGTTGCCGAAATGGTGAAGCACTGGGTATTAGCCAATGCTACCGCCGGTAATGTGCTTCGCCTAGTGCCCCCATTGGTGATCACGGAAGAAGAGCTGATACAGCTGGTAGACGTAATAGAAGCGTCTTTGGAACAAATTGCTAAGTAAGAAAAATATAATGATAAAAACTGCAATAATAGGAGCTACGGGATATACGGGCTCCGAATTAGTCCGTCTCGCTCAGCAACACCCTGAGATGGACCTTGTGATGATCACATCAGAAAGTCAGAAAGGGAAAAAGTTTTCTGACATTCACCCTCAATTCAGTGGGATAATGGACATGGAGCTCGTCCCCGCTGAAGCCATCAAAAAAGCCGATATTGATGTTGCCTTTCTTGCACTTCCACACGGTGTGTCCATGAACTACGTCAAAGATTTATATAATTACCCTTTCAAGATCATTGATCTATCAGGTGATTACCGGCTTTCTGGACCAGTAGTGTACGAAAGCTGGTACAAAAAACCTCATAACCACCCTGAAGGTTTTTCAAAGGCCGTTTATGGATTACCAGAGCTTCACAGGGCAGCTATTGCCAAAAGCAAACTAGTAGCCAATCCTGGTTGTTATCCTACCAGTTCTATACTTGGTTTAGCTCCTCTAATTAAAAGCGATCTGGTAATACAGGACCAAACCATAATCGACGCTAAATCAGGCATCACAGGGGCAGGCATTAAAGCTAAGCCCGCTACCCACTTTCCGTCAGTCAATGATAACTTTCAGTCTTACGGAATAAAGAGCCATCGACATACAATAGAAATTGAAGAGCAGTTGCAAGGGCTTGCATCCAGTAGCATCGGCGTACAATTTACCCCTCACTTACTGCCTATCGACAGAGGTATCTTAGCCACTATTTATGCACGTCCCAAAGGAGCAGTGACCACTGAAGCACTCAACCGGGTATATGAATCTTTCTATGAAGATCACCCCTTCGTGCGCATTCGTCAACAGGCACCCAACCTGAAACAAGTACGCGGCACCAATTATTGTGACTTATTTGTTACTTATGATGAGCGAACTAACAGGATAATCGTTGTATCAGTGATAGATAATTTGGTCAAAGGCGCTGCCGGTCAGGCAATACAAAACTTAAATATAATGTTTGGAATTGAGGAGACAGCCGGAATTGCTGCCGCTGCTCTTGTTCCATAAAACAGATAACACCAAAACAAAATAATGATACGAAATCTAACCAGCGTCCGGGGCTACAAATGCTGGGGCGCACACACTGGCGTTAAATCACTGCGCAGAGACCTGGCAATTATCTATTCAGAAGTTCCAGCTTCAGCAGCTTGTACATTTACTCAAAATAAAGTAGTTGCTGAACCTGTGAAAATCAGTAGAGAACACATCAAAGGAGGAATGGCTCAGGTGATTGTCTGCAATGCAGGAAACGCCAACGCCTGTACAGGAGAACAAGGCCGCCGGGGTGCCGAAGCAATGGTTAAAACGACGGCTGAGATACTGGGTATTGATGAAAAACTGGTGCTGATCGCTTCTACTGGCCTGATCGGTGCAGAGTTTCCTACAAAGACGATCGTTGACGGACTTAAAGAGAATCTCGACAAAATCTCGGATGATGCCAAGGCAGGTTCTTTTGCTGCTAATGCTATTTTGACTACTGATACTTTTCCCAAAGAAGGTTTCCTAACCTTTAAGATCAAGGATAAAGACATCAATATAAGTGGTATAGCTAAAGGCTCAGGGATGATACATCCTAATATGGCTACTATGCTTGGATTTATTGTTAGTGATGTTAACATCAGTCCGGAGCTTCTCAATAAGCTGGTCAGGGAATGCGTTGATGAATCTTTCAACATGATAACGGTAGATGGTGATACTTCCACCAACGATATGGTTGCGGTGATGTGTAATGGAATGGCAGAAAACGAACGTATTGAGAGTGACAGTGATGAGGGTTACGCAGCGTTCAGGGAGTATTTGCAGAATATGATGATACATCTAGCCAAGTTGATTGTCTCTGATGGGGAAGGTGCATCTAAGTTTTTGGAGTACAGAGTTAAAGGTGCTTCTACCAAAGCTATAGCTCGAAAATTAGTAAGAGAAATTTCTGATTCTACCCTTGTAAAAGCAGCTATGTTTGGGCGCGACCCCAACTGGGGAAGAATCATTTGTGCAGCGGGTAATGCTGACGTTCCTTTTGACTATGAGAAGGCCGATCTTTTCATTGGAGACACAGAAAACCTAGTGCAGATTTTGGAAAAAGGACGCCCGTGTAATATGAACCGAAACTTTTTGAAAAGATTACTAAGAGAATCTCACTTGCGTATTCAGTTAAACTTAAATGACGGAAAGGCTGAAAGCATTGGTTGGGGCTCTGATTTGACAACGGATTATGTGATGTTCAATTCCGTTTATACTACATGATCCAGATGGCTATGCATAAGAGCAAAAGATTGAGATAGTGAGTTAATGGTTTTTGCCATTTCTAATTTGTTGCGAACCTTTTGCTTTTACGCAAGTGCATCGATACATCTGATTTTTTTTAAAACATTTACCATGGCAACGATAAAATTGTATAGAGAGAAATTGAGGCATAATTATGAGCACCTCAAAAAAATATTCGAAATCCACAATAAGGACTGGGCCGTAGTGACCAAGCTTTTATGTGGAAATGAAGATTTTCTTAAGGAAGTGCTCCACCTTGGTGTTAAGGAGGTTTGTGATAGCAGATTAAGCAACCTTGCGATAATCAAGCAAATCGATCCTAGCATCCAGACAGTATACATCAAGCCAGCTCCTACCGGAAGCATAGAGGATGTAGTAAAGTATGCCGATGTGAGCTTTAATTCAGAAAGTGAAACTATTAAATTACTTTCTGATGAGGCAGTACGCCAAAATAAAGTACACAAAGTGACGATTATGATAGAGCTGGGGGATTTGAGGGAAGGAATCATGGGAAGCCATTTGGTTGATTTTTACGAAAAAGTCTTTGAGCTGCCCAATATCGAAATAGTAGCGATAGGATCTAACCTTACCTGTTTGCACGGCGTACTACCATCTCAGGATAAGCTAATCCAGCTCGGCTTGTACAAGCAGCTTATAGAAGCGACATTTGGTAAGCAAATTCCTCACATCACAGCTGGTACATCTGTGGTATTGCCATTATTGGAAATTCAGCAGGTACCTAAAGGAATTGATCATTTTAGAATCGGTGAAGCGCTTTACTTTGGAAATAATCTGATCACAGGAGAGCAGTTTGAAGGCATGGAGTCCTCTCTTTTCAAACTCTACGCCGAAATTCTGGAGATTACCGAGAAGCCTAAAGTGCCAATCGGCCAAATGGCCGAAAATGTAGCCGGCGATATATATGAAGTACCGGCTGAAGATTATGGTAAAACAGCCTACAGGGCTATTATAGATGTCGGATTACTGGATATTTCTCCTGATCACCTGATTCCTGATGACCCATGCATTGATATTGCCAATGCAAGTTCTGATATGCTGATTATCAGTCTGGGTGAAGATTGTCAAAAGTACGAAGTAGGAGATAAGCTTTCTTTTAACCTGACTTATATGGGAGCTTTGCGCTTACTGAACTCTGACTATGTTAAGAAAGAAGTTGTATAACAGATTTACAGCTTGTGATAATAGACTTTTTTGAAAAAAAAGGGGTGGGAATCTGATGGGTTTCTACCTTTTTTAATCTTCCAACTTTTTATGAGCTCTGGTAATTATAGCAGTATCCGGCAGAAAAACCCTTATCATGTTCAGGTCAATCGCTGATACTTCTGAGTTGTTGAGAAACAAATACTCTAGTGAATTGAGGTTTTTCATACTAGCGGGAAAAGAATCTACCTTAGCATTACACAACTCCAACATATTCAGGTTTTCCAGCTCTCCTATACTTTCGGGAAGCTCAAAAAAGTGCATCCCGTCCAGTCTTAGCCGCTGAAGGTTTTGTAAACGACCTATGGATGGTGGTAAATAATGTAATTCATTAAAGCTCAAATTCAAATACTTTAAATTTTCTAAACCACCGATAGAATCGGGCAACGCTCGTATTTGGTTCATCGCCAAATCCAGAGATTCCAGGTTTTTCAATTGACCAAGGGCATCCGGTAGCGTTGTAAGTCGATTATTGCCCAAAAATAGACTCAGTAACTCTTGTAGGTTACCAATAGCATCAGGAATTTTTTTTATGCCCCTGTTGTCAAGATAAGCCTTCGGCCGCCTGGGCAACCCTTTGAATGTCAGGCTATCAATATCTATACTGGCCGTATCAGAAGCTTTGAGCATGCGTAAATTATCCAGCTCCCCTATTTCCTCAGGTAACTCGATAAGTGGATTTTCAGAAACTTCCAGCCACTCCAGTTGTCGAAATTCGTTGATCCGCGAAGAGATCGCTTTGATCTTATGCCCTTTGATCAGTAGACACCTTACAAAGGCAGGTTCGTCAATACGATCAAAGGGGATCTCTTTATAGATTTCCGCATCGGTATCCCTCAGTTTAAAAGACAAATCCAGATAGCGAGGATCTTGCTTATTTAAACCACTTAACATTTCCCGAAATAATTGATTCTGGTCCATGCCGCTATATTTTCCCTAAATAATAATTTGTTCAGATTACGAGGCCTGTTCAAAACAAGGATACAGGCATCAAAAACAGCATTACCTTCAACGACATACACTAGAATTTACCTGTCTGGAGCATGCACTACCTTCTAATAGCTGGCCAAAACCTGGCCTACCCCAGAGCCACTAACTCTGAGAGTTCATCGGTAGTTAAATCACCGATCCACTTTTCTCCGGAGGCTACTGTTAAATTCGCTAACTCTTTTTTGATATTCAATAGCCTGTTAATTTTTTCCTCAAAAGTACCCTGTGTGATAAAGCGATGCACCAGTACATTCTTGGTTTGCCCTATCCTGTAGGCCCGGTCTGTTGCTTGGGCTTCCACTGCCGGGTTCCACCATAGGTCATAATGAATGACGTTACTGGCAGAAGTAAGGTTCAGCCCGGTACCACCGGCTTTTAAAGAAAGTAAAAGTATTTTGGTCGATCGGTCATGCTGAAATTCCTCCACCATTTCGTCTCTATCATTCCGACTGACTCCACCGTGCAAAAACGGGACTTCCAGGCCAAATTTATCCTGAATCATTTGAGCAATCATATTACCCATTTCTTTATATTGGGTGAAAATCAACGACTTTTCACCAGTATCCAGCGTATGAGTAAGTAAACTAAGCAACAACTGGCTTTTTCCGGATAGTGCCGGATCATCAGGCCCTCGTTTAAGAAAATGGCGCGGATGGTTACAGACCTGCTTGAGCGCCGTAATCAACTTCAGTACTAACCCTCTCCTGTTGATACCTTCGGCCTCATTTATCGCCTGTAGCGTATTGTCCAGCACATTTTGATATAAAGCAGCTTGATCGGTAGTTAATTGGCAAAACTGATCTTTTTCAATCTTGTCTGGCAAATCCTTTATAATAGTCCTGTCTGTTTTCAGGCGCCGGAGAATGAATGGCTCCGTAATTTTTCTAAAGCGATCCAATCGGTGTTGATCTCTGTCAATTTCTATGGGCCTTGCATATTGGTCCTTAAACTTTTTGAGCCCTCCCAGATACCCTTTGTTGGAAAAATCAAAGATGCTCCAGTATTCGCTAAGGCGATTCTCTACCGGGGTACCACTCATGGCAATACGGATGGGCGCTTTGATTTTTTTGACCAACTTGGTTTGTGAGGTTGTAGGATTCTTGATATTCTGTGCTTCATCAATTACGATCAACAGCCATTTGCGCTTTTGCAACTTTGCTGATTCCGTCCGAAGAATACCATAAGTAGTAATGAGCAGATCAGCACTGTCCAGAGCTTTGAGGTCCCGGTTAGGGCCGTGGTAAACCAGTGGTTTCAGGTCTGGTGCAAACTTTTGAATTTCTTTTTGCCAATTGGTTAAAAGAGTAGTTGGCACAATGATTATTCCTTTTTGTGGCCCTAGCTGTCCATCTTCTTTGAGCTTCAATAAAGCAGTAATTACTTGCAGGGTTTTTCCAAGGCCCATATCATCGGCAATCAGGCTACCAAAGCCCAGGCGTGCATTTTTATACAACCATTCATATCCACGAAGCTGATAGGGCCGCAACGTAGCCTTTAGCCCTTGAGGCAACTTCGTTTCGTCACTTTTCATCAACTGATCGATGAGCTTCCTGACGCTCGTATCCATTTGTATGCTGGCGCCTTCGTATTCTTCAGTCAGAGCTGTTTGCAGCAGTTTATGACTATCCAATTCCGGTGGATTCTCCAGCTGATCTATTATAGCTTGAATTTCTTTTTCATTAAAATAAACATATTGCTCATTCATTTTCACGATCCCTGAAAACTGCTTTACCTGTTTGAGGAAATCATCTTTGCTCACCAGTTCATCACCAATGGCGACCTTCCAGTCGAAACGCAGCATATTTTCCAGGCTCACTACAGAACTCGCTGCCACAGTGCCGGTTTCGTCCTTTTCCATTTCTTCGAGACCGGTAGCCTGCAGGGCCATGGACACTTTTGGACGCACCAGCTTTCTCAGGTGCCTGGGCAGCTTTACCTTTACCCCAAAAAGCTGCATAGTCGGCAAGATATTCAATAAGACCGGTACAAATGTTTCTGTATCAAACACCAGTTTTTGGGTACCGTTAGAATTTAATAACTCGCTAATTTGTGGGAAATAATCAATTAGATTAGACAGGTCCCGGAGTACCTCCAGGCGCATATGACTATACTTATTGTCATTCAGGATATCCTCCAGCATGATAGACGCTTCTGAGCTGCAGTCTTGCTGCTGAAAACCAATACTTAAATGAAACGCCTCCCCTTTATCTTCCACAAAAATAACGGGTACATGACTTTTATGCGTCAAATAAAGCCGACTCAACCAAAGCTGTATGGCAGTAGGATATTCTTTATCTTCGTAAGTCTGAAAACGCTCCGGCGAACCATAAAAGAACAGGTAGCCCACTTCACTGATCAGGTATTTTTCATCCAGTTCATGATTAGCATGGACAAGATGTGAAAGCATTAACGACAGGAGGGCTTGATGATAATCATCAGGCATGGGTTGAAGAACAGCTTTCTCAACTTTGTAGTAAAGCATATCTTTTTGGGTAAGTGCTTTGACCTGTTCAAAGACCTTTTTCACTTCTTCATTGAGCAGGGCCGGAAGCCATCTTACCCGAAATCGAATCCCATCAATGCTTAGTAGCTGCGGAATGTAGGCCGACTTTACAGCCAGCTTTTCTGCCAGGTGATACATCAGAGCCAAGCCCCGGAGTGGCATAGAAAAGCGCTCCAGGTGATTGAGCGGAATGCGCTGCAACCAATCCACCACCTCTTCAATATTTTGGAATTTTTCAATAGACTTTCCGCGATTGTTACGAAGATTAGCAACCAGTAAATCTCCTTCTTCATTTAGGATGATCTCTACCTCTTCAGTAGCATCCATAATAGCAGTCAACTCAGGACTGCTCTCCTTGGCTAAACGCTTCTTTACGTTTTTGGCTACCAAAGTATATACTTTACTTAAGGCAGCTTTGAAATCACCTTCCGGAAAGAATAGCGGCTTTTCATTGAGCAATATCAGTAGCTTTTCCTGACAATTGGGAATTTTGGAAAAATCTAATTGCTCGTATTGCTCCCTATTCCATTCAAATTCATCTTCGGGTTCATACTCTTGCCATAACGAGTCAAGCGTTTGCACGCTAACATTTTGTTGGCCCTGCTCGGCAAAGCCGATTTCTTCAAGTCCTTCAAATAAATTGAAATTGTGCAATTCAAAAATGAGAAAAGGGTTTTTGTCAATTTCATTGGCTAGCAAGTACAACACAGCGGCAATATGCTTACAAGGCACCGCTTCATCGGGACAATTACAACTCCCCTCCAGATCCCTCCAGGCTGAAGGAAACAACTCGATTCCTTCCCTAGCACAGGCATCAAATAATTGCTGGGGCAACTCTCGGTTGAGCAAACGTGAGAGCATAGCCGGATTGCGGCTAATGAGGTTCAACATCTTACTTTTTTCGGCTTCTGTAAAATCGGAAAGTCTGATATTTATTTTGTAAGGTAAAATACGCCTACCCTTTACCTTGGCAAAGATATTGTTATTGTCCGTGTCCAACTCCCAAACGGAGCCGTTTCGAGCATAAGTACGCCCTCTAGGGAGTCGATTCTTCTCATCAATTTCATTAAGGGCATTCAGCCATTGCTGCCCCCACCAAGTCTTTCCGTACAATTGTCGCATAGCTATTTTTCCATTCTCTTGTAATAAAACGCAAGTTAAAAATCTTCCTGTATCAATTGCCAAAGCTAACCAACCATTTTGTTTATCAAATCGTTCAGTCAAATAGAAGTTGTTTAAGAATGTGGGTTTATAGTTGAAGGCAAAGGCTTGTGCAGCAAGGCGAAGCGCTTTTTTCTTTGCGTAGCCAAAGCTACGCAAAGAAAAAAAGCTGAAGTATTTGCTGCACAATGTTTTGTCTGCAAACATGGAACGACATTTTTAAACAACTTCATATAATAGGTATGCTTCTCAAAAGTCTCCTTAGCGGATTCTGTGGGGAAACACAATCTAGGCAGGCAAAAGTTTACCGTGATGTACCTATCTTTTAACAGACTTATTTCGCAGCTATTTGAATAAATAATCATGAAATACCATCTACTTGGCAATAGCGGTTTGCGAGTATCACCGCTCTGTTTAGGAACTATGACTTTTGGCGAAGACTGGGGCTGGGGCTCCAGCAAAGAAACCAGTAAAGCTATATTTGATAAATTCGTTGAAGCCGGCGGTAATTTTATTGATACCGCCGATGTATACACGGAAGGCTCCAGTGAGGAAATTCTTGCTGACCTCATAAAAGCAGACAGGGACCATATGGTACTGGCCACTAAATATACTTTATCTAATACTACCCATAATCCCAATAAATCAGGAAATCACCGTAAGAATTTGTTTCAGGCCGTAGAAAAAAGCCTAAAGCGGTTACAGACTGATTACATTGATATTTTATACGTTCATGCATGGGACTTCACCACTCCGGTAGAAGAAGTGATGAGAAGTCTTGATGACCTAGTAAGGCAGGGAAAGGTCTTCTACGTGGGAATATCTGATACGCCAGCATGGATCGTTTCCATGGCTAATACCTGGGCTAAAGCTCACGCTTTGACTCCGTTTATCGTTAATCAAATTGAATACAACCTCACAGAACGCACTCCCGAGAGAGATTTGCTGCCCATGTCAAAAGAATTGGGGCTTGGGGTTGTCGCCTGGTCGCCACTAGCCACTGGCCTGCTCACCGGAAAATACCTCAATAGCGATATCAGTGGGACCCGTAATGAAGCCAAAACATCTTACCGATTCAACGAGCGCAATGATAAAATCGTTAGAGCTGTTGTACAAATAGCCGAAGAAATGGGCGTCACACCAGCTCGCCTGGCACTAGCCTGGTTATTGCACAAAGGCACTATGCCAATTATCGGAGCTCGTAAACTTAATCAGCTGGAAGATAACCTCGGGGCAGTTGAAGTAAGATTGAGTGATGCACAAATACAACGCCTGGATGAAGTCTCTCAGATTGAACTCGGCTTCCCCCATGATTTTGTCACCAGAAATGGCGCACGGAAAATGATGTATGGCGATATGTCGCATCGCATTGAAGGGATAAAAAATGAAAACATCGTAAAAGCAGCTACAGACAACCAGGAGTAACCTCTGCCCAGCAGATGAACTTTTCATACTTATTTTATTGGCTTTGGAAAAACAGAGAAGTGTTCCTTTCCTGCTTTTATCATTTATTAAGAAATTAGACTTATTTCTCAGGTATTAAATTAAATTTAAATGCTCAGCTTTTGCAGATGAGACAGGCTCTTAGGAAATAGTTTTTGTCCTAAATGCTTACCGAATTTCCAAAACCTTTACATCCCCGTGAAATAGTCTGACCAACCTATCAAATTATATTTTGTTAGATCGTCTGTTTAATATTAATCTAAACTTAAGCCTAAATGATGCATTCTTTTACACTTAGAAGTAATTATTTAATATTTTTAATTTCTTTATTTAGTATTTCAATGTGGGCTCAACAAACGAGCGTATCAGGTACAATTAAAGATAAAGGAGGCAATCCGTTGATAGGAGCCAATATTCAGGCAAATAATTCAGCAAACGGTACAGTAACAGACTTGGATGGCAAGTTTGAGCTACAGATCACAGAAAACGACCAAACGCTTATTTTTTCTTACGTGGGGTACGAAACCCAGCGTGTGGCAATAAATAACCAAAGCCGCTTTGAAATCACCCTGCAGGAGTCTGTCACTTTGGATGAAGTGGTAGTCACAGCCCTGGGTGTAAAGCGATCGGAAAAAGCACTGGGTTATTCCGTACAAAAACTGGGTAATGAAGATATTAACCGCGTTCGCTCTACAAATGTGGTCAATGCCCTGACCGGAAAGCTGGCCGGCGTAAATATACTCGGCAACACTTCGGGCCCAACAGCTTCTTCGAGTGTGATCATCAGAGGAGAATCTTCTCTGACGGGTAATAATCAGGCACTCTTTGTAGTCAATGGTATTCCTATTACCAATGGTTTATTTTCTTCGGGCGATGGCCTGAATGGCTCTTCAACTATTGATTTTGGTAACTCTGCCCAGATTGTCAACCCTGATGATATTGAATCAGTGAATGTTCTGAAAGGGCCTGCTGCCGCTGCATTGTACGGCACGCGGGCATCTAATGGCGTAATTCTGATCACCACCAAGACCGGAGCAAATGCTCAGGGTTGGGGGATCAGTGTTAACTCCAACCTCACCTTTGAGAGTATTCTGAAGCTGCCGGACTACCAGGATGAATATGGTTTTGGTGGTTATGGAAAATATAGTTACCGCGATGGTACTACCTATACAGGTGATAACGGCGTAGATTTTTACGATGGTTTTGGAGAAAACTGGGGCCCCAGAATGGATGGAACGCCCATTCGTCAGTTTGGTACAGGCACTGAGCCAACTCCGTTTGTGCCGTTTGAAGATAATATCAGAGACTTTTACCGCACCGGTTTTACAGCTACCAACAATATTGCTATTGCCAATAGCGGAGAAGATGGTGACTTCCGCTTTTCATTTACCAACCTGAGCAATGAAGGTATTGTCCCTAATACTGGTCTGCAAAGGAATACAGTCAATCTAAGCATTGGTAAGCAATTCCTGAATGGTTTCAATTTTCGTCTGAATGGTTTTTATATTAACAGTAGCTCAGATAATATCCCTAATGCAGGATATGATGAATCCAGCTCAGTTACCTATACCTTTGTATGGTTTCCAAGAAATCAGAACATTAATAATCTCAGAGACTACTGGGTGCCGGGCCTTGAAGGTATACAGCAGCGCAATTTTGAGGAATTATGGACTAACAACCCCTATTTTCTCGTCAATGAAAACACTAACAGCTTTGTTGCTGACCGGGTCATTGGTAACGTAGAACTAAGCTATGATTTCAATCCGGCTTTACGCGCCAGGGTAAGAATTGGGGGAGATGTAAAAAATGAGGACCGGGCATTCAGAAGAGCTTTTTCTACCAAATCTGTTCCATTCGGAAGTTATCGGGAGGATAAGTTGAAGTTTTATGAGTACAATATCGAAGGCTTGTTATCCTATCAACGTCCTGATGTTGGTGATTTTGGTTATGGACTAAAGCTGGGGGCCAACCTGATGAGGCAAAACAGTAGTATATTAAATGCCAATGCACCACAATTGCTATTGCCGGGCGTTTATAACCTCGGAAATGCCCGCTCCAATGTTATTGTTGATCAGTTTAAATATAACAAGCAAATTAACTCCGTTTTTGCAATTGCCAATTTTAGCTACAAAAACTTCCTCTATCTGGATGTAACTGGCCGTAACGATTGGTCCAGTACCCTTCCGGTGGATAATAACAGCTATTTTTATCCTTCTGTATCGCTTAGTGGTATCATTAGTGAGTTATTCAATTTGCCCACTACCTCTGTCCTTTCTTTTGCTAAAGTTCGGGCTGCTTATGCACAGGTAGGTGGAGATACCGATCCCTATCGCATCAGGAATGTATTTGAATTCCAGAATTCCTGGGGAGGGCAGGCAGCAGCAGCAGAAAGCCCAAGCCTGAACAATGCCGACCTAAGGCCTGAACGAACTAGCTCCACGGAATTTGGAGTGGATCTGCGTTTTTTGAATAATCGCTTGAGGCTTGATGCCACCTATTATGACATCAGCAGTAAAGATCAGATTTTGTTTGTGCCCATCACAGTGACATCAGGGTACCAAAGCCGACTGCTCAATGCAGGAGAAATAGAGAATAAAGGTGTAGAAATTATTCTTGGAGCACAGCCAGTAGTACAGCCCGGGTTTAGCTGGGATGTTACCCTTAACTTTGCCAGAAACAGAAGTAGGGTGGTTTCGCTAACGGAAGGGATCCAAAACTATCAAATTATTTCTGATGCCTATCCGGCAGATTTCAACAGTGCAGACCTTTCTTTGGAAGCCCGTCCCGGAGAGCCGCTGGGTCAGTTAGTTGGCCTTGGCTTTCAGAGAGATGATGAGGGTAACATTATACACGAAAACGGTTTACCATTATACACTACCGAAAAAGTATCAGCCGGAACTTACCAACCCGACTTCACAGCCGGCGTGTATAATCAGTTCAACTTGGGTAATTTTTCGCTGGGCTTTCTTTTTGATGGCCGCTTCGGTGGAAAAATCTATTCCCGCACTCATTTAATTAATGTTACCAGTGGTTCTATCACTAATGCAGATAATTCCAATCTAAAGATAGAGACTACTGACGGCAGAATCGAGTACGATGTTAGCTACAACAGCGCTGGCCTGCCGATATATGACCTTATTGATGAAGGTGGCGTTGTAGGTCCAGGTGTAAAATACGACGCAGAGGGCAATTTGGTACCCAACGATGTGCCTGTTCCGTCACGTGATTATTTTTACGCCTATTTCGGTAATGGTTTTCAGAGGGATAATATCGAGGCATCTGTCTTTGACGCTTCTTTTGTCAAACTACGCGAAGTAAGGTTGGCTTACCAATTTCCGACTAAAGTATTGGAAAGACTAGGCCTAACATCAGCATCTATTGCATTGGTAGGTAGAAATCTATTGTTATTTTCTGATACACCATCTATTGATCCGGAAGCTTATTCTATCCGTGGAGGTCAGGTAATACAAGGTTTTGAAAGTACACAGTTGCCGCCTACTCGTTCCTGGGGGGTAAACCTGAATGTTAATTTTTAATAGAAAAACGTAAGCCTTTTTTAAAAAAATAACTAGCGTAAAATGAAATATATATATAATACTTATTTCAAAGGTATTAGAAAAGATAAAAACCAACTCTTTTACCAGTTTTCAACTCCTGCCAAACAAGCCCGCAAAATACTTTTATTTTTGGTGGCTTTATTGGTATTTCAAACCTGCGAGGAGCTAGAAGAGGTCAATGTAAATCCTAACCAACCGGAAACCGTTCCTCCATCTACCCTTTTGCCGGATATCATTCGTTCATCGACCAACGCTTTAGTAGATCAGTCCTTTTTGATCGGCAATGTAGCGGCTCAGCTTTCGGCTAAGAGTTTGCGGGTTGAAGTAGATATTTACCAGTGGAATTCTTTTTCCAATACTTGGTTTCCTTTGTATAATAGCCTGAGAGATATAAAAAATATGGAACAGCTAGCGCAGCAGAGTGGCAGTCCAAATTTTGAAGCGGTGGCAGTGATTATGCGTTCTTTTATTTTTTCTATCCTCACAGATGCCTACGGTGATATTCCCTACACACAAGCTATTGACGGAAAGGAGGACAACAACTTTTTCCCTTCCTACGACGAGCAGGAGGCTATTTATTTTGGAGAAGCCGGGCTGCTCGCGGAACTGGAAAGGGCAGCTGATTTAATTGACCCATCCGCGGCACCGATAAGTGGCGATATTTTATTTGATGGAGATTTGGAAAAATGGCAGAAGTTTGCCAACTCATTAAGGCTCAGGCTACTCCTTCATGCTTCCGCACAGATGGATGTAAGCCAGCAAGTGGCAGCTATCATCAAAAATGAACCCATCATGGATAGCAACGAAGACAATGCCGCGCTGGAATACCTAGAGGCTTTTCCCAATGACTTTCCGATATTATCCGAAAAAATAGGTAATTTTGATGCGGTGAGGATCAGTGAGAGCATTGTGAGCACTTTTAAAAACTTCGGAGACCCAAGACTGGGTCAGTACGCACGCCCTACAGATGCCAGTATCAATACATCACAACCGGAGTATGCAGGCTGGCTAAATGGTAATGAAAACTGCGACTCCGACGGATCAAAACTAGGCCTGGCCTACTTTGATTATCCCAATCATCCGCAAGCAGATAAGCAGGCGAATGGTTTGTTGATGAGTTATTCGGAAGTAGAGTTTATAATCGCCGAAGCCATTCAGCGAGGCTGGCTGGAAGGCGATATTAATGCACATTACCGAGCTGGTATCAAAAGCTCCATGGATTACTACCAGGTTAACTATTCCGATTTTGGATGGGATAATTTTGATGATTTTTATCAAAATTCTGGTATTGCCTTTTCAGGCCAGTTGATTGATATTTACCGGCAAAAGTGGATCGCTTTATTTTTCCACGGCCTGGAACCTTACTTTGAAGTTCGCCGCCAATTACACTATTTTGACAATAATTGGGAAAATTTTGATTATTTAATTCCCACTTGTGGAAATCTGAATGACGATATTCTGCCCGTTCGTTTCCTTTATCCAGGCCAGGAGCAGAGCCTGAATAACGATAACTACCGAGAAGCCGTAAACCGCCTGGGAGAAGACAGCTTTAACTCCAGGATATGGCTCGTTAAATAAAGAGGGTAGCAGGCTGTGAGCAACAGACAGAAAAGCTAATAGATTTGGTAAACCTACCTGATCATATCGGTCGATCCCTATTGCTCACAGTCGCCTTCTGAACTAAATAATAGTAGCATGAACAAACCAGTAATCAAGCCTGACAATAAATACTTTGATATCTATGCGCCGGTCTTTTATCCCGCGGCAGGTATTGCTTTCCTGTTTATCATTACAACATTAGTGGTAGGCGAACCCATAGCAGGGCTGTTTAATGAATTTCAAAGTACTATCTCCCTGAATTTTGGCTGGTTTCTGGTTATTTGTATCAATGTCTTGCTAATCGTCTCCCTCTATTTTGGTCTGGGCCGATTCGGAAAGATAAAACTAGGGGGGCCGAATGCTCGGCCTGACTTCAGCAGGTTTTCCTGGTTATCTATGCTTTTTTCGGCGGGTATGGGTATTGGTCTATTGTTTTTTAGTGTTGCAGAACCTATGCTCCATTTTTCACAACCGCCGTACGGCGACGCTAAAACAGAAGCAGCTGCCAGATTGGGAACAGAAATTGCTTTTTTTCACTATGGTATTCACGTTTGGGGTATTTATTGTATTGTAGGCCTGGCATTGGCATTTTTTGCTTTTAACAAAGGCCTTCCACTCACCATTCGATCTGCTTTTTATCCATTACTAGGTGATAAAATATATGGACCGATCGGAAGTATTATTGACGTAGTAGCGGTAGTAGCCACACTTTGTGGCTTGGCCACTACTTTAGGGTTTGGCGCTCAGCAAGTAGCCTCCGGCTTTAAATTTCTGTTCGGGTTTTCCAATGATGTTACCGCACAGGTAATCATTATTGCTTTGATCACTGCTGCGGCCACCACTTCAGTGGTTTTAGGGCTCGATAAAGGAATAAGGGTGTTGAGTTTGTTGAATGTCAGAATTGCCGCTCTTTTATTGTTGTTGTTTATATTTATCGGTCCTACTCTTTATTTATTTAAGAGCTTTTTTATCAATACAGGTAGCTATCTGCTTCATCTCCCTTCGTTGGCCACTTTTAATGGAGCCTACACTGAGCAAGGAGATTTTTTTAGAGGCTGGTCCATATTTACCTGGGCCTGGTGGTTCTCTTGGGCTCCGTTTGTAGGTATGTTTATAGCACAAATATCAAGGGGAAGAACGGTCCGGGAGTTTGTACTTGGAGTCTTGCTGGTACCTTCCATATTGACGTACCTTTGGATGGGCTTATTTAGTGCCAGTGCCTTTTACCTACAGTTTGAAGGCATCGCTGATATTTCTGCCGCTGTTGATGACAATATAAGTACCGCGCTATTTGTAGTTTTAGAAAACTATCCTTTGGCCACATTTACTTCTCTTTTAGGCATCACTCTCGTAGTGAGTTTCTTTGTGACATCTTCTGATAGTGGCTCGCTAGTCATCGATAATATCACTTCCGGTGGAAAACTAAATGCACCAGTCGGACAAAGAATTTTCTGGGCTACGACGGAAGGGGCTGTAGCTGCTACCCTATTAATAGGCGGAGGACTTAGTGCGTTGCAGGCTGCTTCCATTTCTACAGGATTTCCGTTTGCTTTTCTCCTCCTGATAATGTGTTATTGCCTGTATAAAGGAATGAAAACCTACCTAGACGAGCCAAAGGAAAAACATCAGCCTGATTAGACGAAGCCTCACATGCTTAAAATTTGGGATGCCGAAAGAAATGCGTTTAAAGTAACGCAAATAATTAGACCCTATCTAACTCTAATCACTTTTTCATTCTTCTTTTCCACAAGCGTACCAATCGGCTTTAAATCAAGGTTATACTTTTTCATTTCCTCTTCAAACTCATCTTTGAATTTTGGATTAACACTTACCAGCAGCCCTCCACTCGTCTGTGGGTCAGCTACGATATGGTAATTTTGGCCGTTTAACAACTCAATTTTTTCGCCGTAAGCTTTCCAATTTCTATGCGTACCTCCAGGAATACAATCCTGAGCCAAATATTTCTCCACAAAATCAAATGTAGGTATTTGCTCATTGTACAACTCAGCACTGAGATTGCCCGCTTCACAAACCTCTAACAAATGCCCCGCAAGTCCGAAGCCAGTCACATCTGTCAATGCGTGGACATAAGATAATTGGCCAAGCTTCTGTCCGATGCGGTTAAGCGTCAACATAGATTTTTTTGCAGTATTCAAATCCTCTTCAAGGACTACTTTTTTCTTTTGAGCTGTAGTAGCTATGCCTACACCGATTGGCTTGGTGATGTAGAGTAAATCACCAACCTGACCATCTTGATTTTTCTTGATTTGCTGTAGGGAAACTTTTCCGGTAACTGCCAATCCGAAGATAGGTTCTGGTGCATCTATGCTATGGCCTCCGGCGAGCGGTATCCCGGCATCGGCACAGGCAGCACGGCCACCTCGCATTACTTCAGCCGCTACGCTAGCGGGAATCTTATCAATTGGCCAGCCCAGGATAGCAATCGCCATAATAGGTTCGGCTCCCATGGCATAAATATCACTAATGGCATTAGTAGCGGCAATGGCTCCAAAATCGTATGCATCATCCACGATGGGCATAAAAAAATCAGTAGTACTTACAATAGCTTTTTCTTCATCTACTTTAACTACAGCAGCATCATCTCTTTTATCATTTCCCACCAATAAATTCTCAAAAACAGGAAGCTGATCATTATTATTGAGCACCTCACTGAGCACTCCAGGGGATAGCTTGCAGCCACAACCCGCTCCATGACTATATTCTGTTAATTTATACTGCGTTGCAATCATAATTTGATCAAGTTTAATTTGGATAATCGTTTTGCTAATCTGGGTAAATCATTCATACTTAATTTTATGCAGGCCTTCATGTTTGCTTTCTTTTTTTCCAAAGACTTCCAGTAGCGGCGATCATAGTAATCTACAATAATATCAGCTGCCTTCAGCAGTTCTCCGGTTTCGATATATGTAATGGCTTCCCGGGTTTCTTTTTCACCGAGTCGTTTTCTGATTCCATTGGTAGCAGCAATCAACTTTTGCTTATCTAACCCACCATAATCTTCTACCAGAAATTGCACCCGCTCTTTTTTATCAACATCTATAAACAGTAAAGGGGCGCATCCCATTTGGCGATAGAGCTCGTCCTGTATATTCACTGCTCCCAGCCGCATATTTTCATCCTCAATAAAAATATTTTTATTTAGATCAAGTGTCCGGAAAATTTCAAAAAGTTGATTTTGAAACTGCTCAGTTGTTGGTTGCCCTGTACATTTTTTATTACCAAAGCTAGATCCCTGATGGTTGGCGAGACCTTCCAGGTCTATAATTTGAGCGCCATTTTCTTCGAGCATTTTCAGGAACTGTGTTTTTTTACTTCCAGTGTAGCCGCCAATAACTACGAGTGATAAGGGTTGGAAAAAAAAACTTAACATAGACCGCCGATAAGCCTTGTAACCACCATCGAGTAGTATCGTTTCAAAGCCGTAGCGCTCCATTAGCCAAGCCATGCTATCCGATCGCATTCCGCCTCGCCAGCAGTATAGGGCAATTTTGTCAGCGCCAAATGCTTCGGCTTGTTCTATGAACTGACGCATTTTGGGCCCTACAATATCCAGGCCTTTTTTGATGGCTTTTTTTCGGCCCTGCTTTTTGTATAATGTCCCGACGATAGTCCGCTCTTCGTTGTCGAAAAGAGGCATAGAGATAGCTCCTGGGACATGACCGCGTTCATACTCTCCCGGCGAACGGACATCAAAAAAGGGTATATTTTGAGTGATTTTTAAAAAATCTTTGACTTGCTTTCTCTCCACAGTTCTTAAATATAGATTCTGGATAATAACATTATTTTTTTGAAATATGTTGGGGAAAAATTGGAGGCAGGCAGGTAAGGCAGGAAGCAGCGCACAAACAGGTGCAGGTGCACTGCACAAACATGTCATGTTTAGACATGACATGTTGTAAAAATCAGACATGTCATGTCTAAACATGACATGTCTGACTCAAAACACAAAAACAGTGATTATCAACTACTTAAGCAATATTTTATTTTCCATAAAAAGGTACATGACATGTCTAGACATGACATGTCTTGGGGTAATATCACTGTAGGCCACTCCAGGCAGTACACTCCAGCTATACTATAATCTCCCTGACAAAGTAACCCCGCTATGCCCTACGCCTGCTACATAAAAGTCATAATCTTCTCGATGCCCCAAAAAATAGCAATCAACAGCAAAGCCACAGACCCCCAGGTAATCAGCCTAGGGTAAATACTGTATTTCCTCAACATAAATAAAATAGGAAGCAACAACACGATTATAATCAATTGTCCCAGTTCTACGCCAAGGTTAAACCCCAATAACGATAATAAAAGATAAGAATCCTGCATCCCCAGATTTGCAAGGGCCCCCGCAAACCCAAAGCCGTGGAACAACCCGAAAATGAAAGCTACTACCCATTCTTTATGATTAAAAATGGGCGATATGTTGTGCCAGGCCGCTAGCGCCACTGAAATTGTTATAACGGATTCGACAAATACATCCGGGAGTCGGAGAATGTCCAGGGCAACCAACCCCAGGGTTAGGGAATGCGCTACAGTAAAACTACTCATTATGGCAATGATATACCAAAATGTAGGCTTGAAATATCTGACTGGCAACCATACCGTTGAGTATCCCGCAGGTACCTTGTGTTGCAATGAAGATAACTGCTTAGCAACCGATTTACGACGCACTACCGCAGGAAGTATTAAGGCAACTAAAAATAAAATGTGATCCCACCCTGTCCAGATATGCCAAAGACCCAACATAGTTAGCGCCGAAATCCCCCTCCAGATAGATAAACCAGTGAACGAAAGGCGTTGCTGTGTTTCGGAAGGACTAAAAATTAAAGATACTGACGATTCATTGTTGATAATGCCAGCCTCCCAGTTATAATGGATAATCAACATACCACGGTGTGTAACATCCGACTGCATGAAAGCACTATATTGAATATCAAGATATTCCGGCAGCATATCCATTTCATCTAAAAGAAAATGACAAGCGATAAATTTTTTTCCAATGTGCCTGTGCAAACTAATACCTATTTTCCGAAAGGATATGGGATATTTTTTTTCTTTATTTTTAAAAGAAATATTCTGTTTAAGGTAGGCTTTAATAACTGGACTATAAAATTCCAAATGCTCCTGGGTCAGAGCTGTCAGCACCTGACCTTCAACGATCTTTGGAAATTCTTCTTTAGAAAACTCTACTCTTCCAACAATACTGTCTGTGTAAATACTCAGATAAATATAGCTATTTTCCGGCTCATGAGCTGCCAACTTACCTGACATAAATACCGGAGCGATATACAGTACCAATATAAGATAGAAGAACTTCATTTTTCTTAGCATAAATCAGTATGAAAGAAAGGAGGCTATTTAATAAAACAGGTGCCGGGACTAAACGGCACCCTCAAAATAAGATAAAATGCTTTAAAAATTAGAAACTATATCTTAATCCACCCCGGATGTAGAAAGGAGTACCCGGGGTAAGATGCAATTCCTCCACTGGCTCTAGCTCATTGAGCAACTGCGATTCAGTGGCGAATTGAGCCTCATTCCAATCTACATCAAAAAGATTTTCTACGGTCACGCCTAATGATACCTTGTTGAAAGTGTAATTCAAATTCAAATCAGTAACAAAATACCCCTTGGCGATAATAGTATTATCCTCGTTGGCCGGACGATCCCGAATATACCGATAGCGCAAGCTACCGGAGAAACCACTGGGAAGTTTTACGGTTATTCCTCCGATAGATGTCAATTCCGGAGCCAATGGAATATGGTCAGCCCCTTCTGGCTCGTTAATGGCACGAGCAATGGTGTAATTCAAATCACCATCAAGAAAAATATACTTTCCTAATTGATAGCGCACTGATAAATCTATACCGCGACGAACAGTTTCACCACTTGGCTCTACAATCCCAGCATCTCCTACATACACAAACTCCTGCTCAAGATACAAGTACCAAAGAGCCGGGCTAATCAACAACCGTCGTGTTGGCTTCCAGACCATACCAAAATCAGCACCATATGCAGCCGGCAAGATATTTTCCCGTGAACGAGCCACCGATACTCTGGAATCATTGGAGTGAAAACCTTTTCCCGCTTTTATAAATAATTGCCAGTTAGGATTAGGATTGTAAATGACATTTAACTTGGGAGAAATGATTGATTCGGTTTCCGAAAGATTCGTATAAGTCAGCGCAAGCTTATCAATATAATTGAAATCAAAGACGTCCAGGCGGATTCCCCCGCTGATCAACCACTTACCAAAATCCAACTCAGCATTGACAAAACCAAAGATATTCGATTCATCAACGTCTCCAAAAGCTAAACGCTCAAGCGTAGTGCGGCGATTAGCCGTTCTGGAAAGTTCATTATCATTGACATCATCATAACGTAAGCCAACACCGTAACTCATTTCCAAATCAGCCTCCGACATGGAAATCCCCTGAAAAAGCGTAGCATTTAATCCGTAAATTCTCCTGTCTTCCGTCTGACGGATCTGGTCGCCATTCTCTGGATCTTCCAAAAAGAAAGTGAAGTTGGAAAACAACTCAAAGTCATAATGACTGAAGTAAGCCGAGGTTTTCAGAAAAGTATTATCATCAATCACCTTGGTGTGATCTATAGCAATATTAGTCCGGCTCGTTCTACCTCCCTCTGTGTCATCAACGGCACCAAAGCGTGAGATTGTGCCATCATCAATTAGACGCTGAGGAATCTGCCCTGAAGCATCCCACTGACTCTGAAACCTTGACATTGTAAAAGACAGTCGATCACCATTGGATAAATTCATGGAGTATTTACCAAATAAATTTAAACGAGTAAAATTCTGAGAAGACTCAAATGGCCCATCCGTTTGGATATATTCTGTGGCAATGTAAGCATCATTGCGCTCGTCTTGTCCTAAAAGGTCAAAAAGACCAACTGTCCGAAATGTATTAAAATCTCCAAATTCAAGGCCTATCACGCTGTTGTCCAGCCGATCTCTTGTCTTGAAGTTCACGTAACCAGCAGTATTGAAATTACCGATATCCGTATAGTATGGCCCTTTACCAAAATCAATATTCTCAATGGTTTCCGGGATAAGAAAATGTAAATCAGAGTAGCCCTGTCCATGAGCATGAGAGACCATATTTACTGGCAGTCCATCTACAGAAATGGTAATATCTGTGCCGTGGTCAATATCAAAGCCTCGCAGAAATATCTGTTCTGCCTTACCACCACCGGCATGCTGACCGATAAACAACCCTGGCACTCTTCGCAGTACCTCCTGGGAAGACCTAACAGGGTTTGTTTTTAAATCAATACTGGAAACTGTATTAATAGCTTTTACCGAATTGGATACGCTAACCTGGCTCAGGTCAATAACTTCCTCTTTCATCTCAACCCGTAAGATATTTTCAAAGTCCCTGGCTCGAAGAATATACCTTACATCCTCATAACCCAAAAAATTAACCCTTAAAGTATCGCCTACATTTACACGGGCTAATTTAAATTTTCCTAAAGCATTAGTGTGACCGTGCTCTGAGCCTGAATTGATGAAAACGTAAGCATCAGCCAGTGGTTGTTCGGATTGATCCACAATCACCCCCAAAATCGTTTGCTGTGCATAAACAGAAACATTAAGTAAAATTATAATGATCAATAAAAAGTTTTTCATTATTAGATATTTTCCTTGCCGGACCATTAAACTATACCAACCAAAACCTCAGTCATTAACGGCAAGCGCATGATTAAAAATAGAAAACACAATGTTATACCAGATAGCCACAGCCTCTGGCTCCTTGAAAATCTATATAATCAGCCCTTTGGAGGTGGAGATAAGAGTTTTAGGAAAATATCATCCGGGATAAGTTTATGATCAAAGTTATCCGTTGATTTTGAGTTTATTATAAAGGAGTGAATAAACTGAGGCGGTAATAATTTTAAAGGGTTTTTATGCTTGGAGCTTTTATCTTCTTTTGAATCCTTCTGCTGTTGATCACTGAGCTTTTTCATGTTGTGCATAGCAGATAAGGCCGTTTCCTGGCTATGGACATGATGCTTTTGCGCCCCAAAACTGTCACTAAGCTCGGTAATTTCTGCATTGATCACAGTAGACGTGTAACTCACCCACTGTACAACCTGAAGCACCGGATATTGTAGTAACACACTCATGAAGCCATAAAGCATCAAAGAGGAAAAAATTTCACGATATGTACGTATAGACCTGAGCATGTTTTAAATTCGTGTGAGAGTATTTATTTAGCAATCAGTCGAACTGATCAGTCTGTTAAGCGCCACAAAATGTCTGCTTTAATTGTATCAATTAAAATCCCGAGTGCACTCCCAAATATCGCCCGATTAAAAGGCGCACCTCAATGAAATACCCTTACAATTATTGCCAGCTGAGAATGCTTTTTTCTGTTTTTCCTTCATTCCTCGTCCTAAACGGGGAAAATTACTGTCCGGTTTTAGCTTTTTGCTTTTTTTTTAAATTTACATCCAAAATCAGCTTCGAGCCATTACAGAAGCTATCCTTTGGAACAAAGTCAGACTTGTTTCGAAAGGTTAGAATTCATTAAATTTCAGACAATTTTTTTCCAAATATCAACCAGGGGGGTATTCGTATTTCAACTTTTATTGCATCGTAAATAAATTAGAATTACAAGCAATTATATTAAATTACAGACATTTTTAGCTAGAGCAAACGCACCAAAATAATGTTACGAAATAAAATAAGATATTATCGAGCAGAAAGATGCAAGATACCGTCGAGAATTTGTTTATCCAAGTAGATGATCCCCGCGTACAGGGGCGTTATCTACATCGGCTCAAAGATATATTATTCATTTCATTTTGCACTCTGTTGTCAAATGGAGAAGGCTTTGAAGACATGGCCGAGTTTGCAGAGCAACGCCTTGAATGGTTAAGTGGGATATTGGAATTACCCAATGGAATTCCATCGCATAACACCTTCAATCATTTTTTACAAATGATTGATCCTGATAAACTTAGCATTAGCTTAGAGGTGGATGCAGAGGTGCTGATCGAAAGTGTTAAGAGTAAGCTGATAAGCCTTGACGGAAAGAAAATGCGTGGCGTATCTCCATGATAACAATTAAGCTGACCCATTAGGGTCAAAATGTGGATAGAAAATAAGTTAATAAAGCGATTGAAAGCGTGCCGTCAGGTACGCCACTTAACTATATTAAAAAAACAACCAAAACAGTATGAAAAAACAATACTTACACATTTTCACTTACCTGCTCATCTGGGTAAGTGTCAATACCATTATCGCGCAAGAAAAGCCTACACTCACGCTGGAAGATTATCAGGAATGGCAAAGACTTTCCTGGTCCTCTTCACTATCTGATGACGGCAACTGGGTAGCCTACCGAGTAAGTCTGGTCAATGAAAAAGATACGCTTTATATCAGTAGTGCAGACGGCCAACAGCGCTACAAGTATGCTTTTTCCAATACCCCCCAATTTTCAACAGATGGCAAATGGGTGGCTTTTGCACAGGGGGTCAGTCCTGAAAAAGAGGAAAAGATGAAGAAAAAGAAACAACGCGTAGAAAATACGATGATTCTACTGAACCTGGAGTCTGGCGAAGAGGAAGAATTTCAAAGTATCAGCCGCTATAGCATTAGTGAGGATAGCAAGCATGTCATCATGTCTACTTATGCCCCCAAAGGTAGTAAACTGCCCGGTAAAGATTTGCTGGTATACAGCCTGTCTACAGGAATATCGCGCAATATCGGTAATGTGTCTGAGTGGGCCCTCAATGACAAAGGAACACTCCTGGCTTACATTATTGATGCAGAAAAAAAACGAGGTAACGGAGTAGAACTTTTTGACCTGGATAGTTATCAAATCAGCTTTCTGGCCAGTGACACTACTACTTTTAAAAAGCTCAAATGGGAAGAGGAGCAATCGGCACTTACTTTTATGCAGGCTTTTCACGATACCGCTTACACACAAGCTAACCATAGAGTTTATGCCTACAAAAATCTGGAAGCCAGCCAGGAAGTTCTAATACTTGATCCTTCTGATCGTCGGGATTTCCCAGAAGGCATGCGTATCCGCGATACATATACGCCAGGATGGTCTGAAGACCTAGAGCGCATCTTTGTCGGCCTCGACAGTTGGGAGGAGGACGAGCAGGATGCAGAAAGTGAGCAAGAAGAAAAAGCAGAAAAAGTACCCGAAATGGAAATCTGGCACTGGAAAGATGATGATATCATTCCCAGGCAACGTCGCACTTACAATCGGGATAAGAACTTCACCTACCTTTCTGTTTGGAATGTGGAGCAGGATAAATTGGTACGTATTGAGGATGACGATAAAAAGGAGGCTTCCATGGTAGGTGATGGGAAAAAAATAGTACTACTGGACGAAACCCCTTACATCCCCCAGTTCCGTTTGGAGCACGCTGACGTCTATTTGGCCGATGCCCAATCTGGTGAACAAAAGCTAGCGATGAAGCAGTTTCCGGTTGACAACTTTTACGGCAGCTCTCCGGATGGTAAATACTTATTGTACTTTATTGACGACCACTGGCATACCTACGAAGTGGCTACTGGCAAGCACATCAATTTGACCGCTCAACTGGACGTACCGTTCTGGAACACTCGCTACGATGGCCCGAGAGAGATACTGCCGCCTTACGGGCGTGGCGGCTGGCTCAAAGACGATGCCGCCGTTTTACTATACGACGAGTACGACATTTGGGCTTTCCAACCGGATGGCAGTAGCTATAAAAAGCTAACAGACGGCAAGAAGGAAGAGATGAGATATCGCGTGCAGCGAACGGACTACGAAGAGCCGTATATTGACCCTGAAGCGCCTATGTTTTTTAGTGTTTTTGGTGATAAAACAAAAGAGTCAGGTTATGTGAGGGTCAATGGAGATTTTGATATTGTTGACGAAATGTTGATGGACAAGCGAGTGCGTAGTTTGACCAAAGCCAAAGATGCAGATGTTTACGCTTACTATATGGAGAGCTACGAGGATTCACCGGATGTTTTTGTAACAAATGGCCAGCTGAGCGATGCCCGGCAGATTTCCAACACTAACCCACAGCAGCAGGAATATGCCTGGGGGAAAACGGAATTAATCGAGTATAAAAATGCCGATGGCAAAAAGTTGCAGGGGCTACTACACTACCCGGCGAATTATGAGAAAGGGAAGGAATACCCAATGATCACTTATATTTACGAGCGCCGTACGGATTCCAAAAATAATTATATCGCTCCAACTGACAGAAGAGCATACAATCTAACACATTATGTACAGAATGGCTATTTCGTTTTCCAGCCGGATATTATTTACAAAACCAATCACCCCGGCGAATCAGCAGTAGACTGTGTTGTGCCCGCCGTCGAAAGGGTTCTGAAAACCGGCATGATCGACAAGGATAAAGTTGGTATTATGGGCCATAGCTGGGGAGGCTATCAAACAGCTTTTCTGGTCACACAAACCGATATCTTCTCGGCGGCTATTGCCGGAGCACCACTGACAAATATGATTAGCATGTATAATTCTATCTACTGGAATTCCGGAACTCCTGATCAGCAAATTTTTGAAACCAGCCAGGGCCGCCTCCGGGAACCGTACTGGAATTTGATGGACGAATACCTTGCCAATTCGCCAATCTTTCAGGCACAAGACATCACAACGCCAATGCTTATGACCTTTGGTGATCAAGACGGCGCGGTAGATTATCATCAGGGAATTGAGATGTACATCACCATGCGAAGGCTATCCAAGCCTTTAATCATGCTTTTGTATGAGGGAGAAAACCACGGTCTGGCCAAAAAAGAAAATCAGATTGACTACTTCACTAAAGTGAACCAGTTTTTCGACCACTATCTCAAGGGGCAGGAACCTCAACGTTGGATTACCGAAGGACAAAGTTATTTGAAGAAAAAAAATAAGGAGAAAAAAGCAATTCGACCATAAATCATGTATCCGGAATTCTCGATAGGAACGAGAATTCCGGATCATAATATCAGACTCTTATTACTGTTGTATCAAGCTGTTTGACGCTCGACGGGCCGCTGAAAGAGTTCTGCTTTACCGATCATTCTTTCTTGCTCAGGATCCCAAGCTTTGAGCTTAAAGCATTCTGCTATCCCTTTTGGCGTCAATGAAGTAGTACCTGGGTTTTGAAGGGCTTCCATTTCATTGAATGCTTTTGGTAAATTATAAAAGGGAATTTTTGGATTAACGTGGTGGATATGGTGATAGCCAATATTACCGGTAAACCAGTGCATTAGCTTATTCATTTTCATGTAACTAGACGAATAAAGGGCGGCTTCCACGTAAGTCCATTCCTCTTTGCTCTTGAATTTAGCCGATGGAAAGTTATGCTGTGCGTAAAACAGGTATGCCCCAAGTGCATGACCCAGCATGATCGGCAAGATATAGCCAACTAATAGGCTTTGTAGTCCAAAAACGCTAAAAATAGCTACGCCCAGAGCTACGTGAAAAACCAGTGCTAGGAGGGAGTCCAGATGCTTTTTAGGATTGTTTATTAATGACCGCAGCAACATGCCCCAGATAAAAACAAAAATATACCCAAAAGCAATAGTGAAGGGATGCCTGGCAAAAAGATAAAGGCTGCGCTCTAACTTACTGGCCTTCAAAAACTCCTCGCGCGTTGCCAACGGATAAGAACCTATACTAGAGCTATACAACTTCGAGTTGTGAGCGTGGTGAAAATTATGAGACCTTTTCCAGATACTTACCGGGGCTAAAATAAAAAGCCCGTATACAGTAAAAATAGCTTTGGCAATTATCGAATTTTGCAGAATACTTTTGTGCAGGTAATCGTGATAGATGATGAACAGGCGTATGTTCAACAGCCCGGCCAGCACCGCACAAATCAACTGCGGTACGATGTGAATATTTCTGATGGCTCCGACGTAGGCAAGTGTCCACAAAACAAGCGTGCTTACTGTCAATATCCAACTCTTGGTACGATCTTCCTTAGCATACCTGGCCGTAGCCACAATCAACTCCTTGTCTTTTATCATGCTGCTCGTTTTTTTAAGCTATTTATATATTTACTAAAACAATTAGGATTCGAGAATACGGTTAACTAACCGGCTTTTTGTGCTTCCAGCGGCGATGCGTCCAGAGCCAGTGGGCCGGAGATTCGATGATATCTGCTTCCAGACGTCGGGTGTGTAACTCTGATATTTCGTCTTCCAACAGTTGAGTGGGATCCTCCACCAGCAGTTCGTTGACTATGCGATAATATCCTCTTTTCGTGCGTTTGATTGATGCATATATGACAGGATATTTCAGCTTTCTAGCAACCTTGGCTGTCCCCCTGAATATCGGTGTTTCCTGGTTGAGGAATGTCGTCCAATAAGCTTCTTGTGGCTGTGGTGTCTGATCTGCGATGAATGCTGTAGCCGTTAGCTCATTCCTGTTTTTGACCATCCCCCGGAACGTCTCCTGCATAGTGTAAAGCTTATTTCCCAACCGCGTTCGCATGTAAATAACTAAACTATTAAAATATTTGTTAGCTAATGGACGAAATATGACAAAAAGTTGATGATATTCAGTTTGACTGAAACGTGCACCAGCTAATTCCCAATTACCCAAATGGCCCATGACGATGATCACACTCCGCTTTTCTCTAAAAAACCTTTCATACAGGTCTGCATTTTCAAAGCTCAGCCGTTGCAGCAAGACTCTTGGCCGGATGGTCAGCGTTTTGAGTGTTTCTAAAATCAAATCACAGAAATATTTATAAAATTGCCGCTGTATATCCTGAATTTCCTGCGCTGTCTTTTCCGGAAAAGCATTTCGAAGGTTGGTCTGTACTACTTTTTTTCGATATCCCACTACTTGATAAACGAGTACATACAATCCGTCCGACAGCAAATACATGGCCCAAAAGGGCAGCAAAGAAATGGCATAAAGAAGCGGTAATACGAGATAGTAGCTAACGGCTTTCATCTGAACAATAATTGTCTTTAGGCCAACAAGATACAGTAATTCCAGCTGCTAAGATGCAAAAGCCTAACTGTTTTGCAGAAATAAACCCATTTACCCGTCTACCAATAAAGAAATATACGGGACCGCCTCCCATTCCGCCACAGCCTTCTCCGTAGAGCTAAAGCTAACCCCCAGGGCGATCACCTCTTTACCCCGATCGAGAAAAGGACTGCCGTAGCGTTTCTCCCGGATTTGCGCGAGCGCCGATTCAGCGGAGGCATCCAGTTTGAACTCCATCACGTAAATCTGGTTTTTGGTATGAACCACGGAGTCTACTCTACCTTTGGTCGTGCTTACCTCTGACTGGACGAACAGTCCAATCCCCGAAAAGCTCAAGTGTAGAATAGCATGGAAGAAAGCTTCCTGTTTTTGTTGAAAAAGTTGGTAGGGAATGGTAGAAAAGAGGATATCAACAAGATCGATAAAGCGCTCTGGGTCACCGTCCTCCAGGGCCGTTTTGATTTTGACCAACAAGGGCAGGCTATCCGTTTTAGTCGTTTCCCGAAAGGCGGCCAGCAGATGCTGCTGCATAGTATCTTTGACCTCGCGGTTAGGATAATCGAGGGTGTAGAGTCCGGTGGCCGGGTCATAATCCCGAATGGTCAGGTAGCCGGTTTGAAAAAGCAGCGCCAGCCAATTGAGGTCATTAATCGTAAAGCTTTCGAACATCACCTGCCCGACCACCAGATCATTTAAATTGTATTGAAATTCTTCTCTAAGTTTTTTGATCAAAAAAGTAGGAGTGCCCGTTTCCCACCAGAAGTTGGCAAAGCGTTGGGCCGCAAAAAGGTTAAGGATGGAAAAAGGATTATAGAGGCGCGTCGCTGTCCCCCAGCTATAGCCGTTATACCAAACTCTGATGTCTTCTTTCAGGGCATCGATTGATTTCTCAAATTTCTGAGCGAGTTGTTTTATGGCTGGTTCGAAAAAAGTTTCCAATTCCTTTTGCGTGTAGCCGGCGATGGTCGCATAATTTTCCACTAAAGTGATATCCTGGAGGTGATTCAGGTCGGAAAAAAGAGACACTTTACTGAATTTTGAAATACCAGTAATTAGAAAAAAACGAAGGAATGGATCGGCATCCTTGATCACTGAGAAGAAACTGTTCAGTATATCCTTGTTGATCTCCGCCTGTTTCAGCTGGGTGAAATAATCAACTAAAGGCTTGTCGTACTCGTCAATGAGCAGCACCACCTGCCGGTTGTCCGTGGCCAGCCGCTGAATCAATTCCTGAAAACGAGGCCCGATTCCCTCTTGTGTCAGGGAAAAACCAGCTTCCTTAGCTTTGTTATTGAGCGCCTGATGAAGCCCTCTTTCCAGCCCGATATCTTTGTATCCCAGCCCAGAGCACTGAAAGAAAAATGCAGCACCGGATGCGGCTCGAAATCGTATTTGTCTTCTATCCACAAGCCTTCGAACAACTCTCCTTTTCCCTGAAACAGATACTTCAAAGTAGAGATCAACAGCGACTTCCCAAATCGCCGGGGACGAGAGAGAAAGTAGTACTGACCAGAAGTGATCAACTCAAAAATTATATCCGTTTTATCTACGTAAAGGTATTTATCCACTCTTAATTTGCGAAAATCCTGTATGCCGATCGGGTATTTTTTCATACTACTAAATATAAGGAAAAAAGGTGAATTTTCGGAGACGGGTTATGCTTCCAAAATCAACTCCTGGCAAGAGGGGCAGTAGTAGGTGGTCCGCCCCGCTACTTTATCCGTTTCCAACGTATTGCCATCGCGGGGGCACGCTCCGTCATCCTTGTGGCGATGATTCCAAAGCCATTCCTCAGGATAGGCAGAGTAGTTGGCGTCCAAATCCACCGCTTTTTGTAAGATGATTTGCATGCGTTGAAATAGCGCCCGACGTTTTTCTGCACTGAGCAAGCCCATGGTAGAAGCCGGATGAATACCAATCTGCCAGCAGACTTCATCCACATAAAGATTACCCATACCTGCCAGGTATTTCTGGTTGAGCAGAAAGCCTTTGACCGTCCCTCGACAGCCCTCCGTAAAGTCCATAAAAGTATCTTCCCGCAATTCCAAAGCGTCTGCTCCCAGCTCTTTCTCCTCAAGAAAAAGCTCTAAATCCTCCAGGTATTGAATGCGCGCCAGCTTGCGTGGGCAATCAAAGCCCAACCGATGACCATCGTCAAACCAGATGGCAAAGCGCTCGTGCTTAGGGCGTTCGCTTTCGTCTTCGTAATATTTAAAACGGCCGCTCATACCAAAGTGGAAAAGCACATGGTGACCATTGTCGAGCTGAGCAAAAAAGTATTTTCCCCGCCGGTAAGAAGCAACAAACTGCTGCCCCTGCAAGCGATCGGCAAACGCCTCCCCGCTTATATTTTTCATAATATAGCTTACATCACTCAACACTACCTGATCTATTTTCTTGTGGAGCACGTTGCGGTCAAAGTAGTTCTTCTTGGCGTTAACTTCAGGTAATTCGGGCATCGTTGTATTTGGATTGTTCCTCAGCCTAACTCTAAACGGCGCATTTTTGTTCCAATGAATCCATGGCTTGTAAAGGGCGTGACCCCAAGACCCAGTAATCACCAGAAGTATGAAAAGGAGGCAGAGGATGCAGGGATGGATTGAGGTATGAGTCAGCTGAATATTTGGTTTTGATAAATAGGAAAAGACCTCTCTGGCGTCTCTAATCGGTCTAACAATCATACGCAAACTCAATAGAATACCGACTTATAGTATAAAGAATTGAAGTAAATATACATACATAATTTTTTGGTTCAGGAGAAGAGAAAATGAAATCGGATAAAGAATATTTAGTACGAGGCAGATAGTTAAAACACATTGAAAAAATTTCCAAATACCATTGTTCCCAAAAGGTAATATAACACTGAAGTTGTTTAAAAATGATTTGTTTAGATTCTGAGCAGAATGAGAGCAAATGCCAGATAATGCAAGCTCAGCCAGGTTTGAGCTTTTGTTTCAAAGCGGACCAAAAGAGCTTTAAATGCATCGATCCAGGCGTTTGTTCGCTCTACCGAGAATCGTTCTTTATATAATAAATCATCCAAAAGAGGTTGATTATCAGTGTTTTTTGTGTTGCGCTTATTGAAGTCAATATTAGCAATTATATCTTTGGACCAACAAGTTTTTCGAAGTGCTTCGCCATCAAACCCGGCATCTGCATTTAAAAACAATCCGTTGGTTGAGATCTGGGCATTTTCCTATGCTTCCCCCCATCTTTCGACCACTTCCTGAAGTGATAATAGACGGTATTCCACGGAATTAAAACAGGTCCACAGAAAGCACTCATCGGAAGTTCTCTCCACTGGCATCCACTTTTGAGTCGGTAAATAATCGCTTTGACAATCCGCCATAAAGGTATTTTGGGTGGACGACCAAGATGACTTTGACTCAAATGGATCAGTAGGTTTTTTGTAATGAATTTTTTCGATAGATTTACATACATGTTGCAGAGGCTTATTTTGTTAGTCTGGTAACCAACAATTTAATGCTTCTGCAACATTCTTATATCAACCCTCTCTTGGGATGACTTTTTAAACAACTTCAATTTATACTGTACCAGTTGGTAAATAATAATAAGAATTTCATTGTCCTCTGGTCCTTAACTGAGCTTCCCCCCAAAAACTGGACAAGAGTTTAAGGTGATAAATTTATAAATTTCACCATCAAAATCAAGACCAGGAATGGGAAGAAAACGCAGAACATTTAGCGCATCATTCAAACACAGGTAACAGTAGAAGCCTTGACAGAACGGCATACGCTGTCGGAATTAGCGCAATAGTACGAGCTCCATCCCTACCAGATCGTGAAGTGGAAGCAGGTGCTGTAAAAAGAAGGAGAGGACTTATTTGAGAAGTCAAGAGGGGCGAAACCTCCGGATCAGGATCAATTGATTTCCCGTTTATATGAGCAAATCGGGCAGCTTCAA
>CAZVOD010000032.1:0-45188 GCA_964628385.1 uncultured Saprospiraceae bacterium
AGGCAGCGCCACCACAGCACTACCTCAGCCCTAACCAAATAAAACCAAATTATAAATCTTTACCTTGTATCTATAAAATCAAAATTAAGGACTTATTGTAAAAAATACAATTACAAAATTGTCAATTAATTACTGGTATCAGATGATAAGCCATCGTAAAAAAGCTGTTTTGTTTTAAAAAATGCAAAATTGTGGAAAAGAGTAGGTCCGGTAAACGTAGAAAAATGAGGCCGCCAAATATATTTTGAAAGGAGAAATAGTATGGTGCCAAGTTTTAAAATTATATTTTCATTTTTAATCTTTACCCAAACTTAAGTCTGAATAGTAAAAGGAATAGTCAAAAGTATAGTTAGTATGAAAAATAAAATAATATTGTTCAGTTTGCTCTTTTCATTTGGTTGCCCAGGCTGGGTAGAAGCCCAATCAGAGCGTGCTCAAAATGAAGATGCTTTTTTCATTCGCTCCATTTATAATGAGGCAGTAGTTAACGGAAAAGCCTATGAGTGGCTGAGGGTGTTGACCGAGGAAATAGGGCCCCGCCTAAGTGGATCTCCTCAGGCTGCAGCAGCTGTAGAGTACGGCAGGCAGGAAATGATAGCTATGGAAATGGACGAGGTGTACTTGCAGGAATGTACGGTTCCGCATTGGGAAAGAGGGGAGAAAGAGCAGGTGAAAATCGTAAATAGTAACAAAATCGGAAGCGTAGAATTAAATGCACTGGCCCTGGGTAATGCCATTGGAACCGGTCCGGAGGGCATCACAGCTGAAGTTGTTGAAGTAAAATCGCTTTCAGAAGTGGATAGCCTGGCTGATCAATTGAGTGGAAAGATCGTCTTTTTTAATCGGCCCATGGATCCCACTCAGATTAATACCTTTTATGCATACGGTGGAGCTGTTGATCAACGGGGGTTTGGGCCTAATCTTGCTGCCAAATATGGTGCTGCAGCGGCCGTTGTAAGGTCAATGACTAATAAGCGGGATGATGTTCCTCACACAGGGGCTACTATCAATCCGGAGGATTATCCGCCTATTCCTTCTGTAGCCATTAGCACCAATGATGCTGATTTGCTCAGCGCTTTGCTGGCCAACGAGCCGGTTAATCTCTATATTCGAACCACCTCACGTATGCTGCCGCCCAAAAGGTCGTACAACGTAATAGGAGAGATTAAAGGCAGTACCTATCCCGATGAGATTATTCTGGTGGGCGGGCACCTTGATTCCTGGGACGTGGGGAGTGGTGCCCACGACGATGGCGCTGGTTGTGTACATGCTATGGATGTCATCAATGTATTGAAGCGACTGAATTACCAACCCAGGCGTACTATCCGCAGTGTATTATTTATGAATGAAGAAAACGGGCAGGCCGGAGCGATTGCTTATCGGGATGCCTCCTTCTCAAAGGGAGAATACCACATGGCAGCTATCGAATCTGACCGCGGCGGGTTTACGCCCCGGGGGTTCACCTTTGATGCTGACGAGTCTGTTTTTAATGAAAAATTTTCAAAAGTTTTAGAATGGTTACCTTTATTGGAGCCTTACGGGCTCAGACTAAAAAAGGGGGGCTCTGGTGCTGATATCTCCAGACTAAAACCACAAAAGGGCTTGCTGGCCGGGTTTGAGCCGGACTCACAGCGCTATTTTGATTATCACCATACGCCAGCTGATAATTTTGAGGCAGTCAACAGGAGAGAACTTCACCTGGGAGTAGCTGCCATCACCAGCCTGGTTTATTTGCTTGACAAATATGGCATCTGAGTAGCGTTCTCCAGTAGCCGGGCCTGACTTTTGAAACGATAGCTTTCTTTTTTTGGTAAAATAAAATTGATAATGACAGAGCAGTCCGTAAGAATTCACGACTTCCTTTTTGAACCCTTCCTTTCGGCCGAACAAATCAAATCGCGCGTCAAGCAATTGGCAGAACAGTTGAATAGGCAATATGCAGATACCCATCCGGTTTTTTTACCTATTCTCAACGGATCGTTCATTTTTGCTGCTGATCTGATCAGGGCTGTAAATTTCGAATGCGAAGTTTCTTTTGTAAAACTGGCCTCCTACGAGGGGTTGGAGTCTACTGGCGAAGTATCTACCCGACTGGGTATTGATACTGAATTAAAGGGCAGGCCCGTCATTGTCATTGAAGATATTGTAGATACTGGTAATACGCTAAGTCAGTTTATTCCGGTGTTACAAAAGTTTGATCCGCAGAGTATTGAAATTGTCAGTTTGCTCAGAAAGCCAAAAGAACTCAAACACCAGCTAGAGGTAAAGTACGTAGGCTTTGATATACCCTCCAAATTTGTGATCGGGTATGGTCTCGACTACAATGGTCTCGGAAGGGGACTGCCCGGGATTCATCAACTGGCTGAGCAGGCAGGCTAACCTTAAGAGCGTGCTTGGATTTCGGAAAAAAGCGTTTTTCTGGGAAAAAATAAAACTTCAAAAATGATTGTCGAATTGGCTCAGTTGCCTGAATTATGTGCAAAAAGTATAAAGATCGTTGAAAAGGCAGCAGCCTTTATCGCTTCTCAAAGAGGGAAGGTAGCTGCCGCTGCAATAGAAGAGAATGCTTTTACGCCTGGAAAGGCAGTGGATCGTTTTTAAATAGGGCATCCATTCGTGTAAGCGACAAACCTTCACTCTCAGCAGCCCTTGTCGCTACAGAGTTCCCGTATTATAAATATGATTACATAAAAAATTATTTTAAAGCCCTGGAGCAGTTCATGCTGGATTCGTGAGGTATCAGACGACTAGGCTCAGCAGCTGTTGACCTAGCTTATGTAGCCTGTGGCCGCTTTGACGTTTTTTTTGAATCAAGTCTGCAGCCCTGGGATGTTGCAGGCGAGATCATCAGTGTGAAAGAAGCCGGCGGCGATGTTAGTGATTACAAGGGTCAGCTTGTAATCGGTTCAGGGCAGGAAGTGCTGGTCAGTAATGGTCAATTGCATCAGCAAGCCCTCAAAATTACAAAAGCAGCTTTCTGTAAAAGTTGATCTCTACTTGGTCTATTGTCAGCTAATATTCATCGAACAAGTGCGGTAACTCTTCAATAGAATATTAGCTTTGTGCTGCTCAACAAACCAGCAGATCGATGGACCTAACCGAAAATATACGACTGGCAATAGACTCTATCCGCTCAAATATGTTGCGGGCTTTTCTAACACTAATTATTATCGCCCTGGGGATAACCGCGCTGGTGGGAATCCTCACTGCTATTGATAGTGCTGTTTACTCTCTCAACGACAATTTGACGTCAATAGGTTCGAACACTTTCGAGGTTGATCCTAAAGGGAATAGCCTGAGAAGTAATCGAAAAGGTCGGCGCGAAAAGCGAGGAGAGTCCTTTACTTACGATCAGGCTATAGAATTCAAGGAACGTTATCGCTTTCCCGCCAGGCCATCTGTTTCTTTTCGTTGTACCGGATCAGCGACGCTTAAATATAAAAAGGAAGAGACCAATCCCAATTTTAACATCTTTGCAGTTGATGAAAATTATATCGCCGCTAAAGGATTGGAAATGCAAATGGGGCGGGTGTTCTCCAGCCGGGAAGTACTGACAGGCGCTTACAATGCTATCGCTGCCAGTGATGTCGTTGAGGAGCTATTCAAGGGTAATGCTGAAAAAGCACTGGGAGAAGTCATTTCCGCTGGTAATATCAAATTTAAAATTGTTGGTATTTTAAAGTCCAGAGGTTCTACTTTTAATGATAGCGAAGACAGGAGAATTTTGATCCCACTCTATACCGGCAAGCGTTACTTTGCCTCAGAAAACCAAAGTTATAATATTTTGGTAGCAGTAAATGATGCCAGTCAGATAGATAATGGTATTGCTGTGGCAACTGGTCTGCTCAGAAACGTTAGAGGGCTGAAAGCTGCGCAGGAAAATGATTTTGAGATAACCAAAAGCGATGGGGTCATAGATGTTATTAAGGAAAATACCCTGTATTTTAGACTGGCAGCTATCGGCATAGGGATGATTACACTGATTGGAGCCGCTATAGGGTTGATGAATATTATGCTGGTAACTGTCACAGAAAGAACCAAAGAAATAGGTACCAGAAAAGCAATAGGAGCCAATAATAATACCATTCTTATTCAATTCCTTACAGAGGCTGTTGTCATTTGTCAGCTCGGTGGCTTACTCGGAATTATTTTAGGGGTACTGGTGGGAAATATTGTCACGTATTTTCTTGGCGGTACATTTCTATTTCCATGGCTATGGATCACTATTGCTGTAGTGACCTGTACGTTGGTAGGGCTGATCAGCGGACTTTATCCGGCACTCAAGGCAGCAGCTTTAGACCCAATAGAGTCTCTTAGGTACGAATAGTACCAACACACATGAATCGCACCTTTTTAGTCAATTTAATTTTTCTGGTAGGAATTAACCTGTTTATTAAGTCTTTCTACCTATTTGGTATTGACAGGGTGGTTCAAAATACTGTTTCGAGTAGTGAGTATGGGCTGTTTGCCGTATTTTTTGATCTTGCCTTTCTGCTTCAGCTGGTCAATGACTTTGGTATACAGCATTACAATACACGGAACATTGCTCAGCACAATCAACTTCTGGAAAAGTATTTTCCTAATATACTTACCCTCAAGGCTTTACTAGCGATCGCTTTTGCCTTTTTGCTGGGCCTTATAGCCATCTTACTTGGGTATGCCATCGAAGAGTTACAACTGCTTTTCTGGATAGGTATTAATCAAATACTGGTTTCGCTCATTTTATACCTGAGGTCTAATATAGCTGGCCTGGGGTTCTACCGACTGGATAGTATCCTTTCCGTAATGGATAAATTCTTGATGATCTTTTTTTGTGGGGCACTGCTTTGGGTACCATCTAGCCGGGCTGCGTTTAGAATCGAATGGTTTGTCTGGACACATACCCTGGCACTGCTATTAACAGCCGTTGTCGCTTTAATTTGGATATTCAGAAGAATCCATCGGTTTAAGCTAAGCTTGCGGCCCGAATTGCTTTTACTTATTATTAAAAAGAGTTATCCCTATTCGTTGATTATTTTTCTGATGACTATTTTTAGCAGAACAGATACCATCATGATTGAGCGACTGCTCAGGGATGGAGAAGCAGAAGCCGCGATCTACAAATCAGCTTTCAGACTTTTTGATGCCTGTAATATCATTGGATTACTCTTTGCTAATCTTTTATTGCCCATGTTTGCCAGGCTCCTGAAAGATATTGATAAGCTAAAAGACCTCATAAGGTTCAGCCTGAAGATCATCCTGGCAGGTGCCATTACTGGTACAGTGCCGGTATTTTTTTTTAAAGTACCCATTATGATACTGCTCTATAGAGATGGTTCAGCTTATTCCGGGGAAATCCTTGGTTATTTGATGATCAGTTTTCTGATCATGAGTAGTACCTATATTTATGGTACCCTTTTACTGGCTAATGGGAGTACACTGGGACTAAACAGGTTGTTTCTACTAACTGCCTGCCTGAATATAGTCATCAATTTTATTCTTATTCCCGGTAACAGAGCACTGGGAGCTGCACAAGCCACTACGTTTACCCAGGCCATAGTGTTATCGGGAGAGATTTATCTGGCTTATCGATTGATTAAGCTTGATTTTATTCCTCAATTGATCTTACAGGTTATTGCTTTTACGCTGTTGGTCATAGTATTGAATTTTTTAATTAGCCTTATGGCCATTGACTGGCCAGTGAAGTTTTTTGCCGGATTGATTGCCGGTTTGGCAGCATCCTTTCTGCTTCGACTAATCAATATCCGGGAGCTTTTTAGGATGCTACGCAACAAAGTCTAATGACAAACGTCTTGCTTTTCTACAATCGTCAAAAGGGGCGATCTTTTCATCCTTTTTTCTACTTTTGCGGAACAAATTTTAAAAATGGATACGAATACTAATCTTTTAGGTGTTTTAAAAACTATTTACAAAAAACGGTTCTATATCGTTTACACCTGCCTGGGGGTCGGTATTCTTACGGCTGCCGTCTCTCTTTTGCTGCCGAATTACTACAAAGCTACTACCACCTTCCTGGCAGGAAGCCCAGATCAGGCCAATCCTAAATTACTTTTTGAGGAAGGTACCCGGGAAGCTAATTATTATGGTACAGGCAATGATATTGACCGTATTCTCACGATTGCCAAATCGAGTGAGTTGCTGGATTTTTTGATAGATAGTTTTGAGCTGTACAAGCATTATGATATCAATCCTGACTTACCAAAAGCCCCCTTTAGAGTGCGCGAAGAGCTATTGAGTTATTACGAAATTACAAAGACCAACCGGGACGCTATAGAGCTGTCTATTGAAGATGTTAATAGAGAAATGGCCGCTCAGATGACTAATGCGGCGAGGGAGAGAATAGACGAGATTGTTCAGCGTCTGGTAAAAAATACTCAGGAAAAAGCACTAAAAACCTACAGTAAAAGTATTGAGGCTCTTGAAAATAAAATTGCCTATTTAAGTGATACCCTGATTATCTTAAGAGAGAAGTATGGAATATACAATACGGTCAGCCAGGGTAATGAATTGACCAGTAAGCTTTCGGCTACCGAAAATAACCTGGCGTTGACGGGAGCACGGTTGAGGGTACTGGAAAAGTCGAGAGGGGTGAAAAGGGATACCATTACCAAATTGCGATCAATAATGGCCGGGCTGGAAACACAAAAAGATACGCTAAAGGCCAAGCTACAACGTTTTAACGTAGGTATGCCCAAAGTGAATACGATATCGTTGCTTTATTTTGAGGCTAATGAACGTGTTACTAAACAGAAACAGAAATACGAGCAACTGCAAAATGCCTATCGGTCTGATATTCCGGCTACTATTCTAGTGGAAACAGCAGCATTGCCCATTGTCAAAGACAGGCCCAAAAGGTCTATATTAGTATTGGGAGCTGTTTTTCTAGCTTTTCTTTTTTCTGTAGTTGGTGTACTTTTATTTGAGCAGTACAAAGGGGTGGATTGGAAAAAAGTACTGAGCGAATGATTCACGGTAATACCAGAAAATGGCCATCTAAACCGGTAGTCAGTGATTGGATACACTGGAGCTGGGCGGCTATCATTGGCCTGGGGATCATCGCTGCTGTATTGACGGAGGTCTATTTACTGGCAGGGTTGCCAATAATTGTACTTATTGGGTACCTGGCCGTAGTTGACTTTCGTGTTTTATTCTTCTTGCTACTGGCCAGTATTCCTATTTCTACAGAATTTTACTTTCCAAATGGCCTAGGCACTGATTTACCTACCGAGCCTTTAATGATCGGTCTTACGCTGGTTTATTTTTTGTATGCTGTGAGCAAAAGAATGGATACCGATAGCGTTACCTTTTGGTTGCATCCTATAGCCTTGCTGTTACTCTTACATATCTCCTGGATTTTTTTTACCACTATAACTTCCGACTTATTATTCGTTTCTGTCAAGTATGCACTGGCCAAGACCTGGTATGTGATCAGTTTTTTTGGCCTTACTGGGTTATTGATAAAAAGCAATAATGACTTCCGCTGGTTATTCTGGGTCGTTTTTATACCGTTACTGCTAACTGTGCTGATAACGCTTGCCAGGCATGCTATGATCGGTTTTTCTTTTGAAGAGGTCTATACTGTTTTTCATCCTTTTCACAGGAATCATGTGAGTTATGCTGCACTGGTGGCTTTATTTTTTCCGTTTTTGTGGTTTTCAAGAAAATGGTACAAAGCTCAAACCTCAAAATGGTGGATAATCATCCTTGCCATTCCTGTTTTTTTGGTGGCCACCTACTTTTCTTACACTCGGGCGGCCTACATTTCGCTGCTGATTGCCGCTTCGGCTTACTTTGCTATCAAATTTAGACTGATCAAATACGCTATTTTACTGGCATCGGTAGCGGCTATCATCAGCCTTGTTTTTCTGGCCGATAATAACAGGTATCTTGATTATGCTCCCAACTACGATACCACCATTTCCCATACAGACTTTGATGATTTGCTGGAAGCTACATATAAAGGAGAAGATATTTCAACTATGGAAAGGGTATATCGTTGGGTAGCGGGTTTTGAAATGATACAGAAAAATCCCGTAGTCGGCGTTGGACCCGGCAATTTTGTTAGTTTCTATCGACAATATACCGTTAACAGTTTTAGGACCTACGTTAGTGAAAATGAAGATCAATCGGGTATTCATAGTTACTATCTGATGACGGCAGTAGAACAAGGCATCCCCGGCATTTTTATATTTTTGACCTTATGCTTTGTCGTACTCATCATGGGCGAACGAATTTACCATCAAACTAAAGATCCGCTGCGAAAGGATATCGTAATGGGCTTATTATTGTGTTTGATTATTATTGATGCGTTCCAGATCATTAATGATATGCTTGAAACAGACAAGATGGGCCCTTTTTTCTTTATCAGTCTGGCTATTCTGGTGACTACAGATATACAAAACCAGCGTTCAGAGCGCTTGTACAAGCTTGATGCCCAGAAAGATACCCACGATACCGAGCAGTAAGCTCATGCTGGCATAGGTCATTGCCAGTGTTGTTTTTCCACTTTGCAGTAGTTGGAAAATCTCTGAGGAAAACGTTGAAAAGGTGCTAAAGCCACCACAAAACCCGGTGAGCAGCAGTAGTTTTTGGTTATTGGAAAGCTGTTGTTTGAGCGTTAGTTCTATCAGGGCGCCCAGAATGATACAGCTTATTAGGTTGGCGGCAAAAGTGCCGCTGGGAAAAGGGACGCTGTATTTTTTTAATAAACCACCAACCCAAAAGCGACAAATACTGCCTAGGCCACCACCTACAAAGACCATCAAAATTTTCATCATCTATATTGCTTTTTTCAAATGCCATCAGGCATGTCTTCTGATTTTTCGAAGTGCCAAAGTCAGCCAGGCTGTCAAAGCTGATGCTATTAATACAAGAATTAAAATTAAAGTGTGCATTTCAAAGAGCTCATGGCTGGCAAATACGGCGGCAATAAAAATAGAGTTAATAAATACCAGGACGGCTGTAGCCTGCATGTGTGACAGGCCGTAGTCAATGAGCAGGTGGTGAATGTGGCGTCGGTCCGGTTTGAAAGGCGAATTGCCTCTGATAATTCGGGTTACAAAAACTCGGATAGTATCAAAAAGTGGTAAAATCATAATACCAATAGCAACGGCAGGAATGGCGTGAAATTTGTAGGGGTTATTATCATCGAGATAGTAATTCAGGTCAATGAACTTGATAATCAATATGGCTGATACAATACCGACGAGTAAGGAGCCGGTATCTCCCATAAATATTTTAGCTGGTGTGAAATTATATCTCAGAAAGGCCAGTACTGCGCCAGCAGTAGTAAATGCAACGATGGCCAGCTCAATGCGGTCTACAATAAAGAACCAACTACCCAGGACACCGGCAATAAGGGCAGCGATGCTGCCGGCAAGGCCATTAATACCATCTATAAGATTAAAAGCGTTAACGATAACCAGAATAGTAAAAAGGGAAAGAAATATGTAGAAAATGCGTCCAAGCTCATCGTGAATGCCAAAAAGCCCGTATAAACTGGTAAGCTCTATATCTGACTTAAATACCAATATGGAGGCTGCCAGAACCTGGCCGATCAACTTTTTGGTAGGAGAAATGGGCAGGATATCGTCTTTAGCACCAACTAGGAAAATGATGATGAAAGAACATAAAATATATTGTAAGTTACCAAACTCACGGAAGGGCGTCCATAAGATAATAGAGAAAATAGCACCTGCAAAGATACCTATTCCACCCAGAGAAGGCGTTTTGACAGTGTGCGAACTTCGCTCTCCCGGCTCATCGAATAAGTGCTTTTCTTTGGCAATAAAGATAATTGAAGGGATGGTAAAGTATGCTAAAGTAAAAGCAGTTAGAAAGCTGGCAATAATCACATACATAAGAAGGAAGTTTACTTCAAACAAAAATAGCACAGTTTTAAGGCAGATGCAGCATTTAACAGAGATATTTATATCTACATTCAGATAATTTTGGTAGACTATAAATCCAGACATATAAAAGTTATAGATCACTGTACTTTACCCATAGTTTTCTTAATTTTGTACAAATTTCTTTTGAAAAAGAAAAGAATAGGGTCGATTAACAGCAGAATATCACCCGATATGAGGTTAAGTTGAAGGTATGGTACGATAATTATTGTATTTTCAAAAGAAAAGACTTACCTGGCCAAAAAGGAGCGATCTTTTCCAGCGATAAGTCAAAAAAAAAGACGGGGCTACAATGGACTTAAAATCACAAATAAATTTGGAACGTCTTCCTGAGCATATTGCTATCATTATGGATGGTAACGGCCGTTGGGCCAAACAACACGGAAGACCAAGAGTTTTTGGACATAGAAATGGTGTAAAAGCCGTTCGGGAAACGACCGAGGCCGCTGCAGAGCTGGGGGTTCCTTACCTTACGCTCTATGCTTTTTCTACAGAAAACTGGAAACGACCTCGCCTGGAAATAGATGCTTTAATGCATCTGCTGTTGGAAACGCTACACAAAGAGATCAATACGCTGATGAAGAATGATATCAAACTGGAAGCTATCGGCGATACTTCCAGCTTGCCTACCTCCACTTACAATGCGCTAATGAATGGTATTGAACGAACTCAGCATAACAAGCGGATGACTCTGATCCTAGCTTTGAATTATAGCTCCAAATGGGAAATTTTGCAAGCCAGCCAACGGCTTGCTCAAAAAGTAAAAGATAAAGAAATCAATCCTGAAGATATCTCAGAGCAGCTTTTCAACCAGGAGCTGAGTACAGCCGGAAAGCCGGACCCAGAATTGCTCATCAGAACCAGCGGTGAATGTCGGCTCAGTAATTTCTTGCTCTGGCAGCTGGCATACGCAGAGCTCTACTTTACGTCTACCTTCTGGCCGGACTTCAGAAAAGAACATCTGTACAAAGCCATCATTGATTTTCAACGAAGGGAAAGACGTTTTGGAAAAATAAGTGAACAACTTGTACCTTAGCATACAACCTGCCACGCTATTCTACTATCGTTATTGGCGTCCATTGGATAACATAATGACGCCTGAAGGATAAAAATGGAGTTTATCAGGGTTATGAAAATAGGGTTTACTCCGTTATCTTCGTGCTCGCATTGGATATCATCCGGTGGTTTAATAAATTTCTTAATATTTTGGCTTTCTGAAGATGAATGACTTTGTACTATTAAAACGACTATTTATACTGGGCGGCTTGCTGCTGTTCAGTTTCTATTCGTTTGGACAACAGATCGATACGCTACCGCTCTACGATTATTCCGAAACAAAAGAATTTGAAATCGGTGGTATCAATGTAATGGGTAACGATTATAGCGATGAAAATGCCATTACAAGCATTTCCGGCCTGCGGGTGGGAGAAAAGATTCGTATTCCGGGCAATAAAATTCCGAAAGCTATCAAAGCACTATGGAAGCTTCGCCTATTTACGGATGTCAAAATTGTAAAGGAAAAAACTATAGGTGACGTTATATTTTTGGAAATAAGGGTGCAGGAACGGCCCCGGCTTTCTCAGTATGCCTACGAAGGCACCAAAAAATCTTACCATGATGACCTCAATGAAGAGGTTAATCGCTTCTTGCTAAAAGGCGGTATTGTCACCGATAATATTAAAGTAAATGCCAGAGAGGCCATCGAGCAGTTTTTTGTCGATAAAGGCTACATGGATGTGGAAGTGACAGTACGCGAAATGCCAGACCCTTCGAGGGTCAATTCTGTACAGTTGATATTCGAGATTGACAGAAAAGACAGGGTAAAGATTGCCAGCATCGAATTTGTGGGTAACGAAAGTGTTAAAGAAAAAAAATTACGTAAACAGCTGGATAATACCAAGAAAAAGGGACGCTTGTTCGGCTCTTCTAAATTCATTCAATCAGAATATGAGAATGATAAAAAAGCTCTGGTAACCTATTACAATAACATCGGATATCGAGACGCCAGAGTCGTAAGAGATAGTATTTGGAGAGCGGAAGATTCCGGCCACCTGAATCTTAAAATATTTATCGATGAGGGCGATCGCTACTACTTCAGAAATATTGACTGGAAAGGGAACTCTATTTATGATGCTCAATATTTGTCTAATGTACTGGGCATCCAAAAAGGCGATCCCTACAACCAGCAACTACTGGAAACTCGTCTGAGGTTTAGCCAAGATGGACGGGATATTAGCTCGTTGTATCTGGATAATGGATATTTATTCTTTCAGGTGGATCCAGTAGAAGTTGCTATAGTTGGAGACTCTATCGACCTAGAAATGAGAATTTACGAAGGCCCACAGGCGACAATCGATAAGGTAGTCATTGCCGGTAATGACCGGACGCACGAGCATGTTGCCCGCCGTGAATTGAGGACTTTCCCGGGAGAAAAGTTCAGCCGTACAGATATTATTCGTTCTCAGCGTCAATTAGTAGCACTGGGGTATTTTGACCCTGAAACAATGCAGATCAATACACCGGTTAACCCTCAGCGCGGTACGGTAGATATTGAATATTTAGTTGAGGAAAAACCCTCTGATCAGTTAGAGCTTTCAGCAGGTTGGGGTGGACAACGAAGAGTAATTGGTACACTTGGCGTATCTTTTAATAATTTTTCTTTGAGAAATCTTTTTAATAAAGAAGCTTGGAAACCCTTGCCGATGGGAGATGGTCAGCGACTTTCGCTCCGTGCACAAACGAATGGTGACTTCTTTCAGTCTTATAATGTTTCTCTTACAGAGCCATGGTTAGGCGGTAAAAAGCCCAACTCTTTTACGGTTGCAGGATTCTACAACCGTTTTGCTTTCGGTACGAGAAATACTTCTTCCTACCAAACCTTTAATATCGTTCAGGGATCTATAAGTCTGGGTACGAGATTGAAGTGGCCGGATGACAACTTCATATCCAGTACAGCAATTAACTTGCAAACGCTTACACTGAACAACTGGGAACGCGGTTTATTCCGTACAGATGAAGGAGTACTGGTAGAAGAAGGAGCCTACAATAACTTTAGTATCAAGCAGACTATTGCCCGTAGTACGGTCAGTGATCCGATCTTCCCTAGAAATGGTTCGTCGGTATCTCTTTCCGTACAGTTTACGCCGCCCTACTCTCTTTTTGACGATAGAGATTATTCAGAGGCAACCGTTGAAGAGCGCTTTCGTTGGCTCGAGTATCACAAGTGGCGCTTTGATGCTCAGTGGTATACTCCGGTTGCCGGAAAGCTCGTATTGAAGGCAGAGGTTAAAATTGGTATACTGGGTAGTTACAACCAGGAGATCGGTACCGCACCGTTCGAACGCTTCCAGCTAGGGGGAGATGGTATCAACAACCAGCAATTTGGCTTCCAGGGAGTTGATATTATCTCTTTGAGAGGTTATGAAGTGGAGGAGGTCAACCCCGCCGGAACTGCAGCCGCTGGTGCACCCGCTTTTGATAAATTTACACTGGAATTGCGTTATCCACTATCACTCAATCCAAGTTCATCAATCTATGTACTGGCCTTTGCACAAGGCGGTAACTCCTGGAGTAGACTGAGAGACTTCAACCCGTTCGATTTAAGAAGATCAGTTGGGTTTGGGGTCAGAGTATTTCTGCCTATGTTTGGTACACTTGGATTTGATTACGGTATAGGTTTCGATAAAAATGGCGATTCCCTGAGCGATCTTGGTGATTTCAACATCGTCCTAGGATTTGAACCTGAATAATGGATTTCTTACAAACAAAAAAAGCACTTTTCTATCTGTAGGAAAGTGCTTTTTTATTATACCCATTATTGCTAGTAGAAGAATGTTTCCAACCAGGAAAGTATCTTATAGCGGTCTTTTATTAGCCATACAATGAGCGCAATTCCCAAAAATATAGAAATCAGCCGGATATTTTTTAGCGAACCTTCATAGCGTTCGCGCTGGCTTTTATATTTGATTTTTCTGCTTTGATAACCCATAGAACAATGTTTTTTTGATGGGCTAAAGATATGGTTAAATCTTCTTTTGTCGGCGTTCCCAATAGTTTTGCTCTTCAATTTCATCCAATAAAGTCAGATAATTAATATATCTGAGCTCACTGATATGGTGCTCATCCAGCGCTTTTTTAACAGCGCATTTAGGTTCATCCCGATGTAAACAGGCACCGCCAAACTTACAGTCGGAAGATAACTCAAAAAATTCTCTAAAATTATGAGCCAGGTCAATGGGCTCAAGGTTATTAAAGGCCAGCGTCTTGATACCAGGCGTATCAATAATAGAACCCCCAAAATTGAGCTCATACATTTCGGCAAATGTCGTGGTGTGTTGTCCTTTACCAGAACTGTCAGAAAGCTCGCCCGTCCTTAAATCCAGATTGGGTTGGATAGAATTGATCAAGGTAGACTTTCCGACCCCCGACTGCCCGCTGATCAGCGTGGTCTTGTCTTTGAGAAGTGCTTTAAGTTCATCTGTACCTGCCCCGGTAGTAGCCGATACCAGCAATACCTGATAGCCAATATCTGTGTATATTTCTTCGAGCACTTCAAATATTTCCATAGCTTCCTCATCATACAGATCTGACTTATTGAAAACAATGGTTGTCGGAATATTATAAGGCTCCGTCATAATCAGAAAGCGATCGATAAAGCCTTGCTTTAGGTTGGGCTCTACAATGGTCATGATCAATATAGCCTGGTCGATATTGCTGGCCAGAATATGAAGATCATGCTTACGGCGGGGAGACTGACGGACTACATAGTTGCTGCGGTCCAGAATATTTCTTATAGAACCCGTTTCTTCTTCTCCTTTTTCCAAAATGATTTTTACTACATCGCCTACCGCCACGGGGTTGGTCACCTTTAATCCGTCCAGGCGAAAGCGCCCGGCTATTCTGCTAGGTATAATGCGACCATCTTCCAGTTTAACATTATACCACTTCCCTGTTGATTTTATGACTATTCCTTTCTCCAACTGTCTGCGTTTTCTTTATTATTTCAATGGAGCAACATCCTTAATAGCTTTCAAAGTTCAATGAAGGTAGATAAAATTTTAGGTCGTAAGACTGGAATCAGCCGAAAAGATTTTGATTGCTCTACTAATAGCGTGAACCCTTTGGGGGTCTTTTTCCAGAATATTCCCGACAACAATTAGGTCAGCACCGGCTTGTGTAGCTTCTTTGGCGGCAGCTGGTGTCCTGATACCTCCACCAACGATAATGGGCGTCTGCACAGCTTTGCGAACGGCACTGATCATTCCTGGCGTAACCGGTTGTTGAGCGCCGCTACCTCCGTCAAGGTAAATCATTTTCAATCCCAAATATTCGGCAGCAATCGCAGTACAGGCAGCAATATCGGGCTTATCAGCTGGTATAGGAGAAGTGTTGCTCATGTACGAAGCCGTGGTAGGCTGACCGCCATCAACAAGCATATATCCCGTTGAGATGACTTCTAATTGGGAAGCTCTTAGGTAAGGCGCGGCCACTACATGCTGCCCGATCAATAATTCAGGGTTGCGCCCTGATACTAAAGATAAAAAAAGAATAGCATCAGCTTCATCACAAATCTGGAGTACGCTTCCCGGAAATAAAACGGTAGGAATATCAGTATGCTGTTTGATAGTTCTGAGAGTGGCCGTCAGGTGATCCTTAAATAACAAGCTGCCGCCTACAAAAAGAAAGTCAACCTGGGCCGTATTGGCATGATCCGTCATTGTTTTGATCTGTTCCGCATCGACTTTGTCCGGATCAATGAGAACCGCAAGTTGTTTCAACCTTTTATGGGAATTGGAAAAAATAGTATTGTAAATGTTCCTGGATGAATTCATTTGTATTGTTTTCCGGTTTATTGTAGCCTCTCAGCTATCGATTTTCGTAAAAATAAAAATACTATGCCTTATTTACAGTCCCACCTACTGCTTAACGTTCCTAATTTATTTTTTATCATAAAAAAGTAAGCCTGTGGAGCTAATTCAAATGAGTGGAGGTTGAGCAGACTGTAACATTTAACAGCCATGAAAACGTTTACTCTCTTTGACTTTCCGGTAAGCCTTCCAGAACTACACTGGATATCATGTGCAGACTGCCAGCAAATCGTCTGACAACGATTCCAACTCACTCAAAATCCATAAGAGAATCCGGTTGATAAGTCATACATCGCCGGGGGCACCGTAATTGGGGGTTGGTTATCATAGATAAGATTGAAGGTCATATTCATGGATAAACCTTTAACCAGCTTGGCAGAAAAAATCAATTTAGTAGACAGGCGATAATCATTAAAGTTTGCCAGGTTAGGCTGAAAATAAGTGATATTATTAACACTTACATATTCATTGAATTTGTAGGAGATTGAAATGTAGCTGCTTAGGCGATTATCTTTGTTGAAAACAATATCTTCCTCATCAGCTGAAGTCTCTTCGTATTCGTACATATACAAAAGACCTGCGTAAGCGCTGTTATCTTTTTTCTTAAAGAGTTCATACCTCGGGCCAAAGCCATTGAGCATCCTTAAATCAATTTCCTGGATTTCATCGTACTGGATTTGACTAAAAAGTTCCAGCGTAAGTTTGGGAGAAAGGTTTTGATTGTAGCGAATATGGGCAAATCCCTTGTTGTTGAAATTAGTAGGAAGTGCTCCGGTATTGAGGTTGGTAAAACGAGTAAGGCTGTAACCAATCAGCCCCAGCCATTTTGATTTTTCATTATTAATTTCAACTCTTATATCGGCACTGGGCCTTAGTGACAGCCCCGCTTTGTTTCTGGTTAGTCCGAATCCCAGGTCTATCAGGCCTGATACTTTTTCATCTTCATCAAATCTTAGTTCTTCTGTATTGACAATTTGAGCGTTTATTTTAAAAAAAAGTAGTACGGCTACTATCAGCAGGAATAATTTTTTCATAGTCTTTTTTTGGGTGTTATAGGTCTAATTTAAATTTTCTACAATGATCTTAGCCATTTCTATCATATATCGATGTTGGTTTTTACCCAGTGTACGATCAGAATTATACTGCATAGCCATGCTGAATTTATGATCTTTTACATACTCTACTGCTGTGAGATAGCCTGGCATGTACCCCGAATAGCCATAGTGCAGGCCGTGGGGTGTTGTCCAGATAAAAGTGCTCAAGCCACAGCCGGAGTCTGCTGGTTGTCCAGACTTTAAATCTACCGGTTTAAGCATTTCCTGGTAGTAAGGGGCAGGGACTGTTTTCTTTTCGTGTAATTGTTTGATAAACCGGGCCAGATCAACCGTATTGGAGAGCAAACCTCCGCCCGTCCATTCAAATTGAGGATTCATGGCGTAATGACCATCCCTGACTACTTTTTGAGGTAGATTGAAAAAGTTTTCTTCTTCGATATAAGCCTGGGTAATTCCTTCCAGCTGGCTTTTGTAGGAAGGTCTGGTATCTTTTAAAGCCATTAGGCCTATCAATCGCTTTCTAAGTGTCGTATAAAAATTTTCGCCTGTCCATTTCTCTATCAGCATACCAAGTAAGATATAGTTAGTATCGGAGTAGCTCCATCCCTGGCCCGGGGCATGCACCGGATCTAGATCCAAAATAAAGCTCAGGCGTTCTTCTGGCGTCCATCTCTTTTGTGGGGCTCTCCTCAATGCTTTGAGGAATTCAGGCTGGAAAATATAGCGCGGCACCCCTGACGTATGATTCAATAACATACGGATTGTCAGTTGTTTGGAATTGGGAATGCGGCTGTACCATTCTTCTTTCTCAAACCATTGCGCTATGGTGCTGTCCAGCGCAATATTCTTGTAGCGCATAACCTTAAAGGCCAGTGCCCCTACAAACATTTTACCAGTACTGCCCGCCAACATCCGAGCTCCGGGTTCCATGGCCTCTTTGGCTTCTTTGTCGGCCCATCCACTAGCGATATTTACAAGGCTGCCATCAGGTAGGACGGCTGCGAAAGTTGCGCCCGGTATTTTCTCTGCTTTAACAATCTGGTCCAGCTTCTTTTGAAGGCTGCCCTGCAGCACATTTTGGGCAATGAGTTGTATGGATATAAAAAGCAGTAAGCAAAAGCAGGATGTAGTTTTCATTTTGGACAATTTTAAATTTCGAGCTCAAAAATAAGAAATGAAAAGTGGACCAATAGAAATAAATTGCCTTGATTCTTACAGTGGATAAGCAAATTCAGTATTTTCAGGGCGTTAAAACGAAGTAAATGAAAGAAAGAGTTATAATAATTGGGGCTGGCGTAGCCGGTCTGATTGCTGCTCAGCGATGTGAAGAAGCCGGTATCGCTCCTTTACTTATCGAAGCGAGTGACCGGGTTGGCGGAAGGCTTAAAACGGATAAAAAAGACGGCTTTTTACTAGATCAGGGTTTTCAGGTTATGCTGACCGCCTATGAAGAAACAAAGCGTTATTTGAATTATGATGCCTTAAAATTAAAATATTTTAAAACAGGAGCTATTATCAACCACGAGGGGCGAACCTTCTCTATTGCTGATCCACTAAGAGAACCATCCCATCTGCTTGGTATGATTGCTTCTCCGGTGGGTACATTTCGGGATAAGTGGCTGATATTTAAATTGACGCAGCAGCTTAAGCGAACGTCATCGATGGAATTATTCAAAGAAGATGATCCTACCACTATTGAGTATTTAGAAGCATATGGGTTTAGTAAAAAAATAATTCACCAGTTTTTTAAGCCCTTTTTTGGAGGGATATTTTTGGAAAATGAGCTAAGAACTTCAGCCGGGATGTTTAAGTTCGTCCTTAAAAAGTTCAGTGAAGGCCTTGCAGCGTTACCCGAAGGAGGTATCGAAGCTATTCCGGCAATGCTGGCTGATAAGCTTACCCAAACTAAAATGCAGTTCAATAGCAGAGTCATTAAGGTGAGCAATGATCAATTGACCATGGAAGATGGCAGTAAAATAGGGTATGAGCAACTCATTATCACTATTGATCCCAGTAAATTAATGGATAATTTAGCTGATCAAAATGTAGAATACCTGGATACTACCAATCTGTATTTTTCAACGGATTATTCTATCCTTGGCTCTAAAGCCATTGCATTGGTGGCAGATTCAGAAAAAGCCATTAACAACTATTGTGTACTGACAGACGTAGCGCCCGGCTACAGTAGCAATGGAAAATCTTTGATATCCGTTACTCTTAAGGAAGGGCTGGGTAGCACAAAAGAAAACCACGAAATAGCTATGGAACTCAAGAAGCTGACGGGTTGTGCACAAACACCGGAGTTTGTCGCTAGATATCACATTAGAGAGGCACTACCCATAGTTGATTTTATGAGGTACGATGAGCAATTTACTACTTTCGGCCTTACCAACAAGATCTTTCTGGCCGGAGATCACTTGCTGAATGGCTCTCTGGACGCAGCTATGAGAAGTGGAAGAAAGGCGGCTGAAGCTATGTTGGTAGCCTTGAAAAGTTAATTTTGTTAGAATTGAAAAAAAGACAACCTGTACCAAAGTATTTTTCTTTTGTACAGGTTGCCAGAGTTGGGAAGGAGTAGCTTAAGCTGTACGCTATTTACCCCATTCAGTATGAAACACGCCTCCTTTATCTATTCGCTCATAAGTGTGGGAACCAAAATAATCTCTTTGGGCCTGTACCAGATTTAGAGGTAAATGGCCGGAACGGAATGCATCAAAGTAATGAAAGGCGGAAGAAAGTGTCATTAGTGGTATACCATAATCCAGTGCCAGTTTTAGAACCGCCTTTGCACCGTTGTAGGTCCTGTCAAGGTCTGCTTTAAAAATAGGCGAAAGTAATAAGTTGGGTAAATCAGGCTGCACATTAAATGCTTTTCTGATCTCCTCGAGCAAATCAGCTCTGATGATGCAACCTCCCCGCCATATTTTGGCAATTCTTTCCATATCTAATTCATAGCCGGCTTCCTCGGAGGCTTCTGCCAACTGGCTGTATCCCTGGGCATAAGCAATAATAAAAGCAAAGTGAAGGGCTTCCTTGAGGTTGTCAACCAGCTCCTGAGAGTCAATGCCTGCCAACTCAAAGTTGGAATCAGGGAATATCTCAGCCGCTTTCAGGCGATTTACTTTTTGGGAAGACAAGCCCCGCATAGTTACTGCAGAATCAATAGTTGGTACAGGAATACCCAGGTCCATAGCGTGTTGGGAAGTCCATTTGCCAGTGCCCTTTTGCTTAGCTTTGTCTAGTATTTTATCAATTAAATCCCCTTCCGCCTGATCATCCTTCTGTTTGAATATCTCAGCGGTGATCTCTACTAAAAAAGAACGCAATTCCTTTTGATTCCAATCGTCAAAAATATCTGCAATCTGGTCATTGGGAAGTTTAGCTACCTTTTTTAGTACAGAACAGACTTCGGCAATCAATTGCATCATGCCGTATTCAATACCATTATGTACCATCTTTACATAATGCCCGGCAGAAGACTTTCCCATATAATCTACGCAAGGCTCGCCCTGAACTTTGGCGGCAACAGCTTCCAGGATAGGGGCGACCATCTGGTAAGCGTCTTTATCTCCACCCGGCATAATGCTGGGCCCGCGGCGAGCACCTTCTGCGCCACCCGAAACGCCTACGCCCAGAAAATGAATATTTTTTTCGGCTAGTCTTTTAACTCTTCTATCTGTATCTTCAAAATGAGAGTTACCACCGTCGATGATCAGGTCGCCTTCACTGACGTGCTCCAGGAGTTGATCTGTGACGGCATCTACTGCTTGACCAGCTGGTACCAGAAGCATGATCTTCCGGGGTGTTTTCAGCTGAGCAACGAAAGTTTTCATATCAGTAGTGCCGCTTATGGTTCTGCTTTTGCCCTCTGATTCTAGTGCATCTACTTTTTCCTTATCCAGATCAAGACCCAGGGCTGAGAATCCATTATCGGCAACGTTTAATAAAAAATTTCTACCCATCACCCCCAATCCAATCATTCCGAAGTCAAAGTTAGCTTGAGCCATTTTTTGTTTTTTTTAAGGTATAAAGTAATTAATATCAGGCTGGTGAATGCCAATTTTTCTCCAGGTTATTTACCTTGTCTAATCTTCTTTGGTGGCGTGCTTCTCCTGAATAGTTAGCCTCCAGAAAAGCCTCCACGATCTCACGGGCCAGGGCCTCTCCAATGACTCTACCCCCCAGGCAGATTACATTCAGTGCATCGTGTTCTACACCCTGATGAGCAGAGTAGGTTTCTGTGATCAAAGCTGCTCGTACTCCCCTGATCTTATTGGCGGCCACACAGGCACCGACACCACTACCACAAATGGCAATGCCCTTTTCTACTTCTCCACGGGAGATGCCTTCTGCCAATGGAATGATCAGGTCCGGATAATCATCAGCTTTATCATATTCATGAGCGCCATAGTCTTTCACTTCCATACCGGATGCTTTGATGATTTCTACTATTTTATTTTTAAGTTCAAAACCGCCGTGGTCAGCTGCTACTCCTATTTTCATAATTTTTATTTGTAGGTGTTAAAAATCTGGTATTAAATTTTCCTAAAAAAACAGAAGGAGAGACTCTTTTTATTTACTTTGTACAAAGTGTAAGTCATAATCAGATGTACATTCTTTACTACTGAAAGGTTTGGATCAGCGTCCCCTTCTTCATTTTTTCAAGCTTAAAACTACAATTAAATATCCCTTTGCCGACATTTTGTTCAAAACTAAAACTCCTTTCTGGTACTATTGAGAGGAAGGCTTGTTGTAATTTGTACAAAAAGGAAAATTCAGCAATATTGACCTTTTAATATCCTGCTTTTTGAGTAGCTTAAAATTTATCAAACAGTAATTAGACAGAGCATTTATCAGTTCCTCTGTTGTTTGGTTACGATAAGTAGCAGTATCAATAATAGACTTGTTTCGTAGGGGTAGAATAGTGGGAAAATTGAATTCTTTTTCTCCCACGCGAAGGCTTTTTGAGGGAGCCTAGCAGCGCTAAGCGACTGATAAAAGGCACAGTGTGGGAGAAAAAGAACCAATTTTTACCTATTTTAATACCTACGAAACAAGTCTAATCTTAATCCATTTATTTCAGCCAAAACAAAACAAGATGGAACCGCTAATTTTTGTCATTTTTGGAGCTTCCGGCGATTTGGCCAAGCGTAAATTATTGCCTTCTTTATTCCAGTTGCACAAATCTGGCCAGCTGCCTGCTAACTTTATTGTTCTGGGCGTAAGCCGTACCAAGTATAGCGATGAAAGCTATAGAGAAGACGCCTTTGATAATAATAAACACATCAAAAAAGAGGGTGCTACTCCTAAAATGGAAAGCGATTTTGCTCGGAAGTTGCACTATCTTCCTATTGATACTTTTGCACAGGAAGATTACGAATTAGTAAAGGATCGCCTGGAAGAACTGGACCGCGAGTTTCACACCAAGGGTAACTATATCTTTTACTTATCTACACCACCTAGCATGTACGAAGTTATTATCCCGTTTTTAGCTCATTACAAGCTCAATGATATCAGTACTGGCCTAAAAAGATTGGTCATAGAAAAACCATTCGGCTATGATCTGGGGTCAGCCAAAGACCTGAATGATAGGTTGTTGACGCACTTTCGCGAAAATCAAATTTACCGAATAGACCATTACCTCGGGAAGGAAACTGTACAGAATTTGTTAGTAACCAGGTTTGCTAATGGTATTTTTGAGCCGCTATGGAACAGAAACTTTATTGGGCACGTAGAGATTACTTCTGCCGAAAATATAGGCGTAGAAGGAAGAGGTGGGTACTACGACAAATCGGGAGCCCTAAGGGATATGTTTCAGAATCACTTATTGCAGGTTTTGGCGCACATAGCTATGGAGCCTCCTATTGACGCGGATGCACAGTCTATCAGAGCTGAAAAAGCAAAACTTCTTCAGTCTTTGCGTCCTATTGCGATTGAGGATGTAGGGCGTTATGTAGTACGCGGTCAGTATATAAACTCTAACATAAATGGTGTACAAAGAAAAGGTTACCGCGAAGAAGAAGGCGTACCAGAAGATTCCAAAACAGAGACCTATGCAGCGGTTAAGTTTTTTGTCGATAACTGGCGTTGGGCGGATGTACCTTTTTATGTAAGAACAGGTAAGGCACTGCCTACTAAAGTTACAGAGATCACCATTTCCTTTAAAGCTCCTCCCCATGGCTTATTCAGGAATGCAACGGAAGTGATGAAGGCTAAAAATAAAATGGTCATACGTATTCAGCCAGACGAAGGTTTGCTATTGAACTTTGGAATGAAAATACCGGGAGCCGGCTTCAAAGTAAAGAATGTGGACATGGATTTCCATTACTCAGATCTAGCCAATATCTATGTTCCTGATGCCTACGAGCGTTTGCTGAGTGATTGTATCAAGGGAGACGCTACACTTTATGCCCGTGGAGAATCCGTAGTAGCGGCTTGGCAGTTCGTAGACCCTATTCTCAAAGCCTGGAAAGATGATCCGGATGTTAAATTATTTGGATACCCCGCTGGCACTTGGGGACCCGATAATGCAGATATGTTGTTTGATACATGGCCACAGGGCTGGCGGAACCCCTGCCCATCGTTGACTGCAGATAATCATTTTTGTGAGCTTTAGGGTAGGTGGAATTTCCAAAGAAGCTCCAAACCTCATTGCTCAGAAATCAGTTTAGCAAAAAGGCTAGTATTTCACTGAAAAATCAAGTCTGATCATTTGAAAAATACATTGAATTTGGAAAAGCATATTTTTAAGGATAAAAAAGCTGTCGCAGAAAGGTTTGCTGAATACCTTAAAGGACAAATTGAAAAAAAGGAGACTTTTACCGTAGCGCTTTCGGGGGGGAGTACTCCTAAAGTGCTCTTTACCTATCTGGCAGAACATTACGCCCACTCTATAGACTGGAAAAAAGTGATTCTGTTTTGGGGAGATGAACGATGTGTACCACCCACAGATGAAGATAGTAACTACAAGATGACAAAAGAACATCTGCTGGAGCATGTATCCATTCCTGAAGAAAATATTTTTCGGATCAAAGGAGAAAATAATCCGGAGGAAGAAGCTAGAAGGTATGTGCTGGAGGGGCTTGCAAAGGTAAAGATAGCTGGAGGTTGGCCTCAATTTGATATGGTAATGTTGGGTATGGGAGAAGATGGGCACACGGCTTCTATCTTTCCACACCAAATGGAATTACTGACCTCTGGCGATTATTGCGCGGTGGCTACTCACCCAAAATCAGGCCAAAGGCGCATAACTCTTACCGGAAAGGTTATCAATAATGCCGAAAACGTATCGTTCCTAGTAACAGGAGCGGGAAAACGGGAAAAAGTTAAAGCAATATTCAACCAACAAAATGGGTATAAACACTATCCTGCTGCCCATATTAGTCCGGTTAATGGCGAGCTGCACTGGTGGATGGACAAGGCTGCTGCGCAGTGAACAGCTTATTAGATAGCTATATTTGAGTTTTCTACTCACTTTTGGTGAGTAGAAAATCTATTCTCCTACTCGGTTATCGACTACCGGCTGTAGGATATAGTGGCCGTATTTGTGATCTTTTCTCAGGCCTGTTATCATAGTGTTGGATTTTTTGAATTGGTAAAAAGTATTATCAGATATCCATTTTTCATTTCCTACGTAATGTAGCGTATCGGGAGTGTTGTTTTCGGAGTCTTCTACCACCAAATAGTTATCTGCTGTGGTCACCTTGACTGTAACTGATTGCCCTCTGCCGGGGCCCTGGTAGGTACCTATGAGTTTTTCTATATTACCTTCATATTTTTTATAGTCAGCTTCTTGAAAGTCCAAAAGGAATCCGGCCAATTCTTTGGCAATATCAGAAGGCGCAGCCGGACCGCTGGTATTGAATAGACTAACAATAGTAAGATTCTCTTCGGGGAAATGTATGGTAGAGGAAAGAAACCCAGGAATACCGCCGCCGTGTTCTATCATTTGATACCCTTTGTATTGATCCAGCGTAATTCCTTTAGCGTATCGTAGAGTGGTACCATCGTTGAGGGTACCAACGCTGAGCAATTCCTCGTACATTTTCGCATTTAGTATCTTGCCATTGTGTAATGCCTGGTTCCACTTAAGCAAATCTTCAACAGTAGAGCAAAGCGAGCCAGCCGAATAAGGCCAGTTAGGATGTAAATAGCTAGCGTGATACAATTGTCCTTCGTAGAATTGGTATCCTTTTGCCCTCTTTTTGACTATTTCTGTTACACTTTTGTAGTAAGAGTTATGCATTCCTGCTTTGTCAAAAATATTTTCCTCAATATACTCAGCGTAAGTTTTATTACTAAGTTTTTCAATAACCAGGCCAAGGATAAAATAGGCGGTATTGTTGTAAATCTGAGCCTCTCCGGGTTCAAAATCAAAGGGTTCTGTTTCCATTAATCGCAGCATAGTATCTCTAGGTAATTCTCTGAAAGCCACTTTCATGAATTGCCTGGATTGTGTGTAGCTCTTTATTCCCGAAGTATGATGGAGCAATTGATTGATACTTATTTTTCGACCATCAGTATCGAAGTCTATATATTTTGTAAAATCATCTTCAAGGCTCAGTTTACCCTGTTCTGCCAGCTGTAAAATAGCCACCCCTGTGAATTGCTTGGTTACAGAGCCGATCTCAAAAGAAGCATCGATCGGCATGGGAATATTCCATTCCAGATCAGCGAAGCCGTAACTTTCTCTAAGTAGGAAGGTTCCGTTTTGAGCTACTCCAATAGCTGCCCCTGCTACCATCTGGCTGTCTAGCAGAGGTTTGATAATACTGTCCAGTTTTTCTACTAATGCATTGCCCTCCCTATTGGTATTGAATAAGGAAAAGGTACAGGATGAGAAAATGACCAGTAGCAAGACATAAGTAAGAACAAAGTGCTTGAGCTTCATTTGTGTGTTGGTATAATTTTTCCACCAAAATACCTATAAAACAGATGAAAAACCAGTTTTGTTACGGAGTGCTTTGAGTGGAAAGCGGCAGTCATTAAAAAGTACCTAATGCCTGCAGTTATCCCCCCTAGGCACTACTCCTGTTATTTAGCTCGATTGATCTCCTCGGAAGCACTAAAGGTGAATATCCTTTGGATATTCAAGCGAAGGAACTCGGCAGCACATGAAACAATTCTAACCAATTTTGATATCTTCGAAACAAGTCTTTTAATCTAAATTCAACCAGCATGCATAGAATCTACCTTACAGTCCTAACTCTTATTCTTACTATTCTGCATTTTAAAACAGCTCTGGCCCAGCTGGATATAAGTACAATTGGAACAGCCTCAGTCGACTTCGACTTGGTGGTCACCGGAGTGGTCAACGGGCCTTACGATGGGACAGGTCTGGCTTCGATGCCTGCGCTGGGTCAGCTGGATGCTGATGGCGTATCTTTTACGGGATTCTCTAATACCAGCGGAGGATCTGCCAATGCAATGGCTACGATTTTACCTGCTGATGCTGTTTTTGCAGTAATAGATAATTCCCCTGGCTTAGATACATGGCTTGGACTTTCTCCGGGTGGGGTAGATTGAACAATCACCTTTCAAATAGATAATAATACAGGTCTGGCTTTTGAATCGTTAGATGTTACTTTGAATTTACTGCTGAGAAATGATGATAGTGGTTCTCAGAGCTATACTTTTTCCTATGCCAATACATTGACAGGACCGTATCAGCAACTGGGCTCTACTATCAGTGGAGTTGGGCCTTCAACAGGCACACTATGGAATCCGGTTCCGCTATCCACTGGTACCTTATGCACAGGAAGTATTCCTTCTGGTAATTCTGTATTTTTACGATTATCCGGTACAGGTTCCGGGCTTGATAAAATAGCCGTACAAAGTATAAGTATTACGCCTGGAACAACACCTGCCTGTACCCTTTCCAGCTATTCCAACTATCAATCTGCTAATGTGAAGTCCAGTTCGGTTGACTTATCTTGGGCCAGCAATGGTTCGGGTATCTGCACTGATCAATACCTGATTATTGCAAGGGAAGGGGCAATGCCAGCTACCGATATTACAGAGGTTAATCTGGAAGGGCTATACGATGAATCCTCTTTTACTGGGACTTCAGATTGGTCAGCCAGAAATTCCACTAACGAAGTATTTGAATCTACATCCAATAATCTTGGAGGAGACAATATCGATTATGTAGTATTCAATGGTACTGCAACTAGTACCAGTATTACGGGGCTTGATGGAGATACCGAATATAATTTTTCGCTTTGGGTTGTTGGTGATATCTGTGTTTGGAAAAATATTGGAGATATCACAATCAGTACATTGCTTCCTATAGAGCTGGCATTTTTTGAGGGAACGGCCGAAGAGGACTATATTCAGCTTAACTGGATGACTATCAGTGAGCTCAACAATGACTATATGGCTGTCGAGCGCAGTATCGACCGGGAGGTTTTTGAGGAAATTGGGCGAATACCGGGGCGGGGTACTACTCTTAATAGCCAGTCCTATCTCTTCATTGATGATCAGCCCTATTCAGGTACTAATTATTACAGATTAAGGCAAGTAGATTTTGATGGCACTCTTACTTATCACCGGATAATTGCCGTGGATTACAAGGGTAAGAGTATGGAGTTACTCTTGTTTCCGTCTATTACTTCCGAGGCGCTTACCTTGAGATGGAGTACAGAAAAAGCTGCACCAGCTGAAATACGTATTTATGATCAGATTGGAAAATTGATAAGCCATCAGTTCGTGAAAGGGGAGGATTCCAATCTTCGGCTATCGGTTGAGAATTTGAACCCCGGGCATTATTATTTGCAGGTACGCAGTGTGCACGGAGTCAGAACAGAGCGATTCATAAAGCAATAATCCGCCTGATTAAGGCGATACGGATGCAGAAGATTTTGTCATAAAAGAGTAAAATAAATTATTTTTTTGATCGCTTTAGCGTAATCAATTGCTTAGCTTTGCTGGCACTTTTTAACGCTATTGAGCGTTTTAAGGAAGATCACAGCAATATCAACTAATCAAAACACGACTGCCAGAATGCCTCGTCTACATCACATTGATTCTTTGCGGGCTTACGCTATTTTAATGATGCTACAAGGGCATTTTATATATACAATGCTGGCTTATCCTTTTCACGATAAAGAAAATTTTTGGTATAGTTTGTGGATGTATGGGAAGGGATTTACTGCGCCCATTTTTTTTACCGTAACGGGCCTGGTTTTGGTTTATTTATTATTGCGGAAGAATGAGTGGGCCTATCAGAAGTCAAGGGTGAATAAGGCATTAAAACGCGGTTTTTACCTTATTCTTTGGGGGTATTTGTTACGTGCCAGTATTTGGAGTTTGCTAAGTGGGCGACTTAATGATGAATTGTACAAAGTGGATGTTTTACATTGTATTGGCATTGGGATGCTTGTTATCGTGGGCTTGTACTATGTTGGAAAGTTTACGTCAAAAGTTTTTTTTCAATTTGGATTACTAGTTGGTGGTATATTATTATTTGTCATTGAACCCTGGACGAGCGCCCTTACCTTTGACCACATTCCACTGCTGATACGTAATTATTTCACTAAAGATTATGGTTCTTTATTCATTCCTGCTCCATGGGTCGGCTACACACTAATTGGAGGATTTATCGGGACGATGTACAGCAATTTTATTCATAAAAAAATATATGATGTACCAATTGTAGCTATCGGCTTATTAATCGTTGGATACTTGCTGAGTAACTTCTCATCAGCTTTTTTAATGTGGATTCATCATTTTTTTGATATCCTGTTATTCAAACAAGTCGCTTACAATAATTATCTTTATATACGTCTTGGGCATGTGATGATATTCATCTCCATTTTTATTTTATTGGAAAAATATCTTGCCAGATTATCCTGGTTCAATAATATAGGCCAGGCAACATTGAATGTTTATATAGTTCACTTTTTTATTCTCTATGGTAGTTGGTTTGGTTTGAGTCTTTCCCTGTTCGGCGCACATTCACTTTCTCCCTTTTGGGCGATAACAGGGGCTGTTCTTTTCATGATTGTCACTACTATTGTGGCCTTGAAGGTACCTGCTTTAAAGACTCAAGCATCTTCAGCAGCCGATGCTGTAATCAACAGGGTACCTGTACTACTAAAGGAAAGGTGGTTAGAGGTAAAATCAGCTGTACAGGCCAGGGTAAAAAAGCAAAACCTGGAATCCGAAAGGAAATAAGTCGAAGGTGAGAAACAAAAATGAAAAAGTCTCGGTTTAGCGGTTATACCAAAATATTTAAGCTATGAGACCCTAATTTTTGACCTATTGGGTTTTGAAAGCCTATCTGTTTTTAGATAAACTTCTACAGTTTTGTTTGATTGCTATCTGCATCTAAGTAATAGTAGTAGAAGTAACACTTGTTTTAAAGTATTACACATCTGAATCTTTTTTCCAAACTCGGTTCAATTAATCTGCATGTTTAAAAAGATAAAAATTGGAAAGAATCCATATGTTTCTCTTATGAGTACTTCTTGGAAATATGCGACAGGCCGGCGAAAACAATATGCTTCCATTTACTCCATGTTTGCTTTGAGTAATATTTTTGATGCCCTAAATCCGGTTATTTGGGGATTATTTATAAATGAGTTACAAGAAAAGGGAGCAGCAATATTGGAGTCTACTTGGATGTACGCAGCTGCTTACTTTGCACTTTGGCTCTTCGACTGGATTTTTCATGGAATGGCAAGAGTAAAGGAGCAAAATCTGGCATTTTATATTAGTAAAAATTTCCTTGAGGAGTTGTACGACAAGGCCCTGCATCTGCCGGTAAAATGGCACCAAGACAACCATAGTGGTGCTACGATCAACCGACTACAGAAGGCCTATGAGTCTCTCAGAAACTTCTTTCAGGATGGATTCAGATATATGCATGCCTTTAGTAAGTTTTTCTTTTCGTTTGCTGCGATGATTTATTTTGCTCCACTATTCGGCGGAATCGCCATACTGATGGGACTCGCTATTATTGTCGTGATCAATCGTTTTGACCGGCCATTCATAAGGGCTTTGAAGGAAAAAAATGAGAAAGAACATATTGTTTCCTCTACGCTATTTGACAGCCTTTCTAATATCATAACAGTGATCACACTAAGGTTGGAAAAAAGAATGGAAAAAGGATTGCAACAAAAAGTAATGGATATGCTGCCACCATTTATGAAGAAGGTAGTTGTGAATGAATGGAAATGGTTTGTAGTAGACTTTTGTGTCGTCTCGATATATATCACTGTACTGGTAGGGTATATCTATCAGAATTATCAACCCGGTGAAGTCTTTCTAATAGGCGGATTGGTGACTTTAATGAGTTATGTATCAAGATTTACAAGTGTTTTTCACGATATAGCGTATTTGTACAATCAAATTGTCCGGTTTGATACAGATATAAAGACTGCGAATAATATCATTGAAGCTTATAACCATAATCACCTTCCTGATACCAACGAACATTTACTTTCGGGGTGGAAAAAGATTCAAATTGAAAACCTTAATTTTTCACACCGTGTCTTATCTGGTGCTCAACAGTTGGGGAAAACCCTAGATACCATCAACGTAACTTTCGATAGAGGGAGTAAAGTTGCTTTAATTGGAGAAAGTGGTAGTGGGAAAAGTACTTTACTAACATTGCTCCGGGGACTTTATCCGGCACAAGCTGGTACTAAGCTGAAGGTAGATCAGGTATCCTACCCTAACCTAGACGTGCTTTCCAATTATGTGACTCTTTTTCCCCAAGAGCCTGAAATTTTTGAAAATACCATAGAATACAATATCAACCTGGGGCTATTCCATGATTTGAAAGAGATGAAGCGGATATGCCGTGCTGTTCATTTTGAAGATGTTATTCATCAATTGCCGGATGGTATAAAAACAGATATCAAAGAAAGAGGGGTAAACCTTTCCGGAGGACAAAAACAGCGCCTTGCACTAGCTAGAGGAGTATTGGCAGCTAAAGACAGTCATATTGTCTTACTGGATGAACCTACAAGCAGCGTAGACCCCCGAACAGAGCTGATCATATACAAAAACCTATTTAAGGAATTTAAGGATAAGTTAGTGGTTTCTGCACTTCATCGGTTACATTTATTACGATTATTTGATTATGTATATGTCATGGAACAGGGGGTTATTGTTGATGAAGGGACTTTTGAAGATTTGTTGGAGAATAGTCCTAAGTTCCAGGAATTATGGAGCCACCAGAAAGAAGTTTTAGTTTGATTATGTCACAGATTACTAGGGTTGGCAGATTTCTTAGATTACGAATAATAACCCGTTTAATTACAGCATTGGAGTTGAGTCTAATTTTATTATATAATTATTTGACTTTTAGATTTTTATGATTAATTTTTTGACTTTTAATGAAAAAGGCGGCATTTTAAAAATGTAAATAAAATCGACGGAATCTACCAATCGGTCGAAGATCTGTGAAGAAAAAAACGTTATTAAGTTGGAGCCATTAAAATATAAAGAAATCACCGGTAAGGTTATTGGTGCTTCTTTTGAAGTGCACAAATTTTTGGGTGGAGGGTTTAAAGAGGCAGTTTACTTAAAGGCATTGGAATGGGAACTGGCTCAGGAAGGAGTTAGTTTCGAAAGAGAAATAGAAAAAGAAATAATGTATAAAGATATTCCATGGCCAATCGGCAGAAAAAAAGCTGATTTTATTGTAGAGGAAAAAGTGCTGATAGAATTAAAAGCAAGACCTCAACTGGATAGATCACATCTTGGACAGGCATTGGCTTTTCTTAGGGTCTTTCATCTTGATACAGGGCTTTTAATAAATTTTGGTGGGCCATCTTTAGAATTTAGAAGACTAATATATGACCCTTCCGAGTGGGCTTAGCTCAAGCCAATAAGGCAAAGGCTTCTACCTGTTTTTCCCTTTTCTTTTCGATGAGAAAAATAATCGCTGTTATTTTTATAGGTGCAATATGGAGAAACCTCTATTTGTGCATCAGGAATACCCGCTTGCATTAATTGTACTCTATTGGATTCTTTTAAATTAAGTAAGAATTTTGACCTATCTGGGTCCCACAATTTAAATCTATTGGGAAAATATTGGGCTACGTCATTATCCACTTCGTAAGAGTCCGCATCTATACAGGTGCCGATGTAAGCCCTACAATCAAGGGGGTTACTTCCAAATTGCCCTTTCATTGCTTTAACGGTGTAAGATGCAATAGTAGAACTAGTGCCTTTCCATCCTGCATGAGCAGCACCTACTACTTTTTTTCTTTCGTCATAAATCAAAACTGGCGTACAATCTGCAATTGAAATACTCAGGAAAACTCCTGCACTGTTAGTTATAAGAGCATCAAATTTATCGTACTGTCCTGGCTCATCGACGACCAGAAGAGCAGATTGATGTACTTGAAAAGAACCTGCTACTTGCTTTTCAGAAATACCAAGGTCGTTGAAAAAAAGTTGTCGGTTCTTTTTTACATTAGCCTTTTTATCCGGTGTGTAATAACTCAAATTTAAGGAGTGAAAAGGTTCACTGCTAACGCCTCCATGCCTCAAACTTTCAGCAGCTATAAGGCCTGGTGCGTCATTAAAAATATCTGGTACTCGATACCTGTTTTTTGAGCCGTTGATCATCGTAAGTGTTTTTAATAAGTTATGTTGTTAAAGTGATAAAATTTCGAAGTGACTTTGATTTATCCTTCACTTTCAGGCAGCGGCTAATACTTTCCTTATGGCTTCAAGGCAATAAGTAACATTTTCTTCTCTGGCTGAGTATCCCATCAGACCAATTCGCCAGATTTTTCCTGCGAGGTCTCCCAGGCCTCCACCAACTTCAAGCATATACTCATTTAATAGCTTACTGCGTAGCGTGGCTTCGTCCATTCCTTCTGGTAAGAAAACTGCGTTGAGTTGAGGTAACCTGTAGGCTTCCTCTACCAGAAAAGTAAACCCCATCTCTAAAAGCCCTTCTTTCAAGTGATTGTGGTATTGATTATGTCTTTCCCAACTACTATCCAATCCTTCCTGACGTACCATAAAGAGAGCTTCATGCATAGCATAAAGTGAATTTACAGGGGCAGTATGGTGATAAGTGCGTTTTTGTTCTCCATTACCCCAGTAGTTCATTATTAGGTTCATGTCTAAAAACCAACTTTGTACTTTAGTTTTGCGCTTTTTTATCTTCTGAATTGCTTTTTTACTAAAAGAAACGGGAGAAAGCCCTGGTGTGCAGGAAAGACATTTTTGGCTTCCAGAATAAATTGCATCGATCTGCCATTTATCTACTAATACCGGAATACCTACTAACGAAGTTACTGCATCCACAATCGTAAGGCAGCCATATTTCTTAGCAATGTGACAAAGTTCTTCTGCATCAGATCGCGCTCCAGTAGAAGTTTCGGCATGCACAAAGCCTACGGCAACGGTATCCGGATGAAGTCCCAACAACTCATCCAGTTTGTTGGGATCTATGGGTTTTCCCCATTCTTCTTCCAAAAGGATAACTTCTCCACCGCATCTTTCTACATTTTCTTTCATTCTTCCACCAAAAACGCCATTTTGACAAACTATAACTTTATCTCCGGGCTCCACCAAGTTAACGACACATGCTTCCATACCGGCAGAGCCAGGTGCCGAAAGGACCATAGTGAGCTGATTAGTTGTTTGATAGATATACTGAGTCATCGTTTTTATTTCATCCATGACCTGTATGAATGTCGGGTCAAGATGGCCTACACAGTGTCTGGAAAGGGCTTCGCTTACCCTGGGATGTATATCAGAAGGCCCAGGGCCCATTAATTTTCTTTTAGGAGGATTAAATGACTTTATTTCGTTAATAGTAAGTGTATTTGGAATTTGCATTTTTAAAATTTGTATGGTGTATAATGACTGAAACTAGTATAAAAATGACAGGGATCAAAATTTTAATCCACGTTGATGCTCGCGATAGAAAAAATAAATTTCATGGTTTTACGAAAGGCATTTCTTTGTATAGAATAGCAGTGAGCTTTATTTTATGAAAAATAAATTCACCCTGCGGGCTAGCTCTACCGGTTTTACCTTGTAAGGCAGTTGCAATTGTGTTTTTAAATGATAAAAGCTTGCTGTGTAATTTACAGCAAGCTCAGGAAAAGGACAAGATGAAATAGTCTGGGTATTTTTACTTTTTTTATAATGTCGGAAGTGTAACCATAATGTCAGGCAAATAGGTTGCTAAGCTTCAATGTACTAAAGACAGATTTTCCCCAAAATTTTCCCCATTGAAGGAAGCCTTGTACATTCCATTGCAAAAGTCTTCTAGTTCTTCTGGGTCTGACGCTAGCTGATACCCAGTATTCCATTTTGGGCTCAGGTCGGATTGGCTCGCCAAAAAGATATTCTATGCGAGTAACACCAGTGGCTTTAAGGTGATTTTCGAAGGTCAGCGCCGAAGTATCGGGAATAACTAAGTAATTTCCATCGATGCTTTTTGGGATTATATCTTTTAAGTAGGATGGATTTAAGTCTCTGACTACCTTTAGAGAAATACTACAAATTTGGCTAACCGTAGAAAAGCCTACCCAATTGTAGAGTTTCATAACACTGGTTTCATCTTGTTTGTACACTGAGGGGCGAGGCTTTAAGCCTAGTGTAGCGTGTTTTTCACCTACAAAAGTGGTAGCTACATATTTTATTAAATATTCTCTGGTTTGATTGGGTAAATACTTTTTAATGTGGTTATAATTTTTTGAGCCAGCCGTTCTTATGGCTCTTCGTACCCTTCCTGGGCCACAATTATAGGCTGCCAGTACCAATTCCCAGTCATTGAATTGGCGATACAAATCCTTTAAGAGCCTCACTGCTGATTCTGTCGCTTTGTAGGGATCCCTCCGCTCGTCTACCCACTCGTTGATCTCCAGCTCATAAAATCTAGCAGTTTGCGGCATAAATTGCCACAGCCCACCAGCGCCTACAGGTGATTCTATAGACGGATGAAGCCCTGATTCTACCATAGCCAGATACTTGAGTTCGCTGGGGAGTCCTGCTTTTTCTAAATAATGTTCAAAAATGGGAAAGTAATATTCTGCCCTTCCCATCATAGCTTCAAAGGTCTTACTACCGCGTGTTATGTGTCTTTTTATCCAGCGTTTTACGCTATTACTGTATTCAGGATAAAAGGGCATTTTCACGCTATTGAGTTCTTCTTTGATGTAAGTTTTTGTAGCTGCACTCCATTGCTTATTGAGGGGTTCTCTCATTTCTATATATTTATTACCTTTTAGCGGCTGCCAAGAGCAGAAAAGCAATAGTAGTAGTAATCCAATTGTATGTGTGTGTTTCATGGGAAAAATTAGTTTTAGTATGTTTGAATTAATTCAGTCCTAGCGGCTGTATCTTTCCTTATAAAAATACAGCAGCCATCATTACAGCTTACCTACTGATACTAGATAGCTATTAACAATAGCCGATTAGGGCCATTCAAGTGCGAATGTTTTTTTTAGCCTAAATTTTGTTGATATGGATAGCAAATATCATAACAGAGAGGTACGACGTACTAATCTGTTAAAACTTATAAAGCTGTATTACGGAAGGCACGATTATTACGTTGACCTTTAACGGGATTTAAGCTCTACATATGGCAACTATTGAATTGGTCTTCTTAAGAAGACCAATTGTTATACCTTCGTTATAAAAAACTATTTATCAAAAGGAAGTTGTGTAGGTATGCATTTCTCTCAAAAGCTTTTCAAAAATAAAAACTTTCATATAATTTCCAAATTCTTTTCGCAGGCAAGAGAACTTACTTTTGAGTTTTTTAATTTTGTATACCATTGCTTATTAGATGTTGTTGATCATAAAACGTTGTTTTAATACCCCCTTTGAAAAAATGAAATCTGCAGAAAAATTGATCGTTTCTACTTTACAAAATTTCTAATCTCCTCTCCGGAGAGGGCTCTTTTGTAAAAATAAATATCATCCAACTTACCTTGAAATAAATCTTTTCCGGTTGCATTCTTTCCGAAAAGTAGCGTTGGAGCATGAGAAGATATAGCCTGTAGTGATATTACTCTTTCACGGATCAAATTTCCATCAATAAAAATCTTCAATGTATTGTCTTCGTCCATCACAAAAGCTAAATGGTGCCAATTATTCAGCTCAATTTTGGAACTGTATAGTGTCTCACAGCTTATGTTATAGGAGCAGGTTTCCAAAACAGGCTGACTGGATTTTAGCTGTAGATTGAACAAAAATGAACCTTCATTTTCCTGCTTACTGAATAGTTGAACGATAGGACTATTGTCATTTTCTGTTTTTATCCATAAAGCCAGAGTATAAGGCGTATTGTTATCAATTGTAAAATTATCTTCAAGGCTTATCATCAAGAAGTCTTCTGCTCCGTCAAAGCTGTAAGCACTATTTTCTTCTCCCTTTCTGTTTGTAGTGAGATTACTGGATATTACTCTAATATTAGAGTCAGAATTGGTGCTTTCTCCGTCGGTATCAAAAGTTTTGGAAAAAATCAGTTTTTCTGTCGAAGGTGCAAAAATATCTGGCATTACCTCAAGATCCTTGCCCCCTCCCTTTATAGTCTGTTCTGTTATTTCATCAGGTGTTGATGAGCTTTCTGGTGTTTCATCAGGCATAGGCATAGCCTTTTCCACTATTGGGGCTTCGGGCAATGTCGTTGAATCTGGCTGCTTATTAATAGTTTCATCAACGACCAAAAGGCCTGATTCTTTAAGGCTTGGCTCATCTTCCTCCGTATTTTCTGCAATATCTGACGAACGGGATGGGGAGGAAGATATTGATGGTTTTGTAGTTCTGAGCTCCTGTGTACCTTCCACGAAGCTCATCAGACTGGAATAAGCTTCGTCATCATTCAAAAATATAAAAAGTAAAGTCTCTTCAATGCTCATGCAATAAAAGGGTTTGGCAAAAATACGCTTTACGCCATCAGAGTCACTTATAGAAACAATCAGCTCGTAAGAATCTCCTCTTTTTAATAAATTTGATTTTGCCGCGAGTAGCTCCTGGTCCAATTGATAAGTAACCTGACCATTAAGCTCAAACTTCTTTAATTTTTTCAATTCTTCTACATCAGAGCTATTATAAAGGGTATCGCCTAAATTTTTATTGAGAAAGCCTACCTCTGTTATTAAATACTGTGAAGACCACCTTAACTCTAGCTGGTCTTTTGAAAAATTACTGCTGACGAACGGGTCAAAAGTCAATGCTTTGTTAATCATAAATCTGGTAGAAGCCTCCCGGCGCTTTCCGGCCCTATCTGTAACGGCCACAGTGAGTTCGTAATTCTGGCCTTCTATCAGCTGTTTTTTTACCTCTTTGTCAAGAGCGCCAAAGTGTAATCTGTAAAAGTTGAGTCCTTCAACATCCAGGATTACGTTACCTAAAGTGAGGTTTTTGACCACAACACTTTTTATAGGATACCTGGAGCTCCACTCAATGTCTAGTTGATCAGCATTAACAGATATCCAAACGGGTTTATTAAAAGTAATTCCATCGTAATTTTTGACTGTACCCGCTTCTTTTGCTCTGATTCTCTCGTATTGTTGCCGGGCTCTCTCTTCTGGGTCATCAACTTCACTGGCTTTACACTCAGCAAGGAACCTGGTTACAGCATCCCATCTGTCTTGCTCTGTGTTAATAGAAGAAATATCAGCAAAAATATTCGCGGGTAAAAGTTCTTCTCCGGGAGCAAGGTTGATCCATTCGGAAGCCTTTTTTCCATTTAACCAGAATAAGCGGACTCTTACAGGTTGCTTACTTTGATTGCTCAGGATAATATCTTCTTCATCAGGCCCTTCGATGAGATAGATATGTTGAAGCCCCTGATGCTCAAAATTGGAAAATTTGACGGAACGCTCTTCTGGTATGGTAAGCGCAGCAGCTTTTGATGACCAGGCAAGAAATTGCTGATCTGCTCTCACAAAAGAGAAAATAAAAAAAAATGCAGTAGTGAACGGGATTAGAAATCTCATAGCAATAAGTCTTTGTTCAGGATAAGTATTGATGTCAGTTTTTAACTATCAGTGTAATAAGTATTCTAAGTATTTGTAATATACGAAGTTTTACTTCAATTCGCCAACCGGTTTTATCAATCAGGCGAACTGGCTTAATTATAGTTTGACAAGGTGTGGTCGTCGCTACAGCGTCTGGATTAAATTTTGAAAGGCTTTTTTATCTAAAGATAATTGCTGCTCATTGTCAAATCAAATGTTTCATACTGTGGTGTACGCTCTTAAAAAGCTAGAAGTGTCGAGAATAGAGTCATTCTTATGCAAAAGCTACCCGTTTTAATTTTTCCTTCTTTTTCTTCTCCTGTTGCAGCTCAGATTAATTACGTAATGTTGACTGGTTACGCTATCCTAATGGTTGAATAATCAAGCATATACTGTTATACTATTGAAAGAGATTATTTGATTCATCATTGTACAGTTATATTTTCAAGTAGCTGTTATTCAGCATAAATTATGACGAACCATAAATTAACAACCTTGTTGTTAGATAGTAATTACCTAAAATTAGGTATGCAGGGTCAAATAATTGTTAGGAAAAATTGATCCTATAAACCATTTAAGGTTATTTTTGTATAAGTTGTAGCTTTATTTAGATTCAGTCTTTATAAAAACAGTTATAAAAAAAGAAGACAGTATGAGCGAATCAATGAAAACGCTGGAAGCCCACACGGGCAGTGAATATAAGTATGGATTCACGAGTGATATTGAAATGGAGACTCTTCCAAAAGGGTTGAATGAAGATATAGTTCGCCAAATTTCAGCAAAGAAAAATGAACCCGAGTTTATGCTTGAGTTCCGCTTGAAGGCTTTCAGGCATTGGCAGACTATGAAAGAGCCGGGTTGGTCCAATGTAGACTACAAACCAATTGACTATCAGGACATTATTTATTATGCTGCGCCCAAAAAACGTCCTACCCTAAATAGCCTGGATGAAGCTGATCCTGAGCTGCTGCGCACATTTGAGCGACTAGGGGTTCCACTGGGTGAGCAGAAGGTTTTGGCAGGTGTTGCTGTAGATGCGGTGATTGACAGTGTATCTATTAAGACAACTTTCAAGGAGAAACTTAGTGAACTGGGTATTATCTTTTGTTCTTTCAGCGAAGCAGTTCAGGATCATCCTGAGCTAGTTGAAAAATATATTGGCTCAGTCGTGCCTTACACTGATAATTATTTTACAGCCTTGAACTCGGCAGTATTCAGCGATGGGTCTTTCTGCTATATTCCTAAAGGCGTACGTTGTCCTATGGAATTATCAACGTACTTCCGTATTAATGCTGCTAATACAGGACAGTTCGAACGTACGCTAGTAATTGCAGATGAGTCAAGTTATGTGAGTTACCTGGAAGGCTGTACAGCGCCTATCAGAGACGAAAATCAACTTCACGCAGCGGTAGTAGAATTGGTTGCCTTGGAAAATGCGCAGATTAAGTATTCTACTGTTCAAAACTGGTACCCTGGAGACAAAAATGGCAAAGGAGGTGTATACAATTTTGTAACCAAGCGAGGTCTTTGTGACGGTAAGAATTCAAAAATTTCCTGGACACAGGTAGAAACGGGGTCAGCAGTAACCTGGAAATATCCAAGCTGTATCTTGAAAGGTGATAACTCTATCGGAGAGTTCTACTCTGTAGCCGTAACCAACAACAAGCAGCAAGCTGATACAGGTACCAAAATGATCCATTTGGGCAAAAATACCAGCAGTACTATCATATCAAAAGGTATTTCGGCTGGTACAAGTAATAATTCATACAGAGGTTTGGTAAAAATTGCCAAAAAGGCAGAAGGAGCAAGAAATTTCTCACAGTGTGATTCTATGCTAATGGGAGATCGTTGTGGTGCACACACTTTTCCATACCTCGAAGTAGAAAATAGCACCGCTAAAGTAGAACATGAGGCGACTACTTCAAAGATTGGAGAAGATCAATTGTACTATTGCCAGCAAAGAGGGTTAAGTGAAGAAGATGCTATCAGTATGATAGTTAATGGATTTGCTAAGGAAGTACTGAATGAGTTACCAATGGAATTTGCGGTAGAGGCACAAAAACTACTTGCTATAAGCCTGGAAGGAAGTGTGGGATAATTATCCTGAGATGTCTTTTTAGGATTGATTTCAAAAGTGGCATTTTTAACAAAAAAAAGAAACAACATCACAATGCTTAGCATAGAAAACCTTAAAGTTTCTGTTGAGGAAAAACAAATTCTCAACGGCATAAATCTTGATGTAAATCCTGGAGAAGTTCATGCTATCATGGGGCCTAATGGCTCAGGTAAAAGTACCTTAGCTCATGTTTTGGCCGGAAGAGAAGCCTTCGAAGTGGAAGGAGGATCAATAAATTATAATGGAGAGGATTTGTTCGAAATGGAGGTTGACGAGCGGGCACATGCAGGAATTTTTCTCGCTTTTCAGTATCCGGTAGAAATTCCTGGTGTAAGTAACGCCAATTTCCTAAAGCAAACTGTTAATTCTGTGCGGGAAGCTCGCGGACAGGGAGCGTTAAATTCTCTTCAGATGCTCAAGTTATTGAAGGAAAAAGCACAATTGGTAGGCCTGGATGAAAAGCTGTTGCAGCGTTCTCTCAACGAAGGGTTTTCAGGAGGAGAAAAGAAGAGAAATGAGATGCTACAGATGGCAGTTCTCGATCCTAAGCTAGCTATTCTGGATGAGACTGACTCAGGGTTAGATATTGATGCTTTGAAAGTGGTTGCTAATGCAGTTAATCAACTGAGGAGCAAAGATCGCTCTTTTATTGTTATTACTCACTATCAGCGCTTGTTGAATTACATAGAGCCTGATTTCGTTCATGTTCTCTTTAATGGTAGGATCGTAAAGTCAGGCGACAAGACATTGGCAATGAAGTTAGAAGATCAAGGTTACGACTGGGTGAAAGCGGAAGTAGAGAACGCTATCTAATTATTTTTCAAAGCCAAAATTATTTTTTATGTCTATCGTTACTCAAGATAAATTTGAAGATACTAAACAATATTTCATGGACCTCTTTACCGAAGAGGTGCAAAGTCTCAATGGTGCTAAATCTCTTCCTTTGTTTGCCATAAGAAAAGAGGCAGTAGAAAAAGTACAGGGAATGAAGTTTCCTACGAGACGAGACGAAGATTGGAAGTACACGGCCCTGACCAGAGTGTTTGCTCCCTCTTACAAAGAGGGTAAGATGACGACTGTAAGCAGGGAAGAAGTAGCTCGGTTTGCTTTACCGGAAGCTAATCCTTATTTGTTGGTTTTTGTAAATGGTCAGTTTCAACCTGAGCTTTCTGATTTGAGTGATCTTCCCGATGGTGTAGTTGTAAAATCCATCAGTGAAGCTCTATTGGATAAAAGTCTAAAAGATAATGTAGAAAAGCAACTGAAGAGCTGGCAGACTGATGCTGGTAAAACTTTAGTTACCCTCAATACCGCTTTTGCAAAAAATGGTTTTATTATTTCTGTAGAAAAAAATGTAGAAGTAGCCCGTCCATTCCACTTTTTATATTTGCAGCGTTCCAATGTTGAGCAGTCTTACATGGCGGCTCCGCAGCATATTGTTCATGCAAAGCAGGGGGCACAGGTCACTTTGATTGAGTCATACAGAGATCATGATTACAACGAAAGTATTCCGTATTTCGTAAATTCTACAAACAGAATTACTGTAGAGAAAAATGCGCATGTGGCTTTGTATAAAGTACAGGATTTGCACAAAGGAAGCTTTCAGGTAACTAATACCGAAGTAGAACAGCACAGAGACAGCACATTTTCTTCGTATGTAATAGATTTGGGGGGAAGAATAGTAAGAAACAATTTGAGCGTCTTCCTGAAAGATCAGAACATAAACACTAATATGTATGGTCTTTACCTGGGCAAGAAAGATCAGCATATTGATAATCAAACGTTCATAGATCATGCTTTTCCTCATTGCGATAGTAATGAATTCTACAAAGGGATATTAACCGACAAAGCGGTTGGTGTTTTTAATGGAAAAGTAATGGTTCGCCAGGATGCTCAGAAAACAAATGCGTTTCAGCAAAATAGCAGCCTGGTACTTTCTGAAACTGCTAAAATGGATTCCAAGCCTCAGTTGGAAATTTTTGCTGATGATGTGAAATGTAGCCACGGAGCCACCATCGGGCAGTTAGATGAAGGTTCTATTTATTATTTACGCAGTAGAGGACTATCAACAGAAGATGCTAAATCTCTTTTGCAATTTGCTTTTATGGTCGAAGTATTGGAAGCGTTCAAACTAGACGCTGTGAAAGACGAAGCAGAAGCTATGATTAGGCAAAGATTGGTTTAAATGTTTTTGTCAGAGCGGATTATTAACCAATCTGAAAGTAATGCGATGGCCAGGAGGTAGTTCTTTAAAACAAGAAACAGAATGGATAACAATATCATAAATAAAATAAAGCTTGATCTAATAAAGATCAGAGCCGACTTTCCCTTGCTATCAAAAGATATGAATGGAAAGCCCATCATCTTTTTAGATAGTGCTGCCTCTAGTCAGAAACCGATGCAGGTAATTCAAGCAGTTGACAATTATTACCAAAATCAACATGCTAACGTACATAGAGGGTTTTATCAGCTGAGTCAAGAGGCAACTTCTGCTTTCGAAGCAGCGAGAACAGCCGTAAGAGACTTTATAAATGCTTCTTCCGACAAAGAGATTATATTTACCAGGGGTGCTACGGAAAGCATAAACCTTGTCGCTTCTTCCTACGGCAGAAAATTTTTGAAGCCAGGAGATGAAGTGCTTATTTCTGCAATGGAGCACCATTCAAATATTGTTCCCTGGCAATTAATCTGTGAGCAGCAACAGGCTAACTTAAAAGTTATCCCTGTCAATGATAAGGGAGAGCTCGTTATGGAAGAGTTCTACCGGTTACTCAATCCAAAGACAAAGATTATTGCTGTGGTGCATATCTCCAATACATTGGGAACGATCAACCCGGTGAAAGAGATTATAGAGGCTGCTCATGAAAAAGACATTCCGGTCTTGGTGGATGGTGCCCAGGCGACACCCCACGAAAAGCTTGATGTACAGGCATTAGATGCTGATTTCTATGTCTTTTCAGGCCATAAGATGTTTGGTCCTACAGGAATAGGTATTTTATATGGTAAAGAGAAGTGGTTAGAGCAAATGCCGCCTTATCACGGGGGAGGTGAGATGATCAAAACCGTGACTTTTGAGAAAACGACTTTTAACGAGCTTCCTTTTAAATTTGAAGCTGGCACACCTGATATTTCGGGAGCTATTGGTTTAAAAGCCGCGGTTGATTATATGAATGAACTTAGCCATCAGGCAATTAAAGAGCATGAGCATGAGCTTTTGGAATACGGAACGGAAAAGCTTTCAGCGATTGATGGCTTAAGAATTATAGGGCAAGCTGATAACAAAGCCAGCGTAATCTCTTTTCTCGTGGATGGTACACACCCTTATGATGTCGGAGCAATACTGGATAAATTAGGTATTGCCGTGCGTACCGGGCATCACTGTACTCAACCGTTAATGGATCAATATGGTATTCCTGGTACAGTAAGAGCTTCTTTTGCAGTTTATAATACAAAGGAAGAGATAGATAACCTAGTAGAAGGCGTGAAAAGAGCTGTTAGAATGCTCAAATAATATAAGTAAAACTGAAAAAGCTTTATAATGAGAATCAATAATATCCAAGATGAGATTATAAGCGAGTTTGAGCTCTTTAGTGATTGGATGGATAAATATGAATACATTATAGACCTTGGAAAGCAGCTTCCTTTAATAGATGAATCTCTGAAGAATGAGGAACATCTAATTAAAGGATGCCAAAGCCAGGTGTGGCTCAATGCTGATTACCACAATGGTAATGTTGACTTCACCGCTGATAGTGATGCAATCATTACCAAGGGAATTATTGCTTTGCTAATCAGGGTATTGTCTGGGCAAAAACCGGAAGATATTGCCAGAACTGATCTGTATTTTATTGATAAGATCGGCTTGAAGGAGCATCTTTCTCCAACTCGCTCTAATGGATTGGTGAGTATGGTGAAGCAAATGAAGATGTACGGTATTGCTTTTAATGCTCAAAATTGAGGTAAATGAATAATAAAGTGCTTGAAGAAAAAATCATAGATCAAATAAAAACGGTATACGATCCGGAAATACCAGTGGACATTTATGAGCTGGGGTTGATTTATGAAGTTATAGCTGATGATAAGGGTATGGTTAAGTTAAAAATGACCTTAACTTCGCCTGCCTGTCCTGTGGCAGAATCTTTACCGATGGAAGTACAAGAAAAGGTGCTTGCTGTAGACGGAGTAGAAGATGTAGATTTAAGTGTGGTTTTTGATCCTCCATGGAATAAGAAAATGATGAGTGAAGAAGCACGATTCGCACTGGATATGTTTTAATTTATCGCTTAGGCACATAAAATAAAGCTAAATAAAAACCCTGAATGAGTAAGGTCTCATCCGGGTTTTTTTATAATCAATTCGATCCAGTTTTTTGGAGCCAATTTTTTACAAAGGTTCTTGGCTATTTTTCATAAAAGTAACAAATAGAATGCAGGAAAAAATAGGTAGAGGTAAAATCACCAAAAATGGTGGTTTTGAAAATTGGAGTTAACTTAATGATTATGAGGCTATTATATTGTTATCGAGTGCAAATTTTACCAATCCAATTCTGTTTTTGGTGTTGGTTTTTTTCCTTAAATTTTTGATATGGGTATTAACAGTATCCTGGCTGATTTTGAGCTTTTTAGCAATTTCTTTTCCAGAATATTCCATAAAGATGAACTTGAGAATATCAATCTCTCTAGTCGTCAACGAAATAAGTACACTATTGTCATCATATTCATTCTGAGGTGTTGTTTTTTCCCCCTTAGGCATTTCCTGTATCTTTTTTCTGACATTAGCATTAAAATAGTCGCCGCCTTGTGCTACTATTTTTACTGCTTTAATTAATTCTTCTTTTGGGTCTGTTTTCAGAATATATCCTCTGGCCCCCATGCTGTATAATTCATATACCAGCCTATGATCATCGTGATTGGATACGATCAGTACAGCTGCTTTTTTCTTCATTTTTTTTATCTCTTTAAGAGCCTTGAGGCCATCGAGGTTAGGCATGTTGATATCCAGCATAATCACATCAGGTTCTATATCAACGAGTTTTTCAATCAATTCAAAGCCGTCTGTTGCTGTTGCAATGATGGATACATCAGTTTCTGATTCAAAAATAAGCTTGAAGCCATCTAATATAAGCTGATGGTCATCAGCGATCATGAGAGTGAATCCTTCTTTCTGGGTCATTAACGAAAAATCTTTTTATTTAACGCTGTGTTGAATTTTATTCTACTAAGTTGTTTAAGACTGTGGGTTTATAGTTGAAGGCAAAGGCTTGTGCAGCAAGGCGAAGCGCTTTTTTCTTTGCG